>JBGSJI010000161.1:0-11245 GCA_041742055.1 Limnoglobus sp. | reverse complement strand
CATGGCCAACCGACTTGACTAAAAACGAAGATTCTGGGTCGGGCTGAACGCCCGTCCTGAAGCACTTTGAAGCCCAGTCTGCTCGCACGCGTTCACCACAGGGATCCCTCCTGGGATCACCGGGCCGCACCGGGATGGTTCTTTCGCTGGCCTCTCATCTCACGGCAGTGACAACGGACTGTCACTGCCGAGGCGGTGCCAAACAGCTCTACGGGGTCGGTCAGCCATCACGCGAGTGACAACCGACTGTCACTCACCCAACAGTCACGGCGGTGACAGTGGCGGCATGTGAGCTGGTGGCGGAGGGATTCGGGCGTGGTGGGTGCGGAGCGGAAGGCGACTTCGCCGGAGTGGGCGTGATACCAGCAGAAAACGGAGTGGTATTTGCCGAGATCGATGGGAGAATGGGAGGGTCTTGGGATTCATGATGCACCTCGACGTGAGAGGAACGGGCGATATCGGATAGCGTAACCGATCCCCCGGCAAGCATGGATTCGTTCGGCCGCCGGAGGGCTTTTGTGTGGCGACGGCTCTAGACACAGCGGTAACGTCTGTCGCCGTCCTGATCGACGACGTGGAGCAGTTCCGCGCCCGCGCCGCCACCGTCGCGCGGGAGTTGGGGCCGTCCGTCGTTGAGGAGTTGGCCACCCGGTTCCACTCCCCGCCCCGGCCGGAGCCGCCGGGGTTCGGGTACGAGCAGCGGGGCTTGGGCGGTTGGCTGTCCACTTGGCAGTTTGCCACCTTCGAGCTGTTCTTCCAGTTCGGAGCGGCGGCCCTGCCGGTCCTCCGCCGGGTGGCGTTCGGGAAGTACGACTGGACCCAGGGAAACGCCGTTGAGGTGCTGGTCCGGCTAGCTGCGGCAGGTGTCGAGCGCGAGCGGACGGTGGCCGACCTGCGGCGGGAGTTCCCCAACTTCCGGTACGAGGCCACGCTGTACGCGGTCGGCCCGCTGCTCCAACACGCTGCCCGCGACCCTGCCATCGCGGCCGTAGTCCGCGAACTGGAGGACATGCCCGAGTGGCGGGCGGCCGCAGAGGAGCTGCGGGCGGCTGGCCGTGTCCCAGACGCCGAACCGCTCTCATGGCCCTCCAACTTGAGTAAAAACGAAAATCCTTGAGCGGCTTTCTCGGTCGCTCCGTCGCGTTTCCCGGCACCCTTCGATTCACCCACGTCCCACTCGATGGTCACTCGGCCGTGTCGGGATGGTTCGTTCGTCGGCTCCCTCCGTCGGCCCAAAGACCGAAGCGGGGCCAAACAGCTCTACGGGGGTCGGCAACTATCACACCCGTGTCAATTTTCGGATCATTCCTAATGTTGAATACAACACCTCTCTGAGAACTCAAACTCATGTTCCTGCGCATCCTGTTGACCGTGTTCGTTTCCCTCTCAATTACGGTCGTACTTCGTGCCGAGGATGCGAAGCCGATACACATTCTGAAGACGACCGGCAGCGTCAAATGGCTGGCGTACACGCTCGATGGCCGCACACTTCTCACCGCCAGCGAGGTCACTGCCCGTGGTGGTGCGGACGGCCACGAACTGCGGCTCTGGGATGTCGCGACCGGCAAACTCCGTGCGGGCCCGGTGAAGAGCGATCATGTCTCCGCTTCCGGTTCGATCAGTCCCGACGGCAAGACGGCGGCAACGGGTTCCCACGACGGCTCCTGGCAACTCTGGCACTTGCCCGATCTGACACCGGGACCGAAGGCCCAACTGCCGAACGGTCGAATCCACCGAATCGCCTTTTCGCCCGACGGCAAGACCTTCAGTGTTCTGCGTGCCAATTACCGCAAAAAGTTGCTCGACCCGATCAAAGCCAACCGTGTGACCTACTCCGCGCACACATTCGATGTCAAGACCGGCGAGCCGATTGGCGAAGCGCAGGACTGGCCGCGGGAATTGCACAAGAATGAATCTGCGACGGTGGCGCGGATCAGCGAGCCGGCCGGCTGGACTCTGGGCATGTCCCCCGCCTTCGGCCCGAATGGCCGGCCCGTTCTGCCGACGGCGGCGGAGACGCTTGCACTGGAGGTTCCGAACGATCACGAAAATTGCGGTGGACCGCTGGCGTGTGCGATCAGTCCGGACCGGAAGCGGGCGATCAGCAGCGGGTGCAATGGTCAGGTTGTGGTGTGGGATTACCGGACGGGCAAGCCGATCGGCGAACCGCTGGCGAAGGCGGAGAACTTGCAGATCCGCGGAAATGCGTTGCTGTTCAGTCCGAAGAGCGACCGCGTTGCCGTTGTGCGGATAGTGGAACACAGTAATCCATTTCTTTCACAGCCGGAGATCACGGTTTACGACGTGGAGAGTCGCCAAGTCGTCGGTCAGCCGGCGAAGCCGGGTCGGACGCAACTGCTGGACGCGATGGCGTTCGCACCGGACGGCGAAGCGCTGGCGGTGGCGTTGCGCAGGAGCGGTCCGGATGACCAACCGGGCGGCAACGTGATCCAATTATGGAAGTTTTCTTCCAAATAATGATCACAAAACTCAAAGGGGACGCAGCTCATTTCCCTTGGGAAATGAGCTGCGTCCCCTTTGATTTCTCCGTCCCCTTTGTTTTCTCGTGATCATCCGATCACTACGGATTCGCCCGCTTCGGGCACTTTCACATCGGCGAAGCCGGCGGTGCGGAGCGTGTCCGCCATGGCGTCCGCCTGTTCGTGTTCGCCGTGGATCAGGCGGACTTTGCCGACTTTGCCCACGAGCGGAGTGAGGTAGGCGAGGAAGTCGTCGCGGTCCGCATGGCCGCTGAAGCCGTTGAGGTGAACCACGTCGATCCACTTGTTCCACTCGCGGCCCTGGAAGCGGATGGTGGGCTTGTTCTCGAGCAGTCGCCGGCCGGTCGTGCCGTGTGCCTGATAGCTCACGAGCGCGACGGTGCAGCGCGGGTCGTCGATGTTCTGCTTGAGGTGGGCGACGATGCGCCCCGCATCGCACATTCCGGCGGAGGCAATGACGACCATCGGGCCGGGCCGCGTGACCAGCTTCATGCTTTCTTCGAATTCGCGGATGTAGCGCACGCCGTCTCCGCCGAGAATGCCGTGCCCTTCCTCGACGGCCTGCGCGACTTCAGCCGAAAGGCTGTTCGGATGCGAACGGTAGACGTCGGCGACATCGGCGGCGAGCGGGCTGTCAACGTAGATCGGAATGTTCGGGATTCGGCGTTCGCGTAATCCGCGCTGCAGGAGGTGGATGATGAGCTGCGTGCGGCCGAGTGCGAAGGCGGGGATGAGCACTTTGCCTCCGCGGGCGACGGTGCTTTTCACGACTTCGTAAAGTTTGTGGATGGTCTCTTCCATCGGTTCGTGCACGCGATTGCCGTAGGTGCTTTCGCAGACGAACACATCCGCTGGCGGGAGCGCTTCGGCCGGTTTGAGGATGGGGCTTCCGCGTCGGCCGAGGTCGCCGGTGAAGGTGAGCCGTCGAGGGCGGTCGGGCGCGGCGATGACGGCATGAACGGCGGCGGAGCCGAGGATGTGCCCCGCCTCGATGAAGCGCATGCGGACGGAGCGGCCGACTTCGAATTCGGTCTGGAACGGCACGACGACGAGTTGATCGAACACGCGATGGACGTCGTTGTGCGTGTAGAGGGGCTGGACCCACGGCTCGGCATAGTTGCGGGCGATGTTGATGTGGGCGGCGTCTTCTTCCTGAATTTTGGCGGAGTCGCGGAGCATGACGCGGAGGAGGTCGCGGGTGGGCGGCGTACAATAGATGGGGCCGGAGTACCCGCGGCGTGTGAGGGTCGGCAGGTTCCCGCAGTGATCGATGTGGGCGTGACTGACGATGACGGCGTCGAGCTGATCGGGATGGAAGGGGAAGTGGCTGTTGCGTTCGCGGGCCTCTTCGCGCTTCCCCTGATTGAGTCCGCAGTCGAGCAGAATGCGGCGATTATCGACATCGAGCAGGTGCATGGAGCCACCGACCGAAGCGGCGGCTCCCCAGAATGTTAAGGTTGGCTGGTCATCCGATTGAGGGCTGAGCGAGTTCATAGCTCTATTGTAGGTGGTTCGGATGGAACCTGAAACGCAGTGGGCATTTCGTGTTCATCAATGAGCAGAGAATGACCGCAAAGTCTGGAGAATTGGCAGAAAAACAATAGGTTTTGGCGGCATAACAATTGCTTTGCTATTCTCGATGAGAACTTTTGAGGACGACTCATGAAACGAATGTTTTACTCGCTGGTGGTCTTGCCGTTTTTTGTTTCGCTGGCTTCGGCTGGCCCCACGAAGGCCGAGTGGCAGGCGGTGGTGGACAAGGCGGTGGCGTTTCTGAAAGCGAATCAAAAAGCGGACGGGAGTTGGAGCAACGGTCCGCAGGCGATGGGCGTGAGCGGTGTGGTGGTGACGGGGCTGCTGAAGTGCGGCGTGGCACCGGATGCGGACCCGGCGGCAAAGGGTTTGACGTACATTGAGAGCCTGGTGAATCCGAAGGCGGGGCATATCGCGGGAAGCGATCCGCGAGTGGGTCTTCAGAATTATGTGACGAGTGTGAACGTGATGGCGCTGGCGGCGGCGAAGCGTGATGAGAAGTACAAGCCGGTGATCGGTTCGGCGGCGGAGTTTCTGCGGAAGCTTCAATGGGATGACGGCGAAGGGAAGACGGCGAAGGACGATTTTTACGGCGGGGCGGGATACGACAGCAAGAGCCGGCCGGACCTTTCGAACACTCAGTTTTTCCTGGATGCGCTGGCGGCAGCGGGTGCGGGGAACGACGACCCGGCGATGAAGAAGGCGGCGATCTTCGTGAGCCGCTGTCAGAATCTGAAGTCCGAGCATAACGATCAGCCGTGGGCGGGTGAGATTAACGATGGGAGTTTCATTTATTCGGCGGCGGGCGGCGGATCGACGAAGACGAGCGATGCGCCGGGCGCTCCGCTGAGCGGCTATGGCAGTATGACGTATGCGGGGATCAAGAGCATGATCTATGCGGGGATTTCGAAGGACGATCCGCGGTTCAAGGCGGCGCTCGGCTGGGCGAAGAAGAACTACACTTTGGACAAGAATCCGGGCATGCCGAATCTGCTGGCGAACCGCGGTCTGTACTACTATTACACGACATTCGCGAAGACGATGGAGGTGCTGGGCGAGGACACGTTCGAGGATGACAAGGGTGTCAAGCACGATTGGCGTGCGGATCTTTTCGATGCACTGAAGAAGCGTCAGAAGCCGGACGGGAGCTGGACGAACGAGACGGACCGCTGGATGGAAGGCGATCCGAATCTGGTGACGGGCTATTGTCTGATCGCGCTCGGCGCCTGCCAGCCAAAGTGAGCGCAGGGCCAATCTAAGGGGACTGTCACCTTTTTAATAAAAATATTTTTATTAAAAAGGTGACAGTCCCCTTAGATTTTCATTCCGCACAGAACGGATCGCGTCTGTAGAATGACGTCATGCGATCCACCCTTGCCGCAGGCGCGTTTCTCATCCTGGCCGTGAGCGCGACGGCCCATACCTTCCCCGGCATGCGCGCCGAGCGCGAGATCGCCGTGCGCTTCTCGGACTCCGCCGTCCGCATCAAATACAAACTCGAAATCAACGCCATCACCATGGCGGCCGAGGGAAACCAGATCCTCTCCAAAGACGACATCGCCACCATCAAGGGCCTGCGCGATCTCGCCAGCGTCTACGCCAAGCGCAAAGCTCAGCTCCTCGCCGACGGCCTCGACGTCAAACTCAACGACGGCGATCGCCTCAACTGGACTCACCGGGCGGACAAGCTCACAATCACCGCCGAGAGCGATCAGCAGTTCATCATCCGTTTCGAATTCGAAGCGCCGTGGAATCCGCCGGTCGGCGAGCGCTCGCGCCTCACGGTCCACGATCACACCTTCGCCAACAGTGACGGCAGCGATACTTATCCCGGCAAGATCATCCTGACCGTTCTCAACGAGGGTACGCTGCTTGACATTCACGACATCGACGATCCGCGGCGGGTGCAGGCGAAACCCGCACTCGAAATGACACCCAAGGAAAAAGCACGCCTGCGAACCGCCACGGCGGAGTTCACACGCCTGCCCGGCGAATCGGCTTCTCCCCTGCCCGAATTGAGCCCCGGATCGGTGGAAGGTGATCCGACCCTTTCCGCAAAGCCAGGATTAATTGAAGGGCTGTGGAAAAACGGTCTCGCATCGCTCTTCGATTCGCAGGCGGGTGTCGGCCTGTTGCTGTTCGCCGCGCTGATCTTCGGCGCCGGCCACGCCTTCACACCCGGGCACGGCAAAACGCTGGTCGCGGCCTACCTCGTGGGCGAACGCGGAACCATGAAGCACGCCCTCGTGCTCGGCCTCACAACCACCATCGCCCATACCGGTTCCGTGATCATCCTCGCGTGTGCGCTCTGGTACTTTTACGGTTCGCAGGTTCCGAAAGAGGCGCAGGGCTGGCTGCAGTTCGCGGGCGGAATGCTGATCTTCTTCGTCGGCCTTTGGCTGCTGATGCGTCGGCTCGCCGGAAAAGCGGACCATGTCCACTTCGGCGGCGGTCATCACCATCATCACGGTGATGGCCATCACCACCATGATCATGATCACGTTCATGGTCCGGACTGCGATCACACGCACGATCAGGAACCGCTTGAGAAAACCGGCTGGTCGCGCGTGATTCTCCTGGGCATCGGCGGTGGATTGGTCCCGTGCTGGGATGCGGTGATGTTGCTGTTTCTGGCGATTTCGTTTGGCCGTCTGGCATTCGCGGTTCCGCTTCTCATTGCGTTCAGCGTGGGTCTTGCGGGCGTGCTTGTTCTGCTGGGCATGGCCGTGGTGCTGGCGCATCGGGCCGGCGGAAAGAAATACGGCGAGCGCCGCTGGTTCCGCCTGCTGCCCATCATCAGCGCCGGATTGCTCGTGCTTATGGGTCTGTGGCTGTCTCGAGATGGTGTCCAAATGATCATGCCGCCGGAAAAACCCACCTCCGCCATTTCCGAGTAACATCGAGAACCTTCATGCGAGTGACCGAACTCGAAGTCCGTCAGATCCGCGTTCCGCTCAAGAAACCGATCAAGCACGCCTCGCATGTCCGCACCGAGACCGACAATCTCGTGGTGCGGATCAAGCTCGGCGATGGAACGACCGGATACGGCGAGGGCGTACCGCGGGATTACGTCACGGGCGAGACGATACAATCCGCCATCGACCTCATCAAATCCAGCGATCTGGCGCGCCAGTTGAAGCCCTGCACCGACTTCGAAGACACGGTGAAATGGGCGGAACAGATTCAGCTGTCACCCGTTGCCGGCGACGATCGCAATTGTCAGGGGAATGCGGCCCGGTGTGCGGTCGAGATGGCGTATCTCGATGCGTTCGGCCGTGCATTCGGTGAACCGATGATGAACGTCACGCGGCGGATCGCACCCGACCTGTACGAACCGCGGCCGGAGGTTCGTTACAGCGGCGCAATCATGGGTGCGAAGGGCTGGAAAGCACGCGTCATGGGCTGGGCGATGCGTCTTTACGGATTCCAACAAGTCAAGGTGAAAGTCGGTATCGCCGGGCAGGACGATGCCGAGCGGTTGGGCATCATTCGTCGGCGTGTCGGCTCCGGAGTTGATCTTCGCGTGGATGCCAACGAAGCCTGGAGCCCGGACGATGCCGCCGAGCGCATCCGCGAGCTGGAACCGTTCGCCATCACGAGTGTCGAGCAACCGGTGCGTCATGAAGACGTAGCGGCGCTTGCGGAGATTCGCAGACAAGTCACGACGCCGATCATGCTGGACGAATCACTGTGTTCGATGATCGATGCCGAACGGGCACTGGATGGTCAGTATTGTGATTTGTTCAATCTGCGGATCAGCAAGTGTGGCGGGTTCATCCCCACGCTGCGGCTGGCGCAATACGCCTTGCAGAACAAGCTCGGCTATCAGCTTGGGTGCCAGGTGGGAGAGACGGCGATTCTGTCGGGGGCGGGGCGGATGTTCGCGTGCAGCGTTCGCGGCATTCGGTATCTCGAGGGGAGCTACGATCGCCATCTCATCACGAAGAATGTGATTCTGGACGATATCACCTTCCGCCGCGGTGGACGTGCGCCCATGCTCACCGGCAGCGGAACGGGTGTGACCGTGAACCCCGTCCTGCTGGACGCGCTCACGGTCTCCAAGGAACTGCTCATCAGTGAAGGCTGATCAGTCCTTCTTCACATCGAAGCACAGAAGCGCATCCATATCGCGGATGTACAATCCGCCATTGGCAACGACCGGGTGCGGCCAGCCCTGGATCCGCGATTTGTGCGGTTGCTTGAAGCGCGAAAGTTCCTTGTATTCTTTCGGGTTCGCTTCCACCAGCGCAATCTCGCCCGTGTTGTAACCGCGAACATACAGCTTTCCATCCGCAAGACAAATCGAAGCAGGACCAACGGATGGATCCTTCCAGAGAATCTCACCCGTCTCGAATTTCGCACAGATCAGATTGTTACCGGACGACGCATACAGATACCCGTCCAGAAGAACCGCACCACCGAGGCTCGGGGCGATGTTTTTCTCAAAGAAGACTTCTTTCGCCAAAACTCCTTTGTCCTTCGCCGTCAATTCAACAACCGCGCCACCGGTCCGCGAACCGGCGACGAAGACTTTATTCTTGAACACGACCGGTGTGAGAATGCTGGCGCCGGGATCCTGAGTCTTGCTGTACTTCCAGAGGAACTCGCCGGTCTTGGCATCGACGCCCACGAGGGCTTTACGCATGTACTGCACGTACTGCTTGCGGCCTCCGCCTTCGACAATCATGATCGAGGCATAGTCGGCGAGGTCGCCACCGGGCACTGCGGACTTCCAGATCACGTCGCCGGTCTTCTTGTTCAGCTTGGTCAGCGTGGCGGTCTCTCCGCCGGGCGTGCAGACCAGATTGTCACCGTCGATCAGTACCGATTCGGTGTAGGCCCACATGCCGACTTTGCCTTCAAAATCGGTCTTGAAGTTCTTGTGCCAGACAATGTCGCCGTTCGTGGTCAGGCAGTTGAGTTCGCCGTCGGACGCGAGGCTGTAGATGTGATCACCGTCCACCGTGGGCGTTGCGCGGGTGCCGGGGTATTGCGGACCCATGTTCTTGCCGACCTGTCCGATCTTCGTGGACCAGATTTCCTTGCCGGACTTCTCGCTGAGCGCGACGGTGAATTCGTCGTTCCCCTTGGTGGTCTGGATGTACACCACGCCCTTGCTGACCGCAGGCGAAGAGTAACCGGTGCCGAGGTCGGTGCGCTCCCAGCGGAGTTTCGGCCCGTCGGCGGGCCAGGAACTCAGGAGGCCGGTCTCCTTGGAAATACCCGTACGCTCGGGGCCGCGCCACTGAGGCCAGTCCTCAGCCAAAGTGAATGCGGGCAGCGCTAGCGTGACGAGAAGCGTTCGAACGAAACGATCCATGTTTGACTCACTTTCAGAAAAATGACGAACTCAGCGAGTATAAGAGCATGAACTGCAAAGGGCGAGCGGGGGCGGGGTTTTCGATTCGCGCTTTTCGCTTGCAATCCATCACGTGGCGCGGGATGATACCAGTTCCTGCCGTCCTTGCCTGTTCCTGCCCTCCGGGGAGCGTTCCATGCTCCGGGTTCTCGGTTCGAAAAAACAACTCTGCAACGGAATGACACGCCGCGATCTGCTGCAGGTCGGCGGGTTGAGCCTGTTCGGTCACACGCTGACAAATCAGCTTCGTGCGGAATCGAATCCATCAAAGAAGCAAGACCAACACTTTGGCAAGGCAAAATCGTGCATTTTGCTGTTCCTCTACGGCTCGCCGAGTCAGCTGGAATTCGCGGATCAGAAGCCCGATGCGCCGGTTGAGATTCGCGGGGATCTCGGTTCGATCAACTCGTCCTTGCCGGGCTGTCAGGTCTGCGAACTGCTTCCGCACACTTCGAAGGTGATGCATCACGTGACGGTCGCGCGATCGCTGACGCACAATCAGCCGATCCACGGCGTGGCTTATGCCACCACCGCCGTGCCGACCATTGATGTGCAGATGGAGCTGAACCCGCACGATCAGCGGCACTGGCCCTACATCGGTTCCGTGGTGAACTGGCTGGAGAAGCAGAAATCCGCCAAGCCGAAGCCGATCCCGGATAACATTTTTCTGCCGTGGCCGATGAGCAGCCAGCGCACGGGCGAGGTCGCACGTGCGGGCCCGTATGCGGCGTTCCTGGGTTCGGAGCACAACCCGCACTTCACGCGGTTCGTCGGCAAGGCGAATCGCAAGATCACCAAAACGCTCACCACCAGCACGATCGAATTCGACGAACCGTACGTCGGCATCGAGCCGGATGCGTACTTCACCCTCGGCGATGCCACGACGCTGCCGGCGGATATGACGATCGACCGGCTGAACCAGCGGAAATCGCTGCTGGAGCAACTGGACGACGCCCGCCGAGTGCGGGACAAGATCGACGTACACGATCCGTTCCGGGAATCGGCCTACAGCATGATCGGCAGCGAAGCGATCCGTAAGGCGCTCGACGTGCGGCGTGAAGCTCCCGGCATGCGGGATTCGTACGGGCATACGCTGTTCGGGCAGTCCTGTCTGGCGGCTCGGCGGTTGGTCGAAGCGGGGTCTCGCTTTGTCACGGTTTTCTGGGACGAGTTCGGTCTTGCGGGTTCCGGATGGGATACCCACTGGGAACATTATCCGCGGATGAAGAACGAGCTGATGCCCGGCTTCGATCGCGGTTATGCGGGGCTGATTGCGGACCTGCACGCGCGAGGCATGCTCGACGATACGCTGGTGATCGTGCTGAGCGAGCACGGCCGTACGCCGAAGATCAATTCCGCCAAAGGCGGCGGCCGCGATCACTGGGCGCAGGCGTACACGGCTCTGTTTGCGGGTGGCGGAACCGCACGCGGACGCGTGGTGGGCCGGACCGATTCGATCGGCGGCACGGTGGTCGATTATCCGATTTCGCCGAAGGATGTGCTGGCGACGACGTTCCACTTACTGGGCTATGATCTGGAAACGACGATGACGGACCGCGTCGGCCGCCCGCAGGTGCTGGTGCCGCACGGCAACGTGATCCGCGAGATCCTAAGTTAAATCAGTTATTTAGGACTCGCGCCAAAATAACCTACCGTATTATCGAATATCTACATGAGGATGGATCTCATAGTTCCATTCCCCGTGGAATTCGCTCGCCCGGATCTTGCAGGCGGCCAATTGCTCGTCGCTCACGACCCGGCCTTTCTCATAGGCGCTTTCGTCCAGCCAAGCATGAACTTCCAACCCGGTTTCCGTCGTCGTCGCCCCGATCGATTCGACCACGATCTCCAG
>JBGSJI010000160.1:0-16827 GCA_041742055.1 Limnoglobus sp. | reverse complement strand
AAGCTGTTGTCGATTGACGATTTGCTTCGTGACGAAGACCTGGCGGAAGTGCTGGCGTTGGCCCGAAAAGTCCTTCCGCGACTCTTTCGATCGGGATAGCGATTCTCAGGTCAAAAAGATGTGACCATACCTATGCCCCGTGAACGGGGGCGAGGTGAGAAGAGGCTCTCCTTGTACTTGTTTCGCTGCTTGTTTTGGTTCATGGAAAACGGTGTGACTATTACCTCTCTCCCGCGTGCGGGGGAGAGGTCGGCGAGCGGCGCAGCCGATCGTCGGGTGAGGGGGAAATCTGTTCAGCACCCCCGCAACCTAACTACCCCATCTAGATTGGAATAACAAACTCTTTATTCTTCGTGTTCGTAAATTCAGGTTCCCATAGTGAAACCCATCCTGACTCTCCTATCACTGTTCGTCGTCACCGCGGCTTTCGCGGCACCGCCAGCGGATCAGCCCAAAGGCGACGCCACAACGCGCATCCTCCCGCTCTTCGGCATCGAATACACACCCGCGTTCCCGGATACGCTCTCGATCGTCTACCTCGCCAATGCCCGGCCGGTCGTTGTGAAGGCGACAATCCGCGTTGACGGTCAATCCCTCAGTGAGATGTGGCACGCCCATCTCCGCAAGCTGTTCGCCGCCTTCGATCGCGATAAGAACGGCTTCCTCAACGCCGCCGAAGTCGAAAATATCTTTTCGCCCAACGGTATCGCGGGGCTCCTGCGGGGGACGTACTATCACGGCGCCGGCGACAGCGGAAAGTCGCTCAAGGAACTGGATCGCGATGCGGATGGCAAAGTTTCCTTCACGGAGTTCGCGGCCAGCTATGACGAAGCAT
The DNA here is from genome assembly GCA_041742055.1 of Limnoglobus sp. GTDB lineage: Bacteria > Planctomycetota > Planctomycetia > Gemmatales > Gemmataceae > Limnoglobus. The sequence goes on along the minus strand of JBGSJI010000160.1, from coordinate 15,992 downwards.
CCCAGGATCTGATCGGCCTGCGTTCGATCCCATTCGATGACACGGCCGATCGCGATCTGACGCGCGAGCTCTTCGCCAAGCTCGATCGCAACGGCGACAAGAAGCTCACGAAAGACGAGCTTTCGGGTGCCGAGAAACTTTTGTACAGTTGGGATGCGGACGAGAACGAATCGCTCTCGACCGACGAGATCCGCCGGAACCGCACGACGGCGGCTCCGATGCCGACAGCGATGTCCACGAGCACGACGGCGCAGCCGCCAGCGCTCAAGCAGGATCACAATCTGCAGGTGTTCCGAGGCGCGATGCCGGAGCGCCTGCTCAAGCAGTTCCTGACGAAGTACGATACGAACAACGATCAGCTTTTTTCGAATAAGGAACTCGGCCTGGACGAGAGCGTGTTTGCGAAGCTCGATACGAATCGCGATGGCCAGCTTTCGCAGGACGAGCTCAAGGGACTGAGTGAAACCGAGCCGGATTTCGTCGCGGCCATCGAAATCGCCCACGATTTCCAAAAGCGGAAGGTGACGATCACGCCGAGTCGGCCGCTGCCGAAATCATGGGAGCTGCGCGAGGGCGAGGCGGGCCGCGTGGTCCTGCGGATGGAGAATCAGCTGCTGGATCTCAGCACCGCCTCTCCGCCGCCGGGATCGGTGGCGCGTCGCGTAACGGATCAATTGAACAGTATCTATCCCAGCGACAAGAAAGAAGTGAGCTATGAAGACATCAGCGGGCCGCAGTATCAGTTTCTGCGGATCGTCTTCGATTCGGCCGATCGAAACGCCGACGAAAAACTGACACGCGACGAGTTCAAAGCTTACCTGCAGCTTCAGGAAGACACGATCAACCTCGCACTGTCCTGCAGCTTCGCCACCCGCCGGCCCAGCCTCTTCCAACTCATGGACGACAACGGCGACAATCAGCTCGGTATCCGCGAACTCCGCACCGCCTTTCAACGGCTCATCGTTCTCGAACCGACCGGCGGAGACACGCTGACGGAGGCGGCGCTGCAGCCGTCGGCGTCCGTTCGCTTCGGGTTCACGGCGTTCCTCGCGAACGATTTTACCCGGCCAATCAATCCGTTCGCACGGCCCGGCGCCCGCAAAGTGTCCGGCCCGCTCTGGTTCCGGAAGATGGATCGCAACGGCGACAACGATGTCTCACGCTCCGAGTTCGTCGGACCGCTCGAAAAATTCCTTGAACTCGATGCGGACAAGGACGGTCTCATCTCCGTAAGCGAAGCCATCGCGGCCGACAAAAAGCTGCGTGACAAGAAGTGACATAATTACGGTGGATGCGACCCGTTCGCCGTATGCGTTCGCGCCGATTTGCAGCCGAAGAGGCCGCGCTCCCGGATCAGGTTCACCACCGGCTCCGGTACCATCTTCTCCCAGTGCGGATCTCCCTGCGTGATCAGTTTCAGCACTTCCCGGCTGTCGATCGTCAGGAATTCCGCATTCAGACTTTCGAGGCCGACGATGCGCCCGTTGCGCACCGCGTAGTCGTAGAGCGGTTTCGAATCCTCTGGCAGCTCCAGATTGTCCACGGTCATCACCTGATTCGTCGCACGGTTCAGGTAGGGATAGATGAACAGCGTCATGTCGCCGCTGAGCAGCCGACCAAGCGCTTCCAGCAGTCCGCCTTCGAGATTCGTGTAATAACTCGGATCGAAAATCTCCGGCACCGTCACTGTGCCCATCGCCAGGCCGATCGGCTTCAACGTCTGCCGCCGCAGGTATGCCGCCAGCCGGTAGAACTCCGAGAAATCCGAAATCATCACATTCAGTCCGCACGCGCCCATCGCATCCGCACGGCTCAGAAAGTCCCGCACGTCCGGCGCACCCGTCGCGGCTCCGCCCATCAGGTTCCGCATCGTGATCTCCGCCACGTGCACAATCCGATTCCGGTCCGCCTCCGGGAGCAACGCCTGGAACTTCCGCGACGATGCTTCGAAGATATCGAGATTCACGTGCGTCACCGGGCGGAAACTTCCACGTTCCACCAGCACCGGCTTCTTGTGAAGCAGGTCGCTCGAGAGCAGCACTTTGCCGTCCGCACCGAACATCGCCGCCTTCGCCAGCTTGTTCTGCACCAGGCTCAGGCTCATCAGCCGGTTATCGATCGCGCGGAAGGCGATGCCGCTGAATTCGATCAGATCGATTTCCAGACGGTTCGAATTCAGATCGTCCATCAGCGATTGAATGAACTGTTCCGGCTCGTGATGCAGGAAGAATGCGGCGTAGAGGAGATTGACGCCGATGATGCCGATCGTTTCCTGCTGCAGCAGATTGGACGGATCCATGAGGCGGAAGTGAATGACCACCTGCGATTCCTGATCGCGCGGGTAGGCCTGAAAGCGCACGCCCATCCAGCCGTGGCAGTCGTTGGTGCCAGCGAAGTTCCGCGCCGAGACCGTATCCGCGAACGCGAAGAACGATGTCGTATCCGATCGGTTCTCCGCCAGCCGCTCGAGGTTCAGCTTGTATTCGTGATCGAGCATCGACTCCAGACGCTGCTTGCTCACATAGCGATCCGCGTGCCCGTAGATCGCATCGCTGACCGACATATCGTACGCGGACATGCTCTTCGCCACCGTCCCCGCCGCCCCGCCCACGCGGAAGAACCAGCGAACCACCTCCTGGCCCGCGCCGATCTCGGCGAACGTGCCGTAGCGCCGCGAATCGAGGTTGATCCGCAGCGCCTTTCCATGCGTATCCGGCCGTGTTGTGTCGAGTTTGCTGATCGAACTCAGGGACATCGGGTTCATGCAGTATCCAGCAAGGAGGGGATCACGTTGCCGGGAGAGGTCGTGCGTCTTTACGATAGGTCAGTGCGGGAAGGACGTCCAGCAAAGAAGATGCATTCGATCTCCGCGACCGCAAGGCAGCATCCTGTTACTTCACGTTTTTTGGCGAAGGGTTAGTTCACGTCGGGGATGCCGGCGTGGTCGGCCGGGCGAGGTCCCGGCGCCGGCCAATGGAACCTGCGCTCGCATATCTGGCCAAGGTGATGCAAGGTCTTGTTCGCGGCGGGATCGTCGACAGTCGACGCGGAGGCGGAGGCGGAGTTGCGCTTGCGAAACTTCCCGAAGAGCTGACGATTCTCGAAGTCGTCAACGCCGTCGATCCCATCGTGCGCATCAAAACCTGCCCGCTTGAACTTTCGACGCACGGCACCAATCTCTGTCCGCTTCATCGTAAGCTGGATAATGCGCTAGCGACGGTGGAAGAAGCCTTTCGCACCACCACATTGGCCGAAGTGCTCAGCGAACCCGGCGAAAGCGTTCCGCTCTGTGATTTCCCGCCCGTACAAACACTGGGAAAGCGGAAGCGGTGAAGCCGTCCGCGATGTGAACAAACCTTCATTATACGTTGTCCCAAAAACCAAGTGGCGAGATTGCCAAGGGGTGTGTGTTTGAGTTGGCGAAGTTGGCGAAATGGCCTGCCACTTTGGCAGGAAGCCGTCCACGATCGTTCACCGATGCACAATCCCGAGCGCGACCAGGATCAGAATGACCGCTGCCAGCACCAGCCGATAGCCGACAAAAACACCCATCGAATAGGTTCGCAGAAACCGCATCAGCCACGCGATCGACACATATCCGACGACGAACGACACTAACGTTCCAATGAACAGATTGAGTGCTTGCCGTTCGAAGTCGGCACCACCTTTCAGGATCCACTCCAGAAGATCCTTGGCGCCGGCGGCACCGATGGCGGGGATCGCCATGAGGAAGGAGAATCGCGCTGCCGCCGGTCGGGCCAATCCCAAAAAGAGACAGGCGGTGAGCGTGGTTCCGGAACGCGATCCGCCGGGCATGAGCGCACACGCTTGAAACAGCCCGACGATGAGTGCGTCTTTCCAAATGATCGCCCAATCATCGCGGGCGGGCGTTCCCTGTCGATTCCGCCGGGCGGCCCACCATTCCGAAGCCGCCATGAGAATCGCGAAGACGATCGACACCACCGCGATCGCCAGCGGATTGTAAAAGTGCTCTTTTAACTTAGACGCGAACAGACCACCTACTATGACTGCGGGGATCGTCGCCAGAATGACAAGACCGATCATGCGGCTTTCGCGTGAGGGTGATTGAGTCAGCCTGCGGGTGCGGAGGTCGCGAGCGAAGCCTGAGATGAGCGTTTTCAAGTCTTTGCGAAAGTAGCCGAGAACGGCGACGAGTGTTCCCAGTTGAATGACGATCGTGATGGGATCATTTTTGAGCTCCTCCCGCGTGCGCCCGAACCATTCCTGAACCAAAAGAAGGTGAGCCGTGCTGCTGATCGGGAGAAATTCGGTCAGTCCCTGCACGATGCCAAGGACCACGGTTTGCCAGAGCGTCATCGGTTTTCTCAATTCGATTGCGAATAGGAACAGCATATGATCCGTATTCCTCAAAGCGAACCGCAACGGCGGACCGTTCATCCTCTAAAATGAAATCTCTACGAGGGAGAATGAAATGTCTGCTCGGGTTGTGTTGGCGATGAGTGGTGGCGTGGACAGCTCCGCGTCGGCGGTTCTGCTGAAGCGGCAGGGGTACGACGTGCTGGGCTTGTTCATGCGGACCGGCACGCACACGGATCTGCCCGACGCCCGGCGCGAGAACAAGAAAGGCTGCTGCTCCGCCATCGACGCCGGCGATGCGCGTCGCGTGGCCGACCGGCTGGACATTCCGTTTTATGCCCTCGATTTCGAAACCGAGTTCAATCAGATCATCGACTATTTCGCGGATGAATATCTGAAGGGGCGAACTCCGAATCCGTGCGTGGTCTGCAACAACTGGCTGAAGTTCGGTCAGCTCTGGGAGTTCGGCAAGAAGCTGGGTGCGGATTTCATCGCGACGGGCCACTATGCGCAGGTGCTCAAAGGGGCGGACGGTCACAACGAGCTTCACAAAGGGATCGACCCGGACAAGGATCAGAGCTACGTCCTGCACGGGATCAAGCGCGAGATCCTCGATCGGCTGATCTTCCCTGTGGGCGGATTTCTCAAGCCGCAGATTCGCGCGATTGCGGCGGAGGCGGGCTTGCAGAGCGTGGCGACCAAGCCGGACAGCGTGGAAATCTGTTTCGTTCCCAGCGGGAACCATGTGGATGTGGTTCGGGCACGCCGTCCGAACGCGAATCAGTCCGGCTCCATCGTGGATCCTACGGGTGCTGTTCTCGGAACGCATGATGGTATCGATCGCTTCACCATCGGCCAGCGAAAGGGACTGGGCGTGGGCGGAGGCGGAACCAAGCGGTTCGTTCTGGAGCTCGTAGCGGATACGAATACGGTGGTCGTCGGCGACGAAGAGGGGCTGTATGCGGACGGGTTGATCGCATCGCGGATTAACTGGCTGATCGATCCGCCGACGGAGCCGCGCGAGGTGACGGCGAAGATCCGTTATCGCCACGACGGCGCCGCAGCGACGGTGCAGGCCACTGCGGACGGCGGAGCGGAAGTGCGCTTTGCGGAACCGCAGTCCGCGGTCACGCCCGGGCAGGCGGTCACGTTCTATGACGGCACGCACGTGCTGGGCGGAGGCTGGATCGAGACGGCGATTTAAGCAAGAACTCTGCGGATGATTGGTCGGAGCTTGGTGATCGCGCGTCCGCGATGACTCAGCGCATGCTTGACGGTCGAACTCAGTTCGCCGAATGTGGCATGATACTCCGGGATGAGGAAGAGCGGATCGTATCCGAATCCGCCGTCGCCCCGCGGTTCGTGAGCAATGACACCCCAGCATCGCCCTTCGACCACCGCAACCACCTCGCCCGCAGGGTTGGCGAGTGCGGCCGTGCTGACGTAATACGCGGCGCGGCGTTCGCCTTCGAACTTCGCCATCTCCCTGAGAAGCTTGGCATTATTGGCGGCATCATCGCCATGAGTGCCGGACCAGCGTGCGGAATACACACCCGGTTGACCACCGAGCGCGGGCACAACCAGGCCGCTGTCCTCGCCCAGAACCCATTCGTTGAGGATGGGAGCGAGTGTGGCGGCCTTGAGTCGTGCGTTCTCCTCGAACGTCGTTCCTGTTTCTTCGATATCGGCCGGTGCATTCGCGAAGGGTGTCAGGTCTGTGACCTCGACCAGATCAGACAACAACTCAACCAGTTCGCGCAACTTCTTCTTGTTCCGACTGCCGAGGACTAATCGCGCCACGTGGCCTTCTCCCGTTATTGCTTTTGTTCTGCGGGTTGTCGACGATAGACGGGCATCGCTTTCACGCGTTCCCAGATGGAACTGTAGACTGTCTGGAATTTCACATTCGTCGTTGAAACAAAATCAGTCTTGAAGCGATCCGCCGAAATCCCATCCCGCAAGCCTTCGATCGAAGGGACGTAATTCGTGATGAGAAATTTCTGACCAATCGTCTGCAGCTGTTTGGGTTGGGTCTTGATGAGCCTGGCGAATTCGATCCCGGAAAAGTCCGCACAGAGATCGGTGAAGCTGAAGCCGCTGGCGCGGGTCATGTCCGCTTGTTCCTTCACGAGTCCGGCGGTTTCGGCGAGTTCCGCGCCGGCGAGTTCCGTGAGCGCGGCGGAGATCACGAAGTGCTGGCACAGATCGCGGCGCCGGTGGATCGTGGGATTCCCCAGAACGGCGATGCGCTTGCGCCGTTCGTCTTCGGACTCCACCGCTTTGCAGAACGCCGCCGTCAGCGGATTCTCGCGCAGCACCGTGGAATCGTCGAGGCCGATGCCCAGCGCCAGCAAGAACGCCGTTTGCTGACGGTCGGGTTCAAGTGTCATCGCAGTCGTGGCGGCGATGCGGATGTAGGCCGCAGTCAGTTCATCGCCGATGAGCCGTTTGGGATCGTCCCGGCGGAGTTGGGCATTGGTTTCCGCACGAGCGGTGATCGCCATCACAACGGTCCGAACCGCCTCTTCTTTCGCATTACGCGTTCGACCCGGATCGGGAATGTTGGGGATCGGGTTGGTCCCGGCAGCGGGCGCAACGGCTTCAGCGACGCGAATGCCGGCGCGGTCGATCAGACTGCGATAAAGTTCCGGAAGCGGTTCATCGGGCGTAGCGGCTTGGACGGTCCCGTAGATTCGTCCGAGATTTGTTTGCGTGGCTGACGAGAGATCGGCAAGTTTAGTGATTTTTCCGGTGCGAAGTTCGTCGGCGGTCAGTTGCATGGCGAGGACGTTGAGTGGATCGAATCCGATGTGGAAGCTGGTCTGGACCGCCCGACCATCTCCGAGCTGCGGGCGCATGACCGAGGCGTGGTCCGGCACCACGATTGCGCCGAGATATTTGCCGAGCTGTTGAACGAGCACCTCAATGCGTTCGGCCTCGGTTCGTGGTTCGCGTTCCCGGATGAGGAGATGCGATTGAAGCGCGATCACCGGCGCCGCGAAGGGAACGAGTCGCGGGGCTTCACCGGGGAGCGGATCGAACCGCCGGCTTGTGTAACCGATCGCGATGGTACCGGACTTGATCTTGAGAACCTTTTCGAAATCCTCATGAAGTTGTGTCAGACTGACCGCTTTCGGGTCCGCTTCCCAAGTTCCGACATCCTGGATCTCGAATCGCACGCCGGTATGCGCTTCGACGATCTCCGCCGCTCGCGTGAAGCGCTTGCGGAGGACGGGCTCCCAGGCGGCCTGCGTTCGGCGTTCGGAATCATCCACTCGGAGGTGAACCGGAATCGTGATCTTCTTTGCCGAATAGGCGGCGGTGGGAAGCTTCTGAACCCGGGGGCTTTGACCTTCGAGTTTGATCCCGGTGAGCAGGAGCGTCTTGTTCCGATTCGTGAAGACGTAGGCGGTGTAGGCTTCGAGTTTGAGCGCGATCGGTTTCGCGGCCGGGCCGAACGTGATGGCCGCGGAGGCATCGCAGGGGTACGCTCGCGCTTCTCCGGGCGCAAGCCGGTGCTCCTGGGCCGGTGCGGTGTCCGGCTTCAGCGTGAACGGCATCGGTTCGTCTGAGCTATTGCCGATGACCACGACCGCAGCATCGACATGACTCGAGACAAACACGAGTAAGCCGGTGAACAGAAAACAACGAATGAGTCGGTCCATTCCCGATTGACCTGAGAATATCGATCACGCGGACTCTCTTCGGATCGTAGCAGCAACGTCCGTTCGGTCAAGTTATTCAAGAGATCGAGCGCCACAATCGGGCGGAATTCATAAGTACCCGCGATACTTGAGTCGGGTACAAAATCCTGAAACGTCATTGTTCCGGGTGCCATGCTCAGGGCTTTGCGTGAGCATGCCCACCCAAAGCGGTGGGCATGGCACCCAACCCTTGAAGAAACGGAGAACTACGAATTTGCAAGTGCCGCACAAAACTTACCAATGTCTTAACAAGGCTCTATTGACAGTTGAGATTGTCTGATTGGGAAACGATTCGATCAAGCATTACTTTATTGTCTGTTAAAGAATCTGGTTCATTCGGGTGCCATGCTCACGGTTTTGCGTGAGCATGCCCACCCAAAGCGGTGGGCATGGCACCCAAACACATTCGAAACGGTGACTCTCAATCATCCTGTTCGTGTCAAATCAGACCAGACTAGCTTCACGATTCGCGCCGGATCAAAGCATTGTTTACGGTGCCAGTGGGCTTTCATGGTATTCCATCTACAATTTCCGCCAGCGACTTCCTCACCCACTCGCGGAGTATGGACCATGAAGGCCGGGATGAACCTTTTGCTCTGGACCGGGCATGTGACATCAGAGCATTTTCCTCTGATGGGCAAGATCAAGGCCGCGGGGTTTGATGGTGTGGAGATTCCACTCTTTGAAGGCGACCCCGCCCATTACAAAACCATCAAGACCGAACTGGACAAGCAAGGCCTCAAATGCACCACGGTGACCGTGGTCGGGCCGGAGCACAACCCGATCAGTCCGGAAGCGTCGGTCCGTGCGGCAGCGCTTGAGCGCCACAAATGGGCGATCGATTGCAGCGCCGCTCTGGGCGCGGAGACGATGCTCGGGCCATTCCACTCGCCGCTGGGTGTCTTCACGGGCGAAGGTCCGACCGCTGACGAGAAAAAACGAGCCGCTGATGTGCTCCGCCAGTCGGCCGAGTATGCCAAGCAAGCCAAACTGATGTTGGCGATCGAGTATCTCAATCGGTTCGAATGCTACTTCCTGACGACAGCTTCCGATGCGGCGGCGCTGGTCAAGAGCGTCGATCACCCGAACTTCCGAACGATGTACGACACCTTCCACGCCAATATCGAGGAAGTCCGCCCCAGCACCGCCATCCGGACCGTGGCGCCATATCTCGCACACGTTCATATCAGTGAAAACAACCGCGGTACGCCCGGCACGGGTCAGGTGAACTGGTTCGAGAGTTTCCGCACGCTTCGCGAGGTCGGCTATGACGGCTGGTTGGTGATCGAGGCGTTTGGACGAGCGTTGCCGGCGCTGGCGGCTGCGACACGCGTGTGGCGCGATTTCTTCCCGTCTCCCGATCATGTTTACGAGGAAGGCATTACATTCATGAAGTCGATGTGGAATCTGGCAAAGACGTGATCGAATGACGAACAAAAGAGCTAGTGTGATCGTAAGAGTTTCGTGGGCTTAACGAATTGACAGTGCGCCTGTTTGTAAGCTATGATGTCATTATTCGTGCGACAGAGAATTCAGCCCGGCTTTTAGGAGGAAGCGGGTTGAGTGTTAGGTCATTTTCTTTCGATTCAATGTCGCAAGTCCCACTACCGTAGCCGTGGTGCGATTGGAATGCACACGCCGTCTCCCCGAAATTCGAAACGTTTGGTGGACGGCGTACCTTTAGGTTCGACCGGCGCGATGCCCACATCCCCGGCTCCGCAAAGTTCCGAAGACATCACCCGCGGCAGTTCGCTGATTCATCTGACCCCGGCACCCGTACAACCCGATTTACTCGCAGAACCCGATCCCAACAACACCGATGACTTTCCGACGGTCATTACGCCGACCCCACGAGAAAGCCTTCCTTCGTCGCTGACGCCCGGCGCACGGTTAGGTCACTTCGAACTCATGGAAGCGATCGGAACGGGCGGAATGGCAACGGTGATCAAAGCCCGCGACCTCGATCTTGGCCGCATCGTAGCCCTGAAGATCCTTCCGCCAACAACCGCCCGCGATTCCGAGGCGGTGGCGCGGTTCAAACTCGAAGCCCGGGCCGCGGCCAAACTCGATCACGAGAATATCGCACGCGTTTATTATTGCGGTGAAGATTGCGGGCTGTACTTCATCGCATTCGAATTTGTCGAAGGGGAGAATCTTCGGCAGATGATGGATCGCGTGGGCCGCCTCAAGCCCTCCACCGCGATCCGCTACATGCTTCATCTGGCGTCGGGTCTCGCACACGCCGCCGAACGCGGCGTGGTGCATCGCGATGTCAAGCCGTCGAACATTCTCATTACGCCCGATGGCCGTGCCAAAATTGTGGACATGGGACTGGCCCGGCATCTGGAAGGGCAGAGCGTCAACGGTGGCGTGACTCAGTCCGGTGTGACCCTTGGGACGTTCGATTACATTTCGCCGGAGCAGGCGCTCGATCCGCGCCGCGCCGATATCCGCAGCGACATTTATTCGCTCGGTTGCGCCTTCTATCACGCGTTGACAGGCCGTCCGCCGGTTCCGGAAGGCACGGCCGCGAAGAAACTCCAAGCCCATCAGCATGATCAACCCACCGATCCGCGCGATCTGAATCCGGACGTCGGTGACGGCTTGGCGCTGGTATTAGCTCGCATGATGGCCAAGCAGCCGAGTCAGCGGTACGCCTCGCCGGCAGAACTGATTGACGATCTGATGGCGATCAGCGCCTCGTATCAGTCGGGATCGGCGGTGACTGTCCCCGCCACATTGGCCGCGTCTCACCCGCTGAACCCGATTTCTCTGACCTGGCTGATTGTCATCGCGGTCGCGATCGTGGCAGTTACGGTCTACTGGAATCGATCCGGTCTCACCGATTCGACCGTTCAGCCCCCGTGGCAGGAGCCGACCGCGCAACGGCAAACACCAACTCCCGGTATTCCCAAGACGCGTCCCGCCGTTTCAACTTCCCCTTCGGTGGTTCATCTCACGGACGCTCGCGGAATCGCGGATGCCATCGCCAAGCAGGGGGATCAGGTTGTCATCTCCTTGCGGCCCGGAGCGGTCTACGATCTGACCACGCTCTCCGCCGGCATCGTCTTCGAAGGATCCGAGATCACCTTCGAACCGGAACTCGATCGTTCGGACCGGCCGGACGCCCCGCGACCGATCCTCCGCCTGTCGGCCGTTGAGAACGCCGTCGACGAATCGCCGGCCCGCCCCGGCACCCTGACGATTCGGAACGCCGAACGCGTGATCTTCCGCGGAATCGAACTCGTCCTCGTCGATCGATCCACGACCGAACAGCGAGAGGATGATCCGATCGGTCTGCTTCTTCAGAACGTCGGTCGAACCGAACTGGAGAACTGTCTGGTCCACGCCGCCGCTGATTCCCGCAAGGGCCGGCTCGTCGGCATCGATGTCAGCCGCACCGCCCGCGGAAAGACCGGCAGCGTGATGATCCGCCGCTCCATGGTCGATCTCGGGCCGTCGTCGATCGGATTGCGGGTTGTCGAGCGGACGGAAGTCGATCTTTCCGAAGTGGGATTCGGCCCGCATCTCTCCGCCGTGCTCTGGACCGACGATCCACTGGAATCAGATAGCGAATTCGATCCCAAACCGACGCTATCAATCCAATCTTCGACCTTCATGATCGATCGCGATGGCTCCGCGATTACGGTCGGTGCGCGGGCGATGGGCGGTGCCGTATTCTCGGCCTGCGTGTTCGCCGATACCCTGCCCTCCGAAGACCGCATCGCCATGCCCGGAACCGAACCCCGACCGGCGCTGCCCGTGGTTGTGCGCCGAGATGATCTCTCGGAAGTCGATCGCTTCACGATCCTTGAAGGCACAACCGTCAACGCCGTCTACCGGGTCACTCCGCCGTCCGGCTCAACACGATTCCTCACGCTGAACAACACTCCGTGGAATCATGTCGAACCGCGCACGCTCCTGACGATGGCCCAGCCGTGGGACGCATTCCAGCTCAATCTCAACGAGAAAAAATTGCGTGTCGGTGGCGTTCCTCACCTGCTGGGCGTGACGACAAGGCAGCTGCTCGACCGCTCCACGCGGCCGATCTACGACGGCGCATGGCCGCCTTCGAAACCGCAGCTTCCCGTGGTGGCGAAGGCCAATCAACGCGTCGTCCATCCCGATGCCGGCCCGGAAGACGCCAACGCCCAGATCTACCCGACTGTCGCCAAAGCCTTCGAAGATCTCAAAGCTGGCGAAACGCTGCTCATCGCGCAGAACGGTCGCGTTGCGGTCTCCGTCTTGCCCGAACGAACGCTCCGCGCCACCATCATGGCCTACGACGGCTTCACGCCAATCCTCGAAGCCTCCGACGAATCGTTCCGCCGGCCCGACGCCAGCCTCTTCCCGCTCGTGGACGGCGAACTGACATTCCAAAATCTCAATTTTCATCTCAGCGGCCGGCCCGCGATCGTGACCATGGCGGGCGGAACAACCTGCTCCTTCAAAAATTGTGTGATCGTTCTCGATGAAAAAGATGACGAGACCATCTCGGCCATTTTGCTCACCGAACCGACCCGTGAGATGAAAATGACCATGGGCGAATCGGAAGTGCCCCGCATTCGATTCGAAAACAGTCTGATCTATGGCCGTGGGAAAGCGGTCATGCTCCGCGCACCGCGAAGCTTCGAATGGACCGCGGAGCAATCCGCATTCGCTCTCGACGGCGTGTTGCTCCATTCGGAAGCCGCGCAGCGCGACGACCCGCTCCCGAGAGCAACCATCCGCTGGAAGAACGTCACATCGCTCTCGCTCTCACATCAATGGGAAATCCGCGGAAGTGCAAGCCGTTCACTCTCGCTCGACGTGGTCGCCGATCGCTGTCTTCTCGCCTCCGCCCAGCGCCGGCGGACCCTGCCTGCGTTCATTCAACTCGGCAACGGCGAAGGGATGATCGACCCGGCAGCGGCGATCACCTGGAAGAGCGAAGGGCAAACGATCTACGGGAACTTCGATCCGCTCGTGGAAATCCGCTCCGATGCCGCCGATCGCATGCTCAACTGGGATTCGGATCGCTGGCTGCGTGCCACGGGCGATTCCGGGCGAATCGGCGTCGTTCGATTCGGGATGTCCTTCCCCACGACCAAACTCCGCAAGCTCAATCCGGACGACCTCAAAGCCGAGATGGAAACAGGCGAAGTCGGCATCTGGCGAACAATCGAGGTGGGCGCGGACATCGCCAAACTGCCACGCCCGGTCGAAGAGAAACCCCGCTCGTAACTTACTTCACCCAGTCGGGCGGAGTCACTTGGCCATTCGCCGCCAGCGCACGCGCCGAAACCTGCAGCACACGCAGGAACCCCTCGCTGTCCGCATGATTGAACTCGCCGATATCCTCCATCGACGCATTCGATTCCGAATACATCCCGTTCCGCACGTCCGCCGCCGATGCGTAATTCACCATCCCCTTGTACAGCTTCACGGTGATGGTGCCGTTGAGCAGCTTCAGGATCGGCTTGATCGCTTCGCGGGCCATATGCGTGGCCAGATCGAAGCCATAACCCTGATAAATCTGCTTGGCGACGAAGGGCGAAATCGTGTCGTAAAGTTCGCGGCTGCGGCGATCGAGCACCAGTTGAAGCAGATAGCGGAACGCGGTGCCGAGCAATTCCATCCCCGGCGCCTCATACACGCCGCGGGACTTGATGCCGACGAAACGATTCTCCACCAAGTGCGTGCAAATCCCGACCGCATGTTTTCCGCCGATGGCGTTGGCGGTCTTGATCGCTTCGAACGCCGTCACCTTCGAACCGTTGATCGCCACCGGCCGACCGTGTTCAAATGTCACCGTCACATCTTCCGGCGTGTTCGGCGCATCTTCAGGCCGCACGCCCATCCCCGGTGTCACGAACCACGGCCCCGTCGTGAGGTGCTCCAACTGCCCCGCCTCGTGGGTCAAGCCCAAAAGGTTCGAGTCCGTGGAATACGGCGCCGAACGCGACGCCTTGATCGGCAGCTTGTGGCTTTCGCAATAATCGATCATCTCCGACCGGCCGCGGAACTTGCTCAGAAACGCCTCGTCACGCCACGGGGCATAAATGCTGATCGTCGGATCGAGCATGTTCGTGCACAGCTGGAAGCGGACCTGATCATTTCCGCGACCGGTGGCGCCGTGGCCGAGTACCTTGATCTCGCGCTTCGCCATTTCCGGCACCACACCCGCAACAATCACGTGCCGACCGATGCCGGTGGTGTTCCAGTACTCGCCTTCGTACCGGGCCTGGAATTGAATCATCTCAATGCCAGCTTCCGCGATCATATCGTGCAGCGAAATCGCGATGTAATCCGCCGCCCCGGACGCACGCATCCGCTTCTCGATCTCGCCGAAATCGGTTTCGTCCGGCTGCGCGATATCGGCGGTGAAGGCAACCACGCGCACGCCGTGCTCGGACAGCCATTTCGTGACCGTACAGGAATCGAGGCCGCCCGATGCGGCGAAGGCGACGGTTTGACCATTCAGGTCGGCGAGCGTTGGCATGGCAGAAGATCCTCAAGAGCATTTTGCAGATACTAAAATACGAATTATGGTGCCGTTTCGCCTGCGCATTCCGCGCCCGATCCTGGAAGTACTGCTCGACCATGCCCGCACAGAGCGACCGTACGAATGCTGCGGATTACTCGCGGGTACGGTGGCGGACGGCTGGGGCGACGTCCGCACGCGCTATCCGCTGGTGAACGAACTGCGCTCGCGGACGGAGTTTCTGTCCGAACCGCGAAGCCTGTTCGATGCGATGAAGGCGATGCGGCAGAACGGGGAGGAGATCCTGGCGGTGTATCATTCGCATCCGTCCTCGGCCCCGATCCCGAGCCTCCGCGACCGCGAGCGCAACTATTCCGAACAGGTGATGACGGTGATTGTGGGATTCGAAAAGGACGAGTGCTCGCTCCGCGTTTGGTGGCTGACCGCGGAAACGGCCAGCGAAGCGGAGTGGCTGGTAGAGGAGTGAGATGACCGCACGATGAAACGATCCAGCAGCGCCAGCAAGGGCAAGCTCGTCCTGCCGTGCCGTTGAACAAAGACTTCCGAGGTCCGGCTTCGACCTCGGAAGTCCAAACATCGTTCGCGCTCGTCGCGGGTCTCCGACCCCGACGAAACGGCGGACCGCAGGTCTCCACTTCTTCCACAAGCCCGCAGCGTGAGCAAGGGCACGCTCAACGAGTCGCGTATGTGGCTGGGTAACTGGCGGCTCTCCTCTTCACCTCGCACCGCGACGGTCTCTTCTTCATTCCGCAATCAACTGGCCGCTCAGGGAGTTTTGTTTCTACTCAAGTTGGTGGGCATCGGGAACGGTTCTGCCTTATTTGCCCTTGCCCCGTTGCAACACGAAGAGAACGCCTTGTCGCGAGTCGAACGCGGTAGGGCGGTCGCCCGCACTGACGAACTCACGCTCGGTGTCGCTCGTGAGAGTGCCCTTGTAGTGGGCAAGGCCGAAGCACAACCGCAGTTCGTCCTTTTCATGAGCGTAGATGCTGCGGGATATCAGTTTGCCATCCTGGTAGAGGTCGATGACCTTGGGGTTCTTGGAGGAGTCCAACTTGAACGTGTAACGTTCCTTCTTCTCCCCTCCCCCGCTCATCATAAGTTTGTCACCTTCAACTGTGATCCGTAGCCCCTTCGCATCCTTCACTTCTTCCCGAAGGGCTTCGACACGACTCGCGACCCACTCGCCTCGAACCGCTGACAGATCGCTGTCAGTTGGCTTCGGCCTGGCCGGCACCTGGGCCACGCAAACCGCACTGAACAGAACGAACATCATTGCAGATCGCATACGAACCTCCTTGTTTCAGTCTCTTGCCTCAAGAAAGCCTAGATGACCGTTTCACAAGTTCGCTGCCAGTGAGCTGGACATCGCCGAACGTTGGCATAGGCTGTCGCCTTACCCATTCCTTAGGCCGCACGGATGCTGCCCATGCCACGCCCCTTTGCTTCCACTGTTGTTCTTTCTC
>JBGSJI010000159.1:0-17282 GCA_041742055.1 Limnoglobus sp. | reverse complement strand
TGTTCATCGTTTCAGTAACTGGACAAAATTGACGTAAGTGCTTATGGCGCCTAGGCGCTTCCGAAAATATGGCACGGTTCCACGGTAGGGTGTGGCAGTGTCGGTGGAAAGACGAGTCAGCGCTTGAATGATTCCGCCACGAGCGTGCGTAAGGCGGTGGCGGAGTGCCTGGACTGGTTCGGCGAGGCCGAGTGCCGCAACTACCTCCGTCACGCCGACTACGTCCCCTTTGATTACTCCTCGTCCGCCCGGAGTTTCGCGAGCACGCTCAAGTCTTCGAGCGTGGTCGTGTCCTGGTTGCCTTCGCGGTTCGCGGCGATGTCGCGAAGCAGGCGGCGCATGATCTTCCCGCTGCGCGTCTTCGGCAGCGATTCCGTGAATTTGATCTCGTCCGGCCGCGCGAGCGCACCAATCTCCTTCGCCACGTGCGCTTTCAAATCCGCCTTCAGCGAATCGCTCGGCGCATTCCCCTGCTTGAGCGTCACGAAGCAGCAGATCGCTTCGCCTTTGAGATCGTCCGGCCGGCCCACGACGGCGGCCTCCGCCACCTTCGGATGATTGACGAGTGCGCTCTCGACTTCCATGGTGCTGAGGCGGTGGCCGCTTACGTTCAGCACGTCATCGACGCGGCCCATCACCCAGATGTAGCCGTCTTCGTCTTGGCGGGCACCGTCGGCGGTGAAGTAAATGCCGGGGTAATTGCTCCAGTACGTGTCTTTGAAACGCTGGTCGTCGCCGTAGATCGTGCGCATCATGCTCGGCCACGGCTTCTTGACGACGAGGAATCCACCGCTGTTGGCGGGGACGACTTTGCCTTCCTTGTCAACAACTTCGGCGAAGATACCGGGCAGCGGTTTGGTGGCGCTGCCGGGTTTCGACGGTACCGCCCCGGGCAATGGCGAGATCATGATGGCGCCGGTTTCCGTCTGCCACCAGGTATCGACGATCGGGCAGCGCCCGCCGCCGATGACTTCGTGATACCACATCCACGCTTCCGGGTTGATCGGCTCGCCGACGGACCCGAGCAGCCGCAGCGAGCTGAGATCGTGCTTCTTCGGATGATGATCGCCCCACTTGATGAACGCACGAATCGCGGTGGGTGCGGTGTAGAGAATGGTCACGCGGTATTTTTCGACGATATCCCAGAAGCGATCTTCCGCCGGGTGATTGGGCGCACCTTCGTACATCACGACGGTTGCGCCGTTCGCCAGCGGACCGTAGACGATGTAGCTGTGACCCGTCACCCAGCCGACGTCGGCGGTGCACCAGTAGATGTCGTCGTCTTTGATGTCGAAGACCCATTTGTGCGTGAGGCTGGCGCCGAGCATGTACCCGCCGGTGGTGTGCAATACGCCTTTGGGTTTGCCGGTGCTGCCGGAGGTGTAGAGGATGAAGAGCGGGTGTTCGCTGTCGAGGTGTTCGGCGGGGCAGTCGGCGGAGACGTCGGACATGAGGTCGTGCCACCAGATGTCGCGTCCGGGCTTCATGTGGACGGAGGTGTTGCGGGCCCTGTTGAAGACGATGCACTTTTCGACGGTGGGCGATTTCTCGAGGGCGTCGTCGACGTTCTTCTTGAGCTGAATGGCGTTGCCGCGGCGCCAGCCGATGTCGGAGGTGATGACGAGCTTGGCCTTCGCATCGTTGTTGCGGTCGGCGACGGCCTCGGCGGAGAAGCCGCCGAAGATGACGGAGTGGACGGCGCCGATTCGTGCGCAGGCGAGCATGGCGATGGCGGCTTCGGGCGTCATGGGCATGTAGATGGTGACGCGGTCGCCCTTCTGGATGCCGAGCTGTTTAAGTCCGTTGGCGAACTTGCAGACCTGATAATGGAGCTGCTGGTAGGTGAGCGTTTTGGTGTCGCCGGGTTCGCCTTCCCAGATGATGGCGGCCTTGTTCTTGCGGGCTGTGAGGAGGTGCCGGTCGAGGCAGTTGTAGCTGGCGTTGATCAGCCCGCCGGTGAACCATTTGGCGTGGGGTGCGTTGGACCAGTCGAGGACTTTATCCCACTTGTAGAACCAGTGGAGGGATTCGGCCTGTGCGGCCCAGAAGCCTTCGAAGTCGGTGGTGGCCCATTCGCAGAGGCGGTGGCGCTCGGCTTCGTTGATGTGGGCGTGGCTTGTGAACGCGGTTGAGGGCGGGAAGACGCGCGATTCTTTGAGAACGCTGGTAATGTTCGTGCTGGGAGAGGACATGGGAGATTGGTCCTTTACGATAGCCAGTTACTTCCAGTTGCGACTCAGCATAGTCGCCCTATCTCTTCGGTATAACAAATGAGTCCCAAAATATAAAGGACTGAAGAAGAATGCCAAACGATACCTTCACCGTCGGCCTCGTGCAAATGGCCTGCGCACCGGATGCGGAGACGAACCTCGCCAAGGCGGAAGCGGCCATCGCCGCCGCGGCCAAAGCCGGCGCACAGATCGTCTGCCTGCCGGAACTTTTCACCGGCCACTACTTCTGCCAGACCGAAGACTACACGCTCTTCGACAAGGCGGAGCCGATCCCCGGTCCGTCCTCGGAACGTCTCGGTGCGGCGGCGAAGGCGAACGGCGTGGTCGTGATCGGCTCGCTCTTCGAGAAGCGCATGCCCGGTGTGTACCACAACACCGCCACCGTCCACGATGCGGACGGTTCGTTCCTCGGCATCTACCGCAAGATGCACATCCCGGACGATCCGCTCTTCCTCGAGAAGTACTACTTCACCCCCGGCGACATCGGCTGGAAGGTGTTCGACACGAAGTACGCGAAGGTCGGTACGCTCGTCTGTTGGGATCAGTGGTATCCGGAGGCGGCACGGCTGACGGCGCTGCAGGGGGCGGAGGTGCTGTTCTACCCGACGGCGATCGGCTGGCACCCGAAGGAAAAGGCGGAGTATGGCGAAGCGCAGCACAGCGCTTGGGAGACGAGCATGCGCGGCCACGCCATCGCCAACGGTATCTACGTGGGCGCGATCAATCGCGTGGGCCACGAAGTGCTCACCGGCGAGGGGCTGGAATTCTGGGGTCAGTCGTTCGTGAGCGATCCGTTCGGCCGGATGCTGCACCGCGCGAGCGTGGCGAAGGAAGAGATCATCACGATGACGTGCAGCCGCAAGCTGATGGAGGAAGTCCGCCGCAATTGGCCGTTCTTCCGCGACCGCCGCATCGACTATTACGGCGGAATCACGAAGCGCGTCGCGGATTGATGCGTTCGCTGCTCACAAGCTCACAAACCGATTCGATTTTCATTTTCTCCGTCCGGTTCGGTATCTGATAGGATTCATATGGCCATTGGACGAATCATGACCGATCGGACTGAGGAGAGAATCATGGATTCGAATTCCGCGAAGGATACGACGCTCGAATTGCCGAGCCTCTCGTCGATCTCCTCACCGCCGCCTCCGCCACAGGTTTCGAGTGCCGACGTACGAGTGGATCTTGCCGCAGGGACACATGTGGGCAAGGTGCGGTCCCGGAACGAAGACAATTTTCATGTGGTGCAGTTCGGCCGGTTTTTCCGCACGCTGCTCACCAGTATGTCGAAGGATGATGTACCGAACTTGTCTCAGGAGACGGGCTACGGATTCGCGGTGGCGGACGGGATGGGCGGAATGGCGGCGGGTGATTTCGCCAGCCGGCTGGCGATCATGCACTTCGTTCAGCTGATTCTCGAAACGCCCGACTGGATTCTGTCGGACAACGAACCGTACATCAACGAGGTGATCGATCGGACCGCCCGTCGTTTCAAAGAAGTAAACGCCGCCGTGATCGAACGTGCGGAGGCGCAGCCGAACCTTTCGGGCATGGGTTCCACGCTCTCGCTAGCGTTCAGCTACGGCGATCTTCTCGTGGTCGCCAATGTCGGCGATTCCCCCGCCATGCTCTCCAGTGACGGCAAACTGCACCGGCTCACGGACGATCATACGCTTGGTGAACGCATGTCCCGGCAGGGGTTACCCAATGCCAAACGCTTCCACCATGTGCTCACGAACGCCATCGGCATGCGCGAAACCGGCGGAGAACCGGATATCCGCCGCTTCCGCCTCGCCGACGGCGATTCGCTGCTGATCTGCTCCGACGGTCTGACTCGTCACGTCAACGATGCGACCATCGCCAGTGAACTCACTCGCAACGATTCCGCCAGCGTCATCTGCGATTCCCTCATCGCAAAAGCACTCGAAGGCGGAGGGACCGATAACGTCACCGTGATCGTCGCCCGCTATCAGATCCCGGAACGCGGATCGGATTGATCCGCTCCGGGGATCGAACCGCCGGGCGCCATTGTCATTTCGCTCTCGAAATCTATCATCAAACTAGTTTGCGCGGTTCATCCCCTACTCACCGAGAATCCATGTCTGATATCGCGAAGCTGGCCCTCGAAGACGGTACGATTTACACCGGCCGGGCATTTGGAGCACCGGGTGAAAAACTCGGCGAAGTGGTCTTCAATACCTCCATGATGGGCTATCAGGAAATCCTGACCGATCCGAGCTACAAAGGTCAGATTGTCACGATGACCTATCCGCTCATCGGCAATTACGGCACCACCAGCGAAGATGCCGAATCGCTCAACGTGCAGGTCGAAGGCTTCGTCGTGCGCGAACTCACCAAAGTGCCGAGCAATTTTCGCAGCCATCGCGATCTGGATACCTACCTGAAAGCCAGCAACGTCGTCGGTATCGAGGGAATCGATACGCGGGCGCTGGTCCGTCGCCTGCGCGTGCGGGGATCGATGAACGGCATTCTCTCGAATCAGGATCTCGACGATGAATCGCTGGTCGCGAAGGCGAAGGCGTTCCCCGGCATGGAAGGCCGCGACCTCGTCAAAGAAGTGGTGCCGGAGAAATCGTTCACCTGGAGCAAAGGTTTCGGCCCGTTCGCCGATCACGTGATGCCGGCCCGTTCGCCCAGCAAACGTGTGGTGGCGATCGACTTCGGCATGAAGTGGAACATCCTCCGCTGCCTGACGCAGGTCGGCTGCCAAGTCACCGTGGTGCCCGGCACGGCAACGGCAGCGGATGTGCTGGCCCACGATCCGGACGGAATCTTCCTGAGCAACGGTCCCGGCGACCCCGCCGCCGTCAGCTACGCCATCGAGACCGTGAAAGGCCTATTGGGCCGGAAACCGATCTTCGGGATCTGCCTCGGGCATCAGCTTCTGGGCCTGGCGCTCGGCGCCAAGACGTTCAAGCTGAAATTCGGGCATCGCGGAGCGAATCAGCCGGTACTGAATTCAACGACCGGCAGCGTTGAGATCACCACGCAGAACCATGGCTTCGCGGTGGACCCGAATTCCCTGCCTTTGGGAGCGGTGCCGACCCACATCAATCTGAATGATCAAACGCTGGAAGGGCTTCATGTGCCGGATCTTAAGGCGTTCAGCGTGCAGTACCATCCGGAGGCGGCAGCCGGTCCGCATGATAGTACTTATCTCTTTGAGGACTTTCGCGATTTGATGAATTGATGCGAACCTTGACGGCGGATTTTGGTCCTGTCTGAAGGAACTTTGAGGCGCTGGTTGACGAGTTTCGATCAGGCCACTACAAATAAAGTTCCTCAGACACACGTGGCCCTGTCGTCTAGAGGCCTAGGACACGACCCTTTCAAGGTTGAGACCGGGGTTCGAATCCCCGCAGGGTCACCTTAGTATTCTGACTGTGTCCGTCAGAATGCGACTCAAACCGTCGGAAGCCTTTCGTGGTTTCCGGCGGTTTTTTTTGATGGCCTCATCTTTCAATGAGTGGCAGAACTGGATTTTGCGTCGTCTGTGCGTCGAAATCTGCGTCGCCCGCGGCTCGCTGGAAAATGTGATCCGGAACGCGGGTGTAGTGCTTGAGTGCTACGGTTGCGGAGTGCCCCAGCCATTCGGTTACGGCGGAAATCGGAAATTGCTCGAGAAGATCGGTTTCACAACTTGCCCGCAAGGTGTGGAATAATCTGGGCCATGGTGTCAGTCCTGCACGTTTTGTGAGCTTTTCGAACGTCGTTCTCAGATTGCTGTTCTTCCATCCGTTTGGACCTTGAGCCGCCGCGCGGTATCCGTCTCCCTGTTCGCCGCCGGCCGAGTGCCGGGGAATCGAGCGGGCGCGTCATGACATTACGATGTCATCCGCCACCATCCAACGCCTAGACGAATGGTTTCCATCGGATTGTGCGAACTTCTGCGGAATGTGAATCGACTGGAATTCCAAGCGAAACGGCCCGGGAACCTGCCACCGCCTGCTACGGGCTACCGAACGGGGGAGATGACGATGGCCAGTTCAAGCGGACGACGCAAAGCCGACGACCGGCTCATCATGGCGCTCGCCTGCGGAGCCACCGTGGAGTCCGCCGCCCGGCAGGCGGGGATCGGCGAGACCACCGTCTACCGCCACATGCGGGAACCCGACTTCAAAGCCCGCCTCCGCCATCCTCAACGCGACTGGCGGACCCGAGAACGGTTCGTAGGGCTCCGTCCCACGGGGAATGCAACAAGGATATCACATGGGAATCGAGTGGCCGATTCTCGAATTTATTTCATGCGATAACACGAATAATCCACCTCGTGGCGTACAAGAAAGGTAAAATTACCCATACGCTTCAGCTACCACAGGTTGCGAGCGCTTCACTCTTCAGAAAATCGAATCGACCTGTTCGAGTCTCAGACCGACTTCCGCGTTTACGCCACGGAGTATGAGCTGGAATCCGATCACAAACGAATCCTCGCTCTGCGATGGCATTCATCGGGAGTTTGATCAATGCTCAATTCCGTTATCCACAAGATCGCGTTTGTTGGGAATTATCTCCCTCGCAAGTGCGGAATCGCGACATTTACGAGTGATATGTATGCTTCAATCAAAGACCGCTATCCCGAAGCCGATTGTTTTGTGGTGCCGGTGAATGATCGTGATGAAGGATACGAATACCCGAACGAAGTCCGTTTCGAGATCAATGAACCTGATCTGGAGAGTTACCGACGAGCGGCGGATTTTCTCAATTTTGCGAATACGGATATTGTTTGTCTCCAGCATGAGTACGGCATCTACGGTGGAGCGTCGGGCAGTCATGTCCTGGCATTAGTTCGTGACTTGCGCATGCCGATCGTCACGACCTTCCACACCATCCTGCGCGAGCCGAACAACGAACAGCGGCAGGTTCTGATTGAACTGGCGGCGATCTCAACGCGAGTCGCCGTTATGACTCAAAAGGCCAGTCAATTTCTGCGCGAAATCTATTCAGTCCCTGAAGCGAAAATCGACGTGATCGCCCATGGCATTCCGGATACACCGTTCGTTGACCCGAATGCGTTCAAGGATCAGTTTGGAGTTGAGGGGAAATTTGTTGCCCTGACGTTCGGATTGCTCTCCCCGAACAAGGGGATTGAGCACATGCTTCGTGCCGTGCCGCAGATCCTGAAGTCGTTTCCGAACTTTGCCTACATTGTGTTGGGTGCAACACACCCCGATCTCATTCGCGATCAGGGTGAGCGCTACCGTTTGGATCTGGAGCGCTTGGCCCGCAATTTGGGAATTCAAAAAAATGTCATTTTCTACAACCGCTTTGTCGAACTTAAGGAACTCACCGAATTCATACGTGCTGCGGATGTGTACATCACTCCGTACTTGAACCCGGCACAGATCACATCAGGCACATTGGCTTATGCCTTTGGTTGTGGCAAGGCGATCGTCTCGACTCCCTACTGGCACGCGGAAGAACTGTTGGACAACGGTCGCGGTGTGATTGTGCCATTCGCGGATTCCATCTCACTTGGGCGTGAAGTCGTGGGATTACTTCAGGATCAACCGCGTCGGTTCGCGATGTGTTCTGAAGCGTACAGTCTCGGCCGCGAGATGATCTGGAAACGATCCGCAGAATATTACATGGATTCGTTTCAATTGACTCGTCTTGGCAGACAGGATCAACCGTTCAAACCGCTCGCAGTTCGAACTCTTGCCGAACAGCAGGCGGAACTGCCGGTCTGGCGTCTGGATCATTTGATCCGAATGACAGACTCTACGGGAATCATCCAGCACGCAACTCATACCATTCCCAACTTCATGGAAGGATACTGTACAGATGATAATGCCCGGGCATTGTTGCTGACCGTCTACCTGGAAGAATTGGGTCGCCCCTGTGACGAAATCGATCCGTTGGCGTCCCGCTATGCTGCGTTCCTGCAAGCCGCATTCAATCCGGAAACCAAGCGATTTCGCAATTTTCTCGGCTTTGATCGCCGATGGCTTGAAGACGTCGGCTCAGACGATTCGCATGGACGCGCGATCTGGGCGCTCGGAACCTGTGTTGGTCGATCACGTCGTCGCGATTTACCGGTCTGGGCCGCGACTCATTTTGACTGGGCGCTGCCGGCCATCCTGGAAATGCCCTCGCCGCGAGCCTGGGCATTCGGTCTTCTGGGAATTTCCGAGTATCTTCGTCGCTTTGCAGGGGACCGCCACGCCACACAGATTCGCGACGTGCTGACGACCCGGCTCATCGACATCTACGATCGCACGATCACGGAGGAGTGGCCATGGTTTGAAGAGATTCTCAGTTACGATGTTGCCCGGTTGCCGCAGGCGCTGATTGCGTCGGGCCGCGAGAGTGGAAACGCACGCGCACTTGAAGTCGGCCTGAACTCGCTCGGCTGGCTTGTCAAGGTCCAGACAGCCTCACAAGAACATTTCCGCGCCATCGGTTCAAACGGATTCTATCGCAAGGGAAACACGAAAGCGCGATTTGATCAGCAACCGATCGAGGCCGCCGCCACGGTCTCGGCATGTCTGGAAGCCTACCGGGTCACGATGCAGTCCCAATGGTTGAATGAAGCACGCAGTGCGTTCGAATGGTTCCTTGGGCGAAATGATCTGGGCCTGGATGTGTACGACCCGGCGACCGGCGGTTGCTTCGATGGGCTTCAGGAAGACCGCGTGAACCGGAATCAAGGCGCCGAATCGACGCTGGCGTTTTTACTTTCACTCGCTGAAATGAACCTGCTTGAAAGCTCACTTGTGGTATTCCGACAAGCGCGGTAGCCTGTCCGTTTCCCCATCACGATTCTCGTCGTTTACAACTAGAGGTCGGTCAAGCCATAATATGGACGTCAAACGTACGGGAATTATTCTCAAACCGAGTCATTCCCGAGTCATCATTCGGCCGTTCGAATTGCCGAACGAGACCCGAGTCGAACGAATCCTCTCCCGGATCGCAGCCCTGACAGAAGTGGAAGTCGAACACCAACTCGAAACCGTCATGAGCGAGTTCCGCTCCCGTCACCAGCGGACTCGTGAATTCTTTTTGCACCGATACGAGCAAGTTCGAAAGCATAAAATCACGGATCAACCCATTTCCGAAAATCGCCAATTGCTCATTGGCTCCTATTTCACGCAGGAATACGCCCTCGAATCGGCAGCGCTCTTTAATCCCTCGATGATCTGGCACCCGAATCAATCCGGACTTCCCGAGGGCTCGCGACGCTTCATCCTGAGTCTGCGAGCGACAGGTGAAGGTCACATTTCATCGATCGTTTTCCGCTCGGGCACCATCGACGCGACCAGTACCATTCACATGGATGAGCCAACGACCTTCGTGGTCGCCCCGGAATTGGTACCGAATTCCCTTTACGATAAGCTTCTCTTCCACCGGAAGCTCACGGAACTGGGGATCAATGGCCCGATGACCGAACAGGTCTTCGCCACGCTGGAAGACCACTTCACACTCGCTGACCTGGACCGCACCATCAAGAATAGTTTGAAGAGCCACCGCACCCGCCAGCGCGAGTTCGAACCGATCGCCCATACCATGCTCTTGCTGGCCAAAGCCAATTACGAAATCCGATTTGATCCAAACTTGAACATCTCGGAAAGGATCATCTTTCCCTCTTCACCCACCGAGACCAATGGAATCGAAGACGCGAGATTCGTACGGTTCGTCAACGATGATGGTAGCGTCTGTTATTATGCGACCTACACCGCCTACGATGGCCGCGTGACGCTCCCGCAGATGTTGGAGACCGAAGACTTCCTCCACTTCAAGGTGAGCACCATGAATGGTCCCGAAGTCAAGAACAAGGGCTTTGCTCTCTTCCCTCGCATGGTGAATAGCCAATACGCCATGCTCTCAAGGCAGGACAACGAAAACATCTTCCTGATGTATTCGGATCAGCCTCATTTCTGGTACACCAAGACTCTGATTGCTCGACCGACCTATCCCTGGGAATTTGTGCAACTGGGCAATTGTGGTTCGCCAATCGAGACAGAAGCTGGCTGGCTGGTCCTCACGCATGGCGTCGGCCCGATGCGAAAATACTCCATCGGAGCGATCTTGTTGGATCGGGACGACCCAAGTCGATTGTTGGGCCGGTTGAAAAAACCCCTGCTGGAACCAAATGACAACGAGCGTGAAGGTTATGTCCCGAATGTGGTATACAGTTGTGGAGCTAATGTCCACGGCAAGGACCTCATCATTCCCTATGCCATGTCAGACTACTCAAGCAGTTTCGCAACGGTTCCGTTGGAGGAGGTCTTGAATGCGATGGTCTAACGATTTCCCTGAATTATTGGGAATGCGATGCCGCTGCGATGAACTCGCCGAGATCAAATGCTGCCACCGCCGTCACGGTGTCCGCCGCCCCGTAGTAAACGAGTAGTTGCTCGCCGTCGATGACCGTACCCGTCGGAAAGACCACGTTTGCGACAAAGCCGGATTGTTCGAACTCCAACTCCGGGCGCAGAAACGGCTCAGTTGTGGACGTCAACACACGCGAGGGATCGTTGGCATCGAGGAGAAGCGCACCCGCCGCGTATTCTCCGACTTCTCCTGATCGCTTCGAAGATCGATTCCCATGATAGAGCGACAGAAAGCCGCCAGGAACCCGAATGGGCGGTGGGCCGGCGCCGATCCGACCCGATTGCCAGTCCTGATGCGGAATGGCCAGGTGTTGGTGCTGACCCCAATGCAGAAGATCGGGAGAACTCGCAAGCCACATTTCTGGCTGTGTAAACGGCGAACCGCAGACTGGGCGATGCAATGCTGCATACTGGCCTGAGATCATTTCAGGAAACAGAACCACATCCTTGTTTTCCGGGCAGAAAATGATGCCGTGACGTTCGAAGGTGCGGAAGTCAAGCGTGCTGGCCAGGGCCGTAGCGGGCCCGTGTCGCGACACGGCGACGTAAGTGAAATAGAAGCGGTCATTCAATTGCGTGATTCGTGGATCCTCAACGCCGAATTCTTCCAGATGGCTCTCCGGGCGAAACGTGATGTCTGAGATTGTGCGGACCGTTGTGCCATCGCCGCAGTAAGCGACACGAAGATGCGAGAGCGACGTGAGACGGATCAGGCCGTCTGTCTTGCTTCGAACCACACGAGCATCGACGAATTCCAAATCCTCAAGGGGAATCCAGTCGATGATCAGCCCGATGATGGGATCCCATCGCGGCAATCCCATCATGCCCTGCCGCTTTTCGGACGGCCGTTCGGCCACACGAATCAGGAGCACGACTTCTTGATTCACACGGATTGCTGCGGGATTGAACGATCCAACAACCTCCAAGTCCGCATGCGACCCTGGCAGATCCTGCGGACTGAGGAGAATATGACTGAAACGGCGTTGCAGGGTCATTCAGATTCTCGACTATGGCTTGAGGATCCGTTCCGTCAATCAGTTGAACTTGATCGTAGCTCGTGGGGCGTTCACATGAATTTATAGTGAACTTTTGTAACGACGCGTTCTGGTGCGGAAATAGCCTCGACCACCAAATACCCAGAGAACCACGCCGACGACGATGAGCGAGAGACCAAACAGGAATGGCAACTCCATTTGGGTTGCGGATGGTTCGACTGCGTTGACGCTGCCGTACTGGATCCCCGCGAAGCTGACGATCAGGAGCCCAATGACCATGATTGCGAAGGCGGTATATTTCATTTCCATTGTCCACGGATTAGTTTTTTGGCAGGGGCGGGAGCGCAGGCGGGGACGGGGCTGCAACGGGCACAGCGATCGGAACTGGTGCTATGGCAGGAGTCAGTAGTGGATCCGCGGTTTTGAGCCGGGCTTCGACTTCCACGATTTTCCCGTCCATAAACTTCTGGAAGTCCGTGTCATAGGTGCCCTTACTCAGGCTCCAGGCCGTCCGCACGTTTTCACGCCGGATAAAATCGTTAAGAAAATGCTTCCAGCCGGACCACTGCCGAAGCTGGAACTTCTCTTCTTGGTTGTTGAACATCAGAAATGCACGCTCGAAAAGCGAGAAAAGGATCGCGTACGCAACCATCTCTTGCTTACGTTTCTTGTCGAAGGAAAGAGACGGATCGTCATTGGGAACGTCGAGAATATCCAGGTCGTAGTATTCCAGTGCTATCTTCTGGTATTCAAAGAATCGGTTGTTGAGCTCGTCGTAGATCTTGTACTCGTTCGCTAAACGATCGCGCTTCTTGGACTTCAAGAACTCAATGAGTGCAAGTGGTCCAGCGATACTGAGAGTGAGGTAGTAGATAATCTGGGCGACACTTTTGACCGTTTCCATGGTTTCTCGTTTTCCCTTTCAAGCAGATGGAATTCCCGGCCTCACCCCATGGATGGAGCCAAGCCGGATGACAATGAAAAGCGATTTCTTGATCAGCAGGGTTACCGACACCAGTCGTGAATTCCCGACTTATTTTTTGGCGACGGTAAACTTGAATTCGTTTGTGGCGTCGGCGCCCTTCGCCGGGTGGCCTGTTACCTTGATCGCGAAATCACCAATCGCGGCATCCTCGGCCGCCTTCAATACAAACTTGGCTTCGCTCTCGCCGTTCTTGATGAGGGCTGTACTGGGCTCAACCGACATTCCCTTCGAGAGATCCATAAACTTGATTGTCACATCCTGGTCGAATTGTGTGTCTCTCTTGATTGCAATCGTTACGGACTTCGATTCACCCTGCTTCAGGGCGGTGGTCCAGAACGGCATGCTCAGCGTGAATGTGTCCTTCTTCGCCACCGTGAGATTGAACTCATTGGTCGCGTCGCTGCCGGTGATTGGGTGGCCGATCACCTTCACTGTGTACTCTCCTGGCTTTGCGTCGTCACTGGCAATCAGTTTGAATTTCGCCTCGGTGCCTTTGCTGAGGATCACGGGCTTGGCTGGATCGAGCGTGACTCCGTCGGGAATCTGTTCGAACAGCAGTGCGACGTCTTGATCGAAATTCGTACCGCGCTTGATTCCGATCGTACCCTCATGGACGTTACCCTGTTTGATGGAGACCGAAGACATGGAGAGATTGAACGTATCGTCCGCCTGGCCGAAGAGTGGCTTTTCTCCGGGGGATGTCGCTCCCGGTCCACCAGGACTGCCGCCCTTATCGCAGCCTGTACCCGCTGCACACAGACAAAGAAACAGTCCAAAAAATCGTTGTTTCATCTGAAATCCCCAGATTGATATGAGCTCAATTCGAATGCGAAAAGCGACTCGAAGACCGCCCAAAAGTAGCCGGTTTATTCAGTATGGGAGATCAGGTCGCATGCATGGACAGGTGATCGGGCTCAAACTTGTCGGGAAAGATTATCAAAACATCGTCGGGAAATGTGCCGGTTGTTTCGATTATTCAGGCCAAATCGGAGAATGCCCTGCTTCGTCCGGTTCGCGAGTACGGCACCATGGTTCATGTCATTGGAACGAGCCCAATGCGTTGCAGAAAGCTGCCGATCGCATGAATGTCGTCCTGCGTGATGTCCGATTTGAGATTGTCGGCGTGCAGCGTAACGGTCTCGCCGTTGTGCAAGAAATGAAGTGCGCCGTTCAATCCTTCATCAATATCTGCCACGGACGTCAGTAGCGAACGGACCTCGGGCCACTCTAAATTGTGTGTTGAGCGACCGACGATCGAATCGAAAGTCTGCTGATGCCGTATGTTGAACCTATGCATGAAGTCATTGCCTTTGATCCACAGTTCGTTGGGTGTTATGCGTGCAATTTCAGGTGCGTCAACTGATTGTTCTGACTGTTTGTATGTCGAGATGAGTGGACTCGTCGCGAGTGGCGAACACGTTTCCGACGCTCGGATTTGTGTCCCGTTGCCCCCGACCAATCGCTTCCAACCGGCCGGGAATGGCTTTGATTCCGAATGATGAAAGAACGCGAAGTGCTCGGTCAGAGTCTTTAACGGCGGGGGCATCTCGTACCCCCGCCGGTTCGTCGATCATTTCGATCTTACTTTTGTGTGCGATCACGATCGACCATGATCTTGATCAGCGTTGATTTACCGTCGACCTTTTGGACGATCAGAAGGGCGCCATCGCCAATCATAACGTCTTCGATCTTCCCTTCTTCCCGGTGGAGACTCACTTTGGCTTCTCCCATGGGATAAGTGGATGTCGCCTTATCATCGTTGAGGAAGGTCAATTCCTTCTTGTCTGCATCATAACCCTTGACCTTGCCGCGGATCAGTTCGTAACCCTGTGTATCGTTTTTCTGGATGAGAATATAATGGGAGACCCAGGGAGTATCGTTGTCTTCGTAGCAAACGTTGACCGCGTCGCCTGCCTTGAGGCCGCCCTTGCTTTCGACACCCTTACGGTTTACGACGAGATTCTCACCGATCCGGAACGAGTGATCTTTCTTAGCCGAATCTGTGAGGACAAAGGTCTTCTTTTCAGCATCGACCGATTTGATCAAGCCGGCTGCTACTTTATCAACTGCAGCTGCTCCACTGACCATGAGAGACATTGCCACCGTGGCGAAAATCCATTTCGTGAGAGACTTCATGTTGCGTTCCTTTGATCTGGAATGATGTGTTTGCCGGATTTTCAGTGTGAAAGGGACAAACATCTGAGTACACTCGATTCCAGCGATCGAAATGCACCGTATTCGTATTCAATTTGCTTGGTTGACTGTCAACGTCATGCAACGATTCCGTGACTCAGACCTTGCCAGCCATCGCATTGATATTCTTGCCCGATTCGATCGTACGGGCGAGAGTCTTGTCATCCTTACATGGCGTGACGCGAACCTGTACTCCCGCTTTCAGATCTTCAGACTTGCTCATTTGTCCATTGCATGTCACTTTTGCATCTTTGGCAATCGTGAAACAGTGTTTGGATCCATCAGACGATGTTGTCGTCAATTGGTCACCCTCCACGCTGACGACTTTACAGTCCTGTGGTGTCGTGCTCGGAACTTTCATTCTTGTACCCTTGATGTCCAGAGTCCGGTTGCATGACTCGGTGAGATTGCGAAGTGCATTCGACCAAGCCGGATTCTCCTGACTGTGAAAGTATCGCTGTTCGCGCTGTTTCTGCGGAGAGCCAAACTGGAGAACTCTTGAAAGGATAATGATCAGAAAAAGTGTCAGGTAACATAACCATAACGATGAGGCTCATAATCGGGCGTATTGACGTTTTTCTGGCTGCAATATCAAAGAAATGTTG
This sequence comes from Limnoglobus sp., assembly GCA_041742055.1. GTDB lineage: Bacteria > Planctomycetota > Planctomycetia > Gemmatales > Gemmataceae > Limnoglobus. The sequence goes on along the minus strand of JBGSJI010000159.1, from coordinate 1,922 downwards.
GCAGGAAACCTCTATGGATGATACGGAAGGCGCCTACTGTTTTACTCGATCATTCGAGGCTAGGCACGTGACACGGCCTAGCCTGCGAATCAGAATTGACCCGTGTCAGCGAACATCGGGGCGATTAATTGATCGGCAACTGATATGATTCGATACTTTCGTCACCATCCCCGTCGTTTTGGTAGATTGTGTGTTCAAACTTCAAGTCGTTGATTTTGTGTTCAAGCTCATCTTTGTGTCTGGTTTCATCAACAATAAAGGATACCAGTGATGCCTTGAGATCGGAATCACCGACTGTCATGGCCTGTTCGGCACGATTTGAATAGTAACCTATCGCTCGTCGCTGAACTATAAGGGCCTGGTTGAACATCTCCCGAGGTTGCAAGGCCGTGGGAACCAGGCGTGGGAGAGTCGTCGGTTCGCCATTAAGCGTTACGATCTTATCTGCCAGAAATCGAGCATGCCTCATATTTTCAGGAATGATCAGTATGAATAACTCACGAACTTTACTGTAAATGGGATCAGTGAGTTTGGCCGAATAGTGCGTATACATGAGCATGGCCTGATATTCGCACGCCAGATCGTGATTCAATCCGGCCAACAAAGCTTCACGCTCTGCTCCCAGTAAAGATTTGAACTCGACATCGGGCGTTTCGACCGCGAATAATTGAAGTTGTTGAATTGGTGTCATCGGTGAGACCTTCTCGAGTAGTGTTTCGAATTGCAACTGAGTTTAATCGCGTCTACCTGGCGAGAGGAATCTCAGAACAACGATCAAGATGCAGGCGCCCAGGAACGCAACAAGAATGTTGCCAACGATGTTGGGTGAGCTTGAGATTTGCGAACTAAACAGATAGCCACCGATAAAGCCGCCGAGAAGGCCGATGACAAGATCGCCCAGAATCCCGTATCCGCCACCTCCGAGCACGCGACTGGCGAGAAAACCTGCGACGAGACCAACGAACAACCATGCTAACGGACCACCTGGATCCACTGTGAAATCAGCAAGAATCGACATGTCATTACTCCACTGAATGAGAACGGGTGAGAAAGCGATTCCGATCGTTTTCGGGTGGTCAAAACACGGATGATTGAGTTGGTGCATCTTTTGATACGTAACACCAACGCCAATGGTCGCGTACGATGACGCCTCACGTACTCTATCTTCTGACGAAATTGGGCTTGTCCGGGAAACTACACGCTTTGAGTCAGGAAGTTATCGGACATGTGGATCAGCGGGAGAATCGGTGGACTGAATTGTTACTTTAAACTTGGAGTGGATTACTTGGTTGCGGAAATGGACGGGTTGACTATACCCGTTATCTTTCTGACCAAATCGAAGACCTGGAATGGCTTCCGGATAATCGATTTCACACCAAGTCCCAGGAGTTCTGTGTCGGTGTACTGGCCTGCGCAACCCGTCATGAAACAGGCGATCAGAAACGGATTGATTTCACGTAAATCAGCCAATATTTCGGGGCCATCCCGATAGGGCATCTTGACATCCAAGAGGACGATTCCGATCTCTTCGCGGGAGATTCGGTACTGATCGATCGCTTCCTGGCTGTCTGGAGCCAGCCAAACTTTGAAGCCCGCATTCTCAAATACGATACCGAGGAGTTCAAGAATACTATCTTCGTCATCAACTACAAGGATGCCGGGTTCCTGGTTAAAACTATTCGATTGTATATTATCAGACGAATCGGAATCGTGTCGATCCATGAGTTCACTCTTCTCATTCTTCTTGATTGAAACCATAACTTGACTATCTTCAGTTGTTTGTAACCTCTCAGTCTCCTGAATTGCTCTTGCGCCCGGGCGGCGATTGTTCTACATCCTTGGCATGACGCCGGCCGTTCTCGATGCCTCGTTCCTCGCCGCCTTCCGTGCCGGCACCCTCACCGAAGACCAAGCCGAGGTCG
>JBGSJI010000158.1:0-8024 GCA_041742055.1 Limnoglobus sp. | reverse complement strand
GAGAAGCTGTTGTCGATTGACGATTTGCTTCGTGACGAAGACCTGGCGGAAGTGCTGGCGTTGGCCCGAAAAGTCCTTCCGCGACTCTTTCGATCGGGATAGCGATTCTCAGGTCAAAAAGATGTGACCATACCTATGCCCGCAAGGCGGAGGTCGTCAAGCTTCGCTACTTCCTCGGCTGCACGGTGGCGGAGGCGGCCGAAATCCTGGGCATCGCCCCCAAGACGGCTGAAGAGGACTGGACCTACGCCCGCGCCTGGCTCCGCCGTCGCTGGCTTCGGGACCAGTCGGAATAATTCCGGAAAAAATCACCGGGGTTTCCTGCGCCGTTCTCGCATGGAGTGATGAGCCATCATCCGAAGGTGGGATTCGCCATGTCAAAAACCGAACTCTTCAACGCCGCCGCCAAACTTCCGCCCGCGGAACGCGCCGCCTTTCTCGACAATGCCTGCGATGCCAAACCGGAACTTCGCAGAGAGATTGAGTCTCTCCTGCAGGGGCACGATGCACCCCATAGCTTCCTCCGCGATTCGGACGAACGGACGGCTTCGTACGAAGATCCGCCGATGGAAGGTCCCGGCACACGGGTGGGGCCGTACAAGCTGCTGCAGGAAATCGGCGAAGGCGGAATGGGCACCGTCTTCATGGCCGAACAGGAAGAGCCGATCCGCCGCATGGTCGCCGTGAAGATCATCCGCGCCGGAATGGATTCGAAGGCGGTGCTCGCACGCTTCGAGGCGGAGCGTCAGGCGCTGGCGATGATGGACCATCCGAACATCGCGAAGGTTCTCGACGCCGGCGCGACCGACAGCGGCAACCCGTACTTCGTCATGGAACTGGTGAAAGGCGTGCCGATCACCCGATTCTGTGACGAACAGAAATACGACCTCCGCAAGCGGCTCGAACTCTTCGTCCCGGTCTGCCAGGCGATTCAACACGCCCACCAGAAAGGGATCATCCACCGCGACATCAAACCATCGAACGTCCTCGTCGCCATGTACGACGACAAGCCGGTGCCAAAGGTGATTGACTTCGGCGTGGCCAAGGCGGCGAGCCAGAAGCTGACCGACAAGACGATGTTCACCGCCTTCGGTGCGGTCATTGGAACGCTGGAATACATGTCGCCGGAGCAGGCAAAACTCAATCAGCTCGATATCGATACGCGCTCCGATGTGTACGCGTTGGGCGTGCTGCTCTACGAGTTGCTGACCGGCAGCACACCGCTGGGACGTGACCGGTTGAAGTCCGCCGCACTCGACGAAATCCTGCGGCTCATCCGCGAGGAGGAACCGCCCCGGCCAAGCACGCGCCTGAGCACCGCCGCCACACTTCCGGAAGTCGCGACAACCCGGCGCACACAACTGACGCAACTCGGAAAGGTCATTCGCGGAGAGCTGGACTGGATCGTGATGAAGTCGCTGGAGAAGGACCGCACACGAAGATACGACACCGCCATCGGCCTAGCGAAAGATGTGGAGCGCTATCTCAAGGGTGATTCGGTGGAAGCCTGTCCACCGACGCTGGGATATCGCTTGCGGAAGGCGTACCGGCGGAACAAGGCGGCGGTACTGGTGGGCAGCGCGTTCGTACTGGTTCTCGTTTCCGGTTTGATTGCGACATCCTACGGCTTTTATCGAGCCGATCGGGAACGTGAGCGTGCGGAAGGCGCTGAACGCTCGGCGGTCGAGAACGCGCTCAAGATGATGGCAGCGGCAGACGAGGCGAACGCACAGCGAGCACGCGCCGAGCGGGAACAGAAGCGGGCGGAGGAAGAGAAGCGGGCCTCCGAGGCGGTGCGGGCGTTCCTGCAAGACGACCTTTTGCGACAGGCAGATGTCACAAGACAGGCTGATCCCAATCCGTTAGCTGGGGATGAATTCGAGATCAAACCGAACCCTACCGTTCGAGAACTGCTGGATCGAGCGGCGATTCACCTCACCACGAAGCGGATCGAACAGAAGTTTCCTGGAATGCCGTTTGTTCAGGCAGAAGTGCTTCACGCTGTTGCTGATGCCTACTGGGGTGTTGCGGAAGATGAGCGGAGTCGAGAGCTGATCGACCGAGCCGTCGTACTCTATCGGACGGCTCGCGGGGACAAAGACCCGATTACACTCAAAGCACGTAAGTCGCAACTGCAACTCGGATTGACTCTACCCGACGAGAAATACGATGCGCTCATGACGTCGTTTATCGAAGATGCGACGCAAGTGTACGGCCCGCAAGATCGCCTCGTTCTCGAGGTGCGGATCCAACAGGCCTATCGACCGGCCGTTAAGAAGCGACCCGCTGAAGCCATTCCAGCCTTGAAAAAGCTCCGGACGGAATTGACTGAGTTACTTGGCCCCACTGACCATCTGACACTGATTTGCGGGGGTGACATCGTGTTGGCTTATTTCGAAGACAAACAGTTCCTTGCAGCAGTGCGGGAAATGGAGAGTCTCCGCAATACCGTGAAAGGGATGGCGGTCCGGTTCGACCACCCCTTGATGCAAAGTGGAGGTATTATTGCAGCCGACATATACCGGGCTATGGGGAACATCAAGAAAGCCATTGAGCTCTATGAGGAGATCCTCGACAACTGGAAACAACGGGGCCAGCCGTACAACCGAAACACGTGGCAGCCCCGCCACCTTCTTGCGTGGATCTATGCTCGCAACGGCAACCTCGCAAAAGGAGCGGAACTGTTCGAGGCGAATGTCGCGGCAGCACCCTCGTCGTTCAACGCCTACCTGTCGATGAATGCTCTGCGTGAAGCGGAGGAGAAACTCGGTCGGGACGACAAAGCGCTCATCCACCGAGCTCGACAGGGCCTCGCCGCTTCCATCGGAAATCGAGGGGCCAATTACAAGAGTTGGGTCACTGGTCACGCCCGCATCCGACTGGGACAGCAACTTCTGCGGACGAAGGAATACTCTGAAGCCGAAACGATGCTGACGACGGGACTGCGCGAGATGATTGACGAGTACCCCCACGTTCGCGACTACTCGCGCAACGCCATTCCCGAAGGTCTTCAGTCGCTGCTCGATCTTTACAAGGCGACGAACCGTCAAGATACGGAAATGAACTTTCCAAAGGACCTGTGGGTCAACTTGGAGCAGCGAGTATTCGCAACTTCAAAATGGAACATGTCTAGTAGCCTGGGATGGAAAATCATCAGCGATCATCCCGCGTTATCGGCCAAACTGTTCGAATTGAGCGCACGATTGGCAACCAAACCGGAGGAAAAGAGCAAAGCGTATTACGGACTCTTCCATGCTGAGCAGAAACTCGGGAAACTCGACGACGCACGAAAACACGCTCAAGCTGCCATCGATGTGATCGTCACCGCCCGTGGTCCGGAGCACCGTAGCTACCAACTTGGCATGGCGCGATCCGCCTTCGGTGTTCTTCTGAGTCAACTCAAGGAACCCGCCGCAGCCGAACAGCACTTGCTCGTCGGCTGCCGCGAAGTCGCCGACCATGCCGACCAAATCCCCACTTACGACTTCCCGCACCGGGCCACTGCATTCAATCACCTGATTCGAATCCTGGAAGAGACGAACCGACCGGACGAGGCGAAGAAATGGGCGGCGGAGAGGCAGATTTTGCTCGACAAGCTGATGCGAAAGACATTGGCTGGCAAAAAATTCACTACTGCAACTGTCACGCTGTTGGATCAATTGGTGCAGGGACACATCACACAGGAGCAGCATGAGGATGCCCTTCTGCTCTACCGCGAAATAAACGAGAAGTACGCGCCAGTCGATAAACCAGTGGCCGAGGCTATGCTGCGACTGGCCGGAAAACAGGCAACCCATTATGAGGAAGCCAAAAAGCCGGACGAAGCGGCGAAGTGGAAGGCGCTGAGCGAGGCGAAATGACAGCTGGAGAAGTACCCATTCCCTCACCCGAACGGAATCCTCCAATGACTCCGACGTCCAACCTTCCCGACACCCGGCGGACCGCCGAACTGCTGAATCTCCTGGCAGCCTACCTCGCCAACTCGCCGAGATTCCAATGCCCTGGCTGTGATGGAATGATGATTGAAGATATCGTGAGCGCCTACCCTGAGGCTGCCGCTGGCGGAAGCGTTCCGAGTGAGGCGGAACTCTGCGATCGGCACCCGCAATTGACATCACAGGTTGTGGCCTTTTTCTTTCTGCTGGCTGTCGCCTTGAATCCTAGAGACGTGTCGGAAGTTGATGTCCCAAGCCGCCAAGTTGATCTTGGCTCAACACCACTTTGTCTAAAATGACCCCCTTCACGCAACTCCTGGAAGCAGCCAACCGCGGTGACCGCAAGGCCGCCTCGGAGCTATGGCAGCGTAACGAAGGAGTTCTCGATACCCGAGCGACAAAGTCAAAACAAATATACATTTATTCACTATTTATCTTCCGAGGCGAATCGCGATCTGACAAAAGTTCATGTACAAGAATAAACTGATTTCACCTGTTTCTTCTCGATCCAAGCTTCTGTTTATCCAAGATAATCGACGTAAGTCCTTACCGCGCATAGGCGCTTCCGAAATTTTGATGTCTTTCCACCGAAGGGTGTGGTAGTGTCGGTGGAAAGACGAGTCAGCGCCAGAATGTCTCCTTCTCGACGAATTCCGCAAGTCAAGGCCATCGAGATTTGAGTGAACATTGTATCATCACGCTTTGCTCGCATGGCTGCTATAACAAGTTCATGATTGCTTCAGTTGAGACATCCTTGCCGGCGCCGCCGCTGTGGTACCGGGAGCCGCTGGCGATTGGCCCGGTGCGGTTGAGTTCGCGCTTCACGCTGGCTCCGCTGGCGGGGTATACGAACTTGCCGTTCCGGCTTTCGATTCGCGAGATCGGCGGGGCGGGGCTGTGCACGACGGACCTGGTGAATGCGCGGGCGATCATTGAGGGCATTCGCAAGACGATGGAGCTGCTGGCGACGGATCCGGGTGACAAGCCGCTGTCGGTGCAGATCTTTGGGGGGAAGGCGGAGGAGCTGGCGGGTGCGGCGCGGTGGCTGCAGGATCGCGGGCTGGCGGACGTGATTGACATCAATATGGGCTGCCCGGTGCGCAAGGTGGTTGCGGTAGGCGGTGGGTCGTCGCTGATGTGCGATACGACGGGCGGCACGATTGAGCTGGTGCGGAAAGTGGTGGATGCGGTGTCGCTGCCGGTGACGGTGAAGATGCGATTGGGGTGGGATGATTCGCAGTTGACGGCGCCGTACTTCGCCCGCGAGTTCGAGAAGGTGGGCGTGGCGGCGGTGACGATTCACGGTCGCACTCGGGAGCAGGGGTTTTCCGGGCGTGTGAACAGCGAAGGGATTCGTCGCGTGGTGGAGGCGGTGGAGCGGATCCCGGTGTTCGGGAACGGGGATGTGATGTCGATCGCGGATGCGGCCCGAATGATCGAGGAGACGGGCTGCCACGGGCTGGCGATCGGGCGTGGTGCGCTGGCGAACCCGTGGTTCTTCCGGCAGCTTTCGAACTGGATCGCGACGGGCGAACCGGGCCCGCGAGGCACGTATCAGGAGCGCATCGCCTTCATGCGATTGCACCTCCAGCGCCTGATCGACTGGCGCGGCGGCGAGAAGTTCGGCTGCATCATGTTTCGCAAAGTGGCAACGTGGTATACGAAAGCGCTGCGCCTGCCGAAGAAAGTGCAGCAACGATTTGTGCTGTTGAGCAATCTGAACGAGTTCGACGAAATCATCGCTCCGTATCTCGAATCAGGTCCGCCGATCGGTTGGAGCGAATGGGATGTGCAGCAGTCGCACGTTGCCGTCCCGGCGGGTCCGAATGCGCATTGGTGACGGGATCACTACAATAGGCTGTAATTCCTGCCCTTTTTCCCCGGATTCCAATGCCCGCACCAAGTCTGACGGTTGATTTCCCCGCCGCCATCGAGCGATTGGTTCGCTTTCTTTCCGTCGAAGGGATCACAGGTGAGGAAGCGGCGATCGGCAAGGAAATTGTCGCCACGCTCAAGGACGTTGGTGTACCGGCCTCCGCGATCCGCTTCGATGACGCGAACACGCGCATCCCGGCACCGACGCAAACCGGGAACCTGATCGTCACTCTGCCCGGCACGATCGATGCGCCACGGATCCTTTTCATGACGCACATGGATACGGTTCCGTTGTGCGCGGGCGCAAAGCCGAGGCGAGCCGAGAATCGCATCGTGAACGAGAACCCGAAAGCGGCATTGGGCGGCGATAACCGTACGGGCTGCGCCGCCCTGGTGACGATGGCGGCAGAATTGATCAAGCAGAATCTTCCGCACCCGCCGATCACGCTGTTCTTCACGGTCCGCGAAGAGAGCGGATTGTTTGGAGCGAAGCATGTGGATCCCGCGGTATTGGGCGGGTCGGTGCTGGGCTTCAATATCGATGGCCGTTCGGCAAGTGAGATCACGGTGGGTGCGATTGGCGCCGATCGGTGGGAAGTGGAGATTTACGGCAAGGCGTCGCATGCGGGGGTTCATCCGGAACGCGGGGTATCGGCGAGCCTGGTGGCGGCGCTGGCGCTGGCGGACGTTTCGGCTAATGGCTGGTTCGGCAAGGTTGTGAAGAAGGGGAAGGAAGGCACGAGCAACGTTGGGAGCATCGGCGATGCGGAGGGGAAGAGTGCGGGGAACGCGACGAACGTGGTGACTGATTTTGTGCTGATCCGCGGCGAGAGCCGCAGCCACGACGCGAAGTTCGTTCGTGAAATCACGGCGGCGTACAAGCAGGCATTCGAGCAGGCCGCCAAGAAGGTCAAGGATCACAAGGGGAAGCCGGCGAAGGTGAAGTTCACCAGCCGTCTGGATTATGTACCGTTTCGCCTGCCCGATTCCGCACCGGTGATCAAGCGTGCACTGGCGGCGGCGAAGAGCATCAAATTGAAGCCGAGTACCAAGGTGACTAACGGCGGGTTGGACGCGAACTGGATGGTGAAGCATGGAATCCCGACGATCACCTTCGGGGCGGGTCAGAACGAGATTCACACGGTGAACGAGTATGTGGACTTGAAGGAATATGAAGCGGGTTGCCGACTGGCGCTGGCGCTGGCCACGACGATGTGAATGAAAACGGGGACTGTCAGATCGCTGACAGTCCCCTGTGGATTACTCGCGCTTCAACGGTACTTCTTCAATCGTGATGCCCATCTTGCTGTCAACGATCGCAACTTCTTTGGAATCGATCTGATTGTTCGACCCATCAATGAATTCCACCTTGGCCTGCTTCTTGTTCTCAACAGACAACGCAGCACGCAGTTCCTCAAAACTTTGAATCCGCTTGCCATCAACGGACAGGATCACATCACCCTGTCGCAAGCCCGCCGCTTTCGCCGTTCCATCGGGCTTCAACTCGGTGATGAGTATTCCCATTTCGGACGGCGTCACGGGTGCGGGTGTCGAAGGAACCACGGTCGTGCGGGGTACGATGTAGGTCGGGGTCGGAACGATGTAGGGCTGAGGTGCGATGTAGGGTTGTGGAAGGATGTAGGTTCGCGGAACGTAATAGTTGGGGGTTGGATAATACGTGCCGCCGTACGGTCCGCGATAACCGCCGTAATATCCGCCGCCGTAAGGAAGGCCGCCATAATACGGCCGGCCGGGAACACCAATTGCGCCAAAGCTTCCGTAACCACCGGTGCCGTAGCCAAAGCTTAATCCCGAACTGGGTGAGCCGAGAGTGATGCCGAATCCGAAGCTCGATCCGCCACGAGAATAATAACCTCCGCGTGGGCCTCCGCGTTGAGCCATGACAGGTATCGTGAGAAGTAGCAACGCTCCAAGCGTGATGAGATAACGATGACGAACCATGTCGAACCTCGTGGTGAGAGTCATCAATGAGAATGTGTCTGGCGAGCAATGTGCTGACAGCTCTGTATACCATATCAAAAGACAGGCTTACACAAGTTGAATGAAATTCAGGTAACCTCTCAGTCTCCTGAATTGCTCTTGCGCCCGGGCGGCGATTGTTCTACATCCTTGGCATGACGCCGGCCGTTCTCGATGCCTCGTTCCTCGCCGCCTTCCGTGCCGGCACCCTCACCGAAGACCAAGCCGAGGTCG
>JBGSJI010000157.1:0-25805 GCA_041742055.1 Limnoglobus sp. | reverse complement strand
GGAGAGGTCGACGAGCGGCGCAGCCGACCGTCGGGTGAGGGGGGTTTCAGATCTGTGATTCATACTCGTAAATAATGTTAATATGTTCATTATTTGAGAATGTGCCCCCTCACCCGGATCGATCGCTCCGCTTCCGATCCGACCTCTCCCCCGTAAACGGGGGCGAGGTGAGAAAACCGCGTTCGGCTGACAACCGGTGTGGAGACCATTGCCAAGCGCGTTTTTTGCCCTCGCATGAATCAGCTTGGGCATGAAATTCGATGACTCGCAACACGTGTTCATCATATCAGTAAGTGAACAAAATTGACGTAAGTACTTATGGCGCATAGGCGCTTCCGAAATTTTGGCGTCTTTCCACCGTAGGGTGTGTCAGAGTCGGTGGAAAGACGAGTGAGAGTTTGAATGTCCTCGCCACGAGGGTGCAGCGGGTGGCGGAGTCCTCATCATCAATATGCGATTTGTCAAATTGATACTGTTTATTTTTTCAGTATTTTGGTCAGGAACTCCTGAATCGCTTTTGTGCCGGGGTCGGCGGCGAGGCCGATGTCGTTGTTCAGCTTGCTGTGTGTTGACTCGCGGGCGCCGTGGAGTGTCACGGGGATGTCAGCAGTCTTGAGTTCCCGCGCCAGCCGCTGCGCCTGCGCGGTCACATCCGGATGGCCGGAGACGTGCAGGATGAGAAACGGCGGGATCCCCTTCCCTTTGGCGACGTGGGTGACGGCGGAGTAGTCGGTGTGCTTCTCGGGTGAGTTGCCAAATTTCTCGCGATGCCCGAAGGTCGCCTTCGGCAGCCCATGCGCCGCCCAGCGTGCTTCGGCAGTGGCGATGATGGCGGGGACGTCGTAGGTGTCGCCGTCGACGGGCACGCAGCCTTTGAGAGCGCTCATCGGTACGCCTTCGGCCTTGAGATAGCGGTCGTCGATGCACATGAGGGCGGCGAGCTGCGCACCGGCCGAGTGGCCCATGACGAAGATGCGGTTGGGATCTCCGCCGTGGGCGGCGATGTTTTTATGCGTCCAGCCGATGGCTTTGGCGACGTCTTTGAAGATGACGTCCATCTCGACTTTCGGCAATAGGCGATAGTTGGTGGAGACGAAGACGAAGCCCTGATCGGTGAAGTATTTGGGCTTGAGCTGCACGCTGGATTTGTCGCCAGTCTGCCATCCGCCGCCGTGGATCCAGAATACGACAGGCAGGTTTTTGGCATCCTTGGGAGCGTAGATGTCGAGGATCTGCCGCTCCTGCATGGGATTGGCGTAGGGGATGTCTTTCTTCACGACATCCTGAGCGGCGAGCGGCAGCGTGAAAGCAAGGAGCGTGAGCGAGGCGAGGACGCGCATGGCAGTGGCCCTGAGAGGAGCGGGAGCCGGGGAAGGAAGGTAAGGACAGGATAGCGAAACGGCGCTGCGGTTTCATGATTACGGTGTTCCATCCACTCCCTCGTTCTCGCAGTAATTCGTAAACTGCCTGCACGAACTATCCCACTCTCCGAGACACGATCCATGGCGTTCTTCCCTGACGTTCCCGTCATCAAGTACGAAGGCCCCGACAGCGCCAATCCGCTGGCGTTCCGGCACTACAACCCGGGCGAAGTGGTCGATGGCAAGACGATGCAGGATCACCTGCGCTTCGCCGTCTGCTACTGGCACACGATCTGCGGTACCGGCAGCGATCCGTTCGGGCCGGGGTGTGCGGTACGGCCGTGGGACGAGCAAGGCGGTTCGCATGTTGAGGTGGCGCTGCGGCGCGTGGACGTGTTCTTCGAACTCGTGACGAAGCTCGGGGTGCCGTTTTATGCATTCCACGATCGCGATATTGCACCGGAAGGCAAGGATCTGAAGGAGACGAACGCGATTCTCGATACGGTTGTGGCGAAGCTGAAAGCGAAGCAGGAAGAGACGGGCGTTAAGCTGCTTTGGGGTACTGCGAATCTGTTCAGCAACAAGCGTTTTGTGCATGGCGCGGCGACGAGCTGCAACGCGGATGTGTTTGCGTATGCCGGGGCGCAGGTGAAGAAGGCGCTCGAAGTGACGAAGGAACTCGGCGGTACAAATTACGTCTTCTGGGGCGGTCGCGAAGGGTACCACAACCTGTACAACACGGACCTTCGCCGCGAATTCGATCACCTCGCCAAGTTCCTGCACCTGGCGGTGGAGTATCGCAACAAGATTGGACTGGACGCGCAGTTCCTCATCGAACCGAAACCGAAGGAGCCGACCACGCACCAGTACGACAGCGACTGCGCCGCGTGCATGGCGTTCCTCAAGACGTACGGCCTGGACAAGGAATTCAAGTTCAACATCGAGACGAACCACGCCACGCTGGCGGGGCACACGATGTTCCACGAAATGACGTACGCCGCCAGCTACGGCATGCTCGGGAGCATCGATGCGAACCGCGGCGATGAACTGATCGGCTGGGACACGGATCAGTTCCCGACGAACCTGTACACGACCACGCAGATGATGCTTGTGATTCTCGGGGCGGGCGGGCTGGGTCGTGGTGGTCTGAACTTCGATGCGAAGGTACGACGCGAGAGTTTCGAGCCGGTGGATCTGTTCCACGCACACATCGGCGGGATGGATGCGTTCGCCCAAGGGCTGAAGATCGCGAGCGCGATCCGTACGGACGGCGGGCTGGCGAAGTTCGTGAAAGAGCGCTATGCAAGTTGGGACTCGGGCATCGGCGCAGAGATCGAAGCGGGTAAGGCGGACTTCGCCGCGATGGAAGCGTACATGCTCAAGAAGGGCGACGCGGACAAGAACAGCTCCGGCCGGCAGGAAATGCTGGAGAACTACATCAACCGATTTATGAAGTGAGAGACCCGTTCAGCCCCGCAATAATCAGTGCGGGGCTGACGCGTTGAGACTTCCTGTTACTTCGGCAGTTCCCACACGAGAATATCACCGGTGTCTGCGCCTGCCGCCATTCGCTTGTGGTCTGCGCTTAATGCCAGCGCTTCTACAGCATTCAAGGGCACTGCCATCGATCGATTCGCTTTGCCCGATTTCACATTCCAGATGTGGATCGCCCGATCATAACCAGCCGAGATGATTGTTCCCTCTGAGCCGTAGAGGATCCTGCTGATGCGCGTTGTGTGACCGGGCAATTCCGTCACGGCTTTGCCCGACATGACTTCGAAAATACGAATGCTCGAAGACCCATCGCCCGTGATCAAGCCGGCAGGCTGCCCGCGTCCTCCCGTACCCACCGCCATGGCCAGCTGCTTCCCGTCGGATGACAGTGCAATGTCACTGATCGAAACCAGCTGCCCATAGTTCGACTTCTCCTGCGAAGCGATCGCACGGATAAGTTCACCCTTCGCCACATCCCAGATCCACGCCTCGGCCGGTGCGGGTAGTTCGCCGCCCGCACCCGCGGTCCCGGCCGCGACCTTCGAGCCATCCGCGCTGAAGACCACGGAACTCGCACTCGTGCCCAGCGTGTCGAACCGGTGCACGATCTGGCCCGTTGCGACATCCCACAGCGTCACATTACCACCGGGAAGACCATGTCTGCCTCCGACGCGTTCAGAACTTCCCGCCGTCGCCAGCAACTTGCCATCCGGACTGAACGCCATCGCCGCCACGCGCGATCGGAAGGGGAAACGGCCATTCGCTTTGATTTGCGGATCAAAACTCACGAGCTTCTTGCTCGATGCCAGATCCGCGATCACAACATCGTCACGATCGACACTCGCGAGCCGTTTGCCGTCCGCACTCAGTGCCACCACGCGATTCCCAAGACGCTGGGCCGCGCCTTGTTCCTTGCCCGTCGCAACATCCCAGTTCCGCACGTCTTTCGCACACGCGGAGATGATCCCACTCCCATCCTTTGTAAAAAGGATCGACGAGATCGAAGCTTGATGGCCCGTAAACGAAGCGACCGGTTTTGTCTCGATGGCTTTTTTCGGGTCCGGCGGCTGTGCCTGAACATGAGACGCCAGAACCACGGCCGCCGAGATTGAGAAGAATCGAAACATGACAAGCATCCCGAGAGGAGAGGATCCGGTGAATCGAGTCGATGGGTCGACAATCGTTTCATCGGTGAATTGTCGTATCTCTGAATATTCGTTTTTGATCACTCGGCTCTTACACGATTCACCCGGAAATCACTAAAAAATAATTCATCATTATTTAAATCAGGATCATGTGCTTTCCGCTCAGGAAACCAATCATGGGTAAACAACATGCTCCCGGCTTTCTCAAGATCGTCGCCGATGCCAAGACCCGCATTCGGGAATGCACGGTCGATGATGTCAAGCGCCGGATCGATGCGGGCGAACAGCTCGTACTCGTCGATGTGCGCGAGGAGAGCGAGTACGCCGCCGGGCATATTCCGGGGGCCGTGCACATCGGCAAGGGCGTGATGGAACGCGATGTCGAAGCGAAGATCCCGGATCCGAACACCGAGATCATTTTGTACTGCGGTGGCGGATTCCGCTCCGCACTCTCTGCGGACAACCTGCAGAAGATGGGCTACACAAACGTGATTAGCATGGATGGTGGCTGGCGTGACTGGACGGGCAAGGGCTTACCCGTCAGTCGTTCGTAACGCCGGTTAATCCCAATCGAGCTTCAAATCGCTGGTGGAACCATCGATCGTGATTTCAACTTTGGAATTCGTTCCACTGTACTTGTCGAAGAATTCTTTCATTTCGTCAGACATCACGGGAGTCTGGCCTGGGATCAGGTCAGGACCCTCCATATCAGCAGTCGGATTATGATCAACGAACACCCGGTGCTTGCCGATTTCGGCGCCCTTGGTCTGCGGGTCGTAGGTCAGGGTGAAGCGACCGTCTTTGTCGGTCTCGCCCATGCTGGGGCGACCATTCTCCGGAACAAAATTGATGAAGGCGTTTGTCACGGGCTTGCCTTTGTATGTCAGAGTACCCGAAACGGAAGCGATACCCGACTTGCCGCAACCGCTCGCCAATGCGCAAACGAAGACCGCAAGCACGGCCCATCGAACGGGAGAGTTCAACATGTGTATCCTCAAGGAATGAGGCCATAGAATGGAAGACTTTTTTTGTACAAATGAACACGTTCCCGGTCACGTAACGCGACCGGGAAGAGGGGGTTGCTTTTCTTTACCAATTACGGAGGTGATACGACTTCATTCCCCGCACGGGTTCCCAAAGCGGAATACGTGGCCAGTGCGATGTTGTTGTTGATAAACTGCACGTGACCATCGGCAAAGGCGACGTTCACACCACCGATGTGCGAACTGGTGGCAGCTCTGCTGTTTCCCTTACGAGACCAGTTCGGAGGTTGTGAGGCCGTGATTAAGCCTTGAGACTGGTGGTGGACCCAGAAGAACTGATTACATCCGCTACCGTCGAAGCACCAGCTTTGGTTAGCCCAGTTCGCCTTTTCACCGAAGTGCATGGTGTTGCTGGTGCCGTCCGTCACATCGGCGATTTTGACCGTGCTGTTGATCCAGCCCATGCCAGCATACGCTGGTCCATTCGACCGCTCGGGACAGCAGGTTTCAGCAAAATTCGCCCGCCCACCATCATAAAAAATCGCATAGTCCTTCATCGTGTTCTCAAATCCCAATCGACCTCGTACCGCCGACGGGCAGACAAACGTCTTCGGCATGCTGTTCGCCGCCAGAATGTTCGGATTGGGAGAACCGGCATTCGGCAGACCTGCAGGAATCGTCGGCTGACCAGGTCCGCGATCCGCACCGGGGCTGCCCCAGCCCGTATCTTCGGGAACATTCGCCGCATACGCCGGAACATCAAAGTTGATGCTCTTGTAGATGTTGTCCCCTTCCATGAACGGAAGAATCCGCGCCGCCCAACTGAACGCGCCCCAAGGACAACAACGATTCCTTGGATCCCGCCAGACCCAGTTCCCTCGCGGATTCGCACCCACATAAGCTTGCGGTGGTGCCCATACGCCTGGCGTGAAGTGACCCATCACATCATGCTGATTGTGGGCCGCGATCGCGAACTGCTTCAAATTGTTCGTGCACTTCATTCGTGCTGCGGCCTCGCGGACTTTCTGGACCGCTGGCAACAGCAAGCCAATCAGGATCGCGATGATCGCGATCACCACTAACAGCTCGATTAATGTGAAGCCAAGAGAGTGTCGTCTCTGGCCCGAACCACGGAGATAAGATGAGATTCTCATAAAATGATCTCTTGGCGCCAAAATTGAGGAAGAGAGTTAGCGCCGACTCGCACGACTCTGAAAGAAATATGAGAGTTATGCGATACCGATAATACTTCTTCATTTTCTCGTTTGCAATCTCATTTTTCATAAATACGAATTCAAATCGTTACACAACCCGCAAGTCCGTTCCTTTCGCCCTCAATCTGAGCACACACATCCGAATCATTTGCGAATAGAATGACGCATGTGATCGTTCTCCGTCTGAGTACCCCACGAAATGAGAAACGCCGACCGCGATCCGCAGCGTTCGTCCCACTTCTTCCTCGCCATCGCGATCCCCATGCTCATAGGCCTGGGTGCTCTCTTACTTTGGCGAATTTGGTCGTACGCCCCAAACGCCGGAACGGGTAACGACCCGCAAGCGCTTCCGCGTGCCGTAACACCGCGTGGAGATCTGGCGGAAGATGAAAAATCCACGATCGCTCTCTTCAAAAAAGCCTCGCCTTCCGTCGTTCACATCACCACGCTCAACACGCGTCAGGACTCGATGACTTTGGATCTGCTGCAGATCCCAAGAGGTACGGGAACGGGCTTCATCTGGGATGCGGAAGGCCGCGTCGTTACCAACTTCCACGTCATTCAGGGTGGAGATACCGCTCAAGTGACTCTCGCCGATCAGTCCACCTGGAACGCCCGCCTCGTCGGTGCGTACCCCGATAAAGATCTTGCAGTACTGGCTATTGATGCACCGAAAGATCTCTTGCGTGCCATACCCATCGGTCGATCCAACGATTTACAGGTTGGCCAGAAAGTCTTCGCCATCGGCAATCCGTTCGGTCTGGATCAATCACTCACAACAGGTGTCATCAGCGCGCTGGGGCGGGAAATCGAATCAGTCACCAAACGGCCCATCAAAGACATCATTCAGACCGATGCCGCCATCAACCCCGGCAACTCCGGCGGCCCGCTGCTCGACAGCGCCGGCCGGCTGATCGGTGTGAACACCGCAATCTTCAGTCCATCAGGAACCTACGCCGGAATCGGCTTCGCCATCCCCGTCGACGAAGTCAACCGCATCGTCCCTCAACTCATCCGCGACGGGAAAGTCACTCGGCCCATCCTCGGCGTCCAGTTGGCTTCGCCACAACTCACCGACCAGCTCGGGATTACCGGTGCACTCATTTTCGGCATCCAGCCCAACGGCCCGGCCGCGCTGGCGGGACTCAGACCCACGCGCCGGGATGGTGCCGGAAGGATTCAGCTCGGCGATGTGATCGTGGCGGTCGGAGAGCAGGCGATCACGTCCGGGAACGAACTTCAGGACGTACTGGATCAGTACAAAGTGCGCGACGTCGTCACAGTCACAGTTCTGCGCGACGGAAGAAAACAGACATTTGAACTCACGCTCGCCGGAACCTGATCTCCGATCTTCAACTGGTGAACATATTGACATGATTCAAATCCGAATCAGCCTTTCTCGAACAGTGCGGCGACGAAGCTATCGGGGTCGAACGTCTCCAGATCATCCATTCCCTCGCCTACGCCGACGAACTTCACCGGCAGACCGACCTTCTGCTTGATGGCGAAGATCGCACCGCCTTTCGCACTGCCGTCGAGCTTCGAGAGGATAATGCCTGTGCATTTAACCGCCTTGCTGAACTGCTCCGCCTGCGCGACCGCATTTTGACCCGTTGTCGCATCGAGCACCATGAAAACTTCGTGTGGGGCGCCGGGAATCTGCTTCTGGACCACGCGATGGATTTTCTCGAGCTCGCGCATGAGATGTGTCTGGGTGTGGAGTCGACCGGCGGTATCCACAATGAGAACGTCGAAGCCTCGCGCTTTGGCTTTCTCGCAGGCGTCGTGCGCAACAGCAGCGGGGTCGGAGCCTTGCTGCTGCTTGACGATTTCGCATCCGATTCGGCCGGCCCAGACGGTGAGCTGTTCGACAGCGGCGGCGCGGAAGGTATCGCAGGCGGCAACGCACACTTTCTTGCCTTCGCCTTGCAAGCGCTTGGCGAGCTTCGCAATCGACGTCGTTTTGCCGGAGCCGTTCACGCCGGCGATCATGATCACCGTGGGCCCGGACTCGGCATAGTGGATTCCTTCGGACGGATCGGCCAGCGATTCGCGCAGCTTCTGCTGAACGAACGTGCGGACGTCGTCGCCGACCTCCTTGTCGATGAACGCCTTGCGCACCTGCTCAACGATCGTGGTGGCGGCATGGGTGCCGACATCGGCGAGGAGGAGCTGCTCTTCGAGTTTCGCGAGGAAGTCCTTGTCGACTCGGTGATTGCCGGTGAAGAGATCGATGACGCCGGTGAAGACGTTGCGTGTCTTGGCGAGACCGGACTTGATTTTGGAGAACAGCCGTCCGAGCATGGGAACCCTTCGTGAGCAAAAGATCAACGAACGGACATTTTAGGGAGTTCACTCGCGAACCGCAGCGCGCAGGTCGGCTGAGAGGGGATCGTTTTCCCTGGATGGCTCTTCTGCTCAGATTATTGCCAGCCCTCAAGTCTTTCCACCGACACTGCCACACCCTACCGTGGAACCGTTCCCAAATTTCGGAAGCGCCTATGCGCCGTAAGCACTTACGTCAATTTTCACTTGGAGAACGAACCACGCCGATCGCCTCAGAATGGCCCGGTACCCAATGGCGGATTTCTTGCGGATTCGAGGTCGGAATTGCCTGCAAATGACCCAATCTCCATCAAAACCACCAGAAAAACTCGTTCCACCCGCTCAATCTCCCACTGGATTTTTCAGCGCTGTGATGTTACTATGCCTGAGTCCCATACGGTTACGTCAAGATCTTGAAATCATGATGAGGTCGGCCTACTCGTTTCGCCTGACTCTCAAATTGCTTCTGGCCATTTTAATGATGGCCAGTGGTGCGATAGAGATTCTTGCTGCGCGGTCGGCGAGTCGTACGAAACTGACCTATGCGGACTCGGAAGAACGCGAATCATTTCCTGAAGAAGAAGAAAGCGAAAATCAGCAGGAGCGGCGGATCGAAGATCGCCATTCGCTCGAGCGGCATCGCGAAGATCGCAGTCAGGTCAAGGTTCACGGCATTGTCCTTCGCTTAAAATCCACTTCGGAAATCGAACTCAACCTCTCCCTTCGACCTGCGGATATCGGCCGGACAACTCCCATTCTCTGCTAGACGGACCACCACCATTTTTTCACTGCGCCGCACTTCTCGCGTGCCCCGGCATCGTTTCGCCATCACCATTCACACATAAGGACATTCCCATGGAAAAGCTCGTACGTGGCATTCATCATTTCGAATCCAGCGTGTTTCGTCAAAAGCATGAACTGTTCAAGAGGCTGATGGGCGGCCAGCATCCGCAGGCGCTGTTCATCACCTGCTCAGACTCGCGCATGGTTCCGGATTTGATCTGCCAGACCGATCCTGGCGATCTGTTTGTGCTTCGCAATGCGGGGAACATTGTCCCGACGTATACCGGGAACGGTTCGGGAGCCGAGGCGGCGGCGATTGAATATGCAATTCGTGGCTTGGGAATTCAAGACATCATTATCTGCGGTCATACCCGGTGCGGCGCCATGAAAGCCCTGATGAACCCGGCGGAAGCCGACTCCATGCCGCGCGTGCAGGAATGGCTCAAGCACGCCCAGTGTTGCAAGGAAGTTGTGGAATCGCTTTACAGTGATCTGGAAGGCGATAAACTCTGGAAGGTGACGGTCGAAGAAAATGTCCTGGCTCAACTGGAGAACTTGCGGACGCATCCGTCGGTCGCCGTCGCCATTGCCGAGAACAAGCTCAAACTCCATGCCTGGGTTTACAAGATGGAAACGGGACAGGTCTTTGCTTACGATCCCGAGATCGGTCAATATGAGTCGCTGAGTCGTTTGGATGGTCAGCCGATGGTGTCGATCGTCTCTCAACGGAAACCACTGACAATCTCCGAACATGAGATGATCCCGCAATAATCGATCGATCGCGTCGCTTTTCCTACTCACAAGTAGGATGAGTTCTGGATACCTCTGAGCGAGGCTGGTTTGAAACTGGGTGGGTGATCACGTGCTTCGAGTCGTTGTCCGGGAACCATCAAAGGTTCGACGCACCAAAAGTTGACTCCGTGAGATCTTTTAGATGCATTTCGAAGGGAAGGGTCATTTGAGTCCGCAAACGAACGGTTCGTCACTCTCGACTCTGCCTCGTGATTTGCTGGCCGGAACGGTCGTATTCCTGGTTGCGCTTCCGCTGTGCTTGGGAATCGCGCTGGCGTCGGACGCCCCGCTCTTTTCCGGCCTGGTCGCCGGGTTCATCGGCGGGATCGTCGTCGGCTTGGCCAGCGGATCACACTCGGCCGTCAGCGGGCCGGCGGCCGGGTTGACAGCGGTCGTCGCCGCCCAGATCGCCTCACTTGGTTCATTTGAGGCGTTCCTGCTGGCTGTCGTGCTCGCCGGGCTGATCCAGATCGGTCTGGGTCTGGCACGCGCAGGGATTCTGGCCGCGTTCTTTCCGTCCAGCGTGATCAAGGGACTTTTGGCCGCCATCGGGATCATCATCATCCTCAAGCAGATTCCCCACCTGTTCGGCTGGGATCAGGATCCCGAAGGCGAGATGAGGTTTTTCCAGCCTGACAAGGAAAATACATTCACCGAAATCGTGCGGATGGTGGAGACGTCGGGAGCCGACGTCAGCACGACCATCATCGGCCTGCTCTCCCTGGCCTTTCTGATCGTGTGGGACCGGATCCCGCGGCTGAAGAAATCGCTCATCCCGGCCCCGCTTCTGGTCGTGATCATCGCGGTCGGGCTGGTGAAGCTGTTCGAGTGGCTCGGAGGGCACTGGAAGATAGAGCAGATCCACTTGGTGACCGTACCGGTGGCTGGCAGCTTCGATGAGTTCCTCGGCTTCTTCCGGTCCCCGGACTGGTCACACTGGAACAATCCGGCGGTGTATCTGGCGGCTGTCACCATCGCCGCCGTCGCGTCACTCGAAACGCTTCTCAACCTCGAGGCGGTGGACAAACTCGACCCGCAGCAAAGGAATTCGCCGGCAAGCCGGGAGTTAATCGCTCAGGGGATCGGAAACACGACCGCCGGATTACTCGGAGGAATCCCGATCACCGCCGTGGTGATCCGCGGTTCCGTAAACGTCAACGCTGGAGCAAAGACCAAGGCGTCGGCAGTGTTCCATGGATTCCTGCTGCTCGGGTGTGTCGCCCTGCTGCCGGCCATCCTGAACCTGATCCCGCTGGCCGCCCTGGCCGCGATCCTGCTGGCTACCGGCTTCAAGCTGGCCAGCATGACATTGTTCAAACAAATGTGGCGGGGTGGCCGCTATCAATTTCTCCCCTTCGTCCTGACGGTCGTCGCCATCGTCCTGACCGACCTGCTGATCGGCGTGATCCTCGGCTTGGCCATCGCCGCCGGATTCATCCTCTGGAGCAACGCCCGCCGACCAATCGCCCGAATCCTCGAGAAGCACCTGGGCGGAGAAGTGATCCACATCGAACTGGCCAACCAAGTCAGCTTTTTGAACCGGGCTGCTCTTTCCCGAGTGCTTGACGATGTACCACGCGGGGGGCACGTCCTGATCGACGCTCGGAACACCAACTACATCGACCCGGACGTGCTCGACCTGATCCGGGACTTCCAGAACAAAACCGCTCCGGCCCGGGGGGTCGAGTTCAGCCTGATTGGATTCCAGGATCGGTACTCCATGCAGGACCGAGTGCAATACATGGACTACTCAACACGGGAGTTGCAGGAGGCCGTCACTCCAGGCCAGGTCCTTCAGATTCTGGTCGAAGGGAACGAACGGTTTCGCACCAATCGACCGCTCAGCCGGAACATCGGACAGATGGTCAAAGCAACGGCCATCAGCCAGCATCCGCTGGCGGTGGTTCTCGGGTGCATCGACTCACGCACGCCTGCGGAGATGATCTTCGATGTCGGCGTAGGAGATATCTTCGTCACGCGAGTCGCCGGGAACGTGACCAGCCGGAAGATCCTCGGGAGCATCGAATACGCCTGTGCGGTGGCCGGGGCTAAGCTCATCATAGTGCTCGGGCACACCCGGTGCGGAGCCGTTTCTGCGGCTGTAGACCTGACCTGTGCCGGCAAGACCGCCGCCGAGACCACCGGATGTGACAACATCGATGAGCTGATCACGGATATCCAACAGTCGATCGACCGCGATGTCTGCTTGTCGGTCCCGTCGCAGCCAGCCGATCAGAAGGAGTCGTTCGTGAACGACGTTGCTCGGCAGAACGTCCTGCGTTCCGTCGAACTGGTCCGCAGTGAGAGCATGGCTCTGGATCAGTTAATCCGGAATGGCAGGGTGGCGATCGTCGGAATGATGTACAACGTGTCCACCGGCGAGATCGAAATTCTCACCAATGGAACGGATTCGCCAACGCCATCGGTCAACTCGTGATAACGGCGACCCGATACGAACGACGGTTCAAGTAAACGTGAGGGAATTGTTTACTTTTTCTCGTCCTTCTTGGGTTCCGTTTCTTTCGAAGGGACGGTCGGCGGTGGGATGGGCTTTTCCTTCGTGGGCGTTTCGGTCTTGGGTGTTTCAACTTTACCGGGCGCTACCGGTTCGCTCGGCTTGAGCGGATCCGTGGGCGAAGTGAGATCGCCGGGGAGTTTGATGTCGCTGGTCGGTTTGGGAGCGTACTGATTGTTCAAACTTGCGCCGAGCGCCTTGACCTCTGCTTCCTTCTCGATGAGTTCCGCCGCTTTCTTGGTGGCCGCTTCGCCAAGCGTTGTCGTTTCGCCGACCGCTTTGGCGTAATCGCGGAGGTATTCGACCGCCTTCTGAACGCTCCCGCGGTCCTCGGTCAGGCTGCCTTCGGATTTCGGAATGCCGACGAGAGACAGTTCGGCCTTGTACGCACCCTGATAGGCCAGACTGCGCAAGGTCAGATCATTCGGGAATTCGGTGGCGAGTTGAAGGAAGAGTTCGCGCGATTTCTCGACTTTGGCAACGGATTTATTGCGTTCGGTCGCGTCGATCGCCTGCGTCATGATCTCCTGCAAGCCCTGGGCGAGCAGGATTCGCGCTTCCTGCAGGCGTGCCGCGCGTCCGGGAAACGAGTTCGCATACGTCTCCGCGAACTGATCGTATTCATCGACGCTGCCGAGGCCATCGAACAGTCGCCAGGTTTCCGATTCCGATTTCTTGCTGGAGCCCCGCAAATACCAGTACGCACCGATCACCGCACCCAGTGCCAGCATGAGCAAAATGAAGCGCATGTTGGCGGAGCGGCCCGATTTGGCTTTGGCGGCGAGTGCCTTGAGACCTTCGGCGAGATCGTTCTTTTCCAGGGGGTTTTCTTCGTGGGCCTTCATCGGCATTCCTCGAATAAGCGGCGCATTCCATGCAAACGGTCCAGTCCGTTATGCTAGGCCGTACGACTATGCTGGGCAATGCCTGGAAAGGTTGGGAATCCTGAATGATTTTTCAATCGCCAAACGGTGCAGTGTCAGCTAAAAGAAAGCAAAGCCTCAAGTGGCGGGAATTATGCGTTCCCCTTCTCACGCCAGCTCGCGGGTGAGCACGTGCTGTTTTATCTGATTGTCTTCTTCTTCGCCGGCCACGCGCTCATGGACTTTGCCCTCCAGGGCGATGCCATGGCCGCATGCAAATGCCGCAAGGCGAACAACCCGCTGCAAAAAGCCGTCCCCTGGTATTACTGGATGAGTGCGCATGCGCTCCTGCATGGAATCATGGTCGGCGTCATCATCCAGTGGACCAATCAGTTCAATCTTGAAACGATCGCTGCCTATGCGATGCTCGAAACACTGGTCCACTGGATTATCGATGTCGCAAAATGCGAAGGTCGCACCAACATCCATCAGGATCAGATTCTCCATCTCCTCTGCAAATTGATCTGGGCGTTCATGCTCGTGAACGGGATTGTGATTCCCTGATACGACGCTTCAAAAGAATGATCATTTGCACAGTCATCTTCGCTGGTGGGATTCCATTTCTGACTCATTGATTCTGATATCGTTTCCCGTGCGGGTCATGTAGAATCGAATTCGCATTCGGTACTCTCTCCCCGAGTCATTCCATGACCGCACGATTCGCGCTTCTGCTGGTCTTCGTCTCCTGCGTATCGGCGAACGCGATTGAGCCGCCTCGCAAGACCGCCGTGACGATCGACGGCGACAAGTTCCGCATCAATGGCGAACTCACGTACAAAGGCCGGAGCTGGAACGGGCACTCGATTGAAGGCCTGCTCATGAACAGCCGGATGGTGCAGGCGACGTTCGACGATCGCAATCCCGAGACGCGGTCGAAGTGGGCGTACCCGGATACGAAGACGTGGGACGCCGACCGCAATACCCGCGAGTTCATCACCCAGATGCCCGACTGGCGCAATCACGGCCTTCTGGCCATGACGCTCAACCTTCAAGGCGGAAGCCCCGAAGGCTACTCCCAAAAGCAACCGTGGCACAACTCCGCACTCAACGCCGATGGATCGCTCGACCCCGCATACGTCAAGCGCCTTTCGCAGGTGATTGAGAAAGCGGACGATCTCGGCATGGTCATCATTCTGGGGATCTATTACTTCGGGCAGGATCAGCGGATCACGGATGAAGCGGCGGTCATCGCCGGTGTCGATGCCACCATCGACTGGATCGTCCGGCAGAAGTATACAAATGTCATCATCGAGATCAACAACGAATGCAACGTGAAAGCCTACGACCACGACATCCTCAAGCCAGAGCGTGTTCACGAGCTGATTCTCCGGGCCCGCGAGCGCTCGCGCAAAGGCGGACACTCGCTGCTCGTCGGAACGAGCTATGGCGGAGGCGCCATTCCCAAACCGAACGTCGTCAAGGCCTCCGATTTCCTGCTCCTTCACGGCAACGGGGTCAAAGACCCGAAACGGATCGGTGAAATGGTCCGGCAGACACGCGCTGTCGACGGTTACCGGCCCATGCCGATTCTCTTCAACGAAGACGATCACTTCGATTTCGACAAACCGATGAATAACTTCACCATGGCCGTCGAGCACTTTGCATCCTGGGGTTACTTCGATTACCGGATGAAGGGCGAAGGCTTCAACGAAGGCTATCAAAGTGTGCCGGTGAACTGGAAGACATCCAGCGACCGCAAAAAAGGCTTTTACCAACTGCTGAAAACCATGACCGGAGGCCGATAATGCGTGGACTGTCCGCTCTCATCGCCGTGCTGATCGGCTCGCTGTCGCTCTCGGCGGCGCAGCCGAACTTCATCGTCATCATGAGCGACGATATGGGCTACTCGGATCTCGGCTGCTACGGCGGCGAAATCCAGACGCCGCATCTGGACGCGCTTGCGGCGAACGGCCTGCGCTACACGCAGTTCTACAACACCGCCCGCTGCTGCCCGACCCGCGCGAGCCTCCTCACCGGCCTCTATCCGCATCAGGCCGGTGTCGGCCACATGATGGAGGACAAGGGCAAACCCGGATACGCCGGCGACCTGAACGCCTCCTGCCGCACCATGGCCGAAGTGCTCAAGCCGGCGGGATATCGCTGCTACGCCGTCGGCAAATGGCACGTCACCCGCCATATTTCGCAGAACGGGCCCAAACACAACTGGCCGCTCCAGCGCGGCTTCGACCGCTTCTACGGCATGATCTCCGGCGGCGGAAGCTTCTATGATCCGTACACGCTCTGCCGCAACAACACCCTCATCTCGCCATTCGCCGATCCGGACTATCAGCCCAAAGACTACTACCTCACCGATGCGTACTCGGATCACGCCGTGCGCTTTGTCGGCGAACATGCGAAGTCCGATCCGGACAAGCCGTTCTTCATGTACCTTACCTACACCGCCGCTCACTGGCCCATGCATGCGTTGCCAGAGGACATTGCCAAGTACAAGGGGAAATACGATCAGGGCTACACACCGATCCGCAAAGCGCGGTTCGAACGCGCGGCGAAGATGGGACTCATCGATGGCCAGCAAGGACTGACCGAACAGGCAGAAGACTGGGGCGCTGTGCGCAACCGCGAGCGCGAGAGCGCCTGCATGGAAGTGTACGCCGCCATGGTCGATCGCATGGATCAGGGCATCGGTCGCCTCGTCGCCGAGCTCAAGCGCACGAATCAGCTCAACAACACACTCATCTTCTTCCTACAGGACAACGGCGGATGTGCGGAAGCGATGGGCCGCAACCGCACCAAAGGCCGCAAAGACGGCCCGCGTGCCGACAAACCCTCGCTCCCGCCCATCGCGCCCGAAGCGCTTCCCAACGGCCTCGTCCCACCGCAGACACGCGACGGCTACCCCGTCCGCCAGGGGCCCAACGTCATGCCCGGCCCCTCAGACACCTACATCGGCTACGGACGCGGTTGGGCCAACGTCAGCAATACCCCCTTCCGTGAATACAAACACTGGGTCCACGAAGGCGGAATCAGCACGCCGCTCATCGCGCACTGGCCGCGCGGCATCCGCGCCAAAGGCCTCCTCCGCAAACAACCCGGCCACCTCATCGACATCGCCGCCACCCTCTACGACCTCGCCAACGCCAAATACCCCGCCGACGCCACACCGCTCGAAGGCGTCAGCCTCAGACCCACCTTTGACAATAATGAACAACTCAAACGCGATACGCTCTACTGGGAACACGAAGGCAACCGTGCGATCCGTGTCGGCAATCTCAAACTCGTCTCCAAGCACAATCAACCCTGGGAACTCTACGACCTCTCCACCGACCGCATCGAAAGCAAAAATCTCGTGGACCAGTTCCCCCAACAGGTCAAGGAAATGATCGCCAAATACGAAGCCTACGCCAAGCGCACTCACGTCGAACCCTGGCCGGTCGCGAAACCCAAAAACTAGGAGCCGATTCCCATGCGCTGGTCTCTCCCCGTTGTCCTTCTGCTTCTGGCCGCCATCACAGGACAGGCCGAATCACCGCCGCTCAACGTCCTCGTCGTCCTCTCCGACGACCACGCCAACCCGCATCTTGGCTGTTACGGCAACGGCGAAATCCGCACGCCGAACTTCGATGCCTTCGCCCGCACCGCCGTGCGCTTCGATCGTGCCTACGTCACCTGCCCACAATGCGTGCCGTCCCGCGCGAGCATCGTGACCGGCCGCTCACCCGTCGCACTCGACATGACCCGCTTCTCCGCCCCCCTGCCCGCTTCCGCCAAAACCTGGCTCGAACTGCTGCGGGCGAAGGGCTACTTCACCGGAGTCGCGGGGCGCACCTACCACCTCGATGGCGCCAGCAGTCCGGAGCTGAACCCCATTCTGCAGAAGCACAATCTGCGCACGTTTCCCGATCGCCTCGACTTCGTGAAAACCGCCGGCAACGGCGAAGCGATCCTCAAGCAGTACACGGAATTCCTCGATGCCGCCGGCGCGAAGCCGTTCGCCCTGCAACTCTGCTTCAGTGATCCGCACCGCGTTTACAACGCACCCAAGGTTCACGATCCCAAAACGCTGACGCTGCCCAAGCACTACCCGGACACGGAGAAAGTCCGCGAAGACTTCGCCGCCTATTACGACGAAATCGCCCGGCTCGATGGCGACTTCGGCAAGGTTCTCGCCAAACTGGAGGAACGCAAACTCGCCGACCGCACGCTCGTCCTCTTCATGGGCGATAACGGCGCCGCCCAGTGGCGCGGCAAAGGCACGCTCTATGAGTTTGGCATCCGCGTGCCGCTGCTCGTGCGCTGGCCCGGCGTCACGCAGGCCGCCAGCCACTGCACCGAGCTGATCTCGGGCGAAGACCTCGCGCCCACGCTGCTCGAAGCCTGCGGCGCGAAGCCGCTGCCCGAGATGACCGGCCGCAGCTTCGTCCGCATTCTGAAGCGCGAGCCGTACGAAGCGCGCAAGTACATCTTCGCCGAGCGCGGCGCTCATGGGCAGGGACTGCCGGGCCAGTCGAGCGCCTTCGATCTCGGCCGCGTGGTCGTCAGCAAGACGCACAAGCTCGTTTACAATGCGACGTTCCACCTGCCGTATCACGGGGTCGATTTCGGCCAGTCGGAGATGTTCAAGGAAGTCCGCGAACTGGCGCAGGCGAAGAAACTGCCCGAACCGCTCAATGAGCTGTACGACGGCCGTCAGCGGGCGATGATCGAACTGTTCGACCTCACGAAGGATCCCAACGAGTTCGTGAATCTGGCGGGCAAAAAGGAGGCGGCAGATGTGGAGAAGGAGCTGCGGCATGCACTGGTGGAGTGGATGGTGCTCGAGCGCGACTTCCTCCCGCTGCCGCTGGCGAACCCGTATCCGAAGAAGAAAAAGAACTGAGGAATGAGGGGAAGAGGAGACCCGAGCCGAGCGCGAGGAACGTGAACGATTTCAACTTTCGAACCAATGAAAAATGCGAAATGAAAAGTGAAAAAATCAGCCTTTTTCATTCAACATTTTTCACTTTTCATTGGTTCGATCATCTTTCGCTTCGAATGCCTGTAGCGAATCACTTCTTCCCCTTCGGATATGGGAGCACCTTGCAGCGGTTCGCCCACGCCTCCCACTGCTTCGACAGTTCCTCCACCTTCTCCGTCATCGTTTCGGCCAGGTTCTTCAGTTCCACCGGGTCGGATTCGATGTCATACAGCTCCCACAGGCTGCCGCTTTTCGAGACGAGCTTCCACTTGCCGGAGCGGATCGCGCGGTTGCGCTCGTGCTCCCAGGCCAGCACGCGCTCGGGCAGCGGCTGACCTGTGAAAGTGTCCAGCAGGCTCGTTCCTTCCTTCGGCGTGATCGGCTGATCGTTGAATCGCTTGGGATACGTCGCGCCGCAGACGTCCACGCACGTCGCCATCACATCGATGATGTGACCCGGCTGATCGCGGAATTCGCCCTTCGTTTTGATGCGACCGGGCCAGTGCACGATGAACGGCGTGCGGATGCCGCCCTCGTGGCAGTAGTGTTTGTACAACCGGAACGGTGCGTTCCCCGCATTCGCCCAGCCGCTACCGTAGCTGTGGTACGTCTTGGCGCTGCCCATGGTTTCGAGGGCGTCGCCGGTGTGCAGCGTGTTGCGGGGGCCGCTGTTGAAATCGAAGCCGAAGGGGTCCCACTCGGCGCATGCGCCGTTGTCACTGAGGAAGAGAACGAGCGTGTTGTCCAGTTCGCCGTGGGCTTTGAGGTCGTCGATGACGCGGCCGATGTTGCGGTCCATGCAGGTGACCATGGCGGCGAAGATGGCCATGCGGCGTGCGAGGTCCGCCTGCCGATCGGCGGGGAGCGTGTCCCAGACGGGGTTCTCACCGCTGCGCAGAAAGTCCTGCCGCGTCGTGAACCCGGATCGCGGTGACAGTTGGGTGTCATGGGTGAACAGGCCGATTTTCTTCTGGCGAGCAAGGCGTTCCTCGCGAATCTTATCCCAGCCCTTCAGGTACGTGTCCGCATAGAGCTTGATGTCTTCGGGCTTGGCATGGAGAGGAAAGTGCGGAGCGTTGAAGGCGAGGTACTGGAAGAACGGCTTCTTCGCCTTGCGGGCTTCCGCGAGGAAATCGAGCGAGTAATCGCCGAAGGCATCGGAGCTGTAGAAGCCATCTTTGGGATAGTCGCGTTTGGTGCGGCCGGCGGGAAGGCGGGTGTAGAAGGGATCTTCCTGGAAGCAGGAATTGAAGCCGCCGACCATGCCGTAGAATTCGTCGAACCCGCGATCGGTGGGGCGCGGCGTTTTCGGTCCGGAGCTCAGGTGCCACTTGCCGACCATCGACGTGTGATACCCCGCCGCCTTGAGCACTTCGGCGATGGTGACGGTATTGGGCTGCGGAAAGCCGCGATAGCCGGGTGCGCCGGCGTTGCCGTTCATGAGTCCGACGCCGGCCTGATGCGGATAGAGGCCGGTCATGAGGCTGGCGCGGCTGGGGCAGCATCGCGTGCTGTTGTAGAACTGGCGGAAGCGCAGGCCGTTCTGCGCGAGCGCATCGATGTTCGGCGTGGCGATCTCGCTGCCGTAACAGCCGAGATCGGAATAGCCGAGATCGTCCGCAAGGATGAGCAGCACGTTCGGCCGGACGAGCGGTTCCGCCGCAGCGTTCAGAGTGGCGAGTAAGAGGACGAGACACGAAGCGAAGACCCGCATCATTTCCCCTCCTTCGCCCACTTCTTGTTGAGTTCGATATTCTGCTTCAGCACACTGTTCGCGTTCTTGCCATTGCCGAGATAAACCTTCATATCGGAGTCGTACATCTCCATCGGCTCGGGCGTGCGGCCTTTATCTTCGGTGCGCGTTTCCCAGTCCGCCAGCCGCTGACGCATTGCTGTCAGCGTGTCCGCATGTTTCGGATCGCCGGCGAGATTATTTACTTCGAACGGATCGGCATCAAGATCATAAAGTTCTTCCTTCGGCCGAGTCGGAGCGAAGAGCAGCTTCTCCGCGAGCGGATCGAGTGTTCCGGCGGCGTGGAGTTCGCGCAGTTTCTTGAGGATCGCCTTTTCGTCCTTGTAGCGACAGGGTTGGAGGTGCGGGCGTTCGTTCAGGTAGTTGCGGATGTACTTGTACTTCTGCGTACGCACGCTGCGGAGGTGCTCCATGGTTTCGTCGCAGCGGTCGCGGGCCGCGAAGACCGCCTCGCGCGGCTGATACTCCTTCGCCAGAATATCCTTGCCCTGCATCCACTCCGGGATCGCAATGCCCGCCAGCGCGAGTGACGAGGCCGTCATGTCGATGTGTTCCACGAGATCGGTGCGGACGCTGCCTTTGGGAATGCCCGGCCCGCGAATGACGAACGGCACGTAGATCCCTTCGTCGTAGAGGAACTGCTTGCCGCGGGCGTGGCTGATGCCGTGATCGGTCATGAAGAAGATAACCGTGGAATCGAGGAGCCCTTCCTTCTCCAGACGTGCGACGATGTCTCCCACCTGTTTATCCGTATAGCGGCAGCAATCGAGGTAATCGGCCCAATCCTGAAGGATGACGGGATCGCGGGGGTAGTAGGGCGGGAGTTTCACGTCTTCGAGTTTCGTGTTCGAGCCGAGCTCGCGTTTGGCCCGCGCCTGCCAATTCTTGTTCGGCCCCTGACCGCGGAACTTTCCGCCGTGCAGCTGAAATTGCATGAAGAACGGCTGGCCGGGTTTGCGGCCGGCGTAGTCGTTGCCGTCGTACATCTTCGGGTCCCATTCGAAGTTGTAGTCCGTCTTGCCGAGGCGCTTGCCGGTGACGTTGTGTCCGCCGTTGGCGGTGTAGTAACCCGCCTTCTGGAAGAGGACCGGCACCGGGACGACATCCTTCGGCAGGTGGATCTTGAGTTCGCCGCGGCCGCTGCGGTGGTTGTGGGCGCCAATCGTTGTCTGATAGCAGCCGGTGATGAGGGCGGATCGGCAGGGCGAGCAGACGGGCGCGGTAACGAACGCTTTCGTGAAGCGCAGGCCGTCAGCGGCGAGCCGGTCCACATGCGGCGTGGAGACTTCCTTGGCGCCGTAGCAGGAGAAGTGGGCGGACATGTCGTCCACGAAGATCCAGACGATGTTCGGGCGATTGATCGCCTCGGCGGCCCTAACGTCAGTTGTACCAATGAACAGAAGTACAAGCAGGCTAAGGAAACGGAAGGCGGTTCGCATGGGAGAGGTCCCTGATTATGATTTCGGACTAAATGTATACACAATTTCACCATTAATATCGCGCAGCTCGAAGCGGATCGCGCTGTCCTTTACCGTCACCGCAAGAAACCCGCCCTTCACGCGATGGAAGCGGTGGATCGCTTTGTCTTCGCCCGGCGTTCCGCCCGCATGCTCGTTGCTGGCCGGACCGACGGAGAACTCGTTCAGCCCCGACTGCGGATGCACCGAGTGATACTGCCAGTGCCGATCACCACAGACGACGAAGAGCGAATCGGGCATGTTCGCTTTCAGCCAGCTGCGGATCTCGTCGCCTTCGTGCTGGAAGCCGGCGTTGGCGTGGTTATCGTTCTTGCCCTTGCGGTCCGGGCCGACGAGCGGTGTCGGCGAGACGAGCACCTTCCAGCGGGCGGTGCTGGCTTTCACCGTTCGATAAAACCACGCCTTCTGTTCTTTGCCCCAGATGGTTTTGTCCGGTCCGTCTTTCATATTGTTCGGCGAACGAAAATCGCGGCCGTCGGAAAACCAGATCTGCAGGTCGCGGCCCCAGCGAAACGTGCGGTAGCTGGGCCCGTCGTTCATCGGCGCCTGCTGACGGAAAATCATTTGCCCTTCGGCGAACGTCAGCTGCTGCATTTTCGCACCCGGCCACGAATCGTTTTTCAGCGTGTCGTGATCGTCCTTGAGCCAGTAGGTGCCGGTGGACTGGGTGAAGGAGCGCAGGCGTGGCAAACTAAACATGCGTTCCCAATGATACCGGGCCAGCCGCGCGTTGGCCGCCCGCGGCGGATCGTTGTCGTAATACACGAGATCGCCGGTGAGGACGGCGAAGGCGGGGTTGAGCTTCTGCATGGCGGGGTAGATCGGGTGGCCGTCGGCGTGCCCGCGATCCGGGTAGCCCTGGCAGGTCATGACACAGAAAGTGAGATCCGTCGGCGTATCGGCCGCGGGTGCGGTGCGGAACGTACCGCGGAGAGCGCCATGAACGGGCGTACCGTTCGGGCCGGTTGTTTCGCTGGCGTAGAAGTACTGTCGTCCCGGTGTCAGCTTTGTCAGGCGAAACTGATGAATGAAGTCGGTCTTGGCGGTGACGTCCGCCCAGTCCGTGGTGACGGCATCGGAGAGGTCCTCGCGCAGGCCGTAGCGCAGGCGGATGCGGCCCTCCGCCCCCGCACACGCGCCCACGAAATCATCCACGGCGCCTTCAAGAGCGACTTCGGCGGCTTTCGCACCGCGGCCTTTCTCGAACGACTGACCGTTCGTGGAGCGCTCCGGGTGCGCGGTCAATCGCGTCCAGACGATGGCGGAGTCGTGCGTGACCTCGCCGACGCGCGTGCCCGTTGCCTGATGCGCCGGCTCGGCGGCGCTGGCGAAGCCCGCGAGCGCGAGAAGTACGGGAAGTATGAGTCCGATGAAACTCTGAGTACTACTCGTTGCAGAAAAACGTACAGATGCAAATTTCTTCCCTACCTTGTGTCGATTCATGTCTCACCATTGGAGTGTTCAACTCGGTTGGAATCATGATGGTATTGTTGCCTGCTTGATACCTCTCTCCCGCGTGCGGGGGAGAGGTCGACGAGCGGCGAAGCCGTCCGTCGGGTGAGGGGGAAATCTGTTCAGTTGAATGAAAGCCCCCTCACCCGGATCGTTCGCTTCGCTTCCGATCCGACCTCTCCCCCGTGAACGGGGGCGAGGTAAAAATACACGCTCTCTTTAGAAGTCAGATGAGATCCCCATCAGTCCTTCACGAGACTCTTCCACCAGTTTGCATTCGGCTGCCAATCCGGCTGCAAGAATGCCGCGTGCGCCTTCTCAAGGTTTGCCTTCTGACCGATCGCCGCCTTGCGATTCATCTCCGCCCACTCCTCCTTGTAATCCGCATACGGCTTCGGCAGGTTCGCACCGACTTCCTTCAGATACGTCATCAACTGCGCAGACAGTGCCTTCACGCGCTCCGGTTCCTTCGCCGCGAGATCCTTCGTTTCGCCGATATCATCGGGAAGGAAATACAGCTCGTTGCGGCCGTCCTCCCAATAGTGGATCAGCTTCCAGTCGTCCTTCTGAATGATCGACGACGGCTCTCCGCCCTGATTGCCGTAGTGCGGGTAATGCCAGTAGAGCGGGCGCTCGCTGATCGCTTTTCCCTTGAGCAGCGGCAGGAGGCCCGCGCCATCACGATGCTGATCCGGCTTGAGCGGCAGACCGGCGAGTTGCAGGAGTGTGGGATAGAAGTCCGCACCCGTGACCGGAGTGGCGCAGGTGCTGCCCGGCTTCGTGACGCCGGGCGCTTTGATGTAGAACGGCACGCGCAGTCCGCCTTCCCACTGCCGGCCCTTACCGCCGCGATACGGAAGCAACGCCGTGCTGAAGTTGTCGCCCGACGTCACGCCGCCGTTGTCACTCGTGAAGCAAACGATCGTGTTGTCGTCGAGGCCGAGCTCTTTCAAGTGATTGAGCACGCGGCCAACGGCGGTATCCATCATTTCGACGAGGCCTGCGTACACTGGATGATCCTGCACCTGGCGGACCGGCAGCGTGCGATCAATCAGGAAGCGTTCCTTCGGGTCTGGATTCTTCGTTGCCTTGTCGCGGTACTTCTGCCAGAGCGGCTTGGTCGTCTGGACAGGTCCGTGCACCGCATAGAAGGAGAGGTAGGCGAGGAACGGCTGATCTTTGTGAGCGGTGATGAACTGTTTGGTTTCCTCCGCCAGACGAAGCGTCAGGCATTCGCCGTTCGGTCCGCTGGGCAGATTCGGATTATTCCACGGGGCGAAGTATCCGCCATTGGGGCTGCCGGCGTCCCATCCGCCTTTGTTGATGTCGAAGCCGTGGTTCTCGGGCCAGGAGCCTTTGCTGCCAAGGTGCCATTTGCCGGCGAAGAAGGTTTTGTATCCGCCGGCCTTGAGCGCTTCCGCCAGCGTAGTGTCCGCGGCGGGCAGGTTGCGGGTGTACTCGGCGGCGGAGACCTTGACGCGCCGGGCTTTGGCGAATCCATCGCCGGTGCCCGCGCCGATCCAGTCGGTGATGCCGTGCCGGGCGGGGAACTGGCCGAGCATGATACTGGCGCGAGACGGGCTGCAGACCTGGCAGGTGGCATAGCCGCGCGTGAAGCGCATGCCGCTTCTGGCCAGCGCATCCAGATTCGGTGTTTCGTAGTATTTGCTGCCTTCGATGCCGACATCGAGAATGCCGTAATCATCGATGAGAATGAAGAGGATATTCGGCTTGCGGGCGGGTTCGGCGGCGGAGAGCGGGGATGCGACGCTCAGGAGGAAGAGCGAAAGAACCAGCAGGTTTCGGTTGAACATTGTGCACTCGGAAGAGGGAGAGTGACGCGGAGTACCGTGAGGGAATCGTAGTCTTCGGGCGGCGGATGTGAACCCCTGATCTGATTCGTGTGTATTACTGGTCTGGAAACGCCTCCTCACCCGGATTTGTTCACTTCGTTCACAATCCGACCTTTCCACAAGACATACTGAGTGGGGGACGTAAGTGCCCCGAGTTTTCAAATCACTCGGAGGGTTCACACCCTCCGCTCAGAAAGACCGTAAACGGGGGCGAGGTGAGAAGATTCGCTCGTCTTTCTTGCTCTTCCGTTTGTTGCAGCTCTTTAAGAGCACTATGCCTTTTCACCTCTCTCCCCGCGTGCGTGGGAGAGGTCGGCGAGCGGCGAAGACGGTCGGCGGGTGAGGGGGGGTCTTGTCTTGACCTCCGAAGTCCGGCTTCGACTTCGGAGGTCGATCGAAGAGTTGGACTTCCGAGGTCGAAGCCGGACCTCGGAAGTCTTTGTTCACGTTCGCCCCTCACCCGGATCGTTCACTTCGTTCACAATCCGACCTTTCCACAAGACATACTGAGCGGGGGACATAAGTCCCCCGAGTCTTCAAATCACTCGGAGGGTTCACACCCTCCGCTCAGAATGACCGTAAACGGGGGCGAGGTGAGAAGATTCGCTCGTCTTTCTTGCTCTTCCGTTTGTTGCAGCTCTTTAAGAGCACTATGCCTTTTTACCTCTCTCCCCGCGTGCATAGGTATGGTCACATCTTTTTGACCTGAGAATCGCTATCCCGATCGAAAGAGTCGCGGAAGGACTTTTCGGGCCAACGCCAGCACTTCCGCCAGGTCTTCGTCACGAAGCAAATCGTCAATCGACAACAGCTTCTCCA
>JBGSJI010000156.1:0-17832 GCA_041742055.1 Limnoglobus sp. | reverse complement strand
ATGATCCCACGGCAACCGTTCGCCCATCGGTCGAGCACGATGCGAATAGAACGGAACATCAATTCCCAAATCGCGGAAGACGCTCCACCAGAGTTCCGGCTTGAAACATTCTTTCCAACCGTCCATGCGTGCTCCGCGTTTCCAGGCTTCGTAGAGTGCCGGTGACACACGCCTGTCACCCCGAGTGAGAATTCCCTCGAGCAAGCTGGTCTCGATGTCGTGCTGCTTGATCTTCACACTGCGTTCCGTCTTCTGGCGATGGAGATAATCGCCCGCCCAGCGGAAGTACTCGCGGCTTTGCATCCCGTTCCATTGGTACGGTGTGTGGGGCTTCGGCACGAAGTTCGAGACGCTCGCCGTCACTTCCTTATATCGGCCCGTGGTCTCCTTGCTGATCTGGCAAATGCGTTCGGCCATTTCCACGATGCCATCAAGATCAACACTTCGCTCGCCCGGCAACCCACAGAGGAAGTAGAGTTTCACTTTCTGCCAGCCATGTTTGAACGCTTCGCGGCAACCTTCGTATAAGTCATCGTTCTTAATCTTCTTGCGGATCTGTTCGCGCATATCATCGCGCGCGACTTCCGGAGCGAGTGTCAGGCCTGCTTTCCGCACGCCTTGAATCAATCCCGGCAACGAACGGAGTTGATGATTGATGCGTAAGCTCGGCAAACTTACGTTCACGCCGAGCGGATTGAAAACTTCGTGCATCCGCTTCACGAGTTCCTCGAAATGCGGATAATCGCTCGTGCTCAGCGACAGCAAGCTAATCTCGTTGGTGCCCGTGTTGCGATAACTCTGGAGTGCGGCTTGCACGATCGTTTCCACCGAACGGAATCGAAGTGGGCGTTTGATAGTGGTGCTTTGGCAGAAGCGGCACTGATGCGGGCAGCCACGCATGATCTCGATGGCGATGCGGTCGTGCGGCGTCTGCACGAACGGCACCACGGGCTTCACCGGCAGCGGAATCGAATCGAAATCGCAGTCGATCGTGCACGGATTGATTTCCTGCGGCACGTCCGAGCGCGTGCGGTTCACCGAGGCGATCGTGCCGTCGGCATGATAATCGAATTCATAAAACACCGGCGCGTACGCCCATGTCGTGCTCCCCACAAGCTCCGCCAGCATCTCCAGCCGACGGCGATAGGTATTGTCTCCATCGCGAAGGGCTTGCTCCTTCAGGTCCATCCATTTGTTCATCAGGTACGGCAGCGACTGCTCGCCATCGCCGATCACGAACAGATCGACGAACGGCGCCAGCAGTTCCGGGTTCTGCGCCCCCGGCCCGCCCGCGATGATGAGCGGATCGGAAACGAGGCGTTCGTTGCTCCAGTGCGGAATACCGCCGAGGTCCAGCATGTTGATCAGATTCGTGTAGCAGACCTCGTACTGGAGGCTGAAGCCGACGACATCGAACTCATGGAGCGGAGTAAACGTCTCGAGGCCATAGAGGGGCAGCTTGCGCTTGCGAAGGACGCCTTCGAAGTCGAGCCACGGGGCGAACGCGCGTTCGCAGGCCCACTGCGGATCGTTGTTCATGATCGTGTAGAGCACCTGTAATCCGTGGTGGCTCATGCCGATCGTGTAGGCATCGGGGAACGCAAGACAGAGTTTGCCACGGACTTGGCGATGATCCTTGCGAATGCTATTGATTTCGCCGCCGATATATTGCGCCGGCGTCTTCACCTTGGGCAGGTGGCGGGCGATTTCGTCCTTGAGTGCGGTCTTCAACATGCAATGCTCCAGCTGTGATGAGCCATCATTTTAGCTGATAACTTCCATCGACCGATTCAATTTTAGTGTCTTTTGGCCTGAAAGAGTCGATTTGCCAGACCGGGATTCACACGTGATGGCAATTGGCGAGGAAGGTTTTCGGCTCCGGAGGAGCCACGACCGGCGAAGCCGGTCGCAGCGCAGCCCGTAGAAAAAGTGAACATTTTTATATACATACTGCCCCGGAGGCCGTCGGGGCACGAAGGCGATTGCAAAGGCTATTTCGCGCTCGAACCGTCGGGCGTGGTGGCGGAGCTCTTCTCAAGGAATGAACATTTGTCAAGAGAATTCACAAAAGAAACCGGAAGTGCAGGCGGGTTATGATGGTTCGGCGTATCCGAGTTTCGCGATGATGTCGCCCCAGCGCTCACGGATTTTCGCTCGCTGTTCGGGTGTCTGCGTGTACTTGTTCGTCTCGTAGTTCTTGTTGCGGGCGGCGTAGCCGGCGATGCGCGGGCGGACGGCGTCGTAGCCGTCGAGATTCAGGCCTGAATACACCGCCTCCATGCCGCCTTCGAGATCTTTCACCAGGTCTTCGTAGCGGACCTCGACGAGGTTCCCTGCGGGGATCAACCCCTTCGTCTGCTCATAGCGTTCGTGGATGATCCGGAACTCGCTGAACACTTTCTCCTCGATCCGTTGCTCGTTCGAGAGCGTTTGCAGGCCGTGCTTTTTGCTCAGCGATTTCCAGAGGTTTACGGTGCTGGGGAAGAGGACGTACGGATCGCGCTGGATGAAGACGAACTTCGCATCCGGGAACAGTTCGAGCAGCGTGGGGATGCGTGCGGTGTGCGGAGGTGATTTGAGCACCAGCCGCCGCGGATCGCGGAACGCCAGCGTCTGAACGAAGCGCTTGAAGGTCCGCTTCCAGTCGTGGAGTTGGCGGTGCGTGAGGCCGGAGAGATCGAGCGAGCCGGGGAAGATCGAATCGCGATTCGGGAAGGCGATATCGGCGTAGGGGCTGGGTTGACCGAGCAGGCAGAGTGCGAACTCGTCTTCCTGAGGCCGTTCCCAGCCAGCGCTCATGTTGTCCATGGGCCGCTTTTCCGGCATCAGAAACCAGAGCTTTTCCTTGAAGAACCGCTCCGTCAGCAGGATGTGATTCGGCACGAAGCAATCGAAGGTATCGGGGAAGGAATGGCGTTCATCGAGGATGAGCAGTTCGTGGAGCAGCGTGGTGCCGGTCCGCCAGTGGCCGATGACGAAGAGTGGTGGGTGTTCGAGTTCGGTATTGGCGATGCGCTTGCCGTAGAGTCCGTTTTGAATCCAACGGAGGGCGGTGTGCGAGAAGCTCATACCGCCGACGATACCGGCGATGTACCAGTAGGGAAGTTGAACGGCGGCGTGATTGCCGAAGAAGATTTTGAGCCAGGCGAAGAAGTCCGCGCCTTCCCAGAGGCGCGGAGACCATTCACGGGGTTTGCGCATCACATCAGCGGCACGTGGTGGTAATGGAGTCATGTCGGCGTGCGTTCCGGGTCGCTGGGGATCGGGATCCCGATGATTACAGTCAATCGAAATGGAGCCTTCCGGCAACCCCGAATCTCCTTACCGGGCTTTGATGAACACGGTCATCGCCGTTTTGCCTGCGCTGGTAAACGTGGACAACTGATCGAAGCCGAACGCTCGCAGCAATTCCTTGAGCTGTTCCGCTTCTTCGCGCGAGCCTGCCGGCGCCAGCGGGCGGCCGCTTCCGTCGGTCACGTGCCACGTTCCGCGGATCTGCATCGTGCGCGTGCCATTCGGATCGAACCGGTGGCCGAGCGTATGAAAGGGCATCTTCCGCGGCGCTTGCCCGTTGCTCAGGAAAAACGAAACGCCCGCCGTGCCGAACTGGCAATATTCCGTGAGCCGGGACTCCTGGATGGCACGCACCGCCTCGCGAGCCGCGAACGCGTCATTCGCGGCGAATGTTGCGAGCACTTGCCGGCCGTGAACCAGCTGAATCGTTTGGCCTTCGTTCCGCAGCTCGATCGTCCGGGGATCGATGGCGATCATCTCGCCGATGTATTCGAGTTTGGACGGATCGACTCGCTTCTGCTGACCCAGCAAGCCGAATTGCGGAAGCGGAATCCCCGTCCGCGTCATGGCGTTGGCCTGCATCTGGAATGAGACTGCAGGCGGAAGCGTTGCCGAAGCCTGTGCGAGGCCGTCCGGGTTGCTGGTGAAGTACGTCATCACCGCTTCCTTGCGGCCGACGGTACCGATCCGGTTGAACCCGTATTTCTGCACGACGGCCAGCGCCTGTTCCGCATCGCCGCGATGCTGTCCGAAATTCAGAAGGAGGTTGCCTTCATCACGCAGACACCACATTCCGCGGACACGCTCGACCTTGAGCGTTTTCAGGTCCATGGCGATGAGCAATCGGGCAAACCCCGCCACCTGCGGAGCGGACAGCTTCTGCTCGTTGTTCAGTGTCAGTCCGTATTCGACAACCGTACGATCGGTACCAATTCGACCCCATCGCTGCGGATACAACTCTTGAAGGGTACGGGTCACGTCGTTGGCGTCGTCACGGTTTTCCCCGAACGAGCGAAAGAGTTCGTTGTTGACCCAGATCTGCCAGGAACCGTTGAGCCGCTTCACGCTGAGCGTTTTGGCATCGAAGGGAATCAGTTTTTCCGGAAATGGTAAGCGAACCTCCGCTTCCCGCTGCGCGAGCACCGTGGGCGGCAGGGGCATGGGCGGAGCTTGGGCAAAGAGCGGCGCGAAACTGGTGAAGAAAGCCAAAGTTGTGAAGTACCGAACGCTCATGAATCCATCTCCGCAACGACAAACATCAGTTACATCGGCAGATGTCGTTGAGGAATCAATGGCAATTTGTAGCGGTTGTCGGGATTATGCTGACACTGGAACAGGCGAAAATGGTTCCACCGACTGCGCCACCCCTCCGTGGAATCATTTTCAAATCGTGGAACCATCTATGCGCCGTAAGCACTTACGTCATATGAACGATGCCGCAGGAATGTGACAATAAGATAGAATAACGATTGTTAATCTTTCACTTTCCTCATCGGTGGATGCACGATTTCAATCTTTGTAATCACTAAACGGACTGACGGCTTTTCGCCCACGGGTCGCGTCGTTTCCTTGGAAATGCCAATTTTGATGATTTGCCCTTCCGTCAGACTCTCCATGCTTCCCTTGCTCTCTTTGGCCTTGGAATCTTTGATTGCGACCTTATCCACCACGTCCATCGTTTCTTCCTTCTCCTCTGCCTTGACGCTCGGACGACGATTCCGTCCACCTCCCTGACCCGATGACGTCAGCACGGTGTATTTGAACGTGATCGAATTACCCTCTGCCTTAACAACCGTCACCACGGCATCGCTCACATGCTTTCGGCTCGGAATCGGCGGATCGGCCCGGATTTCGGTGAGTGAAAACACCATCAGAAGGGAAAGTGACAAAAGGGAGCGGATCAGAATCATGGAGAGACCTCTTCAGCAATAAACAAAAGGTTATTTGGCGGTCGGAGTTTTAGACGCATCGTCAGGCCCAGAGTTCCGTGATTCCATGCGGCTGAGCGCCCGTTGTGCCTGTTCCAGTTCCTGCTGATAAATCTGCTTCAACCGCGCCGCATCCGGAATATGACCGTCGTGAACCTGCTGATAATAGATACAAAACGCTTTCCCCAGCGCGTAGGTCGATGCGCTGGCGAGGGCCGCACCGGCGGCGCTGCCGACACCCGGAATCAGCTTCGCCACCTGCCGCACCGCCGTCTTCGCCAGCAAACCGATCCCGATCGAACCCGCCAACTCCAGAAACCGCACGCCCGTCATTTCCTGACCATAAATCTTCGCCAGATGATAGACCATCCGTGTCTGAATTCCCGGCAACAACACAAGATCGATGAACGGGATCGGCAGCGCACCCGCCGTGCCCGCCAGCGTGGCGTAACCCAGAATGATCGGCCCCGCATGCTGCTGGTGAAGCTCCTTCAATCGCGACGTCAGTTCCGTGGTGCGCAGGAGCGCCTGCCGATAACCATCCGGAAGATGCTTCACCAGCATCGCCTTGAGCGCTTCGCCTCCGTAGTTCGGCTCCGCGAATCCTTCGTCCGGCTGCGTGATATCCACCGCAACGACTTCATCCACCAATCCGGCGAATTGTCGCGTTTGTTCGTCCCGCAACCGCACAAAATCGGGAATCGTGTCGGGTGGGTAGGTCGGATGCTGCTGCTGGGGATAGGCCTCGTGGAGGCAGGTGAGCACCAGAATCACGGGGCGGGACGGATTGGCGGAGCGGAGTGTTCGCAGCCCCTCGCGCACGTTCCCCTGAGAAAGATCGCAGAGCTTGACCGTGAGGATCATCACCTGCGCGACGGAGTTGAACGCGGCGAGGTCCGCTGTAGCATCGTAACCCGCTTCGTCGAGTCCGCGTGTGTCGAGGAAGCGGATGAGCGGTGCTTCGGATGTGGGGAACGGATATTCGCGGCTGGTCTTGGTGCAGGCCCGGTAGCCGTTGCCGATGGCGGCATCTTCAGCGCCGGTGAGATAGCGGATGAGCGTGGTCTTACCGGATTGCGTTTTGCCGATGAGCCAGAAGACCGGCGTGGGCGCTTGCTCGCGGAGCTTCGCGAGCGCTTCCTCCATCCCTTCCGGAGTTGTGTCCGTGTTCCACACCGCCTTGACCACATTCCACGCCCGCTGAAACATTTTCGCCTCATTCCCACGGTGTCTTCTGCTTGTTCTCGTACCTCAACAAAGTTGAATTGACAGATGTGAACGTCTGATCGGGAAACAATTCGATCGAGCCGTTCTTTTTGCCGATTCAGGAATCCGTGTCTTTCGGGTGCCATGCTCACTCCAAGCAGTGGGCATGGCACCCAAATCATATCCGGAACGGTGACTCTCAGTAGTTATGTTAGAGTCAAATCAGCCTATTTGTGGCACGAGATTCTCATTCCCACGGTGTCTTCTGCTTGTTCTGAATCGCTCGCACCAGTCCCCACGTCGCTCCCGGCAATCCCGCCGTGAAGATCCCGCCCGACCACATCAACTGCACCCAGAGCGGAGGCTTGGGCCGGCCGTTCCTGCCGATCTTCACGTCCATGAACAACAACGCATTGAACGTGGTCAAAAGCCCAATGAAAACCAGAATCCCGGAGAACTTCCGGAATGCCGAAGCGAACCAGTCCCATCGCGAAGGTTCATCGCCGGGTGGCCGCCTGATGAGAGTTCGTCGATTCTTTCGCTTCATTTCTCTCTTCGTGTGGAACGAAGAACAGAACCGTGCCTGACGGTTATCGTATCCGAAGTGCTGACTGACGATTGAGATTACGGTCGAATGATTCCGCCGGCGGGGAGAATCCCCTGGATGCGGGCCTTGGGGCGGGTGAGATCCACGAGCACCGGATTCGGAGTCGTGACTTCGCTCTTGTTCCCGCCGGCGTCCCACGCCGTCACGCGAAGGTACACCTTCGCCGGCACCTTCTCAGGCAGCTTCCACGCATAGCTGCCCGTGTCCGCCAGCCGCGTCGGGCTTTCCGCACCCGCACCGGCCACGATGGCGCCACCCGTTTCCACGCCGATCGACTTCCACGGACCCGCTTGCGTTTCGCTCCACGCAATCGCCACGCCGTCCTTCGCCGGGTTCTTGTCCTCGATTTTCCACTTCAAAGTCAGTGTCCCCGGCTGCGCGGGATCCGACTCCGGTGCGTACACCTTGATCATCGGCGGCGTGAGATCGACGAGCACGCGGAAATCGGGCGCCTGCCCCTCAGAAGGCGGATGCTCGCTGATCCCTGCGCCGCTGATCGGCACGAGCCGGAAGCCATAGATTCCCTCCGGCTGAACGTTGCCGCGGGCGTCGAGCGCGACGTGCAGCGGTTTCTGATCGCCCTCGTGTACGCTCCAGCGCATCCAGGATTTCCCATCGTCACGCGTCACGTACAGCTCAATCTTGCTGATCCCCGACGGACCCGCTTCCAACTGATACGGCAGGTCGAATTTCAGATAGTTGACGACAGTCACCTGCGGAAGTTCCGAAACCGGCGTCGTTGGGCCGGGAATCACCGAAGATGCGATGGGCGTTTCCTTCATCGGGCTGGGCGCGGCCAAAGCGGACAGCGCCGGCGGAGTGATCGACGGCAGCGCGGGCTTGGTCAGGTTAATGACTGGTGCGGGTGGAGTTTTGTCGAAGGTCGGTGCGGGCGTCATGGTCGGAAGCACGATCCCTGCCTCGGACGACTTAGCGGGTGTGAGATCAGGTGCGGGCAGGACATTCGACGGCGTAAAGGCGCTGGTTCGCGTGCCGAGAATTTCTTTCGTCTGAACGGCGGAGTTGCCGGCGAGATCTTCCACCGTGACCCGGGTCAGGATGCTGGAACTCGTACCGGGTTTGAATCGCGCCGTGCGCTTCTCGGTGCTCGAGGTCGTCACCGTCTTCCAGATCAGTTCAGTGTCGTCGTTGAGCTTCCACTCGACTTTCGTCTTCGCGTCGGCGGGGTTGCGATCATCGATGCTCCACACCAGATCAACCTCGTCGCCTATTTTCTCCGCTTTCGTAATCGAAAGCACGGGAGCGGTGGCATCGACCAGCAGTTTCTGCAGCGGTGTGGATCGCGTCACGTCGGCGGGATCGCGCGTGCCGTTCGTGTACACCACAACCATATTGATGAGGTACAGCCCATCCTCTTTCGCCGTGTACGGGATCGACTTCGCATCCGGGGTTGCCGTCGCACCCAGTTCCCACACTCCGCCATTCTCGCGGCTCACGTACAGCTCGATCGAATGAATCGTATTCTTTTGTGACGGATCGACGTTGAGATCGAAGGCCAGATTCCGCGACTTCATCACCTGATAATCGGATTCGTTCGGCTGGGCGGAGACGCGAACGAACGACGCCAGCCCCGCGACGGCGATCACGGCCAACGCACCCGCCCACCTGATTCGTGCCGTGCCGCTCATGGCCCTTGCTCCCGCCAGAAATTACGGTTCTTCCGGGTGTATCGGCCATTCCGGACAAAAACTTGACGAGAACGAGATTCCGACGGAAAAGATTCAAGTTTCCTTTCACAAAAGCTCACCGGCACAGTCACAGCGAACTTACTAAAACAACATCTCGATTCATTCACACAATGCACCGGATACCGAGTTTATCATGCGGATTCTTGTTACTGGCGGGGCGGGATATATCGGCTCGCACACGGTCAAACTACTGCTCCAGCACGGCCACACCGTCTTCGTGTACGACAACCTCTCCGCCGGTCACCTTGCCGCCGTTCCCAAAGAGATCCTGATCGTCGGGGACCTCAAGGACGTGGATCACCTCGATCAG
Organism: Limnoglobus sp.; assembly: GCA_041742055.1. Taxonomy (GTDB): domain Bacteria; phylum Planctomycetota; class Planctomycetia; order Gemmatales; family Gemmataceae; genus Limnoglobus. The sequence continues at coordinate 8,778 of JBGSJI010000156.1, read as the reverse complement.
ATTCTTCTCGTGAATCAGATCGAAGCCGTCGTCCACTTCGCCGCCTCCGCATACGTCGGCGAATCGGTCACCAACCCCGCCAAGTACTACCAGAACAATCTGCTCAACAGCCTGAATCTCCTCGAGCGCGTGCGCCGTCTGCAGATTCCGCGATTCGTCTTTTCGAGTACGTGCGCCACCTACGGTATCCCGACGGCGGTGCCGATCACCGAGAACGAGAAGCAACTGCCGATCAACCCCTACGGCCACACCAAACTCGCCTTCGAACGGATGCTCGCGGACTACGCCGCCGCCTATCCGCTCGGCTTCACCGCACTGCGCTACTTCAACGCCTCCGGAGCCGCGTCCGACGGCACGCTCGGCGAAGATCACGATCCGGAAACGCATCTGATCCCGCTCGTGCTGCAGGTCGCACTCGGCCAGCGATCGCACATCGATATCTTCGGCACCGACTATCCGACGCCCGACGGCACCTGCATACGCGATTACATCCACGTCGAAGACCTCGCCGAAGCGCATCGGCTCGCGCTGGAAAATATCCAGCCGGGACAAGGCCGGTTCTACAACGTGGGGATTGGTGCGGGTGCGAGTGTGCGAGAAGTGATCCAGATTGCGGAAGAGGTGACGGGGAAGAAGATCCCGTTCAAAGAAGCGCCGCGGCGGGCCGGCGATCCGCCTTCGCTTGTTGCTGCGAGCGACCGCATCCGTACGGAGCTTGGCTGGAAGCCGAAGTTCACCTCCGTCCGTCCCATCATCGAATCGGCCTGGAACTGGCACAAAGCCCATCCCAAGGGCTACGCGAAGGAGTGATGATTTATTGTGGCTGCAAGACCTCCGAAGTCCGGTTTCGACTTCGGAGGTCCGTTCATTTTGATCGATGGGACTTCCGAGGTCGAAGCCGGACCTCGGAAGTCAAACGGGCTGGTATTTTCCATTTGGTTTTTGAGATTTGATTATGGATGGGACTTCCGAGGTCGAAGCCGGACCTCGGAAGTCAAACGGGCTGGTATTTTCCATTTGGTTTTTGAGATTTGATTATGGATGGGACTTCCAAGGTCGAAGCCGGACCTCGGAAGTCAAACGGGCTGGTATTTTCCATTTGGTTTTTGTGATTTGATTATTGAGATTTATTCGCCACTGCGCGTGCCGCCGGCGCTTCTTCACGCGGTAACTGAGATCGAAGTTCGGCGGCCTTATCAGATCGATCGGTCGCATCGTACAGCTCCGCCAATCGATGCCCGGCAAGAAAGAGATTCCGATAAGGAGACGCGGGAATCGTATCCGCCACCGACTTCAATCCTTCGTAGCCCGATAGGAGAAGCGGTTCCGCCTCCTTCCAGCGCTTCTGGCCGGCCAGAGCCGCACCCAGCAGCGACTGCGTCCAGAACGTCTCCCACTTCTTCGGGATCCGTTTCTCGCGGATCGAAAGGCTTTCGCGCAGGTATTGCTCCGCCGGCGGATAGACTCCACAATCGATCAGTCCGCCCGACACATTGGCCAATTCACTCGCGAGTTCCACACTCCCGGCGGGGATCTGAGCTCGGGCGACCGTGACATATCGTTCCGCAACACGATTCAGAAATTCTCGCCAGTCGCTTCGCGAATGCAACGCAAACAGATCGGTGTCTCTCAGCAGGTTCCGCGCCTGCGCCACCGAAAGAAAGTATCCGGACGTGTTCAATTCTTCGAGAACTCGAATCGCTTTCTTCGCCAGCTCCTCGCCACGGGATCGATCCGCAACGCGAGTACTGCCAAGCGCGTAGACACAGACGGCGTTGTACTTCACGTGACTGATATGCCGGGGATCGGCAAGTTGAACCAGTTCATCAGCCAGCTGAATCGATTCGTCCACAACTCCCGCATGCAACTGATCAACCGCATAAACGCTGAGAACCCGGATCGCGATCTGTCGCACCCAATTCATAGCCGGCTTGCCGTTGGTGAGCGTTTTTTCGATGCTCCGTATTTGCCGGATCGATTCCTCATACTCCGTCTGATTGCCGAGCGCTTTGGCGATCTGTGCCAGCAACGCCACGCCCTGCAGCTTCTGAATGAGCATGGACGAAAGATTCGGCTGAATCGCCAGCAGGCCATCCGTGATGGCGATGGCGTGCCGGAGGTTGTCGGCAATCGTCGGAAGTCGGTCCTTCGTCTTTGCCAGAACCGTTTCCGCCAGACTCAATTGAATGGTCGCCATCGCCCGCGATTGAAGCAGGCGATCTGCATCACGTGCCGATGGCGCGGTGCGATCGTCGAGCCCTCGGAAGATTTCCACCGCCTCATGATACGATTTCTGCGCACCGGGCATGTCGCCGCGGTTGAGCGAATAGGTGCCGACCATCGCGAGGACAAAACCCAGTTCGAACCGTGCGAGGAATGGGGAATCGGGTTTGCCGCCGAGTTCGCGGGCGGTGGAAAGGATGTCCTGAACTTTAGTCCACCCCTCAGTGGGATTCGTCAGCAGATCGAGATAGGCCCGGGGGGTGCGCGATTGCAAAACTCGCCGCTTCAGCTCATCGGAATCGGGTTTCAACTTCAGCGCCCGCTCCGCCAGCTCCTGCGATTCGTCAAACATTTGCCTCGCAAGCACCGATTCCATCGTCAGCAGACACAGGCTGCCGCGGGTGAGCCTCGCTTCGCTCGCGCCCACGAGATCATCAATGTTCTCCGGATTTTCTTCGATCAAGCCATCATAAAACTTGATCGCCTGCAGAGACGTGGCGATCGCTTCCTTCTGCCGGCCCAGCAGCATGTACATGTCCGCAACACGCTGATTCGCGCGGGCAATCTCGCGGCGAACCAGCGGATCGCTCGAGTCATCGCCGGCCAGCTCCGCGATCACGCCGACCGCCGCTTCCAGAATCTCCCGGCGCTCATCCTGCAGCGAGGGATTCATCGTCCAAGTTCGACTGTTGACCCGTGTGGTCATGCGATCGACCATACCGATCGCGGTTTCGAGCCGCTTTTGAGCTTTGAGCTTCGCCTGCTCCGCCGCCGTTCGTTGCTCCGCCTCGTCCGCCCGCGCTTCCTCGGCGGCGGTTCGGGCTCCCTCCGCACGAAAATAACCGATCGTGGTGCCGATGATCCCCAACACCAGAATGCTGGCCGCCACCCCTGCGGAAATCAGAAACACCTTGCGACGCTTGAGTTGTTCCTTCGCATGGACTTCGGCGGTCGCACGCTCCAGCTCCGCCTGTTTCGCGCGATCTTCCGAGGCAAGTCGAATGGCGGCAATCGCATCCGCAAGCTCCGTCCCGTTCGCAGGGCGCTGCGCCGGTTCGAACGCCAGACAGCGCTTGCACAGCGCCACGATCTCCTCTTCCGCTCCGCACTGATCGAGCCGTGCAAATGCCGCTTCCGTTTTGCCGCGGACCGCGTTCAAGCGGGTTGTCTCGGCGGAGCTACCTTCGAACGGCGGTTTCCCGGTCAGGAGAACACAGAGCACCGCCCCAAGCCCGAAGACATCCGTCCGCTCAGAAATCTTCTCGACTTCGCCTGCCGCCTGTTCCGGCGGCATGAACTGCGGAGTGCCGAGCACGCTCCCCGCCTGCGTGATCGAACCGTCTGATTCCCGCACGGATCGGAAGCCGGTCTCCAGATCGGCGGTCTCATCGGGTGCGGGTCCGATACTCGGAATGGTGGCCGGAGCGCTGCCGAGCACCTTTGCCAAGCCCCAGTCCATCACTTGCACTTCGCCGTGGCCACCAACCATGACATTCGCGGGCTTCAGGTCCCGGTGAATCACTCCGTGGGCGTGGGCGTATCCGACGGCCTGGCAGACGTCTTCGAAGATCCCGAGCCAGCGAGTCGGATGCGGGCCTTCGGTCTCGAGCAGCTCCGCCAGCGTGTTGCCGCGGACGAGCTTCATCGCGAGGAACGGGCGGTCGTCTGGTAGTCTTCCGATCTGATGGATGGGCGGAATGCCGGGGTGTTGAAGCTGGGCGGTGATGCGGGCTTCTTCGAGAAAGCGCGCGGCGGTGGTGGAGTGAATCGTGTAGCGTTTCTGCAGGAATTTGAGGGCGAGTTCGCGATCGAGCGACGCATCGCGGGCACGGTAGACGATGCCCATCCCGCCGCGGCCGACTTCCTCAAGAAGCTGGTAGCCATCGGGACAAACGACTTCCTCATCCGATGAGAACCGATGCGGTTCGTCGTCCGGATTGGGCATGGAATCGCTGGTGATCGACGCGCTCGACATGGTCGCTGGACCGCTCCCGGAACTCATTTAAGGGGACTGGCACCTTTTTTATTGGTCGATTTTAATTTCGGTCGGTCAGGTGACATTCATGATACTCGAAATCGCCTTACTGTCGCGCCAAAAGTTGATCGGCCCTTGCGCCAGAATTCGAGTCACGACGACTGTTCGAAATTTGAACATAATTTCATTATTGATGTCCAGTCAAGGGGAACTCCGCCAAGAGCAACGCGGCGAGTGGCGGAGCCCTCGCGAGCGTTCCGGCGGCTGTCAATTGGTACTGTTCATGATTTCACTACATGTTCAAAATTGACGTAAACTCTTGTGGCGCATAGGCGCTTCCGAAAATTGAGCGTCTTTCCACGGTAGGGTGTGGCAGTGTCGGTGGAAAGACGAGTCGGCGTCAGAATGTCACCGCCACGAGCGTGCGCGGCCGGTGGCGGAGTCTTCGTCGGTGATACCGTGAAGTCAAATTTCTGTGTGCAAAAAGTCGGAATTCTCAGAGTTGGCCATCGACGCCGAGTTGGTGGAAGTAGTGTTCGACGGAGTTCTGATTCTTGAGGAGCCAGTCGATGGTGGGTTCGTTGGTCATGGCTTTGCGGATGACTTTGACGGTGGCTTCGCGATGGATGGCGAAGAGGGCTTTGTGATCGACTTTCTCGACTTTGAGGACGGCAGGGTCGAGCCAGACGCTATAGATGATGCCGAGGTCGTTGGCGAGGCGTTTGGGGATGATCTTCTCGCGAACGCTGTCGAGGACTCCGTGTGCGATGCCGGCCTGGACGGTGCCCATGAGGATGTTGGTGTAGCGTGAGTCCGCGACCGTGACTTTGCTGACCATGAGCGTGGCGGGTTTGACTTGCACATCGCTGTTGAGGATGGCGAAGACTTTGGTGTGGCCTTTGGTCTGATCGCCGAGCAGGGTTGCGAGGGCTTGGCCGACCGGCCCGTCGAGGCTTCCGAGGACGATTTCGGGTTCGGCACAGAGGTAGGCGTCGTCGCCTTCGACGAGCGCTTCGGCGGTGCGCATCACGATCTTGGCTGCCATGAAAAGACTCCTGAGAGAATTCGGGTTCCGCCATTGTGGGAGCGGAGGCGTGCGGCGTCCAATGACAAAGGTGAAGCCGCTTGACCGAACCGGGGCGATTTTTGGTAGACTGATGAGAGCGAATCGTCCAAGGCTTTGAAGGGAACGCGCTACCGCATGCAGTCTACGACCGACTATTTTCTTTCGATGAAGCCGGCTTATCCGTGGTCCGAATATCCGGTCGGGCTGCCGGCATTGGCGATCGTGGCGGCGGTCCTGGTGGGGTTGACGCTCTGGACGTACCTGAAGCACCCCGCCGCGACCCGCCGGCGTGTGTTCATTATCCTGACGCTTCGACTCACGGCATTGGCGATCGCGCTGCTCACGGCGCTGCGGCCGAGCGTGGGCATACAGGAAGATCCCAAGGTTCCTTCGATCCTACTGATCGGCATCGATCTCTCCGAAAGCATGACGATCAAGGACGAGTTCGACAGTCAATCGCGGATTGGTGCGGTCCGCAAGATTCTGGATAAGTGCGAGCCGATTCTCGAGGAGTTGCGGAACGAGCAGAATGTCAATGTGGTGATGTATGCGTTAGGCAAAACCGATTTCGCCGAAGCGACGGGCATCTATGATCCTAAGATGCCCGCTGATTCCAAGCGGTCCGACTACGGCGCATACCTGAGCCGGACGTACGAGAAATGGCAGACGGAGCGCTTCCTGCGCGCGCATCTGTTGGTGGGTGACGGGGCGGACAACGGCACGAACTACGCGGCGCAAACAGAGGCGACGCGCTGGCGCGCGATTGCCCCGCTGCATACGTTCTCGACCGGTTCAAAGACCACGCCACCGAGCGCCAAGGACGTGGCGGTGGTTGCGGTGGCGGCGGATCCTTCACCCGTTCCCATCAAGAATGATCTCATCATCAAGGTCGTCGCCAACGCATTCGGTTTTGCCGGTGCGACGGTACCGGTTATCGTGAAATTCAATGATCAGAAAATCGCAGAAGAAAAGCATGTGCTCACAAAAGACACAGGAAACGAGATCGAGATCAAAGTGAAGGCACCGGACACACCGGGTGAAATACGCCTCAAAGTCGAGATCCCGATCGAGAGTGTGCCGGGCGATGCGAACCCCGCCAACAATTCCGTGGAAACATATCTGACGGTCACGAAGGAAGGACTTCGCGTTTTGATGATCGATCGGCACAGTCACGAAATGACTCTGATCAGTGACGTGCTACGAGCGGATAAGCGGTTCGATTTCGTGCGCGTGCTTCGTGAGTCTGCAGAACCGGCGACACCGGCCGAACAGGAAATCTTCGACTTCGATTCCCGGGCTTATGATGTCATCATCATCGGCAACATCTCACAGCGGCAACTTCAGGCGATCGATCCCACTCTGCCGCAGAAGATCCGTGATCAGGTTGAAAAGAAAGGTGTCGGCCTGCTGTTCGGTGCCGGCGATGCGTCGTATGCGGGCGATTTGAATCGCCCCCTCGACAACGGCTGGAAAGGGTCCGCTCTTGAAGGTTTGATACCGGTGAGCATTTCGAATTTTCCCTCGATTGCGGACTCGGTTTACAAAGCCGATGACAAGCGATTCCAGTGCGTGCCGACTTTGGATGGATTGAAGTTCCTGATGAAAGTGAACGGCGAATCCAGTGCGGAGTCCTGGGACAAGCTGAACGCGCTGGTTCCCGGCGTACCGTCGAGCCGATTGAACGCGATCAGCAAGCTGGGTGAGCCGAAAGCGGGTGCGACCGTGTACGCTATCGCTTCGGATAGCCGGGAACTGATCTCCGCCGGTCTGCCACCCAACAAAGTGGTTCCACCATATCTTCTGGTCGGCTGGCAGGTCGGTGATGGAAATCGCGGTCGGGTGCTTGCCTGGGGCGGGATGAACACGCGACTCTGGAAGTCGTTCGGCCGCCGATCAACTCCGCCCACACGTGAAGGGTTCGAAATTCACGCACAGTTCTGGCGCCGGCTGATCTTGTATCTCGCCCATCAAGAAGAGGAGGAAGGCGCTGCCTACGCACGGCCCGAGTATCGTCGTTTGCCGGTGAATGGAAAACAATCGGTCAAAGTCGGTCTGCGGACCACATCTGGAGTCGATGCGACCGATCCGAAATTCGACGTGCGGATCGTCGCACCGGGTCAGAAACCGGAAGACGCACAACCTGTTCCAACCATCGTCGATCCTAAGGACGGCAACAAAATCATCTTTGAGCCGCGATTGGCGGGGGAATATACCGTTGTTCTTAAGGCAGAAGGTAAAGACTCGACGGGGAAAGAATTGAAGGGCGACGCGTCCGCTCGTTTCATTGCTTATCCGGATACATCGGACGAAATGCTGAGGGCCGCCGCCGATCATGACTATTTGGAAAAACTGTCCAAGGCGGGTGGCGGCAAAGCCTATCGTCTCGACGACTTGTCTGGCTATCTGAAAGAGCTGAAGGGCCAGCCGATCGTGACGGTCAAGCCCAAGCCGCGATTCGTACCCGATTGGCGGCGTCAGCATTCCGGAGCATTTCTTCCCGGCTGGCTGATCGCGTTTGCTGTGGTGCTCGCGTGCGAGTGGGGCTTGCGCCGCTTGTGGGGACTGGTGTAGTTATGAAGTGGTACGAGTCTTGAAGACACTAATGAGCGCACGGAGAGGCGCCGTCAGTTTCCATGACCGCGAGGATTTCAAGTCGGCGATAGATTGCTGCAGACCCGCCAATTCACTTCGCAAGATCTCTTCGCGTGCGTCATAGACATGGCGCATTCGTTCGAACGGTTCACGGACGGAACGATTCACAACAATTTCCTGACCCGTGCGAGTAGCGATTCCGATCGGGCCATTGTCGAGACCGATCTCTTCGAAAGTGTTCAGAGTAAATCCGGCTTGCTCAAAGCAGCGAGCGATGAACAGCATCGACCAACCACTTTCCCACCAGCCGAATTTGCGGGCACAGTACACCGAAGGGGCATCCAATCGCAGGCCCCAGTGCGGCCACCAGACGGTATTCACCGGTTCACCAGCAAAGACGATTTTTCCTTCCGGCTTCACAAATCGGCCAAGACTTTTTAGAGATTCCCAGGGTTTCACACTATGATGCAGGCATTCATAGAAGAACAGTAAGTCAAATCGTTCGCCTGTTTCAAAGGTATCAAATTCTGATCGGATCGCTGTGATGGGCAGCATGAACCGCTGAGCCCGACGCCGGACCAATTCCACAAACGCCGGGTTGATATCGATCGCTGTCACGCGTGCGCCGCAAAACGCCATCAACTCGCTGCTGAGCCCCCAACCGCAACCCGCATCAAGAATGTGCGCACCCGCCGGCGGATCCGCAAGCATGATCGCGGTCAGCACCGCACGACTGTGCTTGCTCAAAAATGCAATGTCATTCCGATGATAGGGGTTGGTCCGGGTAAGCATCGCAAAAGTTGGTGGGAAATGTGTTCACTTCGGTGTACTTTGGAATGACGGTCGGAATTTTCCCTCGGCAGGAGCCCTGTTATGTCGGAACCGCTCAGCCCCGAACTCGAAGCCAAGGCTCACGAATTGG
>JBGSJI010000155.1:0-32783 GCA_041742055.1 Limnoglobus sp. | reverse complement strand
TGGACGGAAGGAGGTTTACCTCGCGAACAGACGTTCGATCTCCTGCCGGAACCGAAGCACACTCCACGAGCGCTTCCGGACGAATGGACACCGGTACCGGATTCGGTTCGGGACGCGTTCCACGAAGCGGGCCGGATCGCGGCACGGGAATCCACCGGTCGGTATGCCTTCCACCGGATCCAGATTCTCCGCAACCGGATCGTCGCTTCCGATTCCCGGCAGGTTCTGATTCAGGGCGGATTCGATCTTCCCGTACCCATGACCGGTTTGCTCGTTCCGGCAATCCCCGTCTTCGGCGCAAAGGAGTTCCGCAGTCAACCGGTGCAACTTGGCGTGACGGCAACCCATCTGGTGATCCGGATGGGATCCTGGACCGTCTGGCTTCATCGTGATGAAGCCGGGAGATTCCCCAACGTTGATGAGGTGATCCCCAAGTCCCTTACCCCGAGCGTTGTGACGATTTCCGATCCCGATGCGGCTCAGCTTCACAAAGTGCTCCCAACCTTGCCCGGTCACGATGATGAGAACGCGCCCGTCACGCTCGAACTCACCCGCGGTCGTGTCACCGTCCGTGCTCAAAGTGCTGATACGGGCCCTGAGGAGTTCCCGCTCGCCGGATCGACCGCCACCGGACCGCCCATCCGCTATGTCCTGGACCGGCAGTATCTCAAGCGGGCACTGACGCTCGGCTTCCGAACCTTCCAGTTCGCTTCGGTCCGAAAACCGTTCGTCGCACTCGACGGCGATCGGATCTTTCTTGCCGCCGGTCTGCAACCTGAAGATGCAACCCCGCCGTACGTGACCCGATCACCGCGTTCGAGCGGTCGTCAGCCGGCGATCGCTTTACCATCCCGTTCCTCACTGGAGAATCTGTCCATGAAAAGCCTCAACGGATCCGGTTCGTCTCCGTCAGAACGAATCGAACCGGCTGCACCCGACGAACTCGACCTCCACGCCGAGGCGGAAGCGCTCCGCCTGGCTCTCGTTGACGTTGTCCAGAAAGCAGGCCGTCTGGTTGCGGCCCTCAAGCATCGCCGCAAGGAGCAGAAGGCGCTGTCTCAAGTCTGGTCTTCGCTCAAATCTCTCAAACTTGGCTCCTGAACCTGCGAGGATTCCATGACCCGACTCGAATTCCTAGTTCATCGCCTCCGGCACCTGACCGACACCCTCGGCACCCTCCGCGAACGCGTTCGTGAAGCGGTCGCTACTGAACTCGGTCAGGCCGTTGGACAGGCGGTGCAGGATGTTTTGCAGACACTCGCCAGCGGGCGAACCGATCATCTTCGTCCAACGGCCGGATCCCGTTCCCGGAGTTCAACGGCTACCGCAGCCTGGGACGAGGATACCGACCGCTGGGATGACGAAACCGGGGCTCTGCGGAACCCTGTCGCAACCGGATCCGATGAACGCCCTCCGAATCGCTGTCTGGCGGCTGTGGGAACGGCAACCCGGATCTGGACCTGGTGGCGAACGCAGCGGGGGCCGGCGTGGGTCGGCCTCAGCCTCGGCCTGTTGGCCGGAGCGGCCGCCTGGACGGGCGGGCCGTTGCTGAGTGCCGGGCTGGCTCTCGCTGGCGCCACTCTTGACCTGCTGGCGACCGGCACGCCGGTCTCAACGATCCTCGGACTGTAACACGCTTTGGCTGCACCGTCGTTCGTTCAGCTTCGTTCCTCACGCTGTGGGGAATCCGTCGACCGAATCACAGTGCTTCTGTCATTCACCCTTCCCAATCTCTTAAGGAGTCTTCCGATGTCTGTTCTCACTCAACCGATCAATGGCCGTCCGCAACGCAGGCAACTCTCGGATCAGCTGGACCGTCTCGATGGCATCATCGACTGTCTCGCCGACGGGCTCAATCAGGCGGTCACCGATGCCGTTCGTGACGGAAGTCAGGCTGCCCTGCGGCAAATCATTCAGGATGGTCTGGCCAACCCTGCAACACTCGATCTCCTCCGCCGTGCTCTCGCCGCGAACCCGGCACCGCCGTCCCGCACGTCTCGCTTCCTGGCCCGCTGCAAAGTGGGTATTACGTCAGCCGTCCGTGTGGTCGCTGACACCGTCAAGTCCGTGGTGGCATTGGTCACGGCCCGGACGGCTAGTGTGATGAGGGTCTGCCGTCTGGGCTGGCACTTGAAGCGAGCCGTCGCCATTGCCATTGGTGTCGGCACGCTCGTCGGAGCGGTCGCCCTCGTCTCGCATCCGGTGGCGACCCTGCTGAGCGGAGTTGGTGCCGCGGTGGCCGCCTTTGGTGTGCAGACCTGCCTCTGGATCCGCCGCACTACACGTCCCTGGATCGCTTGAACCGAAGGCGAAAAATCCGCTTCATGATGAAATGACAGGATCTTAAGAGTTCCGGCCGGTTCGGTTGCGGGGAAACCCGCGGCCCAGCCCGAGCGGGACCAGATTGAAGATGATGTTCCAAGGCATGGATCGGTAGAAGGATCATCCGTCAGCATCGAAGCGAAACGGAAATTGCGTGACCAATCACGGACTCGCCACACGAGTGACCGTGTGGCGAGTCATAGAGATTTTTTTAGCTATCAGAAATGGCACTGGTGAGTTTGCACCGGTGGATCATCTGTCGGATCCATTTGTTCTTCATGGATGCATTACATCCGAGAGAGTGCGGTTGAATCTGTTCCAGATGTGAAGAAAGGGATTCATGTCAGCAGGTAGTGCGTAGTCAGCGCCGTTCGAGAAGTACTGAATTCGCCGATCGAGAATTATGGAACTTGGTGGTCGATGGCCGACAAAAAAGCACTGCCACACGGTCACGAAATGACTATTTGACCCCACATGACCAGAGGCGTACTTCTCCTGCGTGGTTGCCGCCTGCTAAATGATTGCCATCAGGCGAGAACGCCAGACTGTTCCACTGCGGGCCGGATTCAACAAGTTCGGCCATGAGTCGGCCCGTTTTGCGGTGCCAAAGTCTGAGGCTTCCATCAAGAGCTGCAGTCGCAATGGTTCGTCCGTCAGGGGAGCAAGCCAGGGCGTTGATCGAACGCTCGTGAGCCTGAAAGGAAAGGGGTTGCGAGTCCGAAGACGTGATGACGGACACACGCCCTTTCTGATTCCCAAGAATCGTCTCGCCTGTGTTGGCAAAGATCGCACGGGGCATCGAAAACTCATGTTCGGAAGTGGAATGCAGTCTCTTGAGAGAAGGAATTTCATGGTACGCAACATGCGTCCGCTCACCGACCATAAGGATCTTTGAATCAGGTGAGAAATCCAGAGTGTAGCACCGATTGTTCCCGATCGAAAAGTTGCCTGCTCTGATGTTTTTCTTCAAGTCCCAAACGACGACTTTAGAATCACGTCCCACGCTCGCCAGCCATCGGCCATCAGACGATACCGTAATTCGATTGACCGGTTGCGAATGGTTTTGTCGAAGATTGATTTGCTCCCCGAATTTGTCCCACCCTCGGATGGTACCATCAAATCCACTCGTGAAAATCGTCTTGCCATCCGGAGCAAATGCAATCGACATCACGAGCGACTTATGACCGATCAATTCGGTGCGGACTTCTCGCGTCGTCATATCGTGAAGTTTGACTGTGTGGTCATCAGCGGCACTCGCGAGTGTCTGACCATCGGGGCTGAACGCAACAGCCCATACTTCACCGGGATGGCTCGTGAGTCTGCTCGATCTGTAAGTTGGCAACTGTCTTCGAATGTAGAACATACCATCTTCACAGCCCAAGAGTATCGTCTTTCGAATGCGATCATATTCCAGACAATAAACCGATGGCATACCTCGTTCGATTTCACGTTGATCCCAATCCAAAGTTGATATTCGATAGGATGTCCAGCCACGACCAGGCATTGCGGTAATGACAAAGAGTTCTTTGCTTGAGTTGATCCAAACCATCTTCGTAATACTCGCCATTCCCGAGTCGAAGTTTTTTTGAAGACGAGTTCCATCTCGTCGAGGTTCCACACATAAAGGGTGTTTGTGCAATCAGAGGCGGCAAGCCATCGGCCATCAGGTGAACAACTCAAGTTTCTGCAGGTGCAATTAAGCACCCCGACATGTTTCAAACTATTGGTTGACAATTCCAATTGCACGATCTGATCGGAAGCGTCTGTTACATTGAGAAACTTTGAGCGGGTCAGATACACATAATTGTCGCTCACGACATTCGTGAGTTGCATGTGCGCACCATCCTGATCATCACGGTAACAATCGACCGTATTGGATCGTGTATTCCATTCATACATCTGCCCCGAAAACTCTTTCGCCGTTCCGCCCTGAACCAGGATAATCCCGTTGTCCCTTGGAATGAATCCTCCCAACCGGTTCATCGGTACCGTATTCGTGGCGATTACCGCACCGTTCGAAACATCCCAGAGAGACAACTTCGTTGTTGAAGAAGAATACTCCGTGTATCCTGTGATGATCTGAGTAGAATCACGGCTGAAGCACATTTTGAAAAAGCCGTGATCAAATAGAGCAACCTGAGTGTTCCATTTTCGGATGATATTTCCGCTGTCCGGATCGATCAGCGAGATTTGATCGTCGTTGCCAGCAGTCGCGTAGTACTTGCCATCCGGCGAGATCGCCACCGCAACGATGGATTTTAAATGTGCGGGGACTCGCTGCCGAGTTCTTGCTGTTCGCCAGAAGTGATGCCACGTGAACTCCCTGATGTCTGCTTCATCACCTTTGGGGAAAAGCGAGCTGAGAATTTCGCTTGCATCCTCCAGGCGTCCGGCCTTCATCGCATCCGCGGCACTCCGCATCCGGCCTGCGTAATCGAACTGACGCATGTCCTGGTAACGTTCATGTTCACGCTTCAACGCCCCTTCAAGCGCATCATTCAAGCGGATCGATTCGTCGTAACGCTGCCACATGACCAATCCACTGAAAGCGATCAGCGCGAATACCACGGTGATAAGTGATGCAATCAACGGATGGCGTCGAACTCCGCGAACAATCTTCTCCATTCGCCCTGGAGGCCGAGCCAGCACCGATCGACCGTCCAGATAACGCTCGAGATCGTCCGCCAGAGCCGCTGCCGAAGGATACCGTCGTTCGGGATCCTTATTCAGGCACTGGAGCACGATCGCATCCAAGTCGCGTGAGACTTGCGGATTCAACCGACTCGGCGGAATCGATTCGCGATAACGCAGGGCTAAAATCAGTTCCTGTTCGTTACGCCCTTGAGTAGGAGCTTCGCCCGTGAGAGCGAAGTAGAGGATCGCGCCCAGACCGTAAATATCCGACGCTGTAGTCGCGGGCTGATAATCCAGGCATTCCGGCGCGTTGTACGCAGGCGTACCGACAATCTGATCCGTACGAGTCTGATTCATAGCATTATGCAGATTCTTGGCGAGTCCGAAATCGGTGATCTGCGGCTGACCCAACTGACTGAACAGAACGTTTGATGGTTTCAAGTCACGATGCAGAATCCCGTTCCGGTGGGCGTGATCGATCCCCATCGCCAGATCGCGAACAATTGCGGCTGCCTGATCCGGTGTAGCTGCAAAACGAAGCCGATGATGGTAGAGGTTCCCCGCATCATGAACGGGCATGGTGTAATACTGCAGCCCATCGATCTCTCCGGCGTCGAGGACTGGCGTCAGGTTCGGGTGCTGCAGTTGCATCGCCGCCGCAATCTCACTGCGGAATCGAATACGCTCCTTCTCGCTGCAGAACTGCACGCTCCGAATCATCTTCAGTGCCACGTCGCGTTCGTGACCGATATGCCGGGCCCGGTACACGACACCCATGCCACCAGAGCCAAGTTCGCCGAGCAGATAATACAAGCCGAAGCGCCGTGGGAACGCTGGCAGCGTCGTCGAATCTCGAAGTGTTGAAAACGTGGATTGAAGCTGAGCGTGCGTATCGAGAAACTGAGCCAATTCGACGCGGCATTCGGGATGCAGATTAGGGAACTCCTCACACGACGGTGCCGTCCCCGCTTCAAGCGATTGCAAGTACTGGGAAACGACAACTTCCACGGGCAAAGTCACGGAATCACGCTCCGATATATTTGTTTAAGCACTCTACTCTCTCAGCACAGAAGCTCAAACAAAAAACACGAACGCGAATGAAGGTTCGAGTACCCGCATCCGCATTCACGGTTCTGATTGTTAGCGGCTGTCTCATACCATCCGGTACACGATCAAACCGCAGACCGCTCCGATCAATGAGAGCAAGAACGAACTCGGCAGTGGAACAGGATTCGTATTGTTTGTAGTAATCTCAACCGAGCCATTCGCGGTGGTGTAATCAACTGGGGAGAATGTCTCGTCCACCAAATTGGTGAACGGCGTTTGGATTGACAATTCATACGTCCCTGCAGTCGCACTGTTCGAAACATCGAAAAAGACTCGTCCTAACGTCACGGATTCACCAGTTGCGATCGGCACTTCAATGATCGCAGTGTCATTCCAGCTAATCGTTGACGCTGGCGAGGGAGTCACCAGAATTTCAAAATTGTTCCCCGCAAATGCATAGTTCGTACTCGCTTCATTGACCGACGTAAACGTTACTCCCGATAAGCCGGCGATCCCAATACGGATGTCGTACGCCAGCAACTGATAATTTTGCACGGGCGCGTCGGCGGTATTTGTCAGAACGACGTCGAAGAAATTACCAGTGCTACCAGCGACAACCGGGCCGACGATTGGGGTCTGAATCTGAAACCCAGCCTGTGCCGACCCGGAAAAGAGGCAGAGAAGTAAACTCGCTGCCAGTATGATTCGATGCATGGAGTGCTCCCAGTATTTATTTTCGAATGAAGAATGAAGCGGGAGCTGAATTGACTCCCGCTAAAAATGTGTCGTTTAGATCGTGCGGCCGATCAGAGTGCGGACCAGGTTCATGTCATTCAGGTCCACATCTCCATCGCCATCGATATCAGCGAATGCGACATACGCTCCACCAATCTTCGACCGCACCTGCATTGCGTCGACGATGTTGACGATGCCGTTCTCGTCAAAGTCCCCCTGGAGCACCTTAGTCGACTTGCCGAAATCGCCGCCCTCGTCCCCATCTCCATCTCCATCGAGCCCTTCCTGGGTGAGCACCGAGCGGATGTTTGCAGCGAGGAGTTCGATGCCCCAATTGGCGACGCTGATTGGAGAGTTGAATGTCCAGCGGAGCGAATTCGTTCCGCTTCCCGTGAACGTGGCGATCGTCGGTACGCCGATCCCTGTGACGTTCAAACTGCCCAGCGTACCCGTCACGGATTCGCTGAAGACCGCTTCGATTCCCGTGATCGCCCAGGGCAGAATCGTTCGGCTAGAACTCAGGAGGTTATGGCTCTGATTGGTGCCATAGAGAAGGCGAAGTTCCGTGACGCGCGGCTCGGCCACGTCGGAGATGGTGATAGCGAACACCTTTTCAAACGTCTCGCTGCCGGAATCGGTGACTTTGACTCGGATCGTGTAATTCGACCTCGCTTCGTAGTCGAAGGTCACGGCTGTTCGAAGTTGATCACCGACGACGGTAAAGGCGGCATTGTCATCGCTACCGAGACCGCCGACCAGACTGTAGGTGAACGTGTCACCGACATCGGGATCGGTTGCGGTGAGCGTGCCAACTAATGAATCTAACGATAAGTTCTCCTCGACAAATATTCCGAGAAGAACGAGATCGGTTGGTGAGTTGTTTTCATTTGGAACTGTCGCAGTGACGTACGGCAACAAGTACCCAACGAAGTCGCTTAGCTTCGCGCCGGACGCTGGGTTGATGCTACCGCCCAAATTGGCAATTACGATTGCTTGGAAAGAAGTCAGAGCCGCCGACACGGAAGCAAAGTCGCCGACTTCGAGGTTCTCTGCAGCGGAGTCAAGTTCCGCTTCCAGTTGGTCGGCTACAATCGAGGAAATCAGACCGCTCGACTTGTGGTGCGAAACGATAGCGTCGAGTGCGGTGATACTCGGATCCAACTGCTGGAAACGGACCATGTAAGTATACGCTCTGTCAAGTGCCTCACCGAGTTCAGCGTTGTTCGTCTGGAGGTAAAGGTCACGGATATAGCCGATGTGTGACTCAATTGCATCACTTAATCTGTGGCTCGGAATTCCCGTTGCAATATCAGCCTCGATTGAAAGTCGGTCGTTTGCTAATCGTACCGCCTGGTCTTCCGACACAGATTGCACAGGTAAGCCCAGACTCTGCACGCGAAGCTGTACGGCATGATTTAATTGGTCCATCGAGGAATAAGAGTCAAACGCCCCAGCTGCGCGAGCGGCCAGTAGGCCGCTTGTTCGAGGGTTGGTGGACAACGTGGTAGCCCCGCGGAGCGTGGCCACGAGTTCGTCGATGGCAGTCTGACTCCACCCCGCTTGACTCAAAAGACTTGTGACGAAACCCGGCAATCCATTCGCGTTCAAGTAGCTGACAGCGTCTGCAGCGGTAGGCGTATAACCTAACGCGTTGACTTTGTTCGCATGGGCCAAGTAGCCAATCAGCTTCGTCTCAACGATTGCTGCCCGATTAACGAACTCCGAAGCGGCCAGCAATTGCTTACTCTGCCATTCGTAATCGCCTGATAGGAAAGCGCCGTCCGCTTTGTTTCTAGATTCAAACTGCGCGATTTGAAGAGAGGTGTACTCCAGTTGAAGCTTAAAGCAGTCCAAAAGAATGCCATCAACGACAACATCTGAGAAGGAGGGAATCAACGGCCTAGGAATTACCTCTGTCCGATAGTCGAAGTCAGGAGGATCCTTCGCAATTTCGTAAATGATCCCGGAAGATATCAAACTCGCGATTCCAACACCAATTGTTGCACCCGCAGCGGTAGTGAGCTGCCGTCGCAACTCTCCGCTACTTGCTCGAGCAATCAACAATTCAGCGAGTCCGCTTGCCATTATGTCCGAGCCAGTCATCAATAACCCTACTGCCGCCCCGTATGAGACAAGTCGATAATTGGGAACAGAGACCGTAACGGTCGATACCGGAGCGGGTTGAATACTCAGTCCAGGTGCAGATTCTAGCAGATAAGTGTATTCGTTCTTTGTCTCAGCAACTTTTGTACTCTCTATGGCATCAATAAATGCCGTGGTGTAATCAATAGTATTTTTTATTGTGGATAGTGGTGAGCCTAGCTTGGCAACCAACTCCAACAAAGAGCCCCCGGATATAGCTTTCCAGAGGTCGCCAAATAGTGGATTAGTTGTAGGGATCCATTCCCAATCGTGTTCGAATGGTTGAGTGACTTCGGATGTTTGAGCGTATCCGATTGCACTAAAAGAGAACTTGCCATTGCGAGGCCGAGGGTTCGGACGCTCCGGTGTGGTTCCGCTTGTCCGCTCCTCTGTCCAGTCGAGCGTAAAGGCGGGCAGTCCAATCGGTGACGTGTTCTTGACTGCGGCAATGAGAGAATAAGGTTCTGCTTTTTGCGGATAGGGCGGGTCAGTCGTCCAAGACACCGTAGCACTGTAAATCAGAATGGAACTAGTGGTGTTGTTGTCCTCTCTGACTTCTTGAATGCTGTTCTCGCGATCGATGACGCCGACTAGGTAATACGTCTTGTCCAGTGGTGCAGGAGTGATCTCGGCGGCGGTGAGTTCGATCTTATGGCTGCCAACGCTCGTTTCCGAGACGCGGGAAGGAGCTGCGGGAATACCACTTGTGCTGGTCGGCGCGTCAGACCAAACGAACTGAACGCTTGCTCCCTGAGTCAAATTCGTTCCCGAAATCGTATAATCGAATTTCGCACCACCCTTACTTTCATCAAAGATAACTGACCCGGCTGCTAGGTCGGGCCTTCGAACCTGAATTGCCATTACATTGTTCGATTCATCAGCCTCGACTACTAACTGGTCTGGATCAGTAACAACCAACATATGAGTGGCTTCTATGGGAGGGCTGCTTAGTGTAGAGGCCGGCACTTCAATTGGCCCATAAAGCCCCGTGCTCCTCTGTACCGATGTACTGAAGACTGGGCCACCGATGACCGAAGCTAAGGATTCTCCCGATGCCCAGTATAGAGCAACGGAAGTAGCCTTTGTCAATGGCGCCCTAGTCACACTGTAAGAAATTGTAACTGCGCCTTGTTCATTTCTTATGATATTTGTTGGGGCGTAATCGGTTTGCGTGCCACAGAATTGCAATATTTCTGGGTCGGTTCCATCGGCAAGTTTTGCCGACACCAGACTAATCGACGCCGATCTGCTGGCCGAACGAGCGAATGACCAGAGTACCATATCGATGTCAACAAACCAATCACCTCTCCAAAACTGGGTGCCTGCGCGAGCAAGGGTCACGTTATGAGAGAAAGTTCCTGGCCCGCTTTGAATTACATACGGAAGTATTCCACCGCCCGCGATTATACTTGTACCTTGGGATACGTGATTCTCGATGTCGTGATACTCGGCGACGCTAAATGTAAGCGTAATGTAGGGTGCAATCGATAGGATGGGCGAATTGGATACTGTAATGCAATCTCCCCATCTGGCACCAGCGGAAGCTTTAGCCCAGCCTCCGGATGAAAAAAAATCTTGCGGGCCTTGATATGATGTTGATATTTCCGCTTCAACCAATGCACCATTCGGAATGCCAAGCCCCGCTGATGCCATTGCGGAACTCGATTGAATAACTCCAGAATGTTCCCATATTCTTGTTGTTGCAGTTTTACTTGTAAAGACACTTAGGTTATCGTATACTTCTTGTCCTTGATTTTCTGCATAAGCATAAGCGCTTGCGGAGGTGAATGGAGTGTATCTTGTTTCCAGCTCTAATACACTTAGTTTGTGTGGCGCCACAAAATGGATTGGTTTGCGGTGTTTATTTATTACTTTTTTGCAATAGTAGTACGCGGATATAAAATTTTCGTGGAAGTGAGTAGGCATAATTCTGCATCCGTTAAAGTTTATTATGGAATCAGTTTATTACATATTCTTAGAGTCTCAGTGTGGTTTTGACTGTTACGGACAACATGTCCTGTCGATGAAGAAAAATGGACAACCGGAGCAGCTGAAAATCGCCGTAGCAACCAGCTGGCTCGAGCGAGGCTGCGAAACGAGGATCGGCGTGGAAGTAGAGGACGTTATGCCGCGTGCCGACAGCGAGCTGTGTGGGATGCATCGCCAAACCCATCGCGAGTTCGAAGCAGTGGAACTCGCAGACGAGCTTGCCTTCGTGAACGCCGAGCGCGACCACTCGTCCGGCGTGGTAGGTCGAAATGAGAAGTGAACATCCAATGCGTTCAAGGAGCGGAACGAAGTTATCCGAAGCGACGTACCGGATTTCTCGGCCGGTTTCGGGCTTGGCGTGGGGCGATGGAGTCATGGAAGTTGATCGTGTGTGGTACCGAACGATGGGAACAGTCTGACGCTGACGCAGCCCGCCCATACTACTTCAAGCGTCTCCGCTGGCGCGACGCGGCGCGAATTTTTCGAAATTTTCGAAAATCAATGCAGTTCCACGAAAGAATCACACACGCGTTGGGGTTACTTGTCACGTGGATCAACGCGTTCCTGTAACGTGATCGCTTTTCACTAGAACCTATTTCAGAACCCAATAATAGCCTTGAAAACAAGCAGAATTACGGGTTCTGAAATAGACTTTAGCAAACGTTGTGACGTGTGATAAATTAAGGGCGGTCACGATGAACTTTTCGACTATGCTGACTCGCCTTATGACCGACCAACGATCGCGCGAAATCGAATCGTACCGTGGCTATCTCACGATGCTCGTTCGCCTCCAAGTCGAATCCGGGTTGGCCGGGAAGATCGACCTGTCCGGCATCGTGCAGCAGACGCTTCTGGATGCGTGTGACGGGGCGCCGGATTGGCTGGCCTGGGATACCGCGCGGCGAAAGAAATGGCTCCAGTGCGTGCTGACCAACAACCTTCTAGACGAGATCCGCAAAGCGACTGCCGACAAGAGGGATGTCCGCCGGGAACAATCACTGGAGCGATCGATCGACGACTCAGCGACTCGTTTGAACACCTTACTGGCAGTCGAAGTTCATCCCGGTGAGAAGATCGCCCGCGACGAGGAGACCGTGCGGATCGTGGCTGCACTCGATCGATTGCCACCGGATCAGCGGCGGGTGATTGAATTGCATTATCTTTTGGGAAATTCCATATCCGAAACGGCTGCGGCGGTGGGCAAGACGACCGACGCCGTGGGTGGCCTTTTGTATCGCGGCCTGAAGCGGCTGCGGGAACTGCTCGGCTGAGGGGCCGATGAATCGAGAATCCGAAATCGCTCGGCTCATCGCCGACTACCTGAAGCAGTCGGAAATCGGCACCGCACCGGCTCCGGATGTCTGGCTGATGCATCATCCGGAGTATGCTCGCGAGCGGGCAGCACCCGCGTAAGCTGGAAGAGGAAGGCAGTTGAGACCCAGCTACTCGGCCGTTCCGTGCGGGTAATGCGTTCATCGGAGAGGAGTCGATCAGCGAGTTGGTAAACTTGCTCGGTTTCAGCGGGGGACCGGTGGGGAAGTTGGCCGAGCGCGGACGCTGACTTCGATCGCACGTCCCAACTCGCGTCTGAGGCGACCGTTTGAAGGAGAATTGTGACCGCCGGCAGGAGTGAGGCGACACAGCTCTCCCGATCGATCAGGATCGCGGCGAGGTCACGGCGCGCTTGGAGCGGCGCGGAGGGATCGTTCAGGTATTGCCGGAACCGGTCGTCGATTTCCGCTCGCCGTGCCGAATTGAGGCCGATGACCGCGTGTGACAAGACGTCAAACCGAGTTCGCAATCGGTCCCGACCTTCCGAGGAACTCATGACCTCGCCAATGACCACTTTGCCGATTTCCTCCTGTCTGAGACTCGACAGTTCAACAAGCGACCTCCGTTCGTTGACTCCGATGTCCTCATAGTCGCCAGCGATCGGGGCCAAGAGGGCTTTCGCGAACATCCGTTGAGTTTTGGCGTTCGCCGCCGATAGGTCGTCCCGAGCGTCCTCCGACTTCCGTCGCTCGTCTTGGGCGATCTCGGCTTGCTTGTTCGCCTCAAGGCCAAAGTTGAGTGACACGGCTGTGGCGGTGGCCATCACGAGCAGCACGCCCGACCCGGTAAGGGCCACCCGCTTGTTCCGTTTCACCCACTTGAAGGTACTCTCGATAAGCCCCGTGGTGCGGGCAGACACCGGCTTGCCGACCAGCCAGTTCCGCAGGTCTGCCTCCAGTGCGCCGGCGGTTGGGTAGCGGTCGCGAGGGTCGGCGCTCAGACACTTCTGTGTCACTAGGTCCAAGTCCCGCGGCACGGTCGGGAATCGGTGTTGCAACTTCGGCACGTCCGCCTTCGCCACCGCCGCCATCACCTCCAGCGGGGTGGAAGCCGCGAATGGCCGTTGCCCGCTCAGCAGTTCGTACAACATAACGCCGAGCGCCCACACGTCGGCCTCGGGACCGACGAACTTGGTCCGCCCGCTCGCCTGTTCCGGGGCCATGTAAGCCGGCGTGCCGAGTACGTCCTGCGTCTGAGTTAAGTCGATGCCCAGCCCGCGTTTCGCCAGCCCGAAGTCGGCCACCTTCGGCGTGCCATCGGCTTTCAGGAAGACGTTGTGCGGCTTCAGGTCGCGGTGGACGATGCCTTGCGTATGAGCGGCGTTTACCCCGGCGGCGACATTCGCCATCAGCTCAGCCACCCGGCGGAACCATGCGGCATCGCGGGTCTGGTCGGCCTTGCTCAGAGTCGTGAGGTCGCCTCCGGGGCAGTATTCGAGGACCATGTACGGCTTGCCAGCGTGGTCGCCGTACTGGTACACCTCAACGACGTTCGGGTGACGGATGGACGCCACTGCCTCGGCTTCGGCTAGGAAGCGGATGAGCGCCTTGTCGCTGCGCTGGTGGTACAAGCAGGTCGAACTCGGCACACTCCCGCACTTCCGGGCTGGGGGAGCAGTCCTGCTTCGTATCGCCGACGTCGAGGCGTTCGTCGCCGGGATGTTCTGCGACAAGCCAGTTCCTACATCCGAACCGGAACCTGAGCCAGCTCATCCATCGAAACGGTCACGCCCGACGGCGGGCGGCCTTCGGTTTTTCCACGGGTGATCCTCGCTCTTTCATGACCGTGGTCATGATCGACCTGACCCGGTCCTTATCCACCAAGATGTGCCCGTAGTGCCGTTCTATCATCGTGACCGACGTTCCGATCAGGTCAGCCAGCACCTTGATGGACCCGCCGTTGAGCAGCCAGTCCGTGGCGTAGGTGTGCCTGAAGCCGTAGGCGGTCGGTACGGGACTGATGCTCAGTTTCTTGGCGTACCACCGCAGGTTGACCGACATCGCTTCCTGCAACCACATCGACTCGCGGTTGGTGCGGAAGATCGGCCCCTCGGGGTGACGCTCGATCCGATCCTCGACCATCTCCGCCAACTCGTCCGAAAGAAAGATGACTCGGTCCTTTCCGGTTCGCCTGGCGTTTTTCCACACGTAATCGTTCGGCCCCGGTTGCCCCGGATAGACGACGCACTTGTCCTCGGGACGGTAATAGCGAGACTCGACGTTGTACGCCTCGCTCGGACGACAACCCGTGCCATGGAGGAAGCGGAGAATGTCCGCGAAGCCGTGGTTGGTCTTCCCGATCCGCTCCATCAGTTTCTTCCAGGTCGCCGACGAGATGTAGGCCTCCTGCCCGCGACTCCTCTTCCGGCCCCGGATGGTGACGGCTCTCGGGTTCTGCAGGCAGTGCCCGGAGATCAGCCCTTGCCCCTTCGCCCAGTTGAACGCCGCGACCAGTGTCCGCAGGGCGATGTTTTGGTAGGTCGGCCCCCACTTCACGCCCTTGCGCTTCTTCGTGTCGTGTGGTTTCGCCATCAGGGCGAGCCAACTCGTGACATTGACCGGCTTAAGTTCAGCGAAAGTCTTGTCGCCGAACTCCTGCATCGCCGAGGTAAGCGTCTGAAGGACGATCTCAAGCGACCGGTTCTGCCCGTTCCGTTCAAGGTGTTGGCCGTAAAGATCGACGACTACCCGCACGGTATTTCCCTGATCGGCGGTGTCGGCGTTTCTGACCTGCATCAGCGTGCAGAACTGTTCGAGCGCGGCAAGGTAGGTCTTCCCCTTCGGCGCGTCGTCCGGGCCGTCGGCCAGTTTGATCTGCTTGCCTTCGAAGTGCGTGAAGTACGCCTTCCGGCTCTCATAGTAGCGAACCGATGCCCGGCGACCCAAAATCCGTCTCCTCAGGAATTCCGTGCGGACGTCTTGTAGATAATACATTTTCCGTGCGGATTCCGTGCGTCACATTCGGGGGCACAGAATAAAAATATGAAAAACAAGTTGTATTTTCCGATTCAAGATCGGTTACTTCCCGATGCAGAAGCGGCTGAAGATGCGGTCGAGCAGATCGTTGGTGTAGATCGCGCCGTTCATTTCGCCGATCTGATTCAGGGCCTGGCGGAGTTCAAACGCGATCAGTTCCTGCGGGTCGTTCTCGCGGACGTGCTCGTGGGCATGCCGAAGCGCTTCAAGGGCGGCGTCCACGTGATGACGGCACCGACTCTGGCTCGGCGCCAGCGCCGATCGCCTCAAGGACTGCACTTCCTCCCGCAACCGGTTCTGAAGTTGCTTCAATCCCTCAGGCGTAACGAGCGAGACCGGGATCAGATCCGTCGCTATCTCTGCGAGATCCGATTTTGTTTGAAGATAGAGATGCGTCATGGATCCGAGGCGAGGCAAGGGTTCGGGGACCGGTTCATCGGCAGGCAGACAGCACAGGACCAGATCCGCCTGCGATGTCTGTTCCTTGCCGAGTTGTTGCGACTGGCTTTCGATCGTGTCGCGGGCTTCCTGCCAGCCTGCGGTGTCGGTGAGTTCGACGGGTACGCCATCGATGCTGATCAGGCGGATGAGATAATCGCGCGTGGTGCCAGCCTCGCTGCTGACGAGCGCTGCGTCCGGCGAGCCGACCAAGGCATTGAACAGGCTGCTCTTCCCCGCATTGGGCGCACCCGCCAGGACGATGCGCAGCGGGCGACCGCTCACGGTTCGATCGCTCAACTGACGCTTCAGATTCTGGAGCTGCGCCATCCCGGCGGCCAGTCGAGTCAGTAGTTCGACCTGGCTGACGAACTCGATATCTTCGTCCACGAAATCCAGTCCGGCCTCGACATCCGCAAGCAGATTCAGCAAGTCGTTTCGCAACTCTTCCAGCGGACGTGCGATTCCACCGGCGAGCTGCGCCAGTGCTTCCTGCAGTTCGTCATCGCTCCCCGCCTCGATCACCGCCCGTACGGCCTCGGCTCGGGTCAGGTCCTTCTTGCCGCTCAGAAACGCTCGGAGCGTGAACTCACCCGGTTGAGCGCCGCGGGCACCGTGGGAGAGAAGGTCCGCGATCAGGCGTTCGACCAATGGCGGCGAGGAGATCATGTGCAATTCCACCAGATCCTGTCCGGTGTACGACGCGGGTGCGCGAAAATAGTAGGCCTCGGCCGGTATGGGTGATGTGACTTCGCTCAGTCGGATTTCGCCGGGGATCGTACGGCGGGGGGATTCGGAAAGTCCATGGTGTGTTGGAGTGAACACTGTCAGTGTCACTGCCACGGCTTCCGGGCCGCCGATACGGATGATGGCGCGCCGTGCCGGCCCGAGGGCGGAAGAAAGGGCCACAATTGTGTCTTCAGGATTGGGAATCATCATTTCTTGCGTGTCATCGACTCTTCAGGGGCATTTCATCAGATGTTGTTCTAGATTATGACGACCGTTTCAGGAATAATTTTCTGACAGGTTTCGGGTTGAATCGCGTAAAGTGTGTGATGATCGTAATTCTGGAACTGCGCCATGAAAACCGCACCGTTTTGTCCGTCGATGGACATGATCCACGGACTCATGAAAGGGACACTGCAGGATATTGATCCTGATTCGATGGGGCAGCATATCCTGGAATGCTCGGAGTGCCAGTCAAAAATCTCCGATTGGATCAAGAAGGATCCATTCGTTGCGGATTTGAAGTCGGTTCACAAGTTGCCGACCGAATCGTATCGATCGGTCGTTCAGCAGATCCTTCAGCGTGTTCGACCACGGGCTCAGAAAGCGCCTGCCGCTCCGAAGGCGGACCTTTCGTTTCTCGCACCCGCGCATGCGGATCACGCGGACGATCTGGGCATGCTGGATCGATATCGGATTGTGAATCTGCTGGGTCAGGGCGGGATGGGAATGGTCTTCCGGGCGGTCGATCCGTCGCTTGAGCGCATGGTGGCTCTGAAGATTATCCTTCCACAATACGCTTCGAACGAGCAACTCCGCAAGCGCTTCATCTCGGAAGCACGGGCGACTGTGGCAGTGCGCTCCGCGCACGTGGCGGAGGTCTACGATTGCGGGGAATGGAACAACGTCCCGTACCTGACGATGGAGCTTTTGAGCGGGGAAAGTCTGGACAAGCGGCCGATGCCGATGCCGGTGGATGTCTGGCGACGGATTGGGTTTGGCATCACAAAGGGGCTGGCGGACGCGCATAGTTACAAGATCATTCACCGGGATCTGAAGCCGGGGAACATCCATTTGGGTAAGGACGCACGGACCGGCAAGCCGACTGTGAAGCTGATCGACTTCGGACTCGCGCGTCCGATTGAGCGTGCGGAGGAACTGACTCGAACCGGCAGCGCGATGGGCACACCGCTGTACATGTCGCCGGAACAGGCCGCCGGCAAAAAAGTGGATCACCGCACCGATCTGTACGCGCTGGGTATCATTCTTTTTCAATTGGCGACCGGCAAATATCCCTATCAGAACGTGAATCAGGGCGCATTCGCTCTGATCACGGAACTGGCATCTCCGGAACCGCTGCCTGATGTGCGTACGCTGGCGCCGAATGTCCCGGAGATTTTAGCGAAGCTGATCAGTCGCTTAATGGACAAAAATCCCGAACACCGCCCCGCATCCGCGGATGAGGTTCTGGCGATCTTCAAGCAAAGTGTGGACGTTGCCAAGCCAATGGAACCCGGAGCCGCCGTGGCGGTCTCCACGCCTTACATAACAGCGACTCCCATCCCCAGCGACACGGTGGAATATCAGAATTCCCGTCCCGTCGTGCCCGTGGAATCGTGGGCGTTCGAGCCATCGACATCACGGGCATCGTCCGCCTCTGTAGCGACAGTGGCGCCAATCATGACGACACCGAGCGAGCGAACACCACCACCGCGACGGAACCGAACTCTGATCTTCACAAGCGCGATTCTGGGCGTTGCACTGGCAGGCGGATTGACAGCCTTCGCGTTGGGAGCGTTCGATGCGGAACCGGAGCCACCCAAACAGCACGTCAAGAAAGAGGAGCCTCCAGTAATTCCGGTAATTCCAGAACCGGTCAAGGCGGAGCCTGACGATTGGCCGCCTTTACCGGAAGAAGGAAAAACCGATCCTCGCCCGTTCCAGAGGCCGATTTTTCCCAAACGAAAGCAACAGTTTCCCAGAGGGAATCCCAATCCGGTTCCGCGTGCGGTGACCTATACCCTGGTTTTTGATATTTCCGAAATTCCATTGGGCGCCAGCGTTTTACTTGACGGGCAACCCGTACCCGTTCAGTGGGATCGCGAGAGACGCAATGGTCAAGTTCGCGTTCAGACCACCTACAAACAGAGTTATGTCCTGTCGATTCGGCTGGGAATCCGCGAGATTCGCCGCGCATCCATCGTGCCCGCCATCGTGCCTGAAGAAGACGAAGTACTCGCGATCAAACCGGATGCAATTCACTACGACAAAATCGACGATCTGCCAGCAAACCTGAATACTTATCTGATCACGGGCGGAACCTGGCAACGGACGAGCGACGAACTTTTTCTGTACTCGCACGACAATCACACCGATCCGCGGATCGTTCTGGGCGATGCCCGATGGACCGACTACGTCTATCGTCTCGATTTGCTCCAGGCATCATCTGCTACCACCGGTTGTTCAATCTGCTTCCGAAGTTCCGGTTTGGACGGCGAATATCGCCTGGTCTTCCCCGAACCAGGTCAAACCCGCTGCCAGCTGGTTCGGATCGAACGCGACGGCTCGACTCGAGTCCTTTCGACCTGGAACTACCAATTGCAATCGGATCGCTGGTACAGCCTGACGATTCGCGCTGTCGGATCTCAACTCACCGGTTCGATTCAGGAACCGGGTCAACCGTCAAATTCACTGTTCACACTCAACGATGCCGCAGTCGCCAGCGGAGCGATCGGGCTGACCGTACCGCGGACCGGCTATCGGTTCCGCAAAATCACACTTACGACCCCTGACGGATCGACGCTCTGGGACGGCCTGCCGAGGGACGATACGCAGTTGAGACGGGTGACCGCGCTCCCCTCGCATCTTCAGGACGCCAACGCATCCGATTTTCAGAATCCGGATTGGTATGTCGAATCCGATCGCGCTGGTTCGCGATGGACGGTGAAGGATAACACGATCGTCGGCGAGAATCCCTCCAACCAACTGGTCAGCCGGAGCTATCTGCTTTCGAAAAAGGATTACGGCGATTTCCGACTGAAGATGGAATATCAGTTGGAAATCGGATCGATTGCGGGAATCACGATTCGTGCGACACCGGACGAGCAGCTGCCCGGCCCCTTCAACCTTGCGCTCCGCGATCACCCGATCGTCCGGCTCGCTTCGGCGTTGTCACGAGGCGACACCACAGGGACGGCCCATTTCCTGACGAACGAACCCAAAATCGCGCCGAAGATTTCACTGGCGATGCTTGACAGAAATACCCACACGTGCCAATTGGATGTACGAAAGGATGAAGTCTCACTCTGGATCGATGGCAAGATGATTCTGAACGAGAAGCAGAATCCCAAAATCGTCAGGCAACTGGCATACTCACCCGCTCTCGAACGAAAGCAGGGACGAGTAGGCTTCCAGATCAATGCCGGACGAATGACTGTCACCAAGTTACAGATTCAGGAACTGGATGCCAACGGTTCGGCCGTTGGTGAAGCGGCGGCACCGACGAGGGTCAATCCCGTTCCGCAGGTTCCGGTCGCCGACCCGTTCAAAGCCGACAGCACTTGGCGGGGAGTCAAAATTCTCGATCGCGGTACTGAAGTGGGACAAACCAGTTTCTACGAGTTGTACATTGAGTCGCGCGACGGCTCTCAGATCGCGGGCACGATTGTGGAAAACGGCCTCACCCAACGCACGCTCAAGGTCATAGGTCGCGTCAATCAGTCAAAAATCGAATGGAAAGAGATCGATCCCACAACTCCAACGCAATCGATTTCCGTCTCGGGAGCGTTCACGAATGGGATCCTCTCGCTCGATATCGCGGATGGCAATCGGACCGGTAAAGCGAAGCTGTTCCGGACACGACTCGCATCGGGTGATACCTTTGAGGAGTTTTATCCCATCTTCAACGGCCGAAACCTGGATGCCTGGTGGAGTACGGATACTCCCGAAGCGCGATTCTGGGAAGTGACCAAATCCGGGACACTTTCGGTTCGCGGCGAGCGGCCCGCGCAACTGTTTTCCAAATTCGCTTTTGAAGATGTCCACGTCTGGTGCCGCTGCCGGATCAACTCCGGCGGACAGGGGGGAGTCTTTGTTCGCGCTGGAACGGGAAGCGGATCGGATGCCGCACCCGAAGGATATCAGGCGATCGTCGCATCCGGCATTCCGAAGCGCGAAACCGGAAGCCTTCAGTCCTGGGAAAAATTTGAACCGACCAAACTTCCCGGAATCGTGAAACCGAATCAGTGGTTCGATCTCGAAATTCTGGTTCGCGGTGACCGAGTCGAGATCCGGGTCAACGACAAGGAATCGGTCAGTTTCAAGGATATCAGCAAACGGCCAGCGTCGGGGCGGATCGCGTTGTACCAAGCCGATGCGAAATCGAAGATCGAATTCGCCATGATCGCGGTCAAGGAACTGAAAGCCAAATGATCAAGGAAGGTATGGCTGCGTCCACGCCACTTCCGTATCACCCTTCTGGTACGGGTTCGGGTGCGGTTTCGAAGACGTCACTTTCACCCGGACATACCGTTCTTTACCGGTGAAGGTGTAACTGGGATTGGCGTCGGTCGATTCCGCCACAACCTTTCCGATTTCCGAACTGTACTTGCACGTCACATCCAGATCGTTGCCATCGGGACCTTTTATCGGTTCGCTGTCAAGCGGTGCGTCGTTCATCGTCGCGATGAACTCGGTATGATAACTGATTCCCGGTTCCGTGCGAATTGAAAGACTCAACGTAGCATCTGCTTGGGTGATCGAGTCGAACGAGACGCCGCTAGAAAAGTAAAAGTCGCCCGCTTTCATCGCCCGAACAATCGCCTCGGGCGTCAGGTACTGCGTTTTCACCATCACCCAACCGCGGCCGGGATTCGTCTTGCCGATCGCGAACTCGTGATACGCATGCGAATCGTCGGTCGCGACCCCGTAGACAACCGGCAGGCCGAGTTTTCCCAAACGGATCGCGAGCAGAATATCCCAGATCCGCTCGGTACTTGCGTGCGTCGCATCGCCGTAATTGCGTACGCCCGAATGCCCATTGAAAACCTCGAAGTAGCGCAGCTCTTCCGCGGCGATCATCTCCTCCGCTTTGACTCCCCACTGGAAATTCGGATGGTTCAGAAACGTGACATTTGGCCAGGTCGTCTTTTTCTCCTGTTCCTCGGCTTGCTTGAGATTGATGCGAATCGTCTCGGTCACGCTCGCGCCTTCGATCGGCTTGATCACATCGCGCAGGTTGATGCCGTTCATGTGGACCGGATATTTTGCGAATCGCGTCGTGATTTCTTCAGCCGGTACGAAGAGGAATTTTCCGGACTCTTCCAGCAGACTGCGGAACTCGCGCAGCGGTTTCAACCTCACCTGCTTCTTGCCTTTCTCCTCGCGAAACTCAAGCCAGTTCTTCCCGAAGCGCGTGTGATATTTCTCCACTGCTTTCTTCCGCACCGCCGTGCTCTCGGCATCGACCCACTTCTCGCTATCCGCTATCACATTGTGCTCCGTGAGCGCAAGAAATTGATAGCCGTGGCGCTTGTACCAGTCCGCAATCATCTCCGGGAAGTCATCGCCATCGCTCCAGAGCGAGTGCGTATGGAGATTCCCTTTCCAGTAAGTCGGTTGGGCCGACGCAACTGGGAGCGGAGGCGGAGGCGGATTGGGAATCGTGTCGGGGCGCTGAGCAATGACGACGGCGAAGATCGCAAGCGTAACAAGGAAGGCGAGGAGTGATCGTGGCATGGAGACGGTTCTCGGCAGGCGGGTCTTGCTGCCACGATAAAGATCCGGCAGCGGATTCTCAAGGGAAATTCAATCCCTCACAAAGAATTCGTCTCAACCACTCATGGCCGTGTCATTCAAGCACTGGCTCGTCTTTCCACCGACACTGCCACACCCTACCGTGGAAAGACGCCAAATTTTCGGAAGCGCCTATGCGCCATAAGCACTTACGTCAATATTCCGATGTTCTCGAGTTCCAGGAATTCGATCTCACGATCAACAACGACTCAAAACACGTTTGAACGCACGATTCTATAAATGCTAATGGAAATTCGATTTAACTATCAAAATACAGTGCGAACTCGTACGGATGAGGTCGCAGCCGCAACGCATCGACTTCTTCCTTGCGTTTGAACGCGATCCAGGTCTCGATCACATCCTCCGTAAAGACATCGGAATGCATGAGGAACTCGTGATCGTTCTGCAACGCCGTCAGCGCGTCTTCCAGGCTGCTCGGCGGCTTCGGAACATCCCGTAGCTGTTCGGGTGCCATGTCGTAAATGTCTTTGTCCAGCGGTTGTCCGGGGTTGGTCTTGGTGCGAATCCCGTCGAGCATTGCCATCAGGATCGCGGAGAACGCCAGATACGGATTGGCGGCGCCGTCGGGCATGCGGTATTCGATGCGCTTCGAATCCGGTCGCGAGGAATAGACCGGGATGCGAATGGCGGCGGAGCGGTTGCGCTGGCTGTACGCCAGTGCGGACGGCGCCTCAAAACCGGGAACCAGACGTTTATAGCTATTCGTCGTCGGATTCGTGAACGCCGCCAGCGCCGGCGCATGTTTCAACAGACCGCCGATGGCGTACATGGCCGTCTCGGAGAGGCCCGAATACGAACTGCCGGTAAACAGATTTTTTCCGCCCTTGGCCAGCGAAAGGTGGACGTGCATGCCGCAGCCGAATTCATCGAACAGCGGTTTGGGCATGAACGTCGCCGTCTTGCCGTGCCGCCGGGCGACATTGCGCACGATGTACTTATACTTGAGAACATTGTCCGCCGTCGAAACCAACTCGCCATAGCGGATATCGATCGCGCACTGCCCACCGCTCGCCTTCTCGTGATGGTGACTCTCGACTGTCAGTCCGCTGTCCATCATCACACGCATCATTTCAGAGCGCAGGTCGTGCGTCTGATCGGCCGGCGGGCACGGGAAATATCCCTGGCGGTACGGGATCTTGCTTCCCAGATTCGGCCGCTCATCACGGCCGCTGTTCCATGCGCCCTCCACGCTGTCGACGTAATAGAAGGCACTGTGACTGGTTTGATCGAACTTCACATCGTCGAAGACAAAGAAATCGAGCGAAGGGCCAAAGAACGCGGCATCGGCGATACCGGTCTGCTTCATGTAGTTGACGGCCTTGCGGGCGACGTTGCGCGGATCGCGGCTGTAGTCTTCCTTCGTCAGCGGATCCTGGATCGTGCAGATGATGACGAGTGTCGTGTCCTGCCGGAACGGATCGATGAACGGCGTTTCCGGCTGCGGGACCACGATCATGTCGGATTCATTGATGGC
Source organism: Limnoglobus sp. (assembly GCA_041742055.1). Taxonomy (GTDB): domain Bacteria; phylum Planctomycetota; class Planctomycetia; order Gemmatales; family Gemmataceae; genus Limnoglobus. The sequence continues at coordinate 9,155 of JBGSJI010000155.1, read as the reverse complement.
CTGCCAGCCGCGAAGACTCGCTCCATCAAAGCCCAGCCCGTCCTCAAACGATTGCTCGTCGAGCTGCTCCGCCGGGATCGTGAAATGCTTCCAAAGTCCGGGAAAGTCCATGAACCGGAGATCGACCGCCTTGACATCGCGCTCGCGGATGAAGGCCAAAACTTCGCGTGGCGTCACGAGGGAACCTCTCGGTGCGGAGGGCGTTGATCGTCGGCCGCGAGAGAGGAAGTGAAATCGCGGGCAGAAAGTCAGTATAGCGTATGGAGCATGGAACGCCACCGTGCAAAGGCGAACGGCGCGACGTGAGTCCGCGGGTGAACCACCTGTCGTACAACCGGCGGACTGACGTCGCGCCGTTCGCCGCTGTTGAATACCATTCGGCCGATCGGAACCTGCGGAGCGAAAAACGGCTGAAAATCTTTGCGAAACGGATCGCTCTGGTTATGATTCAACCGTGATCTGTCGCTCGTAGGCGAGAGAATTACCTTGTTCGTCCACTGAAAGTGCACCGTGACAAACGCTCAAATTACACTTCCCCACCTACGGATACTTGGTCTAAATCCTCGTTGTTGCGCGGTAGCACTTTTATTGTTGCTCGCTACCGCAAACCAAGCGAGAGCTGGATTCATCACCCTGGACTTGTCAGATGGCCGAACTTGGCATGACTCTAATTTTGACGGTACTTTCTCTGACGGTGTCAGCGCACCAGGCGCCGTTTCGTACATCGCTTTTTCCGACAGAGGAGTTCGTGCGGCAAGATCTGGACTAGCTTTCGATCTGAGGCCACTCCAAGGTTACTCGATCACCAAAGTCGAATTGCGCCTTGCGTTTAGTATCGCTCGGGATCTGAATAACTTTGATCCAATTCACTCTATGTTTGCACCGCCAACGGTAGAGTTGCACGGGTCAAGTGGTAACGGCCAAATCCTGTTTTCTGATGTCGTGACTACGAACCTGTTAGGTACGTTCACGCCTATCGCTGGGGCCACTTCCCTGTTGGACGTAACCTCGATCGTGAACAACGAGGCTACGAATAACACATCGTTTATCGAATTCTCTCTCCGGGTGAGTGGAGACAGGGACCCTATCACACACGCTGAGGCATGGTACTTCTCAGAATTCGCCGACCAGTCGCTCCGTCCGCAATTGCTTGTTGAAGTTACTCCTGTGCCTGGACCCCCAGGGTTTGTGTTGTTCGGCTTTGGCGGACTTGGTCTGTTTGTACTGCGACAATGCCGGAGTGGGAGCCTGTGGCCAAAATGCGGAATTGCGTCGTAATTTCTTTTAAGAGGCAGAACCCGCCGCAACACCTGAACCTGCATAACCATGTGTGTTGTTTCCAATTGCTTTTTACACGGATCTGCAGCTGTTTCGTGTCGCTGCCGGACGAGTGAGATTGATCGTTCAGCGGCAGAATGCGGTCGCCACGAAAGCGAAGTGGCAAGCGTGTGAATTCATAATAGAGAGGTTCCCATGGGATTACGTAAAGGGGTTATGTCCGGGATAGTCGCGTTGCAACTTGCTTCTGATTCGCATCACGTAGGTCACAACCACCCGAACGTACCACACACCTCCCAGTCGGCAGTACTGTCGAATATTCCCGTTGAGGGCAGTCATGTTCATGTCCCCGAAGAGTCATCGTGTGGCCCTTCGTCGGGAAATGTCGCCGAGGCAGGCGTCGCTTTAAGCCGGATTATGGAAATCCGTACCGGCTTGGCTCCGAGCAGCAGCAGGGATCCCGATAGCGGCTTGCTTCTAGCGATTTTACGAGGCTATCGGCCGCGTGATTCCGAGCAACCAAGTAGCGTTTGGGCTCAGGGAACTGCAGAAGCTTCTGGCTCTGCAGGACACTTCAGGATCAAAGACGAAACGGGCCAAGTCGTGATTCAGGGCAACATCACAGAACCAAATGGCGGCGGCAATCTGACCTTCGAGAACGCCATCATAGTAGCGGGAGGAATGGTCGTGGTTAGTAGTCTCGCCTAACTGTTCTCATTCACTCAAGTAAAAATCCAATTCACCCGCGCCTTCGTATCTCCTTCGTACCGTCTTTGCGAGAGGGATCATCGATGGCTACGCAAGAGGTCCTTCTCCAAGTCACGAAGTTTCTGGATCGGCTCCTCGCGCAGAACCGCCTGCGAAGTATGACTGTCGACGCGGCGATGCTCGAAGTCCGGACGTGGATTCCGATGTCCAATCAATTGACGGACACCGACTTGCGCGCTCTGGTACTGGGCTTTTTCCTGAGCCATTACGTCTACCTGCCGTCCCAGGAATCCTTGCTCTCGCCGGATAGCCGGGCCCAGGAAATCATCGACGCGGTGACGAAGGCCATCCCGTTCATCCTGGATGGCGTCCCGATCTACGAGACGCTGACCGGGAAGGTGACGATCGGCGCCAAGGGCCTGACCGCGCAATCGAGCGGGAAAAACCCGTCCCGATCCGTCAACGTGAGTTGGACAGGCACCCTGTCGACCGTCATGACCGGGGGCAACTTCACCCTCCGAAAATCGCTGTCCAAGGCCGGCTGGTCGATCTCGCTGAGCTACCCAAAGGATACGCCGGTCCTCGATGCCACCCGGGTGGGGGCGGTGTTCGGCGCGGCGGGCGACGCGATCGGCGGCATCATTGGGGCAACGATCGGCCTCACCGACGTGAAGGATGTCCGCAACGTGGTGGATCGGTTCTCGTCCTCGATCGGGCCGATCGCCGACGCGATCGGGGCGGTCCAGGGGATCAAGTCGCGTCCGAAGCAGGGACTGAGCGTGAGCGTCGCGGTGGGCAGTCCGAGTTCCGACAAGGGCCAGACGGTTATGCCGGGCGGGGTGCAGGGGTTCGTCACGTTGACGTATTCGTGGTAGTGCATCAATCACTCTCAATCGACAGGAGGAAACGATTCTTGAGTCAGACTCGAACTCACAACAAGTGATTGTTTCGGGTGCCATGCTCACGGCTTTGCGTGAGCATGCTCACGCAAAGCCGTGGAGCATGGCACCCAACCTGTACTGGTACAGTGATCGACGTTCCATGAGCCTGTCAAATCAAAACAGACGAGGTAGTAGTGGATGTGGGGTCAGGGCGGTTCCTGGAAGAGTTTCAGCCTCGGCTCCACCGATTGGATCAGCGCGAACTGCTTGTCGCGCGTCCAGAGTTCGAGATTGGCATCGATGGCCACCGTCGCGACCACGACATCGGTGAACGGAACCGCCACACCCTTGCTCCTCAACTTCGAAAGCAGATCGCCGACTTCATCCCAAATATCGTCCCGGATCGCGATCTGGCTAAAACCATCGAGAAACGTCACCAAGTTCCCAAACTCCTTCGCGTTCCTTGCGCCATGGAGAATCTCGGCCCGAACAATACCGCAGATGGCACCGGCATTGGTCTGAAACTTTCCAAACAAATTCGCGTCGTTTGTGCGCAGGTAATCCAGAAGGACGTTCGTGTCGATGAGGATCACTTCAGGTGGTCCTCGGCATGGAGACGGTCGAATTCTCGCTGATCCTCATAGGCCGAAAAATCGTAATCCTTGATGGCTGCGGCGGCTTTCGCAGCAGCAGCCCAACGTTCCTCGTGGTCCTGTTCGGATTCGACCGTCACCTGAATCTCCACAGTCTTGCCGATAAAAGGCACGAGTTCGGGGAGCACGAGCGTGTCCGATTCGATTTTCCTGCGGATCGAAATCGTGGCCATTGTTTCACCTGAATCTTGGAGATGACTACTTCATTCTATCGTAAAGGACCATTCGCACTCGACAGTCCCATCATCCGGCGACTGCCGCCGTTCGGCTCGCCACTCTTGAGCGCGCAACTTTGCACCGGAAAATCCCTTTTATCGTCTTAATCGTTACAACTTGCGCATTTCCGAATTTCGTTATATCATGATCTCCTAAGGGTCGGTACATACTACAGGAGGTAGCCCAATGGACCATGACGTCCAGACCGGCGATTGTCTGCAATTGCTTGCGGAGTTGCCAGCCCAGTCCGTTGATCTTGTCTTTGCGGATCCCCCATTCAACATTGGCTACGAGTACGATCTCTACGACGATCGCCGCGCCCGCGAGGACTATCTCGCGTGGACCGAGCGCTGGCTGGCGGGGTGCCTGCGCGTGCTCAAACCCACCGGTTCGTTCTTCGTCGCCATCGGTGACGAATATGCCGCCGAGCACAAAGTGCGAATGGATCAACTCGGTCTTTCGCTTCGGAACTGGATCGTCTGGCACTACACCTTCGGCGTGAATTGCAAGAAAAAGTTCAATCGCAGCCATGCCCACATTTTCTACTACGTGGTCGATCCCAATCGATTCACCTTCAATCCGGAGCCGGTTCGCGTTCCGTCCGCCCGCATGACCACCTACGCCGATCGCCGCGCGAATCCCGTGGGGAAACTGCCCGACGATACCTGGGTGCTGCGTCCGCAGGAATCGGATCAGCATTTTCAGGCTGAAGCGGATACGTGGTACGTTCCGCGGGTCTGCGGGACGTTCAAGGAGCGTTTGCAGCATCCGTGTCAGATGCCCGAGGCGGTGCTCGAGCGAATCATTCAGGTGGCGTCGAATCCGGGCGATCTGGTGCTGGACCCGTTCGCGGGCAGCGGCACGACGCTGGCGGCGGCGAAGAAGCTGGGGCGCCGGTGTCTGGGCTTTGAGCTCTCCGAGGTCTATGCGGACGGCGTGCGGAAGCGCTTGCAGGGGATCGAGTTCGGGGCGGAACCGCCGAAGAAGGTTGCAGGTCGTCGTTCGGCCGTTCGCATGAAAGCCGGCTGACCCGCGAACGTTCCCGGCTGACGATTGGTCTGTCTGAGGAGCGGGAATTCGGAATTCGTGCGGTTTTTGGGGAAAACGTGTCCCATTCTTAAGCGAATAGACACGTGACGATTCCGATTCCTCGTTCGAGGTTCGCGAACATGACCAACCGGCTTTCCCGATTCCAAGCAATCGTACTGGGCTTGGTGGTGCTGCTTTTGGCGGGTGCCGGGACCGCGGGTTTGCTGGCGATCGCGGCCAAGCAGGGCTACGGACGCGAGTCGTTCACGGTCGTGGTGGGTTATCCGGAGGTACATGATATTGTGCCCGGAACGCCCGTGCGGATTCGTGGGATCGAGGCGGGACAGGTGGTCGCGCTCGACTATCCGGATGGCGAAGGCCCGATCCTGGTGCGGATGCAACTTGACGTGAAATTCCGTGATAAGCTCTTCGGCGATGCCAAAGCGCAGATTCAGCCGACCGGTCTGCTCGGGTCGAAGATCATCAACATCCAGCCCGGATCCGTTTCGTCCGGCCCGTTTCTCGGCGAATCATTAACGCCGATCCCCACGCCGGATCTCGTGGGATTGGCGGCGGAGGGCGAGAAGACGCTGTTTGAAATTCGCGAGATGGTCGGCGATGTGCGGAGCGCACTGCGCAAGGTGGACGGTGTGGTCGAGACGGAAGCCGGGCAGGTTCGGGGTTTGGTGAAGGACGGCCGTGCGACGATTCAATCGGTGAAGGAGAACAGCGAGGCGGTGTCACGGTTGCCGATCGTTCGCAGTTATGTGGTGAACGCGACGGCGCTTCTGGATCGTCCGGATTGCCGGCACGAGGTGATGACGTACAACGCCCTCGATCTCTTTGAACCGGATACGGCGATTCTGACCGAGAGCGGACGCGTTCATCTGAATGCGGTGGCGAACTGGGTGAAGAGTCAGCCGAATGCGAAGACGGAGGCGGTGGTCGTGGCGGCGTACGAATCGCCATCGCTTGCGCAAACGGATTCTCAGATCGAGCAGTTGACGCGAAAGCAGGCGGAAATCGCGCTGGCGTATCTGAAGTCGCAGGGAGCGCATAAAATGGGTTGGTGGAGCCGACGGACGATGACGTCGCTGGGATTGGGAAGCAACGGTTCCCCGATCGCCGCGGCGGAAAAACTCCCCGCGAACTCGCTTCAGGTGTTCGTGTTCACGCCGCAGTAGACGGTTCTGACGGACCGTCCGATCACGGAGACGACGCTGTGACCGAACCGGAACACCTCCGCCAGACGCTGCTCTACCACTACCTGCGGATTCAGTTACCGGCGATCCGAATAACGCCGGAACACTTCTCACAACAACTCCAACGGACCTTCGACATCTATGCGGCCAAGTGCGAACATCCGCCCACGTGGCCGGCCTATCTTGACAGCCTTTACACGCTCGACTGGGCAGTGTGCATCGGCTGCCTGGAGGGGATTGAAGCGGCGTGGGAATTGCTGTTCTCCGCACGGATGGGGCGAAGCGATTCGCTGCTGATCGATGCGCTGCGGGCCCGGTCCGCGCGTCTTTACCCGCGCAACGAAGAACAGCAAGAGACCGCCGTCACGGAATTCTGGAGCAGTCTCATCGCCTCCGAATCCGAGACGACAAGCCCTGTGCTGGCCCGGTACGACGGCCAGCGCCCGCTCGCGCCATGGCTCGTTCGCGTGTTCCAGAACTGGCACCTCTCCAAGCTCCGGAAAAACAGCGGCACGGTCTCGCTGCCCGACGACGACCTCGCCCTGCCCTTGCCCACGCTCACACACGACGAAACACGCTGGCACGAAGTCTTCGTATCCGCCGCCCGCGACTGGCTATCGGAAACGGGCGAGAGCGAACGCCTGATTCTCGGCCTGCGCTGGCGGTACAAGATGAGCCAGCGCGAGGTTGCGAACCTGCTCGGCGTGCACGAAGGCACCATCTCGCGACAGACCGACAAGCTTCGCGATCGCTCGCTCGAACTGATCGGCCAACGTCTCGTGCAGGAAGGTTGGAGCGGCGACGATCTCGAACGCTATGTCCTCACAGAATTGGGTGGAATATTCACCGATGAACCGCGGCTCTCCGCTGATGAACTTTCGCGCTTGCTGGCCAAGCGGGGGAAGAACCTGGCTGAAATCGCAAATTAAGATTTCGCGTCCGGTAGCGGCTTCGGCCATACGAACACGAGAGCGATCAGGCCCACGACCGGTGCCAGTCCCACCATCAGCAACCCCAGCTCGTAACTCTTCGTCGCTTCGATCCGTTCGCCCAGAACAATTTGCGAGATGCTGGAAAAGATCCATCCGCCGGCTGCCAGCGCACCCGACAGTACTCCCATGTGCTTCGTCGGGAGTTCCTGCGCCAGCGAGTAGTAATACGGGTGCAAGCCCAGGATTCCCGCACCGGCCACATACAGGCACGCCAGCATGAGCGTGCCATTCCCCACATACGGAACGAGCGCACCGCAGGCGGTGAGCAGGGTGAACACTGCGAACCCGATGCAGCGTGAGGTGTGGACTTTCAGACCACGTGCGACGAGAAACGCGACGAACGCCCCCGAGAGGATACAGCCGACATCGGCGGCAATGAAATAGCCGGACTGGAGACCGCGCGTCGCGAGCGGTGTGTAGCCGTGATGATCCTGAAGAAAGAGTGTCAGCCACGCGCGGAGGAACTGCCAGCTGATGGTCAGTGACGCGACGATCAGACCCAGAGCGATGATTTTTCGCACAACGCGATCGAACGATTCCGGAGCGTGATCGTGATCGCTCGCTTTTTTGGGCACACTCAGATCGTGACCACGAACGAGAAGAAACCAGAGTGGAACCCAGAACAAACCGACGATCCCGATCGACCAGAACGGGAACTGCCAGGATTGTCCGGCACGCTCGGAGGCTTCGATATAGAGCGGTACGATGATGGCGCCGAGCGATGCGCCGCTTTGCAGGATGCCGTTTCCGAGTGTGCGGTTTTTGGAAGTCAGAATGGATCGGACGGTGATGAGTGCGCACGGCCAGTGACCCGCCTCGCAAATCCCGAGCATGATACGGCAGAAAAGGAGCCAGCGGAAAACGCCCGCACCCGGTTCGTCGTCCGATGATTCCAGGAGCGAAGTAACGGCGGGGTTGCCCGCGAAGATGGTGGCGATGCCCGCCAGCGACCAACCGGTGAGCACGAGGGGGTAGAGGTAGCGTGGGCCGATCCGATCCGCGATGAAGCCGAAGAACAGAGATCCGAATGCGAAGGCGAACCCGAAACAGCCCTCGATCATTCCAACTCGACCTTCCGCCAGATTGAATTCTTTCTTGAGAAACGGTAGCGTGACCGCCAGCGCCTGGCGGTCCATATAGTTGAGAAGCGTTGCGAGCAACAACACGCCGCAGACTGCCCAAGGCCAGGTCTTGCTCGAAGTCATATGTCCCAACCCTCACCGTTCCAGTTCACGATCCGGTCCAGATAGTCCGCCACGCCGAGCGAGAAGACTTCGAACAACGCCTCGCCTTTTTCCGCCGTCGCAACCGCCGGGTTGCCGATGTGTCCGGGGTTGCTGCGGTCGCGCATGGTCCATCCGCGATAGCCCGGCGCGACACCTCGGCCAAAGGGAATTTCCGGCACCTGGGACAGATTGCCGACGACCAGTTCAGGGCGCAGCCGGAGCATCATGGACGTTTCCCATTCGCAGGCATGGCCCATCTGATTCTGTGAGAGTCCTTCGATGCTGGCGGACGGGCTGGCGGAGTCCCAGTACGTGAGCGTGGTGAGCAGGAGATTGCTGTGATCGCGATATTTCTGGCGAAGTTCGAAAACGGCTTGCTGGGAAGGAGTGGTATTTCCGCCGTGACCGTTGACGAATCCGATGCGTGTGAATCCGTGTGCCATCACGTTTTCGGCGAGGTCGCGGAGGAGATCGAGGTAGACGCGCGGCGAGGCGGAGAGCGTGCCGGGCATATCGAGGTGATGGTGGGAATTCCCGAGCCATTGCAGTGGTGCGAACAGCACGCGTTGGGCGATGGGTTGAAGCTTCACGCGGCGGATCACTTCTCCAAGGAGCAGGCTATCGGTGAAGACGGGCATGTGATGCCCATGCTGTTCCAGAGCTGCGATGGGAAAGACAACCGGGGTTGTGCGCGGCAGAGCGTCGATCACGGGCCAGGGGCATTCCGCAAGTTCCATCGCAACTGTTCTCAAAATGACGAGGGGCGGGTGGGAAAAGTGTATCCGATCGAGACGGGAAAGAAATGAAAAAGTCCGGGCTGACACCCGGACGGGTAAGCATCGCAAAAGTTGGTGGGAAATGTGTTCACTTCGGTGTACTTTGGAATGACGGTCGGAATTTTCCCTCGGCAGGAGCCCTGTTATGTCGGAACCGCTCAGCCCCGAACTCGAAGCCAAGGCTCACGAATTGG
>JBGSJI010000154.1:0-78078 GCA_041742055.1 Limnoglobus sp. | reverse complement strand
CCAATTCGTGAGCCTTGGCTTCGAGTTCGGGGCTGAGCGGTTCCGACATAACAGGGCTCCTGCCGAGGGAAAATTCCGACCGTCATTCCAAAGTACACCGAAGTGAACACATTTCCCACCAACTTTTGCGATGCTTACCCTGAGCCCAAACGGGCTCGGGTGTTTGCTTGCTATGGTCGCTGAAATCTGGTAACGTATTCTTACCTGCCTCCCCGCTTGTCGTCTTTAGCCGGACCTGCCTTGACCCGATCGGAGCCATCGCCGTGCAGCGGTTTTTGCTCTTCTTATTCGTTCTGAATCTTTCATCTATCTGTCAGGCCGCGTCTCCGGAAGCGGATTTTGAGAAGCGCATCCGGCCTTTACTGGCGGAGAAATGCTGGGGCTGCCATAACGAAAAGAAGCAGCGCGGCGACCTGCGGCTCGATTCGCTCGCCGCGATGCTCGAAGGCGGAGAAAGCGGGCCCGCTCTCGTGCCGGGTGAACCGGAACAAAGCCTGATCATCACCGCCATCCGGCATAACGAACAGCTGAAGATGCCGCCCAAGGATAAACTCCCCGCCGCGGATATCGCCGCACTGGCCGAGTGGGTGAAAGCTGGAGCCGTATGGCCGAACGCAAAACCGGTCACGCCATCCGAAACCAAGACTTCAACTCAACGGGTGTTCACAGACGAAGAAAAGAATTTTTGGGGCTTTCAAAAGCTGAAATCGCCAAGTCATCCTTTGCCGAAAACCGCCAATCCGATCGACGATTTTCTCCAAGCGAAACGAAAAGCGGCCGGCTTAACTGGCGCTCCCGAGGCCGAGCGCCGCATCCTCATTCGCCGCCTCACGCTGGATCTCACCGGCCTGCCGCCCACGCCTGCGGAAGTAGATGCGTTCCTCAAGGACACATCGCCGGACGCGTGGGAACAACTTGTGGAGCGCCTGCTGGCGTCGTCGGCGTATGGAGAAAAATGGGGCCGCCGCTGGCTCGATGTCGTGCGCTATGCCGACAGCAACGGCATGGATGAGAACCTCGCCTACGCGAACGCCTGGCGATACCGGGATTACGTCATCCGCAGTTTCAACGCCGACAAACCGTACGACCAATTCGTGAAAGAACAGATCGCTGGCGACCTGCTGACCGGCGGCACGGATGAAGAGAAGGCGGAGCGGCTGACCGGTACCGGGTTTCTTGTGATTGGTCCCAAGATGCTGGCCGAAGACGACCCGATGAAGATGCGGATGGATATCATCGACGAACAACTCGATACGCTCGGTCAGGCGTTTCTCGGGCTGACGCTCGGCTGTGCCCGCTGCCACGATCACAAGTTCGATCCGATCACGCAGGCCGATTATTATTCGCTCGCCGGCATGTTCTATTCCACGAAAACCATGCAGAATTACAACGTGGTGGCCCGCTGGAACGAGCGGGCGCTCGGCGATGCGGAGAGTCAGGCGCGGATGGCGGCGTATGCTCAGAAGCTCAAGGAAACCAACGATCGGATCCGCAAACTCAATCAGTCGATCAAAGCGAAAGTGAAGGATCGACTCGAGAGCGAACGCAAACGGAGCAAGGAGTATGTTTCTGCCGCCATCGAGATCGCGAAGCGCGGAACTGCGCTCAAGCTGATCGTACCGAATCCGTCCGCGAAACGTCCGAACGGAAGCGTACTGGTGGAAGCCGAGGACTTCAACCGTGGGAACGTGCTCAAGCTGAAGGATGGTTACGGCGAAGGGATCGGCGTGATCATCAACAAAGGCGAGCTGCCGAACTTCGCCGAATACGATGTGGAACTCCCCTCTGCCGGAACGTATCAGATCGCACTTCGCTACGCCGCCCAGAATTCGCGTCCGGTTACTCTGAGCGTCGGCAGAAAGCGCATCCGCACCGACGCTGCCGGCGAAGTCACCGGCTCATGGAACCCTGATTCGCAACGGTGGTTCGCGGAGGGTGTGGTCAAGCTACCGAAGGGCAAGACCGTCATTCGGCTGGAGTGCGAGGGGCCATTCCCGCATTTCGACAAGCTCGCGGTGATGCCGATCACGGGCGTGGATGAATCGGCGGTTCCGCTGTCGCTTGCGGACGTGGCGGCCGAGAAGAAACTGCTGCCGACGATTCTTCGCACGTGGGTTGCGCTGGCGGAGAAGTGGAACGGAAAAGTTCCGGCTGAAGCGGAACTCGCGAAGATCGCCAGCGATCCGAAAGGACCGTTCAAGAGTTCGCCACCGCTCGAAACCGAGGTCGATCCGCGTACCGCCGGCGAACTGCAGAAGTTCAAAGACCAATTGGCCGCTCTTGAGAAAACGAAGCCGGACGTTGATGAAGTCATGGCCGTTGAGGATGCCAAGGGCGAGAACATTCGCATTCACCTGCGGGGCAGCCACCTGACGCTCGGTGCCGAAGTTCCGAGGCAGTTCCCGGTGATTCTGGCCGGTGAAAAGCAATCGGGTATTTCGAATGGCAGCGGTCGTTTGCAACTGGCGGAGTGGATCGCCAACCCGAACAACCCGCTCACCGCACGCGTGATGACGAACCGCGTCTGGCTCGGGCATTTCGGCACCGGGCTGGTTCGCTCACCGGACAATTTCGGCCGCCTCGGCGAGCGCCCCACGCACCCAGAGTTGCTCGACTATCTGGCGGCGGAATTCGTGAAGTCCGGCTGGAGTGTCAAGCACCTGCACCGGCTGATCGTGAAATCTCAGTCCTATCGAATGAGCACGAAGTACACGGCTCAGCATTTCGAAGCCGACCCGGACAACCGCCTGTACTGGCGCTTTAACCGGCGACGACTGGATGCGGAGGAACAGCGCGACGGTATGCTTGCTGTCGCCGGTCTGCTTGATCGCACTCCCGGCGGAACGCTGCTCACCACCAAGAATCGCGCGTACGTGAACTCGACCGGTGGAAAAGGCTTCAACGCCTTCTCCTCCACGCGGCGCTCGGTCTACTTGCCGATCATCCGCAGCGGTGTGTACGAAGTCCTTCAAACTAACGACTTTCCCGATCCATCAACGCCCGCCGGCCTTCGCCAGCAGACCACCGTCCCCTCGCAAGCGCTCTTTCAGTTGAACAGCAAACTTGCGGATGATACGTCCGAAGCGTTCGCCAAATCGCTGCTCGATCTCAAAGACAACGACGAAGCACGCGTTCAACTGGCGTATCGTAAAGCCTTACTGCGAGTGGCGACTCCGGCCGAGGTCGCACGCGTGCTCGAGTACCTCTCCGATTCCGGTGCCGCGACCGGCGATCAGACAGTGAAAGCCTGGCAAGGGTTCTGCCGGGTCCTGCTGGCATCGACCGAATTCGCTTTTGTGGAGTGATCCGTGAGAGTTTCCCGCCGACACATGCTTCAATCCGCCGCCACTGGCTTCGGCTGGCTCGCGCTCGCGGATCTCCTCGCGCGTGCCGATTCGAATCCGGACCCGCTCGCGCCGCGTGCTCCGCACTTCGAACCCAAAGCCAAACGCGTCATCTTCCTCTTCATGCACGGCGGACCCAGCCAGGTCGATACCTTCGACTACAAGCCCAAACTCACCGCCGATGACGGCAAACCGCTGCCGTTCCCGAAGCCGCGTGTCGTCTCCGGCGCGACCGGCAACCTACTCGCTTCGCCCTGGAAATTCCAGCAATACGGCCAGAGCGGCGCCACCGTCTCGGAAATTTTTCCGCGCATTGCAACCATCGTGGACGACCTCTGCTTCATCAAGTCCATGCACGGCTCGAACTCGCGGCACGGCGGTGCGCTTCTGGAACTGCACACCGGCAGCGATACCTTTGTGCGCCCCAGCATGGGCTCGTGGATCAATTACGGACTCGGCACCGAGAACCGCGATCTCCCCGGCTTCATCACCATCTGCCCCTCGCTCTCGCACGGCGGAGTGAACAATTATTCATCAGCCTTCCTCCCCGCCATCTACCAGGGCACACCCATGGGCAATGCCGGCGTTTCGTCCGACAAGGCCAACTTCCCTTTCATCACCGGCACCACGCCCCGCGATCAGCAGCGCCGCGAAATCGATCTCCTCGGGTCCATGGACCGCGAGCGCCTGACGCACCTCGGGCCCGACCCCGCACTCGAAGGACGCATCGAATCCTTCGAGATGGCCTTTCGCATGCAATCCGCCGCACCCGACGTCCAGGACCTCTCGAAAGAGACGAAGGAGACGAAGGAACTCTACGGCCTCAACGATCCCGTCACCGCGAACTTCGGCCGGCAGTGCCTCATGGCGCGGCGCTTTGCCGAGGCGGGCGTTCGTTTTGTCCAGTGTTCGCATAGCTACAAATGGGACCAGCACGGCGATCTTCGGAAAGGGCATTCGCGGAACGCACAGGAAGTCGATCAGCCGATCACGGGGCTCATCACCGACCTCAAAAGACGAGGATTACTGAAGGATACGCTCGTGCTCTGGGGCGGAGAATTCGGCCGCACGCCGGTTGCGCAGGGCAAGGACGGCCGCGACCACAACCCGCACGCCTTCACGATGTTTCTCGCCGGCGGCGGAGTCAAACCCGGCATCACCCACGGCTCAACGGACGACTATGGCTACTATGCCGCCACGGACAAAGTCCACTTCCACGACCTGCACGCCACCATTCTGCACCTGCTGGGGCTTGATCACACCCGGCTGACTTATCGCCATGCGGGCCGCGACTTCCGGCTAACGGATGTCCATGGCGAAGTTGTCAAGAAGATCCTGATTTAGAATCGGAAACATCGCGCAGTTGAACGCGGAGAGTACACAAGACCTCAGAATTCCGGTTTCGACTTCAAAGCTCGTTATCTAGGACTTCCGAGGTCGAAGCCGGACCTCTGAAGTCGTGTGAAATTGGACCTCCGAAGTCCGGTTTCGACTTCGGAGGTCGATTCAGAATCTCGTTAGTAGTGCCAAATTGTTCACGACTACCTTGCGGTTATGGCTCTTTACCTTTAATACGACGACGCACCCGTCGCCGTTGCCGCTATCGGCTCAAGATTCATCCGCCGGCGGCATTCGTCCAGAATCTCCTTCGTCTTGCTCGCTCCACAGCGCGTCACGCCCAGCGCACGCACCCCCACCAGCCCGTCGAAATCCCGCACTCCGCCCGCCGCCTTCACCTGAACCGTCGGGGCGGCATGCTTCCGCATCAGCTTCAGATCGTCGTGCGTGGCGCCGCCGGTCCCGTAACCCGTCGACGTCTTCACCCAGTCCGCCGAAAGATCATTGCAAATTTCACACAGGCGAATCTTCTGCGCTTCGTTCAGATAACAGTTCTCGAAAATCACCTTCACCTTCTGCTTCGCATCGTGCGCCACATCAATCACCGCCTTGATGTCCGCACGCACATAATCCCAGTCCCCGCTCAGCACCGCCGAAATGTTGCATACCAGATCCAACTCCGTGCACCCGTCCGCGAGCGCACGCTCCGCCTCCGCAACCTTCACCGCCGTCGTGTGTCCGCCGTGCGGAAAACCGATCGTTGTCGACGGTTGAACGGTCGATCCCTGCAACCGCTCCGCACACCGGCCCAGAAAATACGGCATGATGCAGACACTCGCCACATCATACGCCAGCGCCAGCGCGATCCCGCTTTCCAGATCGGCACGGCTGAGCGTCGGGTTCAGAAGCGAGTGGTCGATCATTTTCGACCAGGTGCTGTACGATTCAGTCATGATGAATCCCGGGTATGTTCGCGACGAGTTCGAATGTCGCTGATATATCGCACACACTCCGATCGCCAACACCCGATAGGCATCCTGACCTCGACGAAAGAATTAAGGGGACTGCCACCTTTTTTATTGGTAGTTTTTTCGCCAGCGGTCGTATCAGTTCACAAACCCGAAGCGCAAGCAAGGGACTCATACAGCAGACTCCGCGCTCGTCGCGGGTCTCCGACCCCGACGAAACTCACGACCGCAGGTCTCCTCTTTTTCTTCCACAAGCCCGCCGCACCAGCAAGGGACCACTCTTCCACAAGCCCGCAGCGTAAGCAAGGGTTCTCTCCGGCGAAATTCGTCGCTGAACAAAGACTTCCGAGGTTCGACTTCGACCTCGGAAGTCCCAGTCATGCTTCGACCTCCGAAGTCGAAACCGGACACCGGAGGTCAAACATTCCGCTCAGGTCAAGCATCCCGCGCTCGGCCAACTGATCTTGGGTCGGATGAGGTTCAACTCCATCCTGGTGGACGAGGCGTTTGCAGCCGTGGTCCACTTGAGTGGTGGCGACCTCGCCGAATCCGAAATACCGGGATCGCTGGTACTATGGCTCGGGTATTTCGGATCGAGCGCGGAAGAAAACGAAACGATCCGTAAAAAAGTGGTCCTGAAGTGGAAAGCACGTTAGTCCGAATACTACAAGTAATTTTTAGCGAATTCGTTTAACAAACATCAGTTGGAACCTTTCTATGATCTCAAAATTTCAACATTTTATACTGTGTGCTCTCACCACGTTAGCAAGCTTATGCACAATTCATCCCGTGGTCGCCGCCAAACTCGCGGACGAAGCCGAGCGATTGGTCCAGGAATTGGGTGATGCTTCGTTTCGGAAACGTGAGCAAGCCCAAAAACAATTGCGAGCACTCGGTAAATCCGCACTCCCGGCCTTGGAACTCGGCCTGAATTCCCCCGAACCTGAGATATCGGCCCGGTGCGAAAGGCTCATTGCCAAAATTCGTAATGAGATTCGCAAGGAAACTGAGGAGAAACGACTTCGTGAATTTGTCCAGAGTGGGCTCCGAGCCGGCGCGAAGTCGGCCCCGAATTGGGAGCGATTCCAGAAACTCATCGACGGTGATCCTCAGTCGCGGGCATTGATCATCGAGCTCCTCGAATACGACCCTGCGTTCCTGAAACTGGCCGTCGAACAGCCGGAACGGGTTCCGAAGTGGTGTTCCAATCGCCGCTTCGAACTCATGGACGAAATCGCGCTCCTGAGAACGTCCGGCCAAGACCCATCCCTGATCCGACCGAAGGTCCGGATGTACGTGAAACAGTCGTTGGCCCTGCCCGGCGTGGATCTCTACATGCTCGGTCAGGTGTACCAGTTCGGGAAGCCGTCCGAACTCGACAAAGACCCGGCGTTCGTGAAGTTGTACCGGCTGCGATTGGCGGATCAGTTCGCACGACTGTCGGAGCGCGGGCCGATCGATGTGAACGTGGTCAGGGATCTGAGCGAACTGGCCGGAATATTCGGGATGCAGCGGGAGTTCAAAGTTGCGATCCGCCCGATCGCCGCGGCCGCCATCGAGCGGATCCTCGGCGGTCCGTTCGACAAGAAAGCTCGGTCCGAAGCGTACGCGTTGCTCCGCCTGGCTCGGTCGTACGAGGTCGAAGGGATCGCCCCGGTGGCGTTGAAAGTTGGCCTTTCCAAAGAGTTCGACGCCAAGGCGCGGGGGCAGGCCGTCGACCTCGTCGGCCGGTACGGCACGAAGGAGCAGATCGAGCCGCTGAACCAGCTATTGGACGACAGAACCGAGATCTCGAAGTTCGGTCAAATCACCGTGAATGGTGTCAGTTATTCGTCGTACCTGGGCGACGTAGCCCTGGGCGCCATGGTTCGTCTGAGTGGCGGGAACTTCGCCGATTACAGCATCGACGACGGCCCGAGCTTTTCAGGCGGGGGGTACTACGGCAAGAGCGAAGCCGAGATCGAAACGGCCCGCCAATCCGCGATCCTGAAGTGGACATTGCGTCAACGTTAGCCTGATCTTGGCTGGTACCGTTTTGTGGCAGCGTGTGGATTATTACCTGGTGTTGCGGAAGTGGAACCTGTCGAGTGCGAGTCGCGGAAGGGAAACTTGAGTGATATGGTCGCCCACGGGTTGAACGACCAATCGGTTGTGAAACGTCCGAAACGAACGACGTCGAGCGTTCGAATAGTCTGGGTGAAGACGGCAGTCAGGAAATAAGAGCCGGCGAATCCACGAGGTTCAGAAGAATCATCCTGAGTTTCAAGCCTGATACTCAGGACTGGTTGTTACTAGCGTTTCAAAAGCGGCGGGAGCGCGATCGCTATGCTTCAGAGAATGGCGGCAAGTGCATTTGGTGCTCTCGTGATGGGAATAGTTGGCCCGATTCTTTACATTCTTATTTTCGGAATACCAGGGAACTTGAATGCATTCATCCGGATCGCCGTGATTGCCGCTGTCACCGGTGCAACCCTAGGCGCGCTTTTTCCAAAGCTCTTCAGCTTCCTTTTCGAGAGCTTCATGGATATTTAGCATCATTCGATCCGTTTTGGATTCGTAAGGGCGATCGCCCCGCAACGAGTGCGAGTTGATGCGGATTGCGGAATGAAGCGAGGCGGTTGGGAGCGGATTTTGACCCATTTCGGCTCAATTTTCGGGTAATTTCCGGCGATTTCGGAGCGATTTGGACGCCATTTCCGCCAAGTTGCGGATGAAAAGCGGGCGACTGCGGGGAGACCTTCGGTCAGAGAGTTTGTCGGGGTCGGAGACCCGCGCCGAGCGATGCTCGCTGTGTTCGCAACAAATGGTACAAGTGGACATTATATCAGTACGTCAAGTGTCTCTTCGCCAAGGGGTGTGTGTTTGAGTTGGCGAAGTTGGCGAACTCGCCTGCCAGATTGGCAGCGAATGGGAAAAAGCTCCTGAAAATCGACATTTTCGATCAACTGAACATTTTTCCACAAAAATTGAAATTCTGAGTGCAGTGTATCGCTCACAAGGACGCCGCCACGAGCGTGCTCAGGCCGGTGGCGGATCGATAAATCGAGTCGTTTCGGCAACACGAATAGCGGCGGCAATCGTTCATTTCTTATCGTTTTTCTTTTTCTTCGGATCCGCCTTTTTCTTCTTGGGCGGATCGGTCGGCTTCACAAAATCCCGTATGATCGAAAATTCCTCTTTGGAGATCGACTTGTCTTTGTTTTTGTCCAGCCGTGCAAAGAGCTGAGTCAGAAACGTGTTGCTGGCGCGGCGGGCGTCGCGCATGACGTTGGGTAGGAACACGAATTCCTTGGCGGTGACTTTGCCGTCTTCGTCGTTATCGAGTTTGGCGTAGAACCCATCGGCTTCCGATTGGGCGTCCTTTTTCCCTTTGCCTTTCTTCTCGTCGGCGGCGGGTGTGAGCACGGTCATTCCGAATGTCAGCAGGGCGAAGGCACTCAATCGAATGATCATGAGCAAGTCTCCAGTGAGAGGTACCGAGACTGGATCATAACACGATCGCTTCGTTAAGTCATTTCAGAATTTCCGGTTCGGCGGGTTCTTCGAGCAGGAGCCCTTGGGCGGCGAGCGATTTCACCCGCCAGCGATGCCAGGCCATGACTTCCTGGACGACGTCCGCCCGGGCGCGATACCATTCGATTTCCGCCGGCAGGCGATCGTAAGGCGCCTGATCCGTTTTGGCTTTTTCCACCTTCTTGTGCCAGGTCTCCTGCCGCGCTTTCGCCAGCGCGACCCGCCGCGCCGCACTCGCCATCTGCAGCGCGGACGTCCGTACCTCAGCCGCCGCACGTTTCTCGCGCTCGGCGATCAGATCGTACAACTGCCGCTTGCGGACTTCCACTTCCGCACGTGTAGCCGCCTTCAACTGTTGAGTGAGCTGTTCAAGACGCCGCGGCAGCAGCAAACTTGGTCGTGATGGAATTGCGGAACCGGCGAGCGGGGAGAACGTCTTCAGCTGTTCCGCGACGGTCGGCAGCGTTTCCGCATTCAGCCCGAGATGCAGAGCACGAAGAAACTGCAGATCCGCACGCTGCGAAAGTGCGTTGGCGACGGCCGGTTCGGGATCGATTGCGGAGCCGTCGATTTCGAACGAACCGGTGGGCCAGAGCCGCTCATTGCCTTTGACCGACAGCCCCAACCTCGTCTGAAGTTCAACATTGAGCAGCTGAATCCCCGCCTCCGCAGATTCGAGATCGCCGAGCAGTTTTGCCCGCTGACGTCGAATTTCGTCATCGTCCAATCCCGGCAAACCCGCGTCACGCACTCGCGGCATCAGCTTGACGAACTCATCAAACGATTTTAGCCCGGACGCCAGAAGATCCGTCCGCGCCTCCGCATCCGCGAGCTGGTAAAACCGGTCCAGCGCCTCCGCCGCATCCCGATGGCGAGCATCTTTCGCCGCAAGTTCGCGCAGCTCCCGAATCAATTCATCACCGCCCTGATTGCCGGCCGGTTGCTTTTTCCAGACGAGTTGAATCCTCGGTTTCTCGTTTTCCTGATCGAGCAGATTCCCGATCGGCGAGTTCTGCGCCGCCAGTTGTCGGCACGCGATTTCATCCAGGCCTCGAAAGGAAGCCTCGTCCGCAGCGAATAGCGTGTGAGGATCGGCCGTCTCAACCTGAATTGCCGGTAACTCGGCGAGCGTAGGCTCGATTCGCGACGGGATCACGGTCGGAAGTTCGTAATCACCAGCAGGTGCTGTGGAGCGCGGTGAGGATGAATACGTCATCACGGTCGGATTGTGACATCCGACGAAAAACGCCAGTCCCAACAGGCCCACCAGCCGTGGCATCCGCTCACTCCTGCGCAAAACGAGCTATCGCTTTCATTCGACCGATAAGTTGCGTAAACTTTGGCGATAGTGCGGATTTTTCGTTCCTTCTAAAGCATTTGCCGATGAACAAAGTTCGCCCAGATTACCCCGTTTGTGTTGACGCACCTGTCGTGAAAGCGATAGCATTCAATTGTGGGAGTCAACGAATCCTCTCAATTCCGTCTTTCCTTCTGGCCACACTATGATCGAGTCTCATTCAAATTCTGACACGACGACACGGAACGGCGAACTCGTCAATCGCGTCCAGCAGCTTCGCCTGAACAGTCAGCTCGGGTCGGACCGTGGCGGAAGAAGTGGCGCGAGCTGGCTGCCCTGGATTCTCTGCCTCGTGCTCTCGCTCGCCTGGGCCGGAGTCGGCATCCGCTCCTACCGCATGAAGAGCGACGACCTCGTGGATACAAGCGCAACCGCATCCTCGGAGCGCAAAACGGACTCATCCGCCACGTCTTCAAATCCGTCTGCCATTGTCGCTGCCGGAACGATCCAGGTCGAAGTCAAAGGCTATCTCGTCCCCGCCCAGCAGATCGCCGTCAGCCCGATCGATGTCGGCGGTCGCGTTGTTGAGCTGAATGTGGTCGAAGGGAAGTCCTTCAAGAAAGGCGAGATTCTGGCCAAGCTCGAAGATACGAATTATCAGGCGCAGGCCGCCGAAGCACGTGCGTCCCTCGCTTCCGCACAGGCACAACTGGAAGTCGCCAAACAACGCCTGGCGGTCCTGCTT
This sequence comes from Limnoglobus sp., assembly GCA_041742055.1. GTDB lineage: Bacteria > Planctomycetota > Planctomycetia > Gemmatales > Gemmataceae > Limnoglobus. The sequence continues at coordinate 66,873 of JBGSJI010000154.1, read as the reverse complement.
CCGGAATCCGTTCGCAAAGTCGAGATCGTTCAAGTTGAGGAAGAACTCAAGGAAGCGGAAGCCCAGCGCAGCCGGATGGCGGACGAAGTCAAACGGCAGGAAAAACTCGGAACATCCGCCTCCGAACGCGAACTCACCCAGGCGCGATTCGATCTGATATCGAACGAGGCTCGCGTACGGCGTCTCGCGGCGACGCTTGCCATCCTCAAGGAAGGCCCCCGCCAGGAACAGAAAGCCGCCGCCGAGGCCGAAGTCGCAAGTGCCGAGGCGCAGGTCCAGGTCGCCAAGGCACGTATGGAGCAGGCCCAGTGGCGACTGGACAACTGCATCATCCGCGCACCGATCGATGGAACCGTTCTGACCAAAAAAGCGGAGCTCGGGAATCTCGTAAACCCCATGGCCTTCTCCGCCAGTTCGTCCGGTGGAGGTGCCATCTGCGACCTCGCGAACCTTGCCGATCTGGAAGTCGATCTCGAAATCCCGGAACGCGACATTTCCAAACTCAAAGTCAAACAGCGCTGCCGAATCAGAGCCGACGCCTTCTCTGATCGCGTTTACGATGGCTACCTCGACCGCATCATGCCCATCGCCAACCGGGCGAAAAGCATCGTGAGCGTACGAGTCAAAGTCCAGTTGCCGAAAGGCGAAATACCGGGAACTTATCTCAAACCGGAAATGGGTGCGATCGTCTCATTCCTCGCGGACGAGAAAAACGAGTAGCTGTAAGAGCCATCAACGATACGCTCGCTCGGCGAAGGTCTAACGACACCGAGAATTCTCTGACCGCAGGTCTTCCCCGCACTCGCCCTCGTCGCGGGTCTCCTGACGTCGGGAGACCCGCGACGAGCGCGCGGGCCCTTGCTGGCGCGGTGGGCTTGTGAAAGAAGAGGAGACTTGTCGGATATCGATGTGGACTGTCGAGAAGAAAATGTGGCCAAGGTGGGACTCGAACCCACACGCCTTGCGGCGCTCGATTTTGAGTCGAGTGCGTCTGCCATTCCGCCACTTGGCCTCACAAACAAGATAGTGTGAAGCTGACAGCCTGACAAGTCATAAGGTTCACCTTGACCGGACCGAACAGTCTGTGACAATCTATTCAAGGGCTTTTGTCTTCCTCTAGGGAATTTCCACGTCATGGACCCGGCAACAGACACTCCTGCGACGGATCGCTCAATCACGCCGGGTCATTACTGGCAACTTCCCACATTCATCTTCGGTCTTCTGGCCGTCTATTCGGCCTACACCTTCGTCCCGCGCTCGGCGCATTCGGCTCCCGGTACTACGGGAAGCATATCGGAACTGCGGGCAACGCTGAATCAGGCGGATCCGGATATCGGCCTGCTGGAGCCGATGCTCCGGAATATTGTCGCTTTGCAGCCAACAGATACACCAACGAATTTTCTGATCGGAAGCGGATACCTGTTGCTTGCGGATCGAAGTGCTGATGATGTTCCCGAATATTGGACGGCGGCTTCGGAGGCGTTTCAGCGTTGCGATGCTTCGCAGTTGGATGAACAGCAGGATCGTGCGAAGCTGGCCTACCGGATGGCGCTGGCACACGCGGCACTGAACGTGGGAGAGGCGGAAGAGTTGTTGCCCATTCTGATCACGCCTCCGCCTGCGGAAAATGACAACGAACGCAATCGTCTGATCGCCAAGACCGCGCTGCGAGCGAAAACCGTCGATCGGAAGCTCGCCAAAGACTATCTGGCGAAGTACGTGGGCGGAGCGAAACGCGAAGGATCACTTCTTCGAGCGGAAGCGCAGTTTCAACTGGCAAAGCTTCATCTTGAGGATCAGGAAATCGATCAGGCTCGCACCTGGCTTTCCGCTCTCGAGGAATCCGCTTCTCCAAAGATTCGCGATCAGTCACGTGTGGAATTGGCCAAAATCGCGATGGGCGAGAAAAACTGGACCGACGCCATTCGACGTTTTGAGGATGTGCTGGTTTCACCTCAATTGAGTTCTTCAGAACGGACGGATGTGCGATACCTGTTGGGATTATCACTGAGCAAGAATGGTGAGGACTCGGCGGCGCTACCGTTTCTTTTGCAGGCGGCTCGTGAACCGGGCCCGATGGGTTTGGCGGCTTCGACGAAAGTGGCGGAGATCCGCAGCAAGCAGAACGATGCGGAGTCGCGTCGCGAGGCGATGGCTTGGTTGGAGCAGGCAGTCAAACAGGCGGATGCGAAACCGGATCAGGATCAGGTGAAGGAACTTCGCGCGGTCTTCGAAACCGTGATTGAAACGAGTGAGAAGGAAGGGGATTATCCGACCGCATTGCGGGCGGCGACGGCGTATGCGAAGGTCGCGGAGGGTGCTCAGGATCTTCGTTATCGTGCGGAGATCAGCGAGAAATGGGCAACGAATCTTTTGAAGTCGGATCCCAAAGCCGCGCTGGCGATGTTCGCGGACGCCGCAAAGAATTATCAGTCGCTGGCGGCCGAGACGAGCGATGCGACCAAACAAGCTCAATGGAATCGCAAGGCGGCGTATCAGTTTCGTCAGGCGGGCGAAAAAGAAAAAGCTCGCGAGGTGATCGGGGTGATTTTGAAAAGTGAGACGTTGCCTGCGGAACTTCGCGGTCAGGCGTGGCTCGATGAGGCGGACTTGCTTCCGGTGGCTCAGGTTGAGGACATTGAAGAGGCGTTGAAGAAAGCGATGGCGCTTCCGGGCCCGGCGGCGATGCAGGCTCGCTATAAACTGGCGGTGAATTACATTAAGCGCAACCGCTCCGGTGAAGCGCAAAACGGTGCGAATCCGGCCAGCGAGAAGCTTGGCCGGGATATGCTGGCCCAGATCGCGGATGCGTCCACCGTTGCGGAAACGGATCGCTCCATCCACGAACTGGCGCTCTTCGAACTGGGCCGGCTCGCGATGACGGACCGGCAGTATCCCGAAGCGGAATCGCGGCTTCGCAAGCAACTCACGCTATACCCCAATGAGTCGCAGGCGGACTTCGCGCGGCTCTGGCTCGCGAGTGCGTTGCTCGCGCGAGCGCAGGCGGATCCGACGATCGCTTCGAAAGTGCGTGCGGAAGCGCTGGTCCATCTCAAGGAATTATCTCAGTCTCAGGACACGTTTTTGAAAACCTGGGGCGAAATCTGGCAGGCGAATACGCTTTTGCAAATGGGCGATCGCCCCGCCACGATCTCACTTTGCACGAAGCTTATGAAAACCCATCATGACAAACTGGAAGAACTGGTGATCGGCAAGCTTCTGTTTCATGCGTATCTGAGCGGTCCGCAGTCCGATACGGGTGAAGCCTTGAAAACCCTGGTGCGAATGGAAGAACTCTTCAAGAAATTGCCTCCCGAATCGTTCCGCTCAGATCCCGAGTACTCCTATCAGCACTGGAAAGCGGAATTGCCGCGACTGCGCACGATCCTTGTCGAACAGAAATAAAAAAGGGGATCTCAATCGAGATCCCCCACTTTGATTTTGAACAATGGTTATCGTTTCGTTGCAGGTTTCGTTGGATCGTCTTTCACTTCGACATCGAGGCGTGCAATCAGCTCCTTGATCATTTTCTGTGTCGATTCGTCCGCTATGACGATCAGTGTGTTGGTTCGCTGATCGACCGTGATGCGTGTCTTTCCCGTCAGCCGCGGCGATCCGCCGAATCTCCGAGGATCATCATCAGTCGAGAGTAGCGGTGCGATCGTCGAACTGAGATCGCTCGCGTTCGAATGTTTCAGCTGATAGACCTCGGTGACGATCTTCTCCGCTTTCTGATCGCCGCTCATCGATCCCATTTCGCTGCCAAGGCCGCCCGGTAAACCGCCGCGGCTTGATCGTCCGCCTCGGCTGGCCGCGCTGCCACCACCGGGTGTCCCTTCCGCACCGGGTCCACCGCCCAGTCCCGGGACTCCGCCACCCGCGCCGCCCAGTCCCGCTCCCAATCCACCACCATCAGCACTGCCGGTCCGAGGACCACCACCGAAAGCATCCATTCCGCCAAATCCACCGCTCTGTTTTGGCCGCTTGAAGTAAAACTTCCCGCGTTCCATAACCTGAATGAGTTCCCATCCCTCATCACCAAGTGAGTTGAGTTCTGCTGCATTCATAGTAGTCTGTGTGACGACAGTTTTGTACTCCCAGGTCTGACGAGGTATTCCCCCCATCCTCATCATTCCAGGCCCTTTGGCACCGCCCGTTCCTGCAGTGGCACTTGTTACGGCAGGTGGACCACCGGTAGCTCCACTCGGCGGCTGGGCCGTGGCGTTACTGTAAAACCACGCACCCAGCGTTGTCGTCATCGCACCGACAGCGACCACCGAGGCCGCGATCCATTTGGTTCGAATACCCATGGTCAAGGCTCCTTGAGAGAGGCTTAAAAGAATTCCTGGAATCGCTTCCTGATTCTTTGTGATTGAAGAAAACTGCTCCATCAACCGTGATGGAGCAGCGCTGGAAACCGCTGTTGTCGTGAGCGCCAATGCGCCAGCCGCAGCATTCAGCGCGATTCCACGCTGGCAGAGTTGACGGATCAAAGACTCCCGTGCGCGGGCGAGGCGTGCGGTGAGCGTGTTGACCTTCAGACCTAGAATCTGGGCGGCTTCCGCGTGGCGCATGCCCTCCAGACAGCAGAGCACGAACGTCGATCGCAGTGATTCCGGCAACCGGTCGATCTCTTCGTGAACCGCCGAATGGAGCTCATGCCAGCGGGCTTCCGAGATCGGTATATCCGCTTCCGTCGATGCCGAGCGCGTCTCATGCTGTTTCCGCAGCGATGCGGATCGGCGGATCTTCATCGCGATGCGGAACGCCACACCGTGAAGCCAGGAAGCGATCTTGCTGCGATCGCGGATCCGGTCGCCATTGCGCAGGAGCGTCACGAATGTTGCCTGGAATGCGTCCTCCGCATCCGCGTCAGAACCGAGCATCTGACGGCAAACCGACCAGACCATCGCTCCATGGCGACGCATCAGAACCGAAAAGACCGTTTCTTCCTTGTGCAACAAATAGCGTTCCAGCAGGACCGCATCGGATGCCTCATCAAACGGCAGCATTTCCGATTGCCTGTTGAGCGAATGGATTTCGGCACGGATCATGTCTGACATCCCGTGGTGCGTCTACTTCATAGTGCCCGCACAACACAAAATATGATCAAGAAAAATTGATGAGATTATCTGGTATCTTCCATGATTGCATTCCCGAAGGCACGGGAAAAATCATCAGGTAGTTCAGTTCGACACGGGAGAATCATTTTCCTCTGTTCGGACATCGCTTGACTCTCCGGGCATCGCACGTACCTAATTAACGATTCGACTTCCTCCGTCTGTCACACACGTTCGTATGCATCGCGAATTCGAACCCGATCAACCGTTTGAACACCGATCCAATATCGCGTTGTATTTTCTGACGGCCCTTGTCCTCCTGCTGGTTTTCCTTGACCTTTGGCAACCAATCGTCAGCGGCGTGCAATCTCTCTTCGGTTGGCAAATTCCCGGATTGTCAACGCGAGAATGGTACGGTTTCCGTTTCGCGCTCATCGCCGCGGTGATCGGTGGCGCTCGGACGCTGTACTCGTCACTGGAACGCGCGATGGAGGGGCGGATCGGCGCCGATTTGGCCGTGGCTATTGCCTGCATCGCCGCGATTCTGCTCGGCGAACCACTGATCGCTGCGGAAGTCATCGTGATCAGCCTCATCGGCGAATGTCTGGAAGCGATCACGTTCGACCGGACCCAGAATGTTCTGCGGAAGCTCGTCGAGCTGTTCCCGATTCGGACGTGGATTCTCCAGGATGGTCAGGAAGTTCGTGTCCTGGTTTCCGATCTGTCGATCGGTGATCGGGTACTCGTCAAACCGGGCGGGAAGGTACCGGTCGATGGAGTGGTCATCGATGGGCAATCCGCCATCGATACCTCGGCTTTGACTGGCGAGAGTTTGCCTCGCGATGTCGGACCGGGTGACCGAGTTCTGGCCGGCAGTCTGGTCGTGAACGGATCGGTCACAATCGAGACTCAGAAAGTCTCCAAGCAAACCGTCGCCGGGCAGGTGATTGAACTGACCGCCCGCGCACTCAAAGAAAAAGCACCGCTTGAGCGCTATGCTGACCGACTTGCGAAGCAATTCCTTCCCGCCGTCCTCGGCCTCGCGCTGCTGACGTTCGGTCTTCATTTGTCCATTCAATATCTGAATCGAACCGAAGCGAATCCGTTTTCCTTCGCTGCCGCATCACGCGTCGCACTCTATCCCACGCTGGCGGTACTGGTGGTCGCCTGTCCCTGTGCTCTGGTTCTCGCGACACCCGCCGCAATCATGGCCGCGATTGGTCGACTGGCGGGCACTGGTGTTCTGCTCAAAAGCGGGGCCGCCATCGAACGGCTCGCATCGATCGAATCTGTAGCATTCGACAAGACGGGAACTTTGACCGAAGGAAAACTGATCCTGGGCGATTTGATCCCCGGACCACAGACGACACCCGATGAATTGCTCCGCATTGCCGCGAATCTCGAACAGAAAAGCGAACACCCGCTGGCGCGAGTCGTGTGCGATGCCGCGAGACGACGTGGGTGGGAACCGACACCGATTGAGGAATTTGAGAATCGTCCCGGACAGGGCGTACTGGCCCGCTGGGATGGCTCGCTTTATCGGGCGGGAACCTGGAAATTTTTGAACGAAGAGGGAATCGAAAGTCATTCCGATTCGGAAACGGCGAGACTTCAACTCGATGCATCCGGTCAGAGTGCAGTTTTCCTTGCTCGTGATGATCAGTATTTGGGCGCGATCGGGGCCCGCGATGGGCTTCGTCCCGAAGCGATCGGCGTTCTGTCCGAGCTTGCTGACATGGGATTGTCACTGAGCATGCTGACAGGCGATCGCGAGACCGTGGCGAAAACCGTCGCACGGGATTTGCCGCCGATCACGATTCATGCGGAGCAGTTGCCTTCGGATAAAGCCCGGCTCTTGCCAGAGCGCTGTGCTTATGTGGGTGACGGAGTCAACGATGCTCCGGCGCTCGTGAGTGCGCACGTCGGGCTTGCCGTCGGCAGCGGGACCGAAATCGCCGCTGACGCCGGCGACATCGTCCTGATGAGCGAACCACTCCGGCCATTGCCTTTTCTCATTCGTCTGAGTCGCGAGACGATTCGAATCATCCGTCAAAACATCGTCTGGTTCGGTTTCGGTGTGAATATCGTCGGTATTTTGATCACAGGCTTGCTCTGGCCGCTTTTCGCTCAAACGGCTGAGGTTTACGAACAGGCTCCCATCGTCGGTGTGATCTATCACCAGATTGGTTCGTTGCTGGTCTTGCTGAATTCGATGCGGTTGCTCACATTTGAACGCGCAATCACCAATTCCACACTGCTGAAGGTTCAGGACCGGTATCGGTCACTGGATCGCTGGCTCAATACCGTCCATCTCGATGACTTCGTTCATTTCATCGAGCGCCATTCTCGTCGAATCGTGCTCGGCATCACGGGTGCGGGTCTTGTTGCGTGGTTCGCATCCGGACTGACGCAGATCGCGGCTGATGAGGTCGGCGTAACGCAGCGTTTCGGTGCGCCCGTGCGTGTTCTTGAGCCGGGGCTTCACCTGCGCTGGCCGTGGCTCATTGAGAAAACGACACGGATCAAACCGAATGAGATCAAGTTGATCGAGTTGGGCTTTCGCAGCCTGAACGGAAGCCGCATTCCGAATCGGGCGGAAGCGCGTGAGGAGCAGCGCCAGTTGCTGGGATCGCGATTGCCCGGAATCACGGATCGCGATCTGACCTGGTCCAGCGGTCACTCGAGCGAAATCGCACGCTTGACCGATGAGTCGCTGATGATCACGGGTGATGGAAACCTGATCGAACTTCTTGCGACGGTGCGGTATTCGATCTCCAGCCCGCGGGACTATCTTTTTCAGTCGCGCGATCCGGAGGCGATCATCCGGGCTGAGGCGGAGTCGGTTCTCCGGGAACAGGTGGCCGGTCAGGTCTTTCTCGATCTGCTGACGGCGGAGCGGACACAGTTTCAGCAGCGAGTGACGCAGCGGCTGATTGCTCGACTTTCGCGAAAAACGTCGAACCCTCTTGGCATCCAGATTGAGGGTTTGACGATTCATGATCTTCACCCGCCTCAAGAAGTGGTCGCATCGTATCACGCGGTTGCGGAGGCGATTCAGAAGCGGGACCGGCTGATCAATGAGGCGGAGGCGGATGCGATTCGTCTGAAGCGGCGGATGCAGGAAGAGGCGTTGCGGATTGAGCGTCAGGCGGAGTCGGGCGCGACGAAAACGGTGGCGGATGCCGCGGCGGAACGCGATGCGTTTCGTGCCTGGTATCTGGCTCGGACCCAACTGAGTGATGATGAACAAAAGTTGATGCAGAAAGAGGCGGATGAACGAATTCAGAAGGGTGAGGACCGCCAAGTTGTTCAAACTGATCTCGAAAAGCGGAGAGACCAGATTCTCAGGACGCGTCGCGATCTCACTGAGTTCCGTTTAACGCTAGCGGTGATCGGCCGCGTCCTTTCAGGTCGCGACAAGATCGTTCTGGATGTGAGCGATCTTCCTAGTAAACGTCATCTGTTCCTCATGGATCCCGAGGGATTCAAACTTCCTGCCGGCCTGCTCCGACCTGCGGAGAATAACCCATGAAACGCTATCGTTGGCTCCTGCTGATTGTCCTCGTGCTCTGGCTTCGCACCGCGTTCTACGCAGTCGATATCGCCGAGTTCGCCTATGTTACGCGCTTCGGGCAACCGGTCGTGACGATCGATGGCGGAAGCGATGCGGGGTTGCATCTGAAGTATCCGTGGCCCTTCGATTCGGTGACGAGCATCGACCGCCGGGTGCAGGCGTTCGAATTGCCCGCCGTCGAATCGCTGACGCGTGATCTGGCCAGCCAGACCGTGGACAAGACGCTTGCGGTCGACGCGTTCGTTTCCTGGAAGATCCCTACGGCGGAGGACGCGGACCGCTTCCTGAAAACGGTCGGTACAAATGAACAGGCTCGCCGGATCCTCACACCGCGGATCAACGGGCAACTGGCCGCCCTCATCAGCACGATGCCGCTTGACGACCTGATCTCCGTTGTCGAACCGAACGTGATCGATCAGCGTGCCGCTAAGCTTCAGGGATTGTTATTCGATCAGGAACTCCAGAACCGTGTGCGGACGGAATATGGGATTGAACTGATTGACCTTCGCATTCGCCGGTTGAGTTATCCGGAAGCGGTGCGTGCGAGCATCGCGGAGCGCATCCGCAGCGAACGTGCGCGGAAAGTGGCGGATTACGAGAGCGAAGGACGGCGGAAAGCATCGGATATCACCAGCACGGCGGAAAAAGACGCCCGTACAATCGAGGCGACGGCCCGGGCCCGCAAGCAGACCATCGAGGGGCAGGCGGATGTCGAGGCGGATCGAATCCGCAACGAGGCGCACGCGCTGGATCCTTCGTTCTATGCGTTCCTCCAAAAGCTCAAGACCTACCAGACGATTCTCAACGACACGCGGGATGTGATGCTGCTCTCCAGCAAGCATCCGCTTTTCGATCTGCTTCTGGCACCACCATCCCTGGAAAAGAAATAGGGCTTGATTCGAAATGAAACGGGCACGCTGGTTACTGCTGATCGCGATTCTGATCTACGCCTGCACCGGCATCGCGCAGATCCGGCCCGAAGAGCGGGGCGTCGTTCGGCGTTTCGGGAAGGTGGTCGCGTTTCCGGGTCCGGGTCTGTGGATCGGGCTCCCGTGGGGGATCGATCGCGTGGACCGCATTGCGGTTCGGACGATTCGCCAACTGGAAGTCGGGTTTCGCGAAGGCGATGAGCAGGAAGGCTATTATCTGACAGGCGATCAGAATCTTGTGCAGTCGCGACTCATCGTCGAATATGCCGTGAGCGAGACCGAAACCGATCTGACGAACTACCTGATGGTTCAAGATCGAATCGATGGAATTCTGAGTCGGGAAGTCGAATCGCTGATTGTGGAGTGGTATGCGGGTACGGTTGTCGATGACGTTTTGCTGACGGGGCGGGCGGTCCTTCCGCAGTGGGTCGGCCAGCGGATAACGGAACGAATCACGACGCTTCAGATCGGGATTGTGGTGCAGCGGATCAGCGTGGAGTATCTTTCAGCGCCGGCAGAAGTGCGCGATGCGTTTGAACAAGTGAATCGCGCGCAGACGATGATGAGTACGCGTGAGAATCAGGCGCGGCTGGATGCGTCGGTTCGGATGCGCGATGCGGACGCGCTGAAGTTTCGACTGGAGCAGGAGTCGCAGGCGTACCGGCAGGAACAGATCGGACTGGCGAAAGCGGAGGCGGACTCGTTTCGACTGCGACTCGATCAGTACCGGAAGCTTCGCGTGGCAAACCCCGCGATCCGCGATGCGATCTGGTGGGATGAAATGGGTCGCATACTCCTCAGTATGAAGAACCGCAGCCGGATCGAATTGCTCGATCAGTATCTGGGCAAAGACGGGCTGGATATCACGCAATTTCTTCCGCCCAAACGCAAATGATTCTCGTTAACCGCTGAACACACCGTGCATCTGGTATGCGAGCGTGACTGCGGCGCATCCGCTCACGATCAGCAGAACGAATCCCGTTCGCCGTGTCGATTTGATCTGCCACCACATCACCAAACCGGAAAGACCCCAGAAACACAGCACGATGGCCATGGCATCCACGATCAATGCCCAAGTCCATCGCGGACCAATCATCTCCGGATAGCCGTGAGCGGTGTGGAGTCTCAGCAGGAATCGTCGAGTGCTCAGGTTCTCTTTCGTCGCATCCGCAGGCACCATTCCACGAACCTGGCCGGTCATCGAATGGTAAATCGCTTCCCAATCGGAACCGTCAGCGCGAATCGGAAACTGAAGATCCGGAACGCTGGTCACAGTGATCGTCCCGGTGGGAAATCCCGAGCGTTCGAGAATGATGGGAAGGCTGTTCCTGAACCGATCCTGAAACGGGCGATCAAGGAGGATCTGTTCGGGCTTCGGCTTATTGACATCGGGTGCGATGAGTGCAGTCTTTTTGAACCCGGTGGCAAATGACGGAAGCGGTTGTTCACTCGGCATGATCTTGCGTGATTGACTTCGGATCGTGCCGGAACCGCTTCGAACATCGATCAGCACACTGATGGTTTCGAATTCCGTCGTGACTGTCGCAAACGAGAACTCCCGAGTCCATCGCGCCGGACCGATACGCTGATACGGCTCTCCGGGGTTCCTGAGCATATTGAGATTCGTGACGACTTGATCCGCCAATTCATCCGCGCCGGGACGATCTTCGAGTTCAGTACCCTTGAGCGATTCACTCCCAAACGTCACTGTGGGAGCATCGCTGAAAAGAGACGGATGATTGAACAGGAACGCGGTCACGCCGTAGAGCACCGCCCACGGAAGCATCAGAAGACCGGTGTATAAATGCAGCCTTCTGAGAAGGAAAACGAATCGTCGGTTCATCGGTCGAATCGACGATTCGGTCGGTTCCGGCACCGCCATTAATAGTCTCCGGTGAGGACTTCTCCGCCCTGTCGTGTCCCAAGCGCACGCCACGTTGCGAGATCGAGCGCATCACGAATGAATCGCACGGAACCATCCATCAGCGCGACATTCACGCCACCGGTATGGTAGCTGCGGGCGGTGATTGCCGCATAGGTGATATTCGTCGCATGCGATCCTTCACGTTGATTGCTAAAGTCCGCATGCTGATAAGTCGTACCGTTCTTGACTACGATCACGTTGGTGTTGGGCGTGAGGACCGTCGTGAATCCCGTCTGATGCGCGCGAGCGTCCACCCATTCCGTGTGCCCGCTGTCGGCGTTGAAGGAATCTCCTCCGGAAGCTTCAATCAACGCCTTAACCTCCGTTGCGGTGGAGGGCGGTGTTGGCATGGCAGCGGCGGCATTGTTGTTTCGTTGATAGGGGGTATTGGATTTCACGTCGGAGATGGCGAGCGTATTGCTCAAGCCATCGGTCATGTCCGAAACGCGAAACTGTCGATTCACACCCCACGCCCCATCACTCGTGGCTCGTGTGGCGGGATTCAGGACCATCCAAGTTCCAAAATTGCACCCATAGTTCAATGAGAAATGTTCCGGTGCACCCGTTGAATCCAAACGTTGTCGAGGATTGACCTCACTGGGGCAGATGAACGTATTGACACGAATGCTCGCTCCCGGTTTGTTCACCGGGTTGTTGTACGGCAGGGAATAGTCGAAAAGCTTTTGCAGGTTTTCCTGCTCGAGGTAAGGCAGAAACCGCGCCAGGTAAGAAAACGATGTTGATCCGGAGAGTGAAGGGTACTGTCCGCCGGGCGGATAACGCCCCTCGGCCGATTCAAAGTTGTGCAATCCGAGGATGAGTTGTTTCAGGTTGTTCTGGCACTTGGCTCGCGCCGCCGCCTCGCGGACTTTCTGGACAGCCGGCAGGAGGAGCCCGATCAGAATCGCGATGATCGCAATGACCACCAGCAGTTCAATGAGTGTAAATGCCCGACGAGTTCGAAGAGTGAGCATAGCGGCTTTCGCATGAATGGAACATGTGTTGAGTCGCATGGCTACGGATGGTGAGCGGTTCAGACCGCGATCCCGATCATTGGCGAAGCGTACCCGGGAATGCAGGGATCTTATTGCGACAAAATCTCAACAAGATACTTGTAATTTAGATTGCCTGCAAATACAGTCAAGATCGAGAGCTGAAATTCGCTCTTAAATTGTGCGGATTGGTCGGGAGTTACGAACAATGGCAGAATCTCACGATATCCAATCTCAAGAAGAAAATGTGCCAAAGGAGTTTATGCCGAATGAAGTCCCCATTTCTGATACCGGCGCCAGCGCACCCGATCGGGTGATCCAGACCCGGCAACTCTTTGGTGACGGTCGTGAACTCGTCATCGAGCACGAAGGCGAACGTTATCGGCTGCGGATCACACGCCGGGGGAAATTGATCTTGCAGAAATGAGTCCATCCGGAGTCCGATACACTAAGAAGATCGCAGGACCGAGGATCGGAACGATGTCGAAACTCATTCAGCCGCTGGCGGTTGCCGTGATCCTTGGGGCATCCGTCTCCCTTTTTCTCTGGAAACCATGGGAAACAGGGCAAGCGCAGGATAAGACACCGAAACAGGTCAAATTCGGCGAAACGCGAGCGGGAGCGGAGATCGCATTCGATGGTCAGCGAGCCATCACGTATCTCAAGCAACTCTGTGCGATCGGTCCGCGAGTGAGCGGATCCGAAGGAATGAAAAAACAGCAGGAATTCTTGACCAAGCATTTCGAGTCGCTGGGAGCCAAAGTTTCCAAACAGGAATTTCAGGCCAAGCAGTACAGTCGGCCCGACAAAGTCGCGATGACCAATCTCATCGTTTCTTGGTTTCCCGAACGGAAGCGCCGTGTCATTTTGTGTACGCATTATGACACGCGACCCATGGCACACGAGGAGTTGAATCGGAACGACTGGCGCAAACCGTTTCTGAGTGCGAACGACGGGACGAGCGGTGTTGCGATGTTCATGGAACTGGCGCACGGGTTCAAAGATCTCTCGATCAATGTCGGTGTGGATTTCGTTTTCTTCGATGGCGAAGAGTACATCTTTGAAATCGAATCGTTTGGCAATCGTCCCGCTGATCGATTCTTCTTCGGCTCGGATCATTTCGCAGACCAATATCTTGCAACACAGTCGACTCGAACCTTTCAATATGAAGCCGCCATCCTCTTTGATCTCTTCGTACACAAAGGCGCCAAGTTTGAGGTCGAAGGTCACTCGTGGGACAAATCCAAGGACCTCGCGACTCAGTTCTGGCAAGTGGCGTTGGGCATGCGTGCCAAATCATTCGTGAATGCGATTGGCCGAGAGATTCAGGATGATCATCTGGCGCTGCATCGCGCACGAATCCCCGCCATTGATATCATCGATTTCGACGGCTACGAACTGCACTGGCACAAACTCACAGACACGCCAGATCGTTGCGATCCCCAACAACTGACGGAAGTGGCTCGCGTGACCGTGACCTGGCTACAAGGTTTGAAGTGATGCTGGCCGTTCATCTGCGAATCAACGATTCTGAAACTCACCAGCCGATTCCCGTCCGGATCATGATCACCGGTCCGGATGGTGAATCGTATGCGCCGCTGGGTGCAACGGCGGAATTCTCACTCGGTTTTGGTGAAGATGTCGGCGGTAAGATCAGACAGGGGCAGGCGGTGGCGTACCACGTTTCCGGGCAATGCGAAATTCGCCTCCCTGCCGGTTGGCCCTTGCGAATTCGGGCAACGAAAGGTCTTGAGTATCAGCCGCTCGATCAGGTCGTCACGCTGGGTGCGGGACAGATGGCGTTGCGATTTGAGATGTCTCGCTGGTGGAATCGGGCCGAGGACGGCTGGATGACCGCCGACGCACGATCGCATTTTCAATCACCCCATTCCGCCGCTCTGGAATCCGCTGCCGAAGATCTGGATTTGACGAATCTGCTCGTGCGGGAACATCTCTATCTGGCGAGCGATGGCAATACCTATCAGTCCACACCCAACCACGCCGCTTGGAGCGGACAATCACCCGCGCTCTCGTTGCATGATTCTCAGGTGGTGGTCAACACCTGGAATACCCACCGGGTTCTCGGGAATATCGCTCTTCTGAATTCCCACCGGCCTGTTTACCCGCTGGTGTTTGGTCAGCCCTATTCGAGCGATGACTGGTCGCTTGTCGACTGGTGTCAGCAGTGCCATCGCAAAAAAGGACTCGTGACCTGGACGGATGCGTTTCAACCTGAGGGTGGCGAGGCGCTGGTCGCCGCCATACTCGGACAGATCGATGCGCTGGAATGGTCCGCAAGCCCGAGAAAAGTTCCATTGATTCAATGGTATTATCGCCTGCTCAATGCCGGGATCCGGTTGCCGCTCGTCGGTGCGAGTGCCAAATCCAGTAACCGGGTCGCGCTCGGAAGTATTCGGACTTATGCGCAGGTTGACCCGCAAAACAGAACTTATGCCGGCTGGATTGATGCTGTACGGGCTGGGCGGACCTTCGTGACCAATGGACCGATCCTGAGGCAGACACAGTCTGCGAACAGTTGGTCGGTGCATGCGGAGTGTCTGACTTCATTTGAGAAATTGGAGATGGTTCGAGATGGTGATGTGGTTTCGTCGAGTGTTCCTGCGAAGGAAAAGGGACTGTGGATTGTCAGTCTGGAACATGAGTTTTCAACTGAGTACGGTTGGATGGCGGCTCGTTGTGTCGGTGGTGAATCGCCGCTTGATTCGGGTGCCACGAACTTCGCGCATACCTCTCCGATTTATGGCGTTTCGAAGACGCATGATGAAAAGTCCATTCATGCACTGATCGGTTGTCTTGAACGGGTTCGGGACTGGGCCGGTACTCAGGCACAGTTTCTTGAAGCCAAATGGCGTGACCAGCTACTGAGAAACTGTACGGAAGCGGAGGGCATCTTGCGGAGTGCCCTGAAGTGAAACGATTCGTTCATCGTGTTGGTTTTTTGATCAGACGTGCACCGTATCGGATAGTCCGGTATTCCCGTCGCCATCTTCCGCGGCGTATCCGATATGCATTACTCATGCTGATTTTACTGTTATTGATCGGAAGTGTGGCGTATCCGTTGATCGAAGGGCCCCATTGGTCCTGGTTTGACGGCCTGTACATGACGGGCATCACGCTGACAACCCTGGGATATGGTGAAACGCATCCCCTTTCAGTTCCCGGACGGGTCTTCACTTTGTTACTCGCATATGGGGGGATCTTCACGCTTTTCTATTTTGCGACTGAAATCGTGAGGGCGGTGGTTACGGGCGAGTTACAGGAATTACTGGGGAGGGAACGTATGGAGGATGATCTGAAGACGCTCAGCAATCACCTGATCATCTGTGGTTACGGACGGATGGGGAAAATTGTGTGCGACGAACTGGAGTATCAGCATCGGCCATTTGTGGCAATTGATCGTTCCGTAGGGCGGATTTCGGACTGGCCGTATCGACACGGATTGCGTGTGACGGGCGATGCGACGGAGGATGAATATTTGCGGAAGGCGGGGATCGAACGTGCGCGGGCGCTGATCACGGTAGTAGGATCGGATTCTGATAATTTGTACATTACATTGAGTGCCCGGTTGCTGAATCCGAATCTGAAGATTATCGCCCGGGCGGAGGAAGCGGACGCGGAGGCGAAACTGCGCAAGGTCGGCGCGAATAAAGTCATCTCGCCGTATCTCGCGGGCGGGCACCGGGCGGTGCAGGCGGCATTGCGTCCGGCGGTCTTGCATTTTCTGGAGATGGCGACGCGGTCCGAGTTTATGGATCTTCAGATTGAAGAAGTCAAAATCGCGGAGACCTGTCCGTTTGTCGGCAGGATGATCGGCGAATGCGAGTTTCATCAGAAGTATGACATTATCATTGTCGGTATACTCAAGACCAACGGAGATTTGACCTACAACCCGGCCGCTGGCATCTCGATTTCGAGTGGCGATACGCTGATCGTGCTCGGGCCGCGCCGGCGGCTGGATGATTTTGAAGCCGCTATCGGATATCGGACATAAGCTAGTTCCCA
The DNA here is from genome assembly GCA_041742055.1 of Limnoglobus sp. Taxonomy (GTDB): domain Bacteria; phylum Planctomycetota; class Planctomycetia; order Gemmatales; family Gemmataceae; genus Limnoglobus. The sequence continues at coordinate 50,371 of JBGSJI010000154.1, read as the reverse complement.
TCACGTTCTTCTCGAGAATTCATCATGGCGAATCCTGTGACCATCGCAACCTGGCCGTTCGGCAAAGTCGCGACCGACGTGGCCGGTCCGGAACTCCGTGCCGGCAAAGCCGCTCTCGATGCCGTCATCGCCGGCGCACAAGCCGTCGAAAATGATCGCTCCGTCCGCTCCGTTGGATTCGGCAGCCTCCCGGATCGCATCGGCCGCCTCACGCTCGATTCGTGCGTCATGGACGGCAAAACGCTCTCCTGCGGCGCGGTCGCATGCCTCGAACACATCCGCAACGCCTCCGCGGTCGCGCGGCGCGTCATGGAGAAAACTCCGCACATTCTTCTCGTCGGCGAAGGGGCCAAATGGTTCGCCCTCGAACAGGGCTTCAAGCTCGAAATGCCGCACACGGTTGAAGGGATCAAAGAGTGGTTCGATAAGCATCCGGACAATGAGAAGAAGCCGATGCGGAACGACGCTCCGGAACCGCAGGACATCGCGATCGACGAATCGAATCACGATACCGTGACCGTTCTGGGCCTCGATCAGGCGGGGAACCTGGGCGGTGTGTGCACCACGTCGGGGCTGGCGTATAAGCGGCCGGGTCGCGTGGGCGATTCGCCGATCATCGGTGCGGGGTTGTATGTCGATAACGAGGCCGGAGCCGCCGGCGCAACCGGGGTCGGCGAGGAAGTCATTCGCATCGGTGGAAGCCTGTACATCGTTGAACAGATGCGGTCCGGCAAAACTCCGCAGGACGCCTGCGAGATGGCATGCCAGCGGATTCACGCCTCCGCCGCACGCCGCGGTGTTCACACCGCCCGCGTCGCGTTCCTCGCACTCAGCAACAAAGGCGAGGTCGGTGCCGCATGCACCCCCGGCACCGCGTTCCGCTACGCGGTGAATAAAGGCACCAACTCCGAGATGCTGGAAGCCAAAGTCGTCGCGATGAAGTAAGTCAACGAAAAAAGGGTTCGCCATTCATGATGAGTGACGAACCCTTCGCATCCCATTTCGTTTCAACTGCTCGGGAACAGTCCCTGCTGGATCGGATCGAATTCCGAAAGCGGTTCGGTCGCGGCATCATCGAAGGCAAAGACCTGGATCATACGATTCCCGTCGGATCCGATTTCACTTGCGCCGACGCGCCGGCCGCTGCGATCATCCTCAGATCCGGCGAAGAACGCGCCGAGCGTATCCGGAACCGGGAAGTTATCACTTCGCCGCGGATTGAAGACCTTGACGGCGGGCGAACCATTCGTGCCCGGTGTCGTCAGAATCTGGAACTGCTCTCCGCCGCGAAGATCCGCCAGGAACACCGCCACGCCGCTGCGAAGCTCCGAGTCGTAAGCGAAGTAGTTCAGGATCACCTTGTCCTGCACGAAATCGTACAGGCTGACACGCGGTCCGCCTGTGAACCCGGCACCCACAAGGATCTGCGCGTAGCCCGCGTTAATCGCGTCCTTCACATCGATGTACAATCCCCCGCGGAAGCTCTCTTCGAAGATCTGAACCGTACGCAACAGCGAACCATCCACGCCGTCATAAATCTTGATGAACGGTCCGCCGCCGAATCCCGGCACGGACACCACATCACGCTGGCCATCGCCCGTCACATCCGCCACCGCCACCCGCACGCCACCCGTGAAGGTGACTTCGAACGGCTGGGCGGAGAACCGCTGACTGCCGTCCGCGTTCTTCGCGATCACGACGGGAATGTTCCCTTCCATGACCGATTGAGCCGTCAGGGCTTCCGGCGGACTTCCGGCCGCAACCAGGATGTTCACCGCGTTGGATGTCGTCGTTGTCGAACTGCCCGTCGGGGTGAAGACGGCGGTGATCGAATGTGTTTCCGCCGTGGCGAACGTCGTGCTCAAAAGCGCCCGTCCGTCCAGCACACGGACCGACCCAATCGCGGTGGTACCATCGAAGAACTGGACCTGTCCGCTGTCGCTGTTCTCACCGCTGACATTCGCCGTCAGCAGAACCGTGCGATTCGTCTGAGCCGTCGTCCGCGATGTTCCCAAAGTCACGGTCGTCGGTCCTGCATCCACAACGGTCACGGTGACCACTTCGGTATCAAAGTTCTGTGCGCTACCCAGCGAGCCCACGCGATCGGTATTGTCGCGCACGCCAACGAGCAGGCTCACCGTGCCGGTGAATCCGCTCGCGGCCGTGACCGTCAGTTGTCCGGTGCCAACATCGACGCTGGTGGTCACGTTGGCGGGTGTGCCGAATAGATCGCCGGGCACGCCCACACGATAAGTGAGGTTCGCGTTGTCGCCATCAAGATTAACGACCGGCAAAGTGATCGTCTTCGAAGCGCCCGAATCCACGGTGATCGCTGGAATCGGTTGCAGGAACGGCCGGTCGTCGGACGGGTCGATGGCGGCGGTCGCGCGGAACTTGATCGACTGCGGCGTGTTGTCGCCGTCCACCGCATTGACGGTAATATCCGCCGCTCCGGTGAAACCCGGCGTCGCGGTCACGCGGACGATCGCGTTCGCGTTGTCGGTGATGATGCTGGCATTCGTGATCACGGCGGGGTTCTGAGCTTGGTCCGTCGTCCCCGTCTTCACGGTCCCCTGAATGATCCGCTCGAAGACGTCGAAGCCACTGGTCAACTGGCCGAAAATCGTGTGATTGAAGTTCAGAAACTGGGTGCGGGTTGCGAGTGGCTGATCGATATCGGTGATGAAGAACTGCGTGCCGTTCGCGTCATCCTTCGCGTTCGCGAATGCGACGATCCCCTGGCTGTTGAAGGTGAAGTCGGCGTCGTATTCATCAACGATATCGGGAACCGTACCCGGATCCGCGGCCGTGTTGTTCGATGATCCACCCTGAATGACGAAGTTGTCCTGAGTCCGGAAGAAGGTCTTTCCGTTGTAAAAGCCGTCATTGGCCAGTTCGACGATTCGCGCCACCGCGAGCGGGGCGGCATCTTCGAAGAGCCGGATGGTCATGGAACCCGTGAAGGGGTTGCCGTCCTTGTCGATACCGCTCATATCCAGTTTGAGCGTCTGACCGGCGGGCAGAACGCTCACGGAAATATCGGGATTGCCGCTGACCGCGGTGACGGTGGTCGTGCCGTTCACTTGTGCGGTATTCGAGACCGGTACGAAGAGCGGTTTGTTGTTCGAAAAGGACGTGTCGTCGATGCTGAGCAGGCTGACGGACGGGACATCGCGACCTTCGAGAAGTTCTGCGTTCAGCCGGAGACTGCGGGCTACAGAGCGGTTGCTCTTGTTGCTTCTGGGCGCTAGCCATCGCGACAGTACTCGAAACGGCATTGGTAAACCTCGTATGTTGCGTTGAATTCTCACGTAATTCAGACGATTCTTCGGTTCGTACGGTTCGATCAGGATTGCGAAAAACCAACAAAAACGCCAACTCGTTTGAGTGGCGGACTCTCGACCGTATTCGACGTGCGCAGCGGTATTTACGCTCGAACCGGATCAATTCGCAGAACCACCGCCATTCGCACAACGCTCAGTCTGAACGGTCAACATACTCGATTTTGACACTTTTTGCTTCAGTTTACCGAATGGAATTTATCATTCCAGACGATTCATTTTCACTTGCCCCCGAACAATCGTTGCGACGGCGCGTCCCGTGACTGGCCAACCGTGGAACGGGCTGTTCCGGCTCTTCGAGCGGAACTGTTTCACGTCGATTGTCCATTTCTCCTGTGGATCGATGATCGTGACATCCGCTTTCACACCTTCCTGGAGCGTTCCACGTTCGATTCCGAGAATCCGTGCCGGATTGATCGTCATCTTCTGGATCATCTGCGACCAGTTCAAAACGCCGGTATGAACCAGATGCGTGATGCAGAGCGGAACAAACGTTTCCAGTCCGACGATTCCGTTGGGCGTTTGATCCAGTTCCTTCGCCTTTTTCTCCGCCGCGTGCGGTGCGTGATCCGTGGCCAGAACCGAGAGCGTCCCGTCCTTCAGGCCTTCGAGGATGCCATCGACATCGCGCTGAGTCCGTAGTGGCGGAGACATCTTGTAGTTGCTGTCGAAGCGCTTCAACTCTTGATCCGTCAGCAGGAAGTGATGCGGGCACGCCTCGCCGGAACAGCGAATCCCCTTGGCGATCCCTTGGCGTAGCAAATCCACTCCGCCCGCCGTCGAGACATGCAGAATGTGCACCTTTCCGCCAGTCAGCTCCGCCAGCATGATGTCGCGAGCGATCATGATATCCTCGGCCACGCCCGGCATCCCGCGAAGCCCAAGCTTCAACGAAACTTCGCCCTCGTTCATCACCGCGCCCTGAGTCAGTTCAAGGATCTCCGCATGAACGAGAATCGCCTTGTCGAACATCTTCGTGTATTCGAGCGCCCGGCGCATGATCTCCGCATTGAAAACCGGCGAACCATCATCCGTGAACGCGACCGCGCCGCCATCCACCAGCTTTCCGATCTCGGCCAACTCTTTCCCTTCACGCCCTTTCGTGACGGCTCCGATGGGGAACACATTGCAATTCCCCGCCCGCTTCGCCTGAAGGATCACGAACTCGGCCGCATCGCGCGTATCCAGCGGCGGTTCCGTATTCGGCATGCACGCCACCGACGTCACCCCGCCCGCAATCGCGGCAGCGGTCCCGGTGATGATCGTTTCGTCTTCCTCGCGGCCCGGTTCCCGGAGGTGAACGTGCATATCGATGATGCCGGGTGACACGATTTTCCCCGCGCAATCGAGCACGCGATCCGCCGCGCGAGGCGGAGCGCCCAGACCGCCGATGTGGATGTCATCGATCCAGAGATCGGTCACTTCATCGATCGATTGAGAAGGATCGATGACACGGCCATTCTTCAGGTGGAGTATCGACATGGTGCTTGTACGACTCTCAGGGAACATCAGGGTTGGACTTTGCCGACTTCGCGCACGCCTTTGCCAGTACGAGCCGTCAGGCGATCGCCGAGTTCGCTGCGATACGTTTCTGCCAGTTCCGCGAGACGCTTGACAATCTCGGGATGCTTGTCGGAGACATCAGTGGTTTCACCGGGATCAGTATCGAGATCGAAGAGCGATTGGGGAAGTTTCTGAACCTTATATCCGTGCCGGCTGGCGATGCCGCGAATCCCCGATTCCGTAATGGAGAGCGGTTTCATATTGGCGTAGTTCGCTGGCTTTCCATCGGTTCCCGGCGGCCCGTTGACCGTGAGATATTCGTGGGCGAAGTGGAGTTTCCACTTGCCGTATCGAACGGCGTGGAGTTCGGTGCCGGAGTAGTACGCGAAATGTTTCCGATTCGATGAACTCGATTCGCCCAGCAGAGTCGCGAGAAGATCAAGCCCGTCGATTGTCTTGCGAGGATTCTTCGCGCCGGCAAGCTTGACGAGGCTGGGAAGCAGGTCGAGCTCAGTGATCAATTCGTTCGACACTTCACCGGCGGGGATTCGGCCCGGCCAGCGGACGATGAACGGCACGCGCACCCCGCCTTCAAAGGTCGTGAGCTTGCCTTCGCGATACGGCTCTGCCTTGCCCGCATGCGTGCCGTAACTCAGGAATGGGCCGTTATCCGAAAAGAAGATGACGATCGTATTCGATTCCAGATGTTCATCCGTGAACGTTTTGAGCAGATCGCCGATCGAGGCATCCAGTTCCTCTACGACATCGCCGTAGAGTCCGAGTTTCGAACGACCCTGAAACGGTTTTGATGCGAAGATCGGGACATGCGGCATGACATGCGGAAGGTAGACGAAAAACGGTTCCTCACGATGGGCTTTGATGAAATTGATCGCCTGCGTGGTGAATCGTTTGGTGAACTGCGATTGGTCCGGATCGCGTTCGATGGTTTTGCCGTCCGCGATGTAGGGCAGGGCGGGGATGTCGCGGATCACGGGGTGCAGCGGTCCGTTATCGTTGGAGTAGGGAAGCCCCTGCCAGGTGTCGAAGCCGTTGCGGGTGGGATCGAATTCGGGGCGGGTGCCGAGGTGCCATTTGCCGTAGCAGGCGGTGGCGTATCCGCGGGCTTTGAGAAGTTCGGGGAGCAGTTCTTCATCGGGGTGGATGCCGGTGAGGCTGGTGTGATTCAGCGCCCCGGAAAGGCCGACCCGGTTCGGATAGCAGCCGGTCATGAGCGCCGCCCGCGAGGCGGTGCAGACCGGTTGGGCGACGAGAAAGTTGGTGAAGCGGATGCCGTCCTTCGCCATGCGGTCGAGGTTTGGCGTGCGGATCTGTTTGGCGCCGTAACAGGAAAGATCGGAATATCCGAGGTCGTCCGCGAGAATGAGCACGATATTCGGAGGCCGATCCGCCGCCTGAACACCAAGCGAGAGACCGAGAAGGAGAAGAATCGTTCGCACGAAGAAATCCTCGGGAGAGTCTTCAGAATTCTATCGATTCTGCAGGCCGTGACGCGAACCTTTTGCGTCTGTTCCTGCGGGGCGTGAATGGGCTTTCCGGTTCGGGCGATCCGATACCTATTCATATCAACATTGTATACAAAAATATACTTATTCCCCGGGAATCGACGTAAGTCGTTATCGGGCTATGGCGCTTCCGAAATTTGAGTGTCTTTCCACGGTAGGGTGTGGCAGTGTCGGTGGAAAGACGAGTCATCGTGAGAATGTTTCCTCCCAGATCAGGGTTTCGGGAAAAGTCAAATCGCACCCGCGTGAATTCGCTACGTTATTCGCATGCGCTGGCTGATCGGGATTGTGGTGTTGCTGGGTCTGGCCCTGGCTTTGCAGGCGGGGCTGGTGGCGTTTGCGGGGTACGTGTTGCTGGGGGTGTTTCTGCTCAGCCGGTATCTGGCGAAGAGCTGGATCACGCAGATCGAGGCGGAGCGGTTTGTGGGGACGTCGCCGCGCGAGATTGGTGAATCGGCGGAGGTACGAGTGGTTGTGAAAAACGCTGGCAAGCTGCGCATTGCGTGGCTGCTGGCGGAGGATCTGATTCCTGAGACGGCGACGATGCAGCGGCGGGTGAAACTGAAGGGGAGTCGTCTGAAGGTGTTGACGATTCGTGCGGAGAGCGATGCGGAGATCAAGTACACGCTGACGTTCAATCTTCGCGGTTATTACCAGATTGGCCCGCTGTTCGTCGAAACTGGCGATGTGTTCGGCCTGCACCGCCGGCACCGCGTGTTGACCGAGCCGGTCTTCATCCTTGTTTATCCGAAGGTGCTTTCGCTTATACAATTCGACTTTTCGTCCACGCGGCCGATCGGCGAAATCCGACTGGCGAATCGGCTGTTCGAGGATCCCACTCGCACCGCCGGCGTACGGCCGTATCAGATGGGTGATCCGCTGCAGCGCATTCACTGGCGAGCGACGGCGCGGACCGGTCAGTTGCACAGCCGGGTCTACGAGCCGACGTCGCTTGCGGGAGCGACGATTCTGATCGATTTCCACGTGGGCGGGTATTTCAGCCGTGGGGAACCGATCCGCAGCGAGTTGGCGATCACGACAGCGGCTTCGATTGCCAATGCGGTGACGCTGTTGAATCAGCAGATCGGCGTGGCGAGTAATGGCCGTGATGCGACCGACCGCATCCGTGACGAAGCGATTGAGAAGAAAGCGGATTCGGCTGAAGACGACGAAGCATACACCAATCGATATGAAACGCGATCTCATTTCGAGCAGAAAGAGCAGAATGAGCGGTTGCGGCCGGTCGTGGTCGAAACGCGACGGGGATACGATCAATTTCAGAAGATTCGCGAGATGATGGCGAGGCTGGAGTTGACGGACGGTACGCCGTTCTCCGGCTTCGTGATCGAGATGGGCCAGCGCATGCCCCGCGACGCCACGGTGATCGCGATCCTGCCACGCGTGCCTGTGGATACGTCCGTTGCGTTAGGGCAACTGCGGCGCCAGGGATATGCAGTCTCGGCGGTATTGATTGGCCTGACAGATGAAGGGTCGGACGCGCGTTCGGTGGCGGCGGGCCGACTGATGGCGGAGGGGATTCGCGACATTCGCTATGTCAATTCCGAGTTGGATATTCAGGCGTTGGGCGATCGTTCAGCCGTTCCCTCGCCGGCGGAGTACGGCTTCAATGTGGAACTCGCGTGATCAGACATCGTCGCTGAATAGGCTTGGTCCGGGATCTTTTCGCTTCTTCTTCACCACTTCCGGCGGGATGACCTCGACCGGCGGTTTGAGTGCACGTCGGCTTCGCACGAGTTTGGTTTCCGTCGGCACCGGTTTGGATTCCAGTGCAGCCAATACTTCCTCCGCCCGCGCGAGCACATCGTCCGGCACGCCGGCGAGCCGTGCAACGTGGATGCCGTAGCTTTTATCCGCATGCCCGGGTGTGATGCGGTGCAGAAAGATCACTTCTTTTTCGAGTTCCTGAACCTGGACATTGTAATTCCGCAAGTTGGGAAGCGTGGCCGAGAGCGAAGCCAGTTCGTGATAGTGCGTGGCGAAGAGTGTCCGGCAACCGATCAGGGAGTGCAGGTGCTCCGTCATGGCCCAGGCCAGCGACACGCCATCATAAGTGCTGGTCCCGCGTCCGATTTCATCAAGGATGACGAGGCTGCGTTCAGAGGCGTTGTTGAGAATGTTGGCGGCTTCGGTCATCTCGACCATGAAAGTACTTTGTCCGCGGTTCAGTTCATCGCTGGCGCCCACGCGAGTGTAGATGCGATCCGCAAGGCCCACGGTGGCGGAGGACGCCGGGACGAAACTGCCGACGTGGGCCAGCAGCGTGATGAGTGCGACCTGGCGGATGAACGTCGATTTCCCAGCCATATTCGGGCCAGTGATGAGCCAGAACCGACCATGCTCATCGTCGAACCGGCTGTCGTTCGCGACGAATGTTCCGGGCGGCAAAGTGAAGTCCAGAACCGGATGACGCCCTGATCGAATGTCGAGAATTGGTTCGTCGACGATCGTCGGGCGAACGTAATTCCGATCAGCTGCTACTTCAGCAAGTGATTGAAGCAGGTCGATGGTGGCCAGCGTTTCCGCCGTGGTCAGCAGACGCGGGGACTCGTCAGCAACACGATTTCGTATCGTGGTGAAAAGTTCCAGTTCCAGTGCTTTGGCTTTGTCATCAGCGGAGAGGATCTTTTCTTCGTATTCGCGTAATTCGCTGGTGAAGTATCGCTTTGCTCCTTTGAGCGTTTTCTGGTGCTTGTAGTTTTCAGGAACGCGCGATTCGTTGGCGTTGGTGATTTCGAGGTAATACCCATCGATTTGGTTGTAGCCTACCTTCAGGCTCGTGATACCTGATCGTGTCACTTCCTGTGACTGATACTGAAGGATCCAATCCTTTCCGCTTTTGGCTAGTAATCTCAATTGGTCCAGTTCCGGATGGTATCCTTCACGAATGAGCGATCCATCGCGAGCGTTTTGTGGCAGTTCGTCGAGAAGAGAGGAATCCAGAAGCTCACGAAGATCGGGGCATAGCTCCAGTTTCGCATTCAGCTCTTGCAAAAGGCTGGACTTCCGGGCAGCAAGCTTCGCTTTGAATTTTGGGAGCAATCGCAGAGTGCGTGCGATGGCGCCAAGATCGCGCGGGGTCGCACGCGCTGTGGAAACGCGGGTCGTCAGTCGCTGGAGGTCTGCGGTCGATTCGAGAAGTTCACGCAGTTCCGCCCGCAGAGCATGCTCACTGAGCAATTCTTCGATACTGTCCAGACGTGCATAGATCGGGGCAGCATCGCGGAAGGGCGTCAGGATGGCGTCGTGAAGGAATCGTGCGCCCATCGGCGTGACCGTGCGATCGAGCACGGAAAGCAACGACCCGTCGCGACCGTTTTCGCGAATGGTTCTCGTTAGTTCGAGGCTTCGACGAGTGACTTCATCCAGAATGAGATGCGACTCGGCACGATATGGAACAAGTCGCTGCAGATGGCTCAAGCTGGCTCGCAACGTTTCGCGCAAGTACAGAACAATCGATCCTGCCGCCACCAAGCCAGGCTGATCGTCCTGAAAACCCAAACCCGTAAATGTCGAGAGTCTAAATTGTTCCCGCAACGCTTCGAGTGAATTTCGCGAGTCGAAATTCCAATCGGGTCGAATCGTTTTGGATTTCGGCGGATTGTTGGCGAGCGGCTCGCTGAGTTCCTGACCCAGAGATTCGGGAATCAGGCATTCGGCGACCGAGATGCGTGCGAGTTCGTCCGGCAGGCGGGCTCGATCCACATCGCAGGCGAAGAATTGGCCAGTTGAAGAATCCATCCAAGCTAAGCCGAAATTTCCGGAACGAGATCGAACGACCGCGGCGAGGTGATTCGATCGTCGCGGGTCGAGAAGTTCGTCTTCGGTGATGGTTCCGGCGGTGACGACGCGGTTGACTTCCCGGCGGATGATCTTTTTTCCAGGTCCCGGTTCTTCCATTTGCTCGCAAACCGCGACGCGATGCCCGGCCCTGATAAGTTGTCCGAGGTAATGATCGAGCTTTTCGACTGGAACGCCAGCCATGGGTGTCTTTTCGTCGCGCTTAGTCAGCCGGATGCCGAGGACGCGTGAGCCAATTACGGCGTCGTCTTCGAAGAGTTCGTAGAAATCTCCATTACGGAACATGACGAGCGCACCCGGATGCGCTTTTTGCGCGTCCCGGTATTGCTGCATCATGGGTGTGAGCGGTGCGTCGGACATGAAAAAGCAAAGCCCGCCATTTGGCGGGCCTCCTCTCCAGTACTCGGGAATCCTATTCCTCTTCGGGCGGTGATTTCACCTTCCGCATGGTAATGATATTACCCTTGCCGAGATAGGTGACGTCATTCATGAAACTTCGGATCATGTAGAGTCCGCGACCGCAGGCGCGTTCGAGATTTTCCGGCATGGTTGGGTCGGGAACGTCATCAGGGTTGAATCCGCTGCCCTGATCTTCGATGCGAACTTCGAATACGTCCGGAGTAATGGTGTATTTGAGGAGCACGAGTTTGTCTTCGTCGAGTTGATTGCCATGCTTCATGGCATTCACCAGTGCTTCTTCCATCGCCAGCTCGACATGAAACATATCCCGCTCTCCGAAACCCTGAGCCTGAAGTCCATCCTTGATATCGGATTGAACTCGGCGGACTTCGGAGAGAACGGTGGGCAAGGTTTCATCGACAGTAAGCGGCGGCATGATGCGGACCCGCAATACACGCATGTAGGGAACAGTTGGCTCTTCTCCGTTCCTAATGAAATCAGAATGAGTTGAGTCCTGTCGCTTCGTCCTTTACGATTTTCAGCATCTTGTCGAGTTTAGTCAGGACGAAGATTTCCATGATCGTCTTTGAAATGTTGCAGAGGATCAACTTTCCCTGAACCTGCGTGAGCCGTTGGTGCAGGCGGATGAGTTTGCCGAGAGCCGCCGACGACATGAACTCGACATTAGAAAAATTCAACAGGAGTTTCCGGCGACCGAGTTCATCGACCAGACGAAAGAGATCGTCTCCGATCATTTGAATGTTCTGTTCATCGAGGATTTTCTTATCGACGAAATTCACGACTGTGACATCGCCAATATCTTCGACAACGAGTCTTTGGCGGCGTGGTTGGGAAGACATCAGATGCTCTCCGTAGTTCGAGCGGCCTGAGTAATGCCGCGTCTGGACTGAAGATGATTGTTGAGGAATGTTGGGGACCTGTCAAGACTTGGCCCCCAATTCCGGGGGAAGGTCATCCCGTTGTAATCGGTAAAGCCACTCGTGAGGACTGGGTATCGGCTTTGGTGTACTGCAGCGCCAACTGATCCAATTCCGCCACAAGTTCCTCACCGAAATAATAGAGAACTTCCACGCGGGATGCTTCGTAGATGGTTTTTCCCTCACCCTGACAGACCAGATCTTCCAATTCGAATTCGATGGCGGGGCGGAGTTCGCCTTCGCCGTGACACAGCGGAAAGAACAGGCAGACCATCGGTTTGATATCGTGGACGTCGATCCCTTTTTCGATCGCAAAGCGATGGATCCGGCACCCGCGACCGACCGGGTCGACGAAAACGCAGGCTTCTTCGTGGATGGGTGAACGATTGCGAGGAAGTTCGACAACGGCGGTACGCGTATACTCTCCGCCCGGATATTCCGGCTCGGGAATAATTCCAATATCCTCCGGATCCTCACGGAACCACTCGGATCGCGGGACGCCGAGGTATTGTTCAAGTTCGTGCTGGTATTTTTCCAGAGCACGGACGCGAGGCATTTCGATGTCGGCACCGTACTGACAGCATGAATCGTGGCAGAAGGTGCACTCAAGACAATTGGTGAAGTAACGGTATTCGAAGATTCGCGTGTCGACGCGATCGAGAACTGGCGCCCCGTACCGACTGGGAAATGGGCGGGACAATGGCACTGCCATGGATTTCCTTCGGTTGACCCCGTAAGAGATGAGAGGAGGAACCGGGAAATTGTGCTGTGAATTCATAGCAATGGCAACAGGATTTCGCATGCTTTTTCGGACTTCTTCAAAATAAGCTCTCCCGGAAGGTCGATCATGTTCCCACTTCGAATTTTCTTGCTATTTGCCACTGCACTCCTGATCGCCGGATTCGCCTCAGTACCTGCTCTCGCGAAGCCGAATGTGATCGTGATTCTGACCGACGATCAGGGTTGGGGTGACCTGAGTCTGAACGGTAATGCCAATCTGAAGACTCCCCGAATCGATTCCCTGGCACGCGACGGCGCGATGTTCGAACGGTTCTTCGTCCAGCCCGTCTGTTCACCGACTCGTGCGGAGTTTCTGACCGGTCGCTATCATCCCCGTGGCGGCGTGTGGAACGTCTCCACCGGAGGCGAACGGCTGAATATCAACGAAAAAACCATCGCCGATGCACTGAAAGCTAGTGGCTACGTGACTGCATGCTTCGGCAAGTGGCATAACGGCTCGCAATACCCTTACCACCCCCGTGGGCGAGGCTTCGACGAATATTACGGCTTCACTTCCGGACACTGGGGCGACTATTTCTCTCCGCCCCTCGATCACAATGGAGAAATTGTCAAAGGTGACGGTTACCTCGCGGACGATCTGACCAATCGGACGATCGGATTCATCGAAAAGCACAAATCAGGGCCATTCTTTGCTTACCTCGCATACAACACGCCGCACTCTCCCATGCAGGTTCCCGATCACTATTTCGAACCATTCAAAAACGCTCCGCTCGCCCAACGCTACCCCGGCCCGCAGAAGGAACAGATCGAGCACACGCGTGCCGCGCTGGCCATGTGCGAAAATCTGGACGCCAACATCGGTCGCATTCTCAAACGTCTCGACGAGCTCAAACTGAGCAACGATACGATCGTCGTCTTTTTCTCTGATAACGGGCCAAACGGCTGGCGATGGAACGGAGGAATGAAAGGGCGTAAAGGCACGACGGATGAAGGCGGGGTTCGCTCTCCGCTCTTGATCCGCTGGCCCGCTGCCATCAAGCCGGGCACCGTGATCGAACCCATCGCCGGCGCGATCGACCTTCTATCGACCATTCTCGATTGTGTCGGCGCGAAGCCCGTCGGCGAAAAACCGCTCGATGGTCTCAGTCTCAAGCCGCTGCTGACAGGTCAGAAGACGAATTGGGCCGATCGGCGGATTTTCGCCCACTGGAACGGAAAGATCAGCGTCCGGACTCAGCGCTACCGCCTCGACGACCAAGCCAAACTCTTCGATCTGGTTGCCGACCCCGGACAGACCACCAATGTTGCGGCGAAATTCCCCGATATAGCTAACGAACTAAAAACGGCCGTTTCGAAATGGCGGACCGAAGTCGTGGGCGATGTCCGCAACGATCGCCGCCCGTTCCCGATCGGATATCCCGAATTCCCTGTTACGCAACTCCCCGCCCGAGATGGCGTGCCGAAAGGGGCGGTGAAGCGGAGTGCGCCGGCGCCGAACTGCTCCTTCTTCACGAACTGGAAATCGACCGACGACACGATCACCTGGAACATCGAAGTGGTCACCGCTGGGAAGTACGCCGTGGATGTCTGGTATACCTGCCCGGACGATTCGGTCGGAACCACGATCGAGCTGAAACTGGGTGATCGAAAACTCGCGGGTGCGATTGCGAAGGCTCACAATCCGTCGTTGCGCGGTCAGGAAAACGACCGCGTTTCCCGCGGTGGAGAATCGTATGTCAAAGACTTCCAGCCGATGCGTCTGGGAACGATCGAGTTACCCAAAACGACGGGGCTTCTGACCATTCAGACAACGAAAATGACCGGAACCACGGTCATGGATCTGCGTGGGCTGACGATGACTTTGCAGAAATGAAACGAAAGACCTCTTCGTAATCAGTTGGCGTGTTGATATTCCAGAATGACAGGAATTCGGGGTCGAAACGGCGAATCGCATCGTCCGGCACGATCTGAAGATCCAGACGTTCCAGGAGATCGCGCAGGCCAGATCGCCCCATTTCCAGCAATCGCTCGACGATCGCCAACGTCGGAGCGACTCGGTAGATTCCGGGAAACGGTTGACGAAAGTCGTTCACGAGCGCAATCGCTGCTTCTTTGCTTCCTATTACTACATCGAATAGTTGGATCAGTTCCGGTGCCATGAGTGGTGTGTCGCAGCCGGTCAGAACGACTCGATCGTTCTCAGTAGGAATCGCTCGCAAACCGTCGCGGAGTCCCTGGAGTGGTCCGCCCTCCGGTACGGAATCACAGACGATCCGAATTTCGGTCGATAACGGTGGCAGGTCCTGATCAAGGGAAGCGACAACAACAACGTTTTCGACCTGACTCTTCAGGATCCGGACGATTCTTGCGAGGAACGTCTCGCCTCCCAATGTTAGCAACGCTTTGGATCGCCCCATCCGCGAAGACTGTCCGCCACAAAGTACGATTGCACCGATGCTCATGGGACATTTTGCCAATCAAGGATAAATCAATCATACCTTATGGCATTTGTGGGAGAATCGATCATGAAGCAGGCGATGGGCGTACTCGTGGTGTTCGCATGTCTGTCCACCATGGCGCAGGAAAAGAAGCCTACGGAAGCGGAACTGATCGCTGCCATCGCCAAACAGGGCGGTCGCGTTGTACGCGATGTGAGCCTGAATGCTCCGAGGGCGAAACCCGGGGAACCGCGAGGCAAAGCCCCGGTCATCACCGTGGTCTTTTCCAATATCGCGGTCAAAGACGTCGATCTTTCGTCGTACGATTCCGTTTTTCCCCATCTTCGTTACATCGGCTTGGAAAGCCTAACGGAAGCAGATCCGATTCTCAAACAGCTGAAATCGGTTCCCAAACTGAAAGCTCTTAATCTTACGCGGTCACCATTCTCGGTTCCGGCATTTCAGAATGTCGGCAAACTTCTCGATCTTGAGGATCTGATTCTCGACAGTACGAGCGTAAGCGCACCCGTCATTGAAGCCCTTTCACCCTGCAAAAAACTGCAAAAACTCTCTCTCGTCGGTGCCGAAGTGGACGATGCGGCCCTCGCGTCGATCGCCAATCTGACGGGCCTCAAACGATTGCTTCTCACCGATACCAAGGTCACGCTAGCGGGTCTCAAGGAATGGGAAAATCTGACGTCCCTGGAAGTGATCGAAGCGACTCGATGTCCGATCACGGATGACGGCCTGAAGACCATTTCGCAGGCGCCGAACGTCCGCGAACTGGAACTGGCAGGCACACAGATTTCTGATGACGCTCTGGCGCACCTCGCCAAGAACAAGAAATTGAAACGGCTGGTCCTGTTGGGGATCGAACTTAAAGGCACAGGACTGGATCAACTGCCCGCTTCGCTCGAAGATCTTTCGGTCGGCGGAAGCGAACTCAATGATGCGGGACTGCGGCGGATCGCGACGCTGGTCGGCCTGAAAAAGCTGACGATCACGGATTCGGCCATGACCGATGCCGGACTTCGGATTCTCTCGACACTTCCCAAGCTGGAGGAACTCTTCATCGAGACGGCGGATATCTCCGATCGCGGACTGACGGAACTGGAACGGCTCAAGACGCTCAAACGAGCGAACTTTTCCAAGACCAAGGTGACGAAGAACGGAATTGATCGCTTGAAAAGAGCGCTGTCCGATGCATCGATCACGATCGGCATGGAATGAGTTTTCACTGTCGGCGAAGTGATCGGCGATTCCTAAAACGGGATCATGAAAACGATTTTGAAACTGGGAATTCCGGCCGGTTCTCTTCAGGAGGCAACAGCCGAACTCTTTCGCAAAGCGGGCTATAAACTCACCTTTGCCAGCCGGAGTTATTACCCGTCAATCGATGACGACGAGATTCACTGCACGCTCATTCGAGCACAGGAAATGGCTCGTTATGTGCAAAACGGTTCGCTCGACTGCGGTCTGACGGGTCATGACTGGGTGATCGAAAACGACGCCAATGTCGCGGAACTGGCGGAACTGATCTTCAGCAAGGTCAGCCGCCGGCCGGTGCGCTGGGTGCTGGCGGTGCCGAACGATTCGCCGATCCGCGAGCCCAAAGATCTGGAAGGAAAGCGGATCGCGACGGAAGTGGTTAACATCACGCGGAAATGGCTGACTTCGCACGGCGTGAAGGCTGATGTGGAATTCAGCTGGGGTGCCACGGAGGTGAAGCCGCCGAAACTGGCGGATGCCATCGTCGAGGTCACGGAGACCGGCAGCAGCCTGCGTGCGAACAATCTCCGGATCGTCTGCGATATTCTGCAGAGCACTACTCGGTTCATCGCCAACCACGCCTCCGCCAACGATCCGTGGAAACGTAAGAAGATGGACGATCTGATTCTGATGCTCAAGGGGGCGATGGCGGCCGAAGGAAAAGTCGGGTTGATGATGAATGTCAAACGCGAGAGTCTTGAGTCGGTTCTGTCGATCCTCCCCGCATTGCAAACGCCGACGATCTCCAGTCTTTCGGATTCGACCTGGGTCGATGTGAACACGATACTGGATGAGGCCGAGGTCCGCCGCATCATTCCGCGACTCAAGGCTGCGGGTGCCTGCGGCATCGTGGAATATCCTCTCAACAAGATCATCGACTGATTATGTTCGACTGGTTCCGCAATCGTCGCCGCCGCAAGATTCTGGCCGAACCGTTTCCCAAACATTGGGATGTCATTCTTCTCAAATCCGTCGCGCTCTATTCCCGGATCTCACCGGCGGAACAATCGCGGTTACGCGATGTGCTTCGCATTCTGATCGACGAGAAATACTGGGAGCCCGCCCGCGGTTTTCACATCACCGAGGAAATGAAGCTGGTCATCGCCGCACAGGCGGCGCTGATGCTGATCGGAATTCCGAAGCACGATTATTTTTCCCGAGTCCCGTCGATCGTGGTGCATCCAGGAGAGTTCCGTCGCCCGGATCCGGAGGATGATACGATCGAGGATGAAGTCTCGGATCAGATCGTGGACGGGATCGCGAACTATCGGGGGTCTGTTGTCGTGGGCTGGAATCAGTCCCGGGAAGAAGCTCTTCATCCGGAACATGGTTTCAGCGTCGTGATCCATGAGTTCGCCCATCAACTCGATTTCATGGATGAATCCACCGACGGAACGCCGCCGCTTTCCACACAGAAGGAACTGGAGGAGTGGGCTCGCGTCATGTCGTCAGCGCTAGAGCGGCATCGAAAAGCGATCGATAAAGGACGCAAGTTGTTTTTCTCAGAGCAGGCGAGCGACAGCGAGACGGAATTCTTTTCGGATGCGTGCGAATCGTTCTTCTGTCAGCCGATCGATCTTCGCGAGCATGAGCCGGATGTCTATCGGTTACTGAAGAACTATTTCGGAGTAGATCCGGTCATTTGGTTTGAGACGTAAGTTGCTTCCTCAGATGTTCGAGTGCTTTAAGCACGACGGGATCCTGATAATCCTTCGGCAGAGCGAATTCGGGACGCGAGGTGATTGGCGGCGCAGGAGGCGCTACTCCGGGCTTGCCCGGAAGGTGGTTCATCAACTTCATGCTGATGGCGTAATGCTTCCATTGCTCATCCGTGAGTTCCACCTTGAGGCCATCGTTGGGTTCAATTCCTACGTTGGAACTTTCACTTTCGTTGGTCATCCGGCGTTGAAGATGTTTACCCGAAGGCGTCAACCAGACCTCCGTCGTGATTTTGACCGCGCCGCCTTCCGGCAGATCGAAGATTTTCTGCACGCTGCCTTTTCCGTAAGTCTTGGTACCGACCACCACGGCTCGACCGTTGTCCTGTAGTGCTCCGGCCACGATTTCGCTGGCGCTGGCGCTCCCGCCGTTCACCAGTACAGCGATTGGCCGATCGGAGGCTTTCTCATAAGGCTTTCCGTCATCCTTTGAAGACCAGGACTTTTCGCTGCCCCGAACGCGGGTGGTCACGATTCCACCCTGTGCAAGAAAAAGGTCCGCGACGTCGATCGCTTCGTTGAGCAGTCCGCCCGGATTGTCCCGCAGGTCGAGGATGTAGGCTTTTGCGCCGGCGGATTCGCATTCTTCCAGGGCGGCCTTGAGTTCCCGGGTCGTTTTACCGTTGAATCCCAGGAGGCGGATAAACGCTATGCCATGTTTGCGATCGATGAAATAGTTCCACTTGAGCGGATCATCAGCCTGTCGCTCCCAGCCTGTGACGGCGGATTGTTCGATCATGGCTCTTACGAGCGGAATCGTTTCGGTCTTTTCCGTACCGGCCCGCAGCATTGTGAGTTCCACGGACGTGCCGGGTTTGCCCATGATGAGCTTGCGTGCCTGATCGATTCTCATTCCGGTGGCATCGACGTCGCCGATCTTCGTGATGAAATCTCCGGTCTGGATTCCGGCCTCATAGGCGGGGCTGTTAGGCATGGGAGTATCGACGACGAGAAGATTTTTCTTCGGATCGAAGGCGAGGATGAAACCGACACCGCCGAACTCGCCGTCGCTCTGCGTTTCGAAATCACGAAGCTGATCGGGATTGAAATAGATCGAATGCGGATCGAGCTGCTGCAATCCGCCGTTGACCATGTTTTCGACGAGTTTCTGGCGGCTGGCATCGTCGAGGTCTTCGACGTAGCTTTTTTCGACTTCCGCGAGCACGTCGGCGATGAGGCGCATGCGCTCGTAATCTTTATCCTTCGGAATGCTGGCGGATGCGAACCGGAGGACGAGGCTCCCGACGAGAACGATGGGAAGAATCAGGATCCAAGCCAGGTTCCCGCGCGACATGGGCAGCTCCAACGAATTCGATACGATCCCCTACAGTTTATCGTCGAAAGCCCTGTCGTAACTGCGGATTATTCCGAGTAGGTACGAAAGTATGATCTCGTTCGGTTGAAGTTGCGGAACATTGACGAATTTTGCTCAAGCCGTTTTGACAGCCCATCTTCCCAGGTTTATCTTTCCCGCAGAAATACCGCATACTCCCGGAAGTGATTTCCATGTATTCGCTCGTACTGATGGCCGCGTTGACGACGGCACCCGATGGAATGGAATTCAACGGGTTGTTTCAAAAAAAGACGTCCAGCTGTTCGGGGAACAGTTGCAGCGGCGGGATTTTTCATGGACGGATCATTTCGTTCTTCAGCTTCGGAGGCTGTTCCGGCTCCTGTTCCGGTAGCTGCTCTGGTTCATGCTCCGGGAG
The DNA here is from genome assembly GCA_041742055.1 of Limnoglobus sp. GTDB lineage: Bacteria > Planctomycetota > Planctomycetia > Gemmatales > Gemmataceae > Limnoglobus. The sequence goes on along the minus strand of JBGSJI010000154.1, from coordinate 30,973 downwards.
TTGCACCGGTCGTAGTCTTTCCTGCAGCGGCTGCAGCGGATCGAGCTATTCCTGCAACGGGTGTTCGGGATCGGTTCCGAGCTATTCCTGTTCCGGTTCGGTGGCGGCACCGCGGCTCTCATGCCAGGGCGGATATCCCGGCGGCGGAATCGAATTCGGAAGCCCCTATGCGACCCCCTCGCCGGCGTATTACAGTTCGCCTGTGATCACGGGTGCCAACGGTTCCGTGACAATTCTCCCGAGCACAACGTATTCCTCGCCGATAATCGTCGAACCGACGATCAGTGCTTTCAGCAATTCCGTATCGAAGAATATTCTGCCCACGCCTTCGCTTACGCCGGCGCAGCGGGCCACGGTGGTCGTTCGCCTGCCGGCGGATGCACGTCTGTTCGTCGATGACCAACTACTGGAACTCTCCTCTGCCGAGCGGACCTTCATCACGCCAGAACTTCCAATGGATCGCGATTTCAGCTATCGCTTCAAGGTCGAGTATGTTCGTGATGGTCGAACCGTCAGTGAATCGCAAACCGTTCTCGTTCGCGCTGGAAAATCGTCCTCCGCATTTTTCGACGACATGACGCTGATCCGCAAAGCACCCGCAACCGAGACGTCGGCACGCGTTCCGATCGAATCGCCGAAACCGATTGCGGCCGAACCGCAGAAAAGTCTCGAGGTGAATTCGAATCCATTCCGGACGCCGTCGATTCAGGCCCCTGTTCCAGCGCGGATCAAAGTCACGCTCCCCGAAAGCGCCGTGTTGTATGTCGATGGCGCCAAAAATACCAAAGACGGCACGCAACGTGAGTTCATGACGCCACCGCTCCCGTTCGGAAAAGAGTTTTCGTACTTGCTCAAGATCGAGAAAGTGGTGAACGGGCGAAGTATCGAAGTCTCGCAGAAAGTGGTCTTTCAGGCGGGGGAAACCGTGAATTTGGACTTTTCGGAACCGAATGCGAACCGCCGAGCCGCCCGATAAGTGCGAACTGAAACAACCAGAGAATCGACCGGCCCTGTGGCCGGTCGATTCTTTTTTGTCAGAATAGCATGCAGAGGTCGATTCGCGATCTTTCTCCGGCCTTCCAATTCCAAGCGAGGTTTTGCATGTTTCGATTGTTCCTCTCCCTGATGCTGGTCGCGAGCACGACTCTCGCGTTCGCACAAGACAAGAAATTGCCACGGATCGCAATCAACGATCCCGCCAAGTTGAAGGACGACGCGGATTTCGCCATTCAAGGCGAGTACGAAGGCGAAATCAAACAGAATGATACAACCATGAAAATCGCGGCGCAGGTCATTGCGCGAGGTGCGGGAAACTTCATCGTCAAGCCGTTCAGAAACGGTCTGCCTGGCACAAGCGAACAATCTCAATCGGTCAATCCGGGTTCCGCAACCCGTGTCGATGGGAAAGTTGTCGTGAAGGACGACAAAGGAAAGGAAGTCGGATCGATTGCCGATGGCGTATTCACAGTCAATGCTCACGGACTGGAGGCCAAACTCAAGAAGGTCGTTCGCAAGTCGCCGACGCTCGGTGCCAAACCGCCGTCCGGTGCGGTCGTGCTCTTCGGCGACGAGAACGACGTCTCGAACTGGCAGAACGGCAAGATTGCTGAACTCTCGGATGGTAAGTTCCTCGCCGCCTCGAGCCCCCGAAGCAAGAAAACGTTCCAAAGCTTCACCGCACACGTGGAATTCCGACTCGCGTGGATGCCGAACTCGACCGGCCAGCAGCGCAGCAACAGCGGGGTCTACCTGCAGGATCGCTACGAACTGCAAGTCCTCGACAGCTTCGGTCTGAGTGGCGAAAACAACGAGTGCGGCGGGTTCTACACGCTCAGCAAGCCTAAGGTGAACATGTGCTTACCTCCCATGTCCTGGCAGACGTATGACATCGAGTTCATGGCGGCGCAATTCGAAGGATCGAAGAAAGTGAAGAACGCCCACGCCAAGATTAAGCATAATGGCGTGCTGATTCAGGTTTTCGAATTCACCAAGTTCACGCCCGGTGGCAAGTTCCAGGGCGAAGTACCGGAACCCGGCAGCCTTTACTTCCAGGATCACGGCGATCCGGTGGTGTATCGTAATGTCTGGGTTGTTGAAAAGTAATCGCTCACGTTTGCTTCAGATACGGGCTTTCTCCGCACGGGGGAAGCCCCCGATCCATTGATCGTGAACAAAACTCGATATTCTCACGTCTTCAAAAATCGAAGGGAACACCATGAAGCTCTTTCTCTTGTCGCTCTTAGCGGTTTTCTCCGCAGGGATAGCCAACTCCGCGCCGCCCAATGTCGTGCTCATCATTGGAGATGATCAGGCGTGGACCGACTACGGCTTCATGGGTCACAAGACCATTCAAACACCGCATTTGGACAAACTCGCCAAGCAATCGCTCGTCTTTACCCGCGGATACGTGCCGAGCAGTTTGTGCCGGGCCAGCCTCGCGACCATGATCACCGGTCTGTACCCGCACCAGCACCTCATCACTTCGAACGATCCTCCGCTGCCCAAAGGCAAAGGGCAGGGGCCGGCGATGAAAGATCCGAAGTATCTCGCGGATCGGGAACGGATGATTGCGAATTTCGAGAAGTCGCCCAACCTGGCGAAATTTCTCGGCGAAGCGGGATTCCTTAGCCATCAGTCCGGCAAGTGGTGGGAAGGAAACGCCTGCCGTTGCGGAGGCTTCACCGAAGGTATGACGCACGGCGATCCATCGCGCGGTGGACGGCATGGCGATGTCGGACTGACGATCGGCCGTCAGGGTCTCAAGGCAGTCACGGACTTTGTGGACAAGAGTAAAGCGGATGCGAAGCCGTTCTACCTGTGGTACGCGCCGATCATGCCGCATCAGCCCCACAACCCGCCGACCCGCCTCTTCCAGAAATACAAGGATAAGCACGAATCGGAATTCGTCGCCAAGTACTGGGCGATGTGTGAATGGTTCGATGAAACGGTCGGCGAACTTCTCGCGCACCTCAATCGCCAGGGACTCAGCGAGAATACGATCGTGATTTATCTGCACGATAATGGCTGGATTCAGGATCCCAAGTCGGGCAAGTATGGCGCCCGCTCAAAGCAATCGCCCTACGACGGCGGAATCCGCACGCCGATCATGATTCGCTGGCCGGGCCACATCAAACCAGAGTGCGTCGAAGCGCTGGCGGGGTCTATCGATCTCGCACCAACCATCCTTACCGCGCTTGGGCTGAAGCCGACGAAGGATATGCCGGGGATCAACCTGCTTGACCCGAAGGCTCGAGAGCAGCGCAAGCAACTCACCGGGGAAATCTTCGAGCACAATGCGGTGGATATCGATGTGCCCGCGAAGAACCTGAAGTACCGATGGATCGTTCGGGATCAATGGAAACTGATCGTCCCCAATCCCGCTCGCGTTCCTGACGGCGAAGTGGAACTGTTCGATATCATCGCCGATCCGCACGAAACGAAAAATCTCGCGTCGACTCAACCGGAGTTGGTCAGAGAATTACGATCCAAGCTGGACCAGTGGTGGAAACCAGCGAGCTGAGTCACTTCCGCACGATCAGTGAGGAGTCGATTCGGGAACTGAGTCGGCTTTTTCGAACGATCGATTTGGGGACAGCGACCGTCGTGGCTGCGGTCGGAATCAGGACGCGGACAATGGTACCGCGTCCCGGTTCGCTTTTGACCTGAATCGCGCCATCATGGTCCTGCACGATTCCCAGAACCGCGGATAACCCGAGCCCGCGACCGGCAAATTTGGTTGAATAGAACGGTTCAAAAATCCTCTTCAGGGTTTCGGGTGACATTCCGCAACCCGTATCCGAAACTTCGAGCTCAGCGTATTGCCCAGGGACAATGGCGGTGTGATTCAGCCAGTCCCTCAATTGCGATTGAGGCGGAATCTGCCGGGGGTGCATTCGAACAGTGATCGTCCCTTCCGCATTTTTCGGGATGATCGATTCAGCGGCGTTCGTGACCAGACCCATCAGCAATTGGCGGATCTTCATTTCATCCACCACCGCCTGCAGATCGAAATCGATCGTTTGAATATGGAATTTGCAGTTCTTCGGAATGACGACTTCCATTAGCCGTTTGCAGGAGTTGACCAGATCGACGAGGCAATGAAGTTTCGGGAACGATTCCGTCACACCGGCGTAGATACTGAGTTGCCGAGTTAATTCCGCGGCACGCTCCGCCGCCTTGAGCGCGACTTCCAACATGGGTCGAACGCTTTTACCGTGCTGATTCATGGTCATGAGCGCGATTTCGGTATTGCCGATCATGGATGTCAGCAGATTGTTGAATTCGTGTGCGATCCCACCCGCCAGTACCCCGACCGCTTCAAACTTCTGCGCCTGAATCGCCTGCTCCTCCAACTCTTTCCGCTCACATTCCGCGCGCTTCTGTTCCGTCACGTCAAGCCCCACGGCGTGATATTCCAACACCATGCTGCTAGTCATATCGACAGCCCGGACCGTCCAGCGAAACCAGTGCTGTGAGGTGCCATCCAACGATACGGACGATTCAAAACACAGCGGACGCTCCGGTTCGTAATTTTCCCTCAGGGCTGTGATTGTGGTCGGATCGGCACTCAATCCGGAGATTTCAAAGAAATTGTGCTTCGAAGACGAACGGCGTCGATCGTTCAGGGGCATCATCAGATGGGAGTCATCATTTTTCAAGACATTGAAAGCTCTGCGGAAGGTCTCGTTGGCGAAGAGCAACTGTCCATCGTTGGCGAATTGGGCAATCAGAGCGGGGTTGTCGTGAACCAGCGCACGGTAAGTTTTTTCCCGGTTTTTGAGCAGGTGTTCGACATCGTCGCGTTCCGCCAGCAGGACCGAGATGCCTAGCGAAAGGAGCGTACCCGTTACGAGGAACGCCCATGCGGCATAAATTCGGATTGATGGATGAAGGCTCGTACCCGGGCCAGTCATGTAATAGTTGTTCAGGATCACGCAAACACAGACGATCGACAACTGAAGGGACGGTGCCCAGATCCGGAACTGACTGGCCGTCAGGACAACAATCACCAGCAGGATGAACGTGGCGGGTAAATTCCATCGTCCGAGCGAAAACCATCCGGTGTAAAGAACCACACAGGTAGAGAGAAATAAGAAGAACGTCAGGAAGAATTTTTGGGCTTTGTTGGTTCTTATGAGTTTTCGAAAATCGGAAACGGAAAAGGTCATGAAGAACGGCGCAAACATGACGATGCCGCAGAAATCCCCAAGCCACCAGTTCAAATATGCCAGCGGTGCATCTCCAACGGTGATTTTGCCAAAGATGACGTTGCAGAGGCTCCCTGCGAGTGCCATCATGCTGCTCGCCAAGACCGACACGAGACAAAAAAATCCCATATCCCTCAACGTTCGAAGTTCGATTTGGAACGATTTCCAGCGCAGGAATCGGATCGATCCCCACAATATCAGAGCATGACTGATCGCTAAGAGCACTGCGCCGGCGGGTTCCATCGAAAAGAAATTTGAGGCAAGAATACCGAGCATCAGCCCCGGCCAAAGCGAATTGCCATAACGCACCAGGAAGCCCAGTGCCAGCCCCGAAGCGGGCCAGAAGACACAGGCCACGCCCTCGACCGTCGGCACGAGCAGGGCGATTTGCGAGAGAAGAAAATACCCCAGCGCAAGAAATCCCACACTTGCCATCCAGTGTGAACTGCCGACCTGAAGGTCGTTGGAGAATCGAGGCGATAAACGGCGACTGTGCATCTTCAATCCATTTGCAATCGAAATCCGACCTGACGGGTACCCCACCAAGCCTACCTCACAACTCGCATCAATTGGTTTCGTCTTGGACAAGAAGAGGTAAGTTGTTTGCGTTCGGGCGCGAATCAAGAGATTCAAGAATGAATGGAATTGGCGGAGGATCAATCTTTGCTTGTGGTCAGAAGGATTTGACGGGGAGAAAATCTTGAAAAAACTGTTACGTTTCAAGTGCTTTTGAAGGTCAGAGAAACGCGATTTACTTTGATTCAACTGTGATATCAAAATTTTGATTTTGAGAGATCGATTTGACATTTCCGATGTTGTTGTCAAGGACTCCGCCAAGTACATGAGCAGCAGGTGGCGGAGTCCTCCTCAGGGAATTGAGATTTGTCAAGTTTAAGGTGGGAAATTTTCCGGAATCGTTCGCAGACGGAGTGCGGAGCCGCACGAGTGGAGTCGCAGTTCGTAAAAAGTGATGGTATCCCTGCACATGATGAGAAGAGTTGACCTGTGGATGCGCTCACGTTTCTGGATCAATCCGCGAAGTCCAAGCGTCAGCCGATCTCGGTGCTGGCAGGCGATGAGGATTTCCTGAAACGATTGGTGCGTGAAGCGATTGTTCATCAGGTGCTGGGAGCGGAGAATCATGAACTTGCGGTTTCGCCGTTCAGTGGCGAATCGCTCGATTTCACGACGGTCCGGGATGAACTGAACACGGTGCCGTTCCTGGGCGACACCCGCGTTGTAATCGTCGAGAATGCGGACCCGTTCATCACGAAATTTCGTGACCGTCTGGAAAAGTACTTTGCCGAACCGAGCAAAAGTGGAGTTTTGATACTTGAAGCGAAGACGTTTCCGGAAACGACGCGGCTTGCGAAGCAACTGCCGGACGCGGCTAAGCTTCAATGCAAATCACCGAGTGCGAATAAGCTGCTACCGTGGTGCATGAATTGGGCGAAAATGCGACACAATACCAAGCTGGGATCGCACGCCGGTGAGTTGTTGATCGAATTAGTGGGGCCTCAGTTGGGATTGTTGGCACAGGAAATCGAGAAGTTGAGCACGGCGGCGGGCAAAGACGCGAATATCACGCCGCAATTGGTCGAATCGCTGATCGGCCGCAGCCGTAGCGCCAATGTCTTCCATATTCTCAATGCGATTGGCGATGGACGATCCGATCGCGCGATCGGCATTCTGACAGAAGTCTTTTCAGAAGGGGATGAGCCGATCGCGGTCCTGGGAGCACTCACAAGTCAATTGAGAAAGTTAGCGGCGGTGGCGCGCCTCACGCAAGAGGGTCAATCGTTGGGAACCGCGATGGACCTTGCGGGGGTTCCCAAATGGCCTGAGATCCGCCAGAACAGCGAACGGCAACTCCGGCATCTGGGGCGCTCGCGCCTGAATCAACTCATGGACTGGCTGATCGAAATCAATCTGGGTGTCAAAGGCGGAAGTGCGTTGCCGAATCGAATGCAAGTTGAGCGGTTGATTGTCCGGCTTGCGGTTCCGCGTCCGTCCTGAAATCGTCAGTCATGTCGTCCACGACGCTGGATTCGCTCACTTCGATAGAAGAAACGAAACGCCACAATCATAAACACCGAAGCGAAGCTCAAGACCACCAGTAAATGGGGAACTGATTCCAGAAAACTTCGGCCCTGCCAGGTCGCTCCATCCAACGCCTTCATAGCCCAGGAGGTCGGAAACGCATGTGATAACTTCTGCAGCCACTCCGGAAGCAGGAACGAAGGTAACCACAATCCTCCCAGCATTGATACGGTCAGGATGGCGAGGATGCTGATACTTCGCGCCCGGGCTTCGGATCCGCCAAGCGCTGCGACCAGCAAACCCGTTGATGCGGAGAGCAAGCTGATTGCCAATGCGATGCCGATGAAGGCCCAGAGAGAGCCATCGATGGTGATGCCGAATACCAAGTATCCAAAAAAGAAAACGACCATCACCTGCAGCAGCGCGATCGTTGCAGTTGAGAGTACCTTCCCCAGAAGGATGGCCATCAGCGATACGGGTGCGGATCGCAATCGTTGCCAGGCACTCTGGCGACGTTCACGTAAAAGCATCAGTCCGCTCTCCATGCCCCAGAAGAACAGGTATTGAAGAGTCATTCCGCAAAAGCTGTGAGAATAGGAATTGAACTGCGCTCGTGGTCCGGCAACGATCTCGCTGGTGACCTCGAGAGGCTTTTCGTTGATCCAGGCCCCGACCACCGGACCGAACGATTCGCGAGCGATGCGTTTCATGATCAGTTCTGTCATGACTCCTTCAGCCCACTGCGCTTCAAGCTGAGCAAGAGGATGGTAACGGATCGCAAGTCGTGGCCGGCCCACTTTCGAATCGAATTGCTCCGGAAGGATGACCGCGACTCCGCCGCGGCGTTCTCTCAATCGCTCTTCTATATCCTGGATTGGTATGAGTTCGATATCGACGCGATCGGACTGCTCCAAATCGTCAATCAGCAAACGGTATGCCGGTGTTTCGTTTTCAACTGCGACAAGCAATTGCAGTTTCGGCATGTCGCTGGCTGGGTCCGGCCTGTCGAAGATCATGCCGAAAGCGGATGCCAATATGATCGGGATCAGGAAGCATAACAATGCCGCACGGCGATCGGACCAGAACAGCCGCCAGTCTTTTCCAGCCAGAGTCAAGACCGTGGAGAACATTGTTTATGCGGCTTCCAGTACTGGTTGCATTTGGTTGATCGTTGAGCGGAAGGATTCAAAGATCACGCCCTCGCTCAGCAGAAGCGCCAGCGACCGTCCGATTTCTTCCGTGTTCCAGGCGGAGATTCGCACGCGCCGCCCGATCACTTCCAGTTCCACTTCATCATCCAGACGCTTTCGAATCCTTCGCTCGAGAAACTTCGGAATCGGTGACTGCAACTGTCCGAAAAGAACTGGCCGGCCGGTACGTTGTGAACGCTGAAAACTCAGCGAGTCACCCATGAACGAAACCTGACCGTTTTCGAGATGTGCAATCCGATCGCAGCAGTCATCGAGTTCTTCGAGATGGTGTGTCGTGAGCAGGATCGCGTGACCTTCGTTACGCAGGATTTGCAGGCTGTCATATAGCTGGAATCGGCTTTCGGCATCGAGGCCTGCGGTCGGCTCATCGAGTAGCAGGACCACCGGTTCGTGGAGCATGGCCAGCGAGATATTTAGACGGCGTTTCATTCCGCCGGAAAAGTCCCGCACGCGATCGTGAGCCCGGTTCGATAGATTTGCCCGCGCGAGCGTCTTGCTGATTCGTGAATCGAGAACGTATCCCCTGATGCCGTACAACTTGCCAAAAAATTCAAGATTCTGAACGGCTGTCAGGTCTTCATAGAGGGCGGATTCCTGCGGTACAAAACCCAGTTGACGGGCATAATGATCCGGATTCTGACTCCGGAGTATTCCTTCGATTTCCGCGGTACCTGAAGACGGATCAAGAATTCCGGCCGCGACCCGCAGCGTTGTACTTTTTCCGCAACCGTTTCGTCCGGCCAGACAAACGATCTCACCCCGATGGACATCCAGGTCCAATCCATCGAGCACCGTACGATTTTCGTACAGGACACGGATTTCGCGGAGCCGCAATACCGCGGGGCAGGACATGGATGATCCTCGGAATCTGACGGACAATAACGAGGATCACGTAGCGAAGCAACCGCAAACGAATCATGCCTCCGGTTCTCTTTCGGCCCGTCGTCCTTCCGCGATGATCTCCGGAACACCACGAGGTTGCAGGAAGATGTTCACCATCTCGACACCGACTCCGAATGCCATGGCGAAGTAAACATAGCCCTTATCGATATGCTGTCCCATTCCTTCCGCAACCAGTAAGACGCCGATCAGGATCAGAAAGCTCAGAGCAAGAACTTTCACAGTCGGATAGCGGTCGACGAAGTTCGAGATTGGTCCCGAAAACCAGAGCATGACCAGCATCGCGATCACCATGGCGGAGATCATCACATAGAGATTGTCCACCATACCGACGGCGGTGATGACGGAGTCAAGCGAAAAGACGATATCGATGATGGCGATCTGCACGATGATTTTGGCAAAGCTGACCGTTTTCCGTTTGGTCCCTTCGCCCGATGTTCCGTCAGCCTTCTTGCGGGACTCTTCCATTTTGTGGTGCATCTCCATCACACTTTTCACGATCAGGAATCCGCCGCCGACCAGCAGGATGAGATCGCGCCACGAGATATCCTTGGCATCGGGATTCATACCGGGAATGGGAAGGGTGAATACGGCTTTGGTCAGACCCAGAAGTAACGTGAGCGAGAACAAGAGAATGATGCGTGTGCCCAATGCGGCAGCGAGTCCGATCTTGCGCGCCCTGGGTTGCTGCTCTTTCGGAAGTCTGCCGACGACGATGGCGAGGAAAATAATGTTGTCGATGCCGAGGACGATTTCCATGACTGCAAGAGTAATCAGACCTGCCAGTGCCGCCAGCAGTGAGAGATCCACCGGAGGTCGTTGAACCTGAATCTCCCGGATTTCCTCGAGTGTCAATTCCTGCGTTGAATCATCTTTCTTTGTGAGAAGTAATGACTCGAAAAGTGGATGGCCGTGAAGGTGGTGTTTACTCTCGAGTTCGACGATCGCAACAGTCTGTTGATCATCTTCCGTGAAGTCGATCGCCTTGACTTTGGACAGTTCAAGGTCGAGGATTCCGTAATCCGTCTTCAATCGGAAAATCGCTTCCGTCGTCCCTGTCAGGATGGCACCGCTGTCGGTTTCGACTTGAATTGTCACTGTATTCGAGGATTTTTCCTTCGAGAGCTGTTTTCCTTCCCCATCACCCCGTGCCGGTGACGAGAGCAAGAGAATGAACACGAACAGCCCGCAACTCGCATAAGCGAAGAATCGAAACCTCCCCATTCAAGATACTCCTCATGTTCGGCAAATGACGGATGAAGATTGCCCATTCAGATGACAATGTAAAAGAATTCGGATTCGCGAATCAAAAATCGAAGTATTTTCTGTCTGTTCGCTTTCGATGCCGATTCAGCAAAGTTACGCTGGCGAAGGCATCGATCGCTCCGATCGTTGAGTAGGATATTGTCTGTCGGTTAGATCGAAACTTTACGAGATTTTGTATTTGGCTCGTGACGTCTGAAAGAGGCAATTTTGATCCGGAAGTGTTTTTTGAGAGTTCGTGCTCATCGTTTCTCATGAACGGAAAACAGTAATGCACATATTGACTGAAAAAGACTGTTGGGAATCGACCGACGATTTGGCGGTTCTTTTTGACTCGGTTCCTTCAGAGGTGAGCGATCGCAAGTGGTTTCTGTTTGCATGTGCCTGCTGCGAGCAGGTGGGAACGGATATTCCGGGTGTGGCATTGATCGCACGCATTTGCGCTGAGGGTGCCGGGACGTCGACTCTCCAGGATCGATGGTCCATGATCGGCGTGTTGAGTTCGGCGATGCAAGGGGAGTTTAATCCCCTGATTGGTCGATTTCTGTCGCAGGGTCGTAACGATCCGAGAACACTCGCGCGATCAGTTTCATCTCTGATGCGGGTTTGGGAAGAAACGAAACGACGTGCAAATGGAGCGCAATTGGAATTGGAACGATCCCCTGATCAAAACGCAAGCACCGCTTCCCTTGCGCAGGCTGCGATTTTGAGAGAGATCATTCCCAACCCCAATCACGAAGGGTTCTTTGACGATAACTGGAGAACCGAACATGTCATGGGGTTGGCGCTGGCAATTGAAGAGGAGCAGGTCTGGGATCGCATGCCGATACTCGCTGATGCGCTGCAGGACGCGGGGTGCGAGGATTGGCTGTTACTTAATCACTGCCGAAGTGAAACGGTGAGGCACCTACGCGGTTGCTGGGCGTTGGATCGAATTCTGGGTCGCGATTAGAACTGTCATCGCCAGAAAATCAATCAATTCTATAATCAATGTACGTCTCGCAAAAATGTCGCGGCGGATAGTTCGAATGACCTTCTAATTCCATGCGAGGATCGAATGTCTTCCGCCGCTCATGTTGAACCGCGCAAGCACGACTGGCTTGCAGGAGTTTTGAGCTATCTTTTACCTGGTCTGGGCCAGGTGGTTCAGGGTCGCATCGCGAAAGGCGTCCTTTTTTTCGTCAGTCTGTACACACTCTTTTTCTACGGCATGGCGCTGGGTGCCATGAAGAATGTCTGGCTACCCCCAACATCGATGGTTAAACCGCTGCCACGTGTTGAGATCGGAATCGGGAAACTTTATTTCGAAGCGACGGGTGTTGTGAAATCGTTATCTTACCGCCCTCAATTTCTCGGGCAATTCTGGATCGGTGCCGCTGCCTGGCCTGCGGTGCTCCAGTATCTTTCGAACAACGATCCCAACGCAGTGCCTGCACCGCCCGGAATGCCAGTCATCGGGCAATATATGGCCACTCCACCCGACGAGGAATTGCAGAAGCTCCAACGCGATGGCAACAAGCGGTGGGATCTCGGTTGGGTGTACACGCTGATTGCGGGAGTGCTGAATCTCCTTGTGATTTATGATGCATTTGCCGGGCCTGCCGTCAAAGACGACGAGGAGCATCCGCCGACGGACAAGAAACCGGAGGCCAAGGCATGAGCTTATTCGCCACGAGTATTTATTGGGATCTGCCGGTCTTGCTGGTTGTCGTCAGCATCGTTTACAGCGCGACACGCCACGATCGCTGGGATCGGATTTTCCGCGAAGCTCTGCGCTGGGGAATGCAGATCGCCGGATTCCTTGCAATGGTTGGAATCACACTTTACGTCCTTTCAACATTTTTGTGACGATCGAGCAGTTCCCGAAAATTCACGCACTCGATTGCCAGGTTTTTTTGTTCAGTAAGAGCAGGAAAGTACGAATCGACATAGCCCTGTGAAGAGAGCTCTTGCCAGGGCAGGGCGGGCACCGTTGTGGATTTCAACAGGATCAATTTTCGAGCGTTCATCACTTTCGCGTAGTTCATTGCGATCGAGTCGGAAGTAATGTCCCACGAGTAGGGCAGGTTATCGTGCAGCCGGCAGAATGAAAGCGGTTCGATGACCTCGACGTCAGTTCGATCGATGATAGCGCGTAACATCAGCGCATTCACATCAAGAACCGCAATCGCTGCCCAATGCGCGTGCTCATCGCCGATACGCTGGATCGCGTCGAATCGCCGCACTTCGTCCGCCATCGATCCGCCTCCGGGGATGATGTGAACCGGCGCGGGCAATTCGTCCAGCCACGCATTCAGCCCGTCACGTAACTGCGGGTGATCGTAAAGGCTGCCGCCAAGTTTGACAACGATCATGACACGCGATCCTCAGCCAGTACCGCGACCGCATAGGCCGGTGCGCAATGCGAAAGCGTTTCGCCCAGATGATCGTTGAGGCTAACGATCGAACCGATTCTCGAAGTGATCTGCGGATCATCACAGATCCGGCGAAGCAACGGTTCACCGGAACCGGACAGGATCACACGCGGTTTCGCATCCGGATCGCGATTCAAAAGATCAAAGATTTTTTCCGTCAGATGAGTCCGCTGGCGCTGCCAGATCGTCGCAGCGAGTTCGTGTGTCTGCTCGTGGGATATCAACTCCGGGTCACCACCGATCATGCGGCTGAGGCGTGCGTGTGCGAACTCCCGTGTCGCGGGTCGCCCATCGGCCGTGTCGGTCTCGTGCGGTTGTTCGGGCATCATTTCCAGTATCAAGTGCGCATCGAGCACGGTCGCGAACAGCTCCGCCGCGGCGTCCAGTCCCAGGAATGTCGTGGCGGGGGTTCGTCGCGATCCGCAGTAGACGAGTTCGCCGTGTTGCATTCGCGTGATGTCTGTCAATCCGATGCTCGCTGGCCTGCCGTCTCGAATCGGAATCAGATCGGTTGTCGTCGTTCCCATGTCCATCAACAGGCAACTTCCACTTGGAGCAATCTGTTTCCCAACGTGGCTCGCCAGCGCATGCCAGTTCGCGGCAGCGACCTCCAGATACCGCTCGCAGGCTAAGCTCGCATCGTAAAAACCCGCACTCGTGCTCCAGAAGATCGGCCGCAGATCATGGGCCACTTCGGAAACCGCCTTCACGATCGATTCCACGCCCTCTCGCTTGGTCATGAAGCAATCGCACAATTCGCCCGTCATCGTCGCCGCGAGTTGCTGCGGTTTCGGAAAGCGCTGGATCAATGCGCCAAGCGCGTCCGCTAATCCCCCCGGATTTTTCCACAACTCGAACGGCACGCTCATCGCCTCGCCAGTGTTCATGGCCGCCTTCAGATTCGCGCCGCCGATATCCAACCCCAGAATCCGTGTGCGTGTCTTCATACGAATTCATTGCTTATCAGGATCAGGTCGTAAAACAAACGACTGTGAACAACGGAAAGAACTTGTTTTATTGCCACAGGATCCGTTAAGCCCCATGAGCCGTTATCTCGTTGGCATCGATCTCGGAACCACCAACATCGCCCTGTCCTATGTCGATACGAAAGAACCCACGAAATCCGAAGGGCCGAAACTGCGGACGTTCCCCATTCCGCAACTCGTCGCAGCAGGCCAGATCGCGAATCGCGATCTCCTTCCGTCGTTCCTCTATCTGCCCGGCTCGCACGATCTCCCCGCCGGAAGCATCGCGCTGCCGTGGAATCCGAACGCGATCGATGTGATCGGCCTCTTCGCACGCAATCACGGCGCGAAAATTCCCGGTCGCCAGGTTTCCTCCGCCAAGTCGTGGCTCTGTCACGCCGGCGTTGATCGCAAGGCTCCGCTTCTTCCGTGGGGTTCGCCTCCGGATGTCGAGCGCTTATCGCCGCTCGAAGTCACCACGCGTTATCTCAAATACGTGATTCAATCGTGGAACCACTCGAAGGCGAAGAAGCCCGAGGAGCAACTCGAAAAGCAATCGGTCGTCATCACCGTGCCGGCGTCGTTCGATGACGTCGCCCGGAATCTGACGGCGGAGGCGGCCAAGCTGGCGGGCTTTCAGGATGTTTCTCTTCTGGAGGAACCGCAGGCGGCGTTTTATGCCTGGATGGGCACCTGTCCGCGAGCGGAATCGGGGCGGTTGAAGCCCGGCATGCGCTGTCTGGTGGTGGATGTCGGCGGTGGAACGAGCGACTTCAGCCTGATTCGCGTTGGCGAAACAAGCGGCGAATTGACGTTCCTTCGCGATGCGGTCGGCGACCATTTACTGTTGGGCGGCGACAACATGGACCTCGCGCTGGCGAAGGCGGTCGAGGCGAAGCTGCCGGGCGGTCGCGTGGAACCGGCGCAATTCGGCACTCTGATTCAGGCCTGTCGAAATGCGAAGGAAGAATTACTCGCCCCGAAGGCGCCGGCGTCCGTTGCGGTGACGGTCGTGGGCCGCGGGCGCTCGGTGGTCGGCGGCACGATCTCGCACTCCGTCACGCGTGCGGATGTGGATTCTGCCGTGCTGGAGGGCTTCTTCCCGAGCGTGCCGTTGGGAACCGAACCCGATCGCGTGAATCGCACCGGCCTGCAGGAAATGGGGCTGCCGTACGTCTCGGATCCGGCCGTCACTAAACATCTTTCCTCGTTCATCAAGCACCATGCGGGCAGCAGCCCCATCGACGCTATTCTCTTCAACGGCGGAGTCTTCCAACCGCAACCGCTTCGCGAGCGCCTGCTAACCGTGATGTCGCCCTGGTTCGGCGAATCGTGGAAGCCGGTCGTTCTCACATCGCCTTCGCTCGATCTCGCGGTCGCGTGGGGCGCCGCCTATTATGCGTGGCTCAAGCATTCGGGCGGCAAGCGGATCGGCGGAGGGATTCCGCGTTCCTACTACATCGGCCTCGATCAATCGGGGAGTTCGCAGAGTTCGCAATCCGTCCTCTGTGTCGTGCCGCGAAATCTGGAAGAAGGCCAACAAATTGACCTGAAAGAGCCGGTACTCGAACTCACCATCGGCCAACCGGTTCTCTTCCCGCTCCTGACCTCCAGCGTCCGCGATGACGCCGCCGGTTCGATCATCAGCGTCGAAGGTCAGCAGCTCCTGCCATTGCCGCCGTTGCATACGGTCCTGCGCGGCGGCAAGCGCAGCGGAACCAAGCAAGTGCCGGTCACACTCAGCGCCCGCTGCACCGAGATCGGCACGCTCGAACTCGCTTGCGTCACGCAGGAGAACAATCGCTGGAAGCTCGAATTCAACGTCCGCGAAGTGCTCGAAACCTCTGCAGCTGAAGAGTCGGATCGCGGTTCGACCGCCATCGTGGATGTCTGGCCCGAAGAAAAGGTCCGCCTCGCTCAACAGCAGATCATCGAAACGTTTCAAGCACAATCGAGCGATGCGCCGCGTCCGCAGGACCTCACGAAGCTTCTGGAATCAAATCTCGAAGCCGGTCGTCTGGACTGGCCGACGGGTGTCTGCCGGCGGATGTGGGAGAGCCTACACGAGATTGCGGAATCGCGCTTGCGCGGCCCGGCGTACCTCTCGCGCTGGTACAACCTCACCGGCTTCTGCCTCCGCCCCGGCTTCGGCGACCCACTCGACCGCTACCGCGTCGAAGCGCTCTGGAAACTCATCTCCACCGCGACGTCCAGCACGAACAAAGGCCCCGCCATCGGCGAGGGCGGGGCGGATTACTGGATCATGTGGCGACGCGTCGCCGGCGGGCTGAACACCGCCCTTCAACAAAATCTCTGGGCGAAGCTCAAGACGGCCCTGTTACCCTCGAAGACGAAAGCACTGACGAAGCCGAGCACGAACGAGCTGGCCGAAATGTGGCGAGCGGCAGGCGCCTTCGAACGATTGGACGGCAAACTCAAAGAATCGCTGGGGCTGGAACTGCTTTCTCAACTGAATCACAAGCCGATCCCGCAGTATCTCTTCTGGACGCTCACGCGCCTCGGCACCCGCGTTCCGCTTTACGGTCCGCTAAATTCCATTCTGCATCCGAGCATCATCGAGCGCTGGATCGATTCGCTGATCGATGTTCAACCGCAGAACGATAACGAACTGATGGGCTGGGCGTTCTGCCTCGCGCAACTTGCCCGGAAAAGTGGGCTGCGGGCGGTGGACCTTCCGGCGGAGAAACAGGCGGAAATCGCGAAGCTCCTGCGCTCGCTGCGCGTTCCGACCGCCTGGCCGCAGATGGTGGAAGAGATCGTTCAGTCCGGCGGAGAAGACCAATCGCAACTCTTCGGAGACGCACTGCCGATCGGATTGCGCTTGCGGAATTGAAAACTGATGTTCTTAGATTTGCAATAATCATTTATGCTTCGTTGCCTCAAGACGTGTTTCGGGAGTTTTAGGGATGGGTGACTTTTTCGGTCGATTCTGGGAGATCGTAACCACGCTGATCGACCCGCGAAATCTCTCTCACCCGGAGGAATTTCAGAAGGCACTCAATCAACCGGGCGTCTTTTGGGCCGCATTCGCCGCCGTCTGCGTGATCATCTTCACGGAAACCGGCCTGCTCATCGGCTTTCTGCTGCCGGGCGATTCGCTGCTCGTCGTTTTGGGGTTGGTCGCCAAACTTGCAAACTGGAATATCGTCCTGCTGATCTTCGCACTCAGCATCGCCGCCGTTCTCGGCGATACCGTCGGTTACGGGATCGGTGCCAAGGCCGGACCCGCGCTCTTCAAGCGACCCGACAGCCGATTCTTCAAGCAGGAATATCTCCTGCTCGCGCGGTCGTTCTTCGAACGCCACGGCGGAAAGTCGATCATCTTCGCACGCTTCGTTCCCATCGTTCGCACGTTTGTGCCCGTCGTCGCCGGCGCTGCGAAAATGGAATACCGCCGCTTCCTCTTCTTCAACATCTTCGGCGGCATTGGCTGGATCGTCAGCATGTTGCTGTTCGGCTACTTTGTGATCGATATCGCCGACCCGATCTTCCAGCGATTGCTCGGTCGCAAGGATTTCACCTGGGCGAAGAATATCGATATCCTCGCCGCGACAGTGATTCTGGTATCGATTCTGCCCATCATGTGGAAAGCTCAGAAACAATGGCGCAAGCAGCGTGCGAGGAAGCAGCAAGCAGTGAACGCTGAAAACAAACAGCCATCGGTGGAGCCAACATCCGATGAAAAAAAAAACGATGGTGGAACCGTTCCAGCAATCGGAATGAATGAACAAGCCTCGCTCGCTAAGTCGCCATTGGACCAAGTTGAAGTAAAAAAGACACAACCGGAACCGACACCAGATGAACACAAAAAGGATGCCGAAGCGATGCCAGCGATCAGCATGAATGACTATCTTCGAGAGCAGTTGGCGGAGTTGAAAACGAAGGGCCTGTACAAAGCCGAGCGGCGCATCGAATCGCCGCAGAATGCGACGATCGAAGTTGCGGGCAAAACCGTCATCAACTTCTGCGCCAATAATTATCTCGGCCTCGCCAACCACCCCGCCATCGTCGAAGCCGCCCGAAAAGGCCTCGACGACTGGGGTTACGGCCTTTCCTCCGTTCGCTTCATCTGCGGCACGCAGGACATCCACCGCCAATGCGAACAGCAGATCGCACGATTCTTCGGCAAGGCTGACAGCATCCTGTACATTTCGTGCTTCGATGCCAACGGCGGACTCTTTGAACCGCTGCTCGGCGAACAGGACGCCATCCTGTCCGACGAATTGAATCACGCCAGCATCATCGATGGTGTTCGCCTGTGCAAAGCCAAGCGCCTGCGCTACAAGCACAACGACCTCGCGGACCTCAAAGCCAAACTCGAAGAAACGAAGGACTGCCGCTTCAAAATGATCTTTACTGATAGCGTGTTCAGTATGGATGGCGATCTTGCGAAGTTGCCGGAAATCTGCGAACTCGCCGATCAGCACAACGCCATTGTGGGCATAGACGATTGTCACGGGACTGGGCACCTCGGTGCGAACGGCCGAGGCGCGGCCGAGGAACTGGGCGTGCTGGATCGGATCGACATCATCACAGGGACGCTCGGCAAGACACTGGGCGGCGCGAGTGGCGGATTCACGGCGGCGAGCGCCGAGATCGTGGACTGGTTGAAGAACCGCTCGCGGCCTTATCTCTTCAGCAACAGCGTTCCGCCGTCGCTGGTGGCGGCGGGGATGAAGGCGCTGGAACTCGTGGAGACGAGTCAGGAATTGCGTGAGAAGAGCCGGGCCAACACGAAGAAGATGCGGGCGGGTCTGGAGGGTGCGGGGTTCACGATCAAGCCGGGCCCGACGCCAATTCTGCCGGTGATGCTGGGCGATGCGGCGGTGGCATCAAAGATGGCGGACGAGTTGCTGAAGCGTGGCATCTATGTGATCGGTTTCAGTTTCCCGGTGGTGCCACAGGGGCAGGCCCGCATCCGCCTGCAGGTCTCGGCGGCGCACTCGGACGAACAGATCGATCAGGCGCTCGCGGCGTTCCGCGAATTGGGACTGACGCTTGGCGTGCTCAAAACCGGTTAAGGCCCCACGAAAAACGTTTCCACCGACACCGCCACACCCTACCGTGGAAAGACGCCAAAATTTCGGAAGCGCCTATGCGCGATAAGCACTTACGTCAATTCCACGTTCCATATTCCATATTGCGCGCATTCTACAATGCCGCAAATACGCAGCCTCAATACTTAAGAGAGTTATTCAGTAGTCTATTTGAATTAAGATTGTCGTGTCGGCAACTTCTGTGCGCTATTCGCGCTGGCATCGTACGCCTTCGCGTCGTCATCGCTGACGGTCTCGAGGAGGTTCTCGAAGTCCGCCAGATCGTACCAGGCTCCGTCGGCGAAATCGATGACTGCGCGGCCGCCATAATTCACCGTCACCACACGGCCGATACGCCCCTCGAACCGTTTGAGCTCCGCCTTCGCACCCGGCTTCACCCTCACGCGGCGATCGGTCCACGACTTTTTGAGTTCGTCTATAGTCTGCTTTTCAGGAAATGGCATAGTCGGCCTCGAAATCAAAAATCAGGCAATAAAAAAGGTGCCAGTCCCCTTTATGAGCGGAAGGGCTGGCGGGTGTGCGACGGCGGATCGAAATCGATCCGTTTGACGAACTGGCAGGCCTCGGCGGCGCCGAATTCGCGATCCATTCCGGCATCGTGCCAGTCGACTGATAGCGGGCCGTCGTAGCCGATCTCGTTGAGGCCGCGAATGACCAGTTCCCAGTCCACCCCGCCGCGGCCGGGCGAGCGGAACTGGAATCCGCGACGCGGATCGCCGCTCGGCCAATAACCTGTGAGCAGGCCCGCGCGACCGTTGAGCGTGAGGGCGGCGTCTTTGATGTGCACGTGAAAGATGCGATCGGGAAAGCGGCGAACGAACTCGACCGGTTCGATTCCCTGCCAGTGCAGATGGCTGGGATCGAAGGTGAAGCCGAATTCTTCGCGGCCATCGAGTGCATCGAGAACGATTTCGGCGGAGTGGATGTCGAAGGCGATCTGGCCGGGGTGGACTTCGAAGGCGAAGCGGACTCCGCAGTCGCGAGCGGCATCGAGTATCGGATGCCATTGTTTGGCGAATTGTTTCATGGCGTCGGCGATGAGTTCGGGGCGTGGGGCAGGGTAGCCTGCGACGTAGCTCCAGATGGGCGAGCCGGTGAATCCGCTGACGACACTGGCACCGAGTTTTTCAGCCAGTTGGAACGTGGCGATCATTTCCTCCGCGGCCCGCTGGTGAACTCCGGCCTGGTTGCCGTCGCCCCAAACATAGTCCGGCGCGAGCGATTGATGGCGTTTATCGATCGGATCGGAAACACACTGGCCGACTTTGTGATTAGCGATGACGGGCAGTTGCAGGTCGTGCCGGGCGAGGAGTTCCAACTTGTTCGTGATGGCGTCTTCGTCGCTGAGGGATCGCTGGACCTCGAGATGATCGCCCCAGCAGCAGAGTTCCACGCCGTGATAACCCCATTCGTTGGCCTTCATGGCCAGTGTTTCGAGGGGCAGGTCGGCCCAGGGGCCTGTAAAGAGCAAGACTTGTCGTGGCATAGAACCGCATCCCGGCGGAAGAAGGCATGGTTTCTTTCTTCGGATTCAAAGTGCATTATGACAAGTCTGGAAACGGAGGACTCTTCCGGTACGATCACAGAACTCATGGACACAACTCCTGCCATTCTTGGTGGACCACCCGCGTTTCCCGAAGGGCCGCCACCCTGGCCGGTGACGACACCAGAAATTCGCGACGCTCTGAATCGCGCTCTCGATAACGGCACCTGGGGGGCGTATCACGGGCCGCATTTGCCGGAAATAGAAAAGCAACTCGCTCAACAGTTTCAGGTGGCAACGGCGGTGACGGTGGCGAGTGGCACTTTGGCGGTGGAGATCGCGCTGCGATCGGTCGGTGTGAGTGCGGGTGATGAAGTGATCATGTCCGCTTACGATTACGAATCGAATTTCCTGACGGTTCATGCGATGGGTGCGAAGCCGGTGCTCGTGGATGTTTCACCGGAAAACTGGAATCTTTCGCCAGAAGGTCTGGATCTGGCGATCAGTGCGAAGACGAAAGCGATGCTGGTTTCGCATTTGCACGGCGGATTGGTGCCGATGAAGCGGGTGCGTGAGTTCGCCAGCGCCCATCGTTTGCCGATCGTTGAGGACGCTGCCCAATGCCCGGGCGCATCCCTTGACGGCAAGCCGATTGGCGGATTTGGCACCGTGGGTGTTTTGAGTTTTGGCGGGTCGAAATTGCTTTCCAGCGGTCGCGGAGGGGCTTTGTTGTTCACGGACGAAGCGGTGGCGCAGCGTGCCAGACTCCTGTTGAAACGCGGACAACAACATTGGGCAACGATGAGCGAATTGCAGGCGATCGTGCTGTTACCACAACTGGAGCGATTACTCGAGTCCACACTGAAACGGCAGCGGGCTGTCGAACGACTGACAAAGAATCCGCTTCCGGGATTGAAACTGTTTGCGAATGAAGGTGGTTCTCAGGCCGCGTATTACAAGGTCGGATTCCAGTACGATGCGAACGCATTCGGGTTGTCGCGGGAACTGTTCGTGAAGGCTCTGCGTGCGGAGGGGATTGCATTTGATGCCGGTTTCAAGGCATTGCATGTCGGGCGATCGCCATCGCGGTATCGCAGTTCAGGGTCGCTTGTGGAGGCGGAGCGGGCGAGTGAAGCGTGCGTGAAATTGCATCATCCGGTTCTCCTTTCGGGGAATGAGGCAGTTGATCTCATTGCCCGGAGGATCGAAACCATCTACGGTAATGCGAACGAGATCTTGGCAGCTTTCCCACCGTCCTGAAAGGACTTCGCATGTATCGCAAGCTGATCCCGATGCTGGCGCTGTTGATTGCAACAGTCACATTGCAGGCAGCCGAACCGCCGGCGGGCTCGTGGAAGCTCACGCTTCGACTGGGCGAACGTCCCATCATGTTCCTGCTGGCCTTCTCTCAATCGGAAGGAAAGTGGGTCGGCGATATCGTGGATGCGACGGCGCAGTTCAAGGCGGAGCCGAAGATCGATTCGATCACAGTGAATGATCAGTCGATCAAATTCACCATGGCACTCGAAAAACAGCCGTTCCTGTCATTTGACGGAATGGTGGCCAAGGACAAGAAGAAGATCACAGGTTCTCTGAGTGTGGCGGGCGGTCAGCTGGAGTTGCTTGAGCTGCGTCCCAGTCAGCTCAAGAAGCTGACGGATCCGTTCGAGCTGACCAAGGAAACGCTCGCGCAATCCGAAGATCCGCAGACGGTTTTCGACACATCGATGGCGATTTTGAGTCAGGCGGCGGCGAAGAAAATGAAACCGGAAGACGTTCGCAGCATGCTGGATCGCGCGAGCAAACTGTCCGCGAGTTATGGATCACGCTGGGAGCGGACTTCGGCTTTGAAGTTCGCATCGGTGCTGGTGGATCAGGCGGGTTACGAGGACATCGCGCTCTCGCAGGCCCGCATGGCGGAGCGGTTGCTCGCGGAAACGGATACGGCGACGGTGCGGATGGAGGTGCTTGAGATGCTGGTGCGGGCACTGACGAAAGCGAACAAGCCCGAGGATGCGAAGGGCTATCAGACACAAATTCAACGACTGGAAGCGCGGGATTATCTGGACTATTCGAAGACGGCTCCGCCGTTCAAGGTTGAAGAGTTCAAGGGACGGAAGGCGAAGAGCGATCGCGTGGCGGTGGTGGAGATTTTCACGTCGTCCGAAGCGATGCAGGCGGTGGCATTCGAGTATGCCCGTGATGGACTGGTCAAGGCGTACAAGCCGAGCGATCTGATCGTGCTGACGTATCACATGAACATACCGGGTGGTACGGACATGCTGGCGAACAAGGGATCGATGGACCGCGTGGAGTTTTATCAGAGCGGAGTTTCGCAGGGTGTTCTCTCGTTCGTGGATGGTCAGCGTGCGGTCAAGACTCAGCAGCAAACTTCGGCGGAATCATCGCAGGCGGTCTACACTGCGCTGAAAGAGAAGATCGACGAAGATCTGGAAAAGCCCGCCGGTGTGCAGATCAAACTGTCGGTAACGCCCAGCGAAAAAGACCTGACAGGGAAAGTCTCCATTTCTGAACTCACGAAACCTGGCGAGCAGACGTTTCTGCGGTTTGCGATTGTCGAGAGCCGGATCCGCTTCGCTTCCAATAACGGCATTCGCTATCACCACAACATCGTTCGAGCGATGCCCGGAGGGAAGGGGATCGTCCTGAAGGATAAGACGGCCGATCACACGATTCCGATCAAGCTCGATGAAATCAGGGACGGGATTGTGAAGTTCCTCGACCAGTCGTTATTGGAAGGGGAACCCGTTCGTGGCGATCGGCCATTGGCGTTCAAAAATCTGAAACTGGTGGCATTCGTCCAGAATGATTCGACCGGCGAAATCCTGAATGCGGCTCAGGTCGATCTGCCGACGAAGACTCCTTGACATCATGACAGGGTTCTCGCTATTCCCTCGTAGACCCAAGTCGGGCCTTCGAGGGAATGGTATGCGCTTGACGCGACGCGATCTGCTGGCGGGTCTGGGGTTATTCGGGCTTGCGATCCCGAATTCGCTTGCAAAGGCGGAGACGGTTCTTCTGGCGGAAGACTCCGACCGTGTTCGTATTTTTGATGAATCAATTCAGTTGAGTTTATCCGGACAGATTACAGTCGATCGCGATGGGAAGGAAGACAAGCTCCCTCTCGAGGCGAAGGCGCGGCACAACTACACGGAGCGGTTGTCGCCAACGGGGCGACCAGCGGCGATGCGGATTTATCGCGAGGCGGTCTCCGTGAGCGCCGTCAGTGGTGAACAGGTCACGAAGAAGCTTGCGAAAGAACGCTGCGGTATCTTCGTCGTTTCCAGCCCGGCGGGAACGGATCATTTCTCGCTCCACAGTCCGCTGACGCGAGACGAATACGAGCTAATCTCCGAACATTTCGACACGCGATTCATCAGCGACTTCCTTCCCGGCAAAGAACAATCCATCGGCGATTCGTGGGCGATTCCCAGCCAGGTGGCGCAGGCGATCTGTCATTTCGATGGCATCGTGAAGCATGACCTGAAAGCCACGCTGGTCGCTCTGCAGGGCGGGATGGCGGAGATCACCATCGCAGGCACCGCCGACGGGGTTGAGCACGGTAGCGTGGTCAACGTGAGCGTGTCCGCCCGGATGACGTTCGATACGGCGAAGCGGGCGATCACGAAGATCGAATGGACGCAAAGCGATTCCCGCAAGCAGGGTCCGATCAGCCCGACGATGGAAGCGAAGGTCACGATTTCGGTGACCCGTACACCAGTCAAAGAGCCGTCCAAGGAGTTGGCGGAGTTGGAGGCGAACTGGCCGAAGGATGGAAAAGTTCCCGAGTTGATGACTCAGCTTCGGCTGGCTCATAAAGGTGGATACGAGTTCGTGCACCCACGGGACTGGCATGTCGTGGTGAACGACGACAAGCACCTGGTCATGCGGTTGCTTCAGCGTGGCGAGTATCTTGCGCAGGCGACGTTCGCTCTATGGAAACCGAGTGCGGCGGCGGCGGATCGCAAGGCGGCGATCGCGGAATTCGTCGAGGCAACGAAGAAGCAGCCCGGCTGGCAGCCGGTGAAGGTGCAGGAAAACGGATTTTTACCGGGTGAGGCGGGGCGGGAGCGGTACCGGATCTCGGCGATCGGAAAGCAGGATGAACAGGACGTGATTCAGACGTTTTACCTGATTCCGGGAGCAGATCAGTATCTGGCAGTCGCTACAATCTGCAATACGGGAATGATTGAGAAAGTGGGGACCAAAGACGCCGCTCTGGTCTCCGCGATCGAATGGTCGAATAAAAAATAAAATGCCAACAGCGCGTCCGCTGTCGAGATCGTCTCCCCGGAGTGTACTCCGTCTGGTATCGTAAAGCGAATGGACGGAGTCTGACTCCCGTCGTGACGAGGTCGGTATGCGGATTGGGATCATCAGCGATACTCACGATCGACACGAAGTGGTCGCCGATGCCGTACGTCTCATGGCAGAACAAAACGTCGAACTCGTCCTTCATTGCGGCGATATCGAGTCCATCGAAACCGTTTCGCTCTTTCGACCACTCCCCACTCATTTCGTCTTCGGAAACTGGGACAAGGAGAAGTCCAAACTCGTCGCCGCCATCCGCGATATCGGTGGACAGTCGCACGATGCATTCGGCGCGATCGAACTCGCCGGCAAACGGCTCGCCTGGGTCCATTCCCACGACCGACATCAGTTCTACGAACTCGAACACTGCAACTACTTCGATTATCTCTTCTACGGCCATACCCACGTCCGCGAACAGCATCGCACCGGGAAAACCCTCGTCGCAAACCCCGGAGCGCTCTTTCGTGCCAATCCCAAGACCTGCATGGTTCTGGATCTCGTCAGCGAAGAGTTCAAGCCGATCATCATACCCACGATCACCAAGCCCGGCGAATCGGTGATCTCCATGCCCGGACTGGCCAATCGTTCGATGCCGCAATTGCCGGGTTTACCAGACGAAGAACCCCCCATCGAAAAATCATAGGAGTGTGCCACATCACTAGCGACTGCCTTCGATTGCTCCGATGCCTCCGCCCGGTCTTCGACGGAAATCCCGATGTGAATCTCCAAGATGCTCAGGTGAGAGAAACAACAATCACAAGTCCCCACCCCAAAGCTGATGCCTGTTCAAAAAAATCAAATAGTGCCGCTTGACTTACCCCAATTCACTCGCGACGACCCCGCCACCGCCCTCCGCACGCTCGTGGCGGAGTCCTCGTGACGGAATCGCTGTGATCAAAAAAGAAAAATTTTGTAAAAATGTTCAGTTTCTGAAAAGTGTTCATTTCACAAGCTTTTTTCACTTTTGCTGCCAATCTGGCAGGCGAGTTCGCCAACTTCGCCAACTCAAACACACACCCCTTGGCGAAGAGACACTTGACGCGCTGATATAATGTCTATTTGTCCACTTTTTCAGATCGCTGGTTGGCAATCGATCTCAGCCTGCACGCAGTTCTTCGTGGCCAATGAGGCAATACGAGCGGGTGATGGCGCACGAGGACGCACTCTCGCGAATGGATCAGTTGAACATGGGCGATCGCGTATCGTCATGGTGGCCCGGAGAAGTGGGCTATCCCGTGCAAGAAAAGGGGACGCAGCTTATTTCTGAAAATGAGCTGCGTCCCCTTTTCATCGTTCGGGCGCTGTGTTAATCGATGAACAAAAATTCATTGCTGGCAAGCAGGGATTGCGCCAGATCGATCCAGCGATTTTCGCCGGGTTGGGATACGAACGCGATCGCAAGATCGCGTTCGTCATTTGTCGGCGGCCGTCCGAGGATTGAACGGAATAAGTCATCCACTCGCGCGTTCCCTTCCGGATTTTTCATCTGCGGCATTTTGCTGATCAGCGACTTCGCCGCCTCGCGCGTGAATGCGCCATTGAGCATGAATAGCGCTTGCGGTGCAGTGGTGGTCGCGAGTCGGTTGCTGATCGAACTGGTCGGGGCGGGGACATCAAAACTGCTCCAGAGGCTGGGGAAATCCAGACGATTGACGAAACCGTAGACGGCTCGTCGATGGGCGCCGGTCAACAGTTTCACCGGCGGTCCGCCTTGCTTCAGATCCAGACTTCCCGACACCGCAAGCAGAGAATCGTGGAGCGCTTCGAACTCCAGTTTTCTCGGATTCATGCGCCACAGCAAACGGTTTTCGGGATCGGCCTTCGAGCATGTGGTATTTTGTTCACTTTGTGTGGAGATCTGCTGGTAGGTCCGGGAACGCATCAACTGGCGATGGAGCTTTTTGAGCGACCAGCCGTGTTCCATGAAATCAGCAGCAAGCCAATCGAGGAGTTCCGGATGGGAGGGCGGATCGCCGCGCGTGCCGAAATCGCCCGGCGTCGCGACCAGTCCGACCCCGAAGTGATGCATCCAAACTCGGTTCACGATCACCCGCGCCGTCAAGGGATTGTCCGGCGAGGTGATCGCTTTTGCCAGCTCGTAGCGTCCGCTCCCGCTCTGGAACGGTTTCTGTTCGCCGAAAACCGATAGGAATTGCCTCGGGATCGTTACTCCCAACCGATTGGGATGACCACGCTCGAAAATCCGTGGTTCAAAGGGTCGGGTGGAATCCAAGAGCACCATCGCACGCGGCGGGCCTTTGGTCAGGTGCGTTTCGAGTTCCTTGAGGAGTTTCTGATAGGTCGCCTGCGTCGCGCGGTCAGGGAACAAGGACAGGAATCCCCAGTCCAGTTCCAGTGGTGCATTGGCGGGGGAAGCGGGGCCGTAGAGGACGTCGCGAATCTGCTTCCCATCGGGGTCTTCGGTGGCTCCCTGTTTCTCCGCCGCTGAGAAGAGTTGACCGTAGCGGTCAGCAACGTCTTTCATGGTTTTCGGCGGCGCGTCAAAAGCGGCCTTCACAAGTCGATTGAGTATCATGGCTGAGAGGCGCTTCGCGACGGCGGGGAACTCCGATTCCTTCGCATCGGCAAACGCGAACCAGGGCGACCAAACGGCGTTTGGTTTCTTTCTTTGGGTCTCGAGATACACCCGCCAGCGCGTGATCATCGTTGGGTTCAGATCGCCGGGATCCGCGATCAGCATGAAGTCGTCCGCCGGCGGTTGATCGCGCGATTTCCAGACCGCCCACAAATACTCGCCCGCCCGCGTTCGTGCTCCCAGAACCAGGTCCGAATGCTTCTTGGTGACAAAATCGCGTAATGCGGATTCTTTTTTCTCCAGCTCTTCTTTGAACGATTTGTACTCTTTGGTCTCCGGTTCCGTTTCCAGCAAGGGCGGAACTCGCGGTTCGTTACAGCTGCGGAACACGCCGTACAGCGCGTAATAGTCAGAGGCCGGAATCGGATCGAATTTGTGATCGTGGCAGCGGGCGCAGGAAACGGTTAACCCCATCAGACCGCGTGTGACAACATCGATCCGGTCGTCAATCACATCATGAGTGTTGTTCATGAAGTGTCCGCCGACCGTCAGAAAGCCCAAAGCCGCCAGCGTACGCGGTTGATCGGGTGCGACGTGATCCGCCGCCATCTGCTCCATCAGGAATCGATCATACGGAACGTCGCGATTGAGGGCGTCGATCACGTAATCGCGATAAGTCCAGGCCCAGGGATACTCCTGCTGCTCAAAGAAAATGTAACCTTTGTTATCCGCGTATCGTGCGACATCGAGCCAGTGACGTCCCCAACGCTCACCGTATCGCGGAGACGCAAGCAAACGATCGATCAGCCGTTCCTCAGCATTGCTTTCCGGATCATTGACGAACGATTCGATCTCATCGGGAGTCGGCGGAAGTCCGTGAAGATCGAATGTCATCCGCCTGATGAGCGTGCGTCGATCGGCTGCCGGCGACGGCTTCAAACGATTTTTATTCAGAGTCAGTTGAATGAAATAATCGATGGGCTGCAGCTGATTATGGGCGGGAATCGTCGGCTTGCGAATCGGTTGAAAGGCCCAGTGCTGTTTGGATTTTGAGGGAACGACGATCGGACTGTTTTCCGGCCAGGGGGCACCCAACTCCAACCATTTTTCGAGAATCGTGATCTCGCGATCGGGCAAACGGTTCGCCTCTGGCATCTTCAGCGGACCTTCGTGCCGAATTGCTTTGAGTAGCCGGCTTGACTGCGGCTTTTCCAGATCGATCACGCGTCCGCCATCTCCGCCTCGAAGTAATCCGTCACGCGTATCCAATCGCAGCGCTCCACGAGCTTTTTTCGCACCGTGACAGCCCACGCAACGCTCCACGAGGATCGGGCGCACGGAGCGTTCAAAGAAATCAGATTGGTCGCGGGGAACGCGTTTCGGTCCGGATTGCGCCGGTAATTCCATAGTCAGCAACAGGACAAGGACGATCGACCGCATAGCGCACTCCCGTACTCAATCGCTCCAGTTTCGCACATCAATCACAAACAGTCTTCTACAATTTCAGAATGCCTCCATCACACCGCCGGCCCTGGTACCGTCAATTCCGCTCGCCGGGTGAGCGATCGACTCGGACCGGCGAGCACCTGCCCGTTCTCAAAGACGAATGTCTCGAAGTCCTGAATGTTCAGTCCGGCCATACGGTCGTTGACTGCACGCTGGGCTTTGGCGGCCATTCGATTGAACTGCTCAAGCGTGTCGGGGCGGAAGGCCGCCTGATCGCCTGCGATCTCGATGCGGAATCGATGAAACAGGTGGAACCGCGTCTTGCCGAAGTGGGAAACCCGTTCACCTTGCATCATGGGAATTTCGCAGGTTTGAATACAGCGCTTGATGCGAACGGGATCGGCCCGGTCCATGCGGTTCTCGCCGACTTGGGCTTTTCGAGCATGCAGGTCGACGATCCCGATCGCGGGTTTTCCTATATGAGGGATGGTCCACTGGACATGCGGATGGATCGCAGCCGGGGCACAACGGCGGCAGAAATACTGAACACATATCCAGTAGAAAAGCTCGCACAGGCATTTCAGGAATTGGGCGACGAACCGCAGGCGGAACTGATCGCGGGTGCGCTGGTCAACGCACGAAACAAGAAACCGTTCTCCCGGACACAGGAAGTTCGCGACATCATCCGGCATGCCGCTCCCGTCCGGACGGTTCAGAGTCTGGATAGTCCAAGCGAGCGGAAGCAGTTGTTTCTCCCGATGACTCGAGTCTTTCAGGCGTTGCGTATTCTGGTCAATCGTGAACTTGCGAACCTCGAACAGCTTCTGCGAATTCTTCCCGATGTGCTTCATCCGGAGGGGACGGTCGCGATCATCACATTTCAAAGCGGTGAGGACCGTTTAGTGAAGTCCGCCTTTCGCACCGGCCTTCAGAGCGGACTTTATTCGAAGATCGCGGAAGATCCCATCCGGCCGAGTGAGGAAGAAAAAGCCCGAAACCCCCGTTCGCGTTCTGCGAAGCTGCGCTGGGCAAAGCGGGCCTGAGTCCCGTCTTGTCAACGGCGGCCCGGGAGGTATAGTCTGATTAGGACGCACCCGTAGCTCAATTGGATAGAGCGTCGGCCTCCGGAGCCGAAGGTTGGTGGTTCGAGCCCACCCAGGTGTATTTTCTGAGGACCGGGGGACCGGGGGACCGGGGCGTCGAAAACAAAATCTGATCAGAGCCCCGGGCGCGAGCACGGGGCAGGAGCCGAGCGGGGTTCATTGATCCACGGAGCGCAAGCGTCCTTCGCTCGCGCTCAGGGCTCGGATCGGAGCAGCGACGCGCGAACCGAAGATGATCGAAGGGGGCCAAGGGGGCCAAGGGGGCCGCGCGCAGAGCATGGACCCCTTGGACATCTTCCCTACCTGTACGCACGGGGGCGGTTCTGATCAGAGCCTCGGGCGGAAGCACGAGGCCGGAGATTCGGCACACGAGCGATCATCGCATCGCAAGAGACTCCGGCGACGCGTGCGCGACGAACAATCAATGACTTCAGCGGTTCGGGCCGCGTGCTTCCGCCCGCGGCTCTGATCAAGAGGAAGACCCCCTCCCCAACCCTCCCCCATCTCGCTGCGCTCGATAAGGGAGGGAGCAGAGCGCACGGAATCGAAGTCAGCCCTCTGCGCCCTCCGCGTACTCCGCGGTGAAACCTCTTACGAGAACATCGCCTCGACGAACGCCTCGGGGTCAAAGGGTTCGAGGTCGTCGAGCGTCTCGCCCACGCCGACGAACTTCACGGGGATGTCGATCGCTTCTCGGATCGCCACCGCCACGCCGCCCTTGGCCGTCCCGTCGAGTTTCGCGAGGATGATCCCCGACAGCGCGATGGCGTCGTTGAAAATCCTCGCCTGCTGGATCGCGTTCTGGCCGCTGGTGGCGTCGAGCACGAGCAGCGTTTCGTGGGGCGCGCCGGGGATGCGCTTCGCCACCACATCGCGGATCTTGCTGAGTTGGCGCATGAGCGGCTCCTGCGTGTGCAGGCGCCCGGCGGTGTCAACGATCAGCACATCCACGCCGCGCTTCACGGCCGCGTCGCACGCGTCGAACGCGACGGCCG
>JBGSJI010000153.1:0-36645 GCA_041742055.1 Limnoglobus sp. | reverse complement strand
GGCCGGAAGACCTACTTCCGTACAGGTTATCCCACTTTCGGTTTTCGTGATTGGCTTCGGATTTCGTGCTTTGGATTTGGAATTTCCCTACCCAGGGCATCGCCGCTTCGCGTCTCGCCCTGGGCTGACAGAACCGGCCCGTCAGGCCGGAAGACCTACTTCCGTACAGGTTATCCCACTTTCGGTTTTCGTGATTGGCTTCGGATTTCGTGCTTTGGATTTGGAATTTCCCCACCCAGGGCTTCGCCGCTTCGCGTCTCGCCCTGGGCTGACAGAACCGGCCCGTCAGGCCGGAAGACCTACTCCCGCTCAGGCTGTCCCACTTTTGGTTTTGTGATTGAATACGAATTTCCTATTTGGTTGCGTATTTCGTGCTTTGGATTTCGTGCTTGAATTTCTGGAGCAGCATACACGACGCATCCTCCTCAAAATCCCGATACTCAAAAACGGTCAAGATCATCAATCTTCACGGCCGATAAAAGACGATGAGGCGTTATCGTAATCCGCCGGGGGATACTCCATGTCGCGATTCGCATACCGAACTGCCATCGCGATGGGAGCTCTGGTGCTATACAATCCGCTCTTCGCACAAGATCGGACACGCTATTCCCCCCAGCTCGAAATCGGCTTTCCCGTTCCGGCGGAAGTCAAAGAGCTGATTCCCCGTCCCGCCAAGCTCCGGCTCTATTCGTCCATCAACCGCGCCGCCTTCGCACAAGTCGCCGAACGCGCGATCGACGATCTCGCGCCGATCGCCGGCCGCCGGCCCGGATTCCAGTACACCGCCAAAGGCGATGGTGAGGAAGAGTTTGCCGTTCAGCTCGTTTATTCCGATGGTACCGTCAATCCGTCCGTCAACAAACTCCGCACCGAATTCCGCGTCATCTTCGATACGCGCCCGCCCACGGTGAATCTCGGAACCGAAGCCGGTTCGACCGTCGTCTGGTCCGTACAGGATGAAAACCTCGACGAGAACGCCATCCAGCTCGAATGCCGCTGGCAGAACGGCGATGCGACCTGGCACACCGTGCCCAAGCCGCGCACCGGCTTCGCCGCCCGCGATCGCTACACCTGGGCCAACCTCGCCCGCGAAAACCGCGTGCTCGAAGTCCGCGTTCGTGCCAAAGACAAAGCCGGACACGTGACCTCTTCACGCATCGTCCGCCTCCCTTCCGACGGCACCGACGACCGCGAAGACTGGACCTTGTCGCCCCGCGGCGCCGAACGACTGCCCGTCGGCAGCGGCGGAGGCCGCCTCGCGGACGACATCCCCGGCCAGCCGCAGATCATCTACGCCAACAAGCGAGAACTCACCGTCAAATCGAAACTGCAGACCGTCACGCGCTCCGGTGTGGTTGCCGTTCATCTGTTCACCAAGCAGATTTCCGGCAGCCCCAACGGCAACTGGATTTCCTCAAAGAAACAACCCTGCAACATCGCGTATCAGGAAGCGAACCCCGCCATTGACATTCCGTTCGTCGCTCCCGACGACGGACGTTACGGCTTCATCGTCATTCCCGAGAGCGGAGCCGGCAACCGCGACCGCGATCCCGCCAGCAACGCCATCCCGCAACACCTCGTCGAGGTGGACACCAAACCGCCCGTCGTCAAAATCCGCGGCACCACGCCCACGCCCGGCGGAACCACCGGCACCAAACTCGAAATCGAGTGGGACGCCGACGACCTCAACATGATGACCGATCCGATCGTCATCGAGTACGCACTGGATAAAACCGCCCAGCAATGGACCTCCATCGCCGAACGGATCCCGAATTCCCGACGCTACGTCTGGGAAGTGCCCGACAAAACGCCCTACAAGATTTTCGTTAAGGTGCGAGCCACGGACAAAGCCACCAACACCGGCGAAGCGATCACCAACGAACCCGTCATTATCGACCTCGACAAGCCTTCCGCCGTCATCGAGAACGTCAAACCGGTCGGCGGACTCGGCAGCCCCGGTGTCCCGTCCGGCACGCGCCCTCCGCTCAGCGCCGTCCCACCCGTCCTCAACGTCCCGGACCGCATCGACCCCAGCAAGTAACCCTTCCACTCCGATTTTTACTTGACAAATGTTCATTCCGTATGGAGGACTCCGCCACGTGCTGCTCACGCTCGTGGCGGAGTCCTCTCGGGATTGCGGATTTCGGAATGAAGTCAACGGAATGCTGATCGCTGACAGCTTTCTTGAGTGACCTTCGCCGAGTGCGGGAAAAGTCGTAGGGTAGCGGACGTAGTTGTTGGCGAGTTTTGCACGAAGCAATTGAACATATCCACCACATTTTCCTTGAATGACCTGTTCAGGTCATGGATTCGGACTCCCGACACGCAGAGACTAAGGACAGGACCAAGGAAGGCCGAGCCTTTCGGGAGAATCACCGTGGCCGCCAAAATCGAGTTCCACTTTCAGGAAGGTTTCACGGGCGAGACGGTGGTGCTCTCGGTGAACGGAACGGAATTGTCGCGGGTGACCGTGCAGACACGGTTGCAGACCGGACTCGCCGCCATCGAGGCGGTGGAGATCGCCCCCGGACGCAGCGCGACCATCACCATTCCGGGAACCCGACTTTCCGCCACGCACACGGTCACCGCCACCGATCGATGGATCACGGTGAACCGCCGCGGCGATGCCCTTTCGATGGTTTCGGTCTCTTCCAGTCCTGGTTACGTCTGAGTTCGCCCTGGGAATTCCTTACTTTGGAGTCTTTCCATGTCGACGCGCAAGCCTCCTGTCGCCCCACGGATCAAGATGAACGCACCCGAAGCGAATTCGACTTCGGAACTCGACCACCCCGATTTTCTCGCCGGCATTTATGACGAAACGGCGCTCGAAGAACCGCACACCAATGGCTTCACACCCCATCCGGATGCGCCGATCCCGATTCCGTTTCCCGGGCAGCGGCCCATTCCGTTTCCTGGCCAGATCCCTCAAATCCCTCCGTTCCGCTTCTGCGCACCCGTGAGCGGTCGATACAACCTCAAGCCGGTCCCGGGACCGTTCCCGCATGTGAATCTGATCTTTGTGACGGTGCGTGTCGATGTCGATCGGTTTCTTCCGCAGAGCCGGATTTCGATCGAAGTTTCCCGGCTGATCCCGAATTCCACCGCCCACGCGATCGCCGAAGTGACCTCTGATCGGTGCCTCGCGACGAACAACCGCAGGATCACAGGCACGATCACCTACCGGGATGGGAATGCGGCATTGATCCCCGGCGATACGGTGGTGTTCGAGGCAAAGCGCGGGCTGGGATTCAACTATGGGTCGTACACGCTCACGCTGAGCGGAGCCGGCACGTCGCCGCGGACCTATACATTGGTCAACCGATCGCAGCGCTTCGATCCGGTTGAATTCGAAGTCGATGTGGTGGAGAACGCCGGCGCGGCCGTGACGGATTACGACACGGGATCGCATCCGAATCGACCGGCGGATTTGCCCATCGAAACGCTGACGCTCGAGTCGGTTTTCCGGCGATCGGGTTTCGACGTCACGATGTCTCCGAACGTAACGACCATCCCGACGGCCGATGCGGGTTCGGATGGGACGTGGTCCGACAGCGAGATGCACAATGCGATGGTGACGTACTGGTCGCGTTTTGCGGATCGTCCGCAGTGGGCCATGTGGGTTCTGTATGCGGCACGGCACGATCAGGGACGCGATCTGGGCGGAATCATGTTCGACGACATCGGAGCGAATCACCGTCAGGGGACCGCGATTTTCACGGACAGTTTCATTCAGGACGCTCCTGCAGGCGATCCGAATGCGGCCGCGTGGCGACGGCGGATGACCTTCTGGACAGCCGTTCACGAGATGGGCCATGCGTTCAATCTCGCGCACGCCTGGCAAAAGGCACTGGGGACACCGCAGGCGCCTGGCGATCCGTGGATCCCGCTGGCGAATGAGCCGGAATCGCGAAGCTTCATGAATTACCCCTTCCGGGTGAGTGGTGGCGAGGCGGCGTTCTTTGCCGATTTCCGTTTCCGGTTCAGCGATGATGAACTGATTTTCATGCGTCATGCGCCGCGCCGGTTTGTCCAGATGGGGAATTCGGACTGGTTCGTGAATCACGGATTCGAAGCGCCGAGCGCACTGCGGCAATCCGGAAACTGGACGCTTGAGATTCGACCCAACAAGGATCTGAACACGTACCGGTTCCTTGAACCTGTTGTGATGGAACTCAAACTTTCGAATGCGTCGGCGCGGCCCGCGAGCGTGGACGAGGATCTTCTGAGCGACGGTCGGCATTTCGTGGTGACGATCCAGCGTGAAGGAGGTCAGCCTCGGCGCTGGCGGCCGCTCATCACGCGCTGCCACGAGTTTGAAGAGACGTCTCTGAAGACGGGCGAAGCGATCTACGGTTCGCACACGATCGCGGCTTCAACCGATGGCTGGCTGATCGACGAACCGGGATTCTACAAGATCCAGGCGGCGGTCGATCTCGGTGGGGACGTGGTCGTTTCGAACGTACTTCGCCTCTACGTCACGCCTCCCGAGTCGAAGGCGGAGAGCGCTGTTGCTCCGGATTTCTTCACCGAGGATGTCGGTCGTGCGATTGTGTTTGGTGGCGCACCGGCGTTGAATTCCGCGATGGAGACGTTGCGTAAGGTTGTGGAGACCTGCCCGGACAATCCGGCAGCGATCCACGCCAGTACGGCGCTCTCGGGACCGCAACTGAAGAACTACAAAGTCCTCGAGGGGGACGAACGGAAGGACCTGTCGATTCACAGTCAGTCGGCTGATGTCGATACGGCGGCGAAGGAGCAGGTGGCGGCTCTGCTTGAGGATCCGGATGCGGCGGCGGAGACGATGGGGCACATCCATTATTTCGGCCAGCTGGATTGTCTGGCGGAGGCGATGTCGGATGCGGGTGACGACAAGGGTGCGAAGAAGGTGATTCAGAATTCGATTGCGGTGATGAAGTCCCGCGGGGTTTTGAACTCGGTGATCCAGTCGGCGGAGCGGAAGTTGGCGAAGCTGAAGTAAAATCAAAGGGGACTGGCACCTTTTTGATGGGCCGATTTAAAAAATCGGCCCATCAAAAAGGTGCCAGTCCCATTTTCTGTCAGCTGGCTTTGACGAGCTTCACATACTCGCGCATCCAGGCGGGGTTGTCGTGCCAGGTGCGGGCCGTCACCAGATGGCCGCTCACCACCACTTCGCGATCGACATACGTTCCGCCGGAAAACTCGCAATCAAACCTGCACTTCGCCACCGTCGTGGTTTCGTGGCCCTTCAGGCAATCGGCGGCGGCGAGTATCTCGATGCCGTGGCAAACCGATGCGATCGGCTTTTTCGCGGCGTGCATCGCCTGTGTCACGCGGATGAGATCCGCATCGTAGCGCAGGTATTCCGGTGCGCGGCCGCCGCTGATCACCATGCCGTCGTAATCGTCCGGATCGATCTCCGCGAACGCGACATCCGCACGCATCTTGTACCCCGCCGACTCGACCGTGATATCCCAGTCGGGATGCTTGTCGTGCTGTACGAGGTGATAGGTCCGGGCCGCCGGCGCCGCGATATCCACCTGCCAGCCTTCTTCCTTCAGACGAAAGAGAGGATAGAAGGTGTCGAGCACTTCGGCGGCATCGCCGATGATCAGCAGAAATTTCTTCATGGAGAGTTCCAGAAAGATTGTGTGGGCCTACTCCTGTTTTACTTCCTTCTGAACCTGCGGTTCAGTCTTTTTTTGACTTTGGAGTTCAGCACGCGGTATTCGATTCAAAATCACTCGCGAATGCAAGGAATCGGAATTGAGCAGCCCCCTACCCGACGGTCCGCTGCGCGGTACGTCGACCTCCCCCTCGAAGGCCTTCGAGGGGGAGGTCGATGCGAGCCGAAGGCGAGCAGCGGGTGGGGGGGGATTTTCAGGCTTTTTGAACCTGAGGTTCACTCTTTTTCTTTTCCGCTTCGAGTGCGGGCATGATCGCCTTGATCCCCACAGTCGCCAGAACGCCGATGCCAACGGCCAGGACCAGGAGCATCAGGACACGTGAGAAGCCAGTCCACATGTTGATGAGGCTGCCAAGGATCTGGAGAGTCAATCCGAGTGCGACGGCGGTGCCGGTGAAGATGATCCCAATGGCGAAAGTGGGGCCGACACCGTCGATGCGGGCCAGCCACCAGCACGAAACGTCGGCGACTTGAGCGATGACGGCGAGGGGAGCGATCAGGCAGCGGATCTTGACATTCCAGCTGGTGAAGGCGAAGGTCAGCCCGGTCAGGCTGAAGAGCATGGCGAAACTCAGTAGGTGGGCGTGGGTGGATTGCGTGAGCTTCTCGATGCCGATTTGCCGATCGCTGCGAACCATGCCATCGACGATCTCAATGCCTTGGGGAATCTCCGCGTATTTGCTGATCTGTTCCCATGTCTGAAGCGGATAATCGGGAACATCGCCTTCCTTCTGATGACAGATCATACATCGATCATCGAAAATCTTTCTCACCTTGATTTTGTCGCCGTCGGTGTACGCCTCCGTGATCGGCTTGTCTTTGAGAACGTCGGGTCGGGGCATGGTGCCGGCATCGTAGACTGCTTTGCGCTCCGCCTCCGGCAGCGCAAGCCAGGCATTGACCGCCGCGCGTTCGCCTTCTCGCTCGGCATCCACTTTGTCCTTGGGTTCTTCGCGGATGAGTTCGCGGTAGTCGTCCGACTTGTGGAAGAAGGCCGCCGCCATGCTGCCGGTGCCGTTGAAGGCCGCGCCGTCGATCGGCCCGAGGATCAGCTTCTGCAGGCGGCTTTTGGGCTGAATGCGATCGGCGTCCGTGGCGGGTTTCCAGCCGGCGAAGATCTCCACGACGTCGGCTTTGTTCGGCAGTGGTTCGCCGTTGCGCGAGGAGTGCTGCATGTGGAGCTGCACCATGGCGGAGAAGTATCCGAGTCCGACGGCGCAGAGGAAGCAGCTGATGACGAGCTTCGCCGGCGTGGGAAGATCGCGCAGGCTGTAAGCGGAACGTGGGTCCGACATTCGGGAATCTCCGGCTCAACAGGTTTTTTGATTCACTTTCGATGCAGGTCCCGGACCTGCAAGGGGGTAGGTAGTATTCACACTAACCGCGCGTACCCTCGGATTGCAACAGTATCTCGGCCGCCGCGATCACTTTCTCACGTGCGACCGGCAGCGCTTCCATCACCCGCGCACCCGATGCGAGCTTGTGGCCGCCGCCATTAAACTGCTCGGCCAGTTTCGAGACATCGGCGGAGCGCGAGCGGAAGCTGACCTTCGTTCCACCATCTTGCTGTTCGATGAAAATCATGGCAAGGTCCACGCCGTCAATACTTCGCGGGTAATTGATCAGGTCCTCGGTATCGCCGGGTACGGCGCCGGTGGCGGCATAATCTTTGAGGAGGACTTCGGTGTAGGCGATTTTCCCGTTGGCGCGGGTCTGCATGCGCTCCATGGCCATTCCGGTGAGTTTGAGTCGCGCGAGCGGAGCCGCCTCGAAGAGCTGTTCGAAGAGCGGAGTCGGATTCGCACCGGCACGAACGAGTTCTTCGGCGAGTGCGAAGGTCTCGGCGGTAGTGTTCGCATGGCGAAACCAGCCGGTATCGAGCGCGAGCGCCATGAAGAGGTGATGGGCCGCCTTCGCGGAGAGCGGTGCGCCGAGCGCACGGATGATTTCGTAGCTGAGGCGGCCGGTGGCTTCGGCGGTGGTGTCCACGAATGCGGTGCCGCCGAGGTCGTCTTGTGTGCGGTGGTGATCGATGACGGCTTTGGGGCAGTTCATGGATTTCATGAAGGTGCCGAATTCGCCGAGCTGCCCCCAGGTTCCGGTGTCCATGACGAGGATGGCATCGACATTCCGATAGCGGGTGCCGGGTGGTGTAAAGTTCTCGATGATGGTACGATCGGGGTCGAGGAACTTGTATCGTGGCGGAAGCGTGCTGGCGATGACGACGTGGGCTTTCTTTCCCATGGACGTGAGCGCATCCGCTAAACCGAGTTGCGAGCCGAGGCCGTCCGCATCGGGTCGAACGTGGGTCATGAGTAGAAACGTCTGGTGTTGGCGGATGAGATCGACGAGCGGCGTCCAGTCAAGTGGCATGAGCGGTCCTTTGCATAAGTATCTCATGATTATACCGGAAATCTCCGGCGTGACCGGGTTCAGGGAGAGCGGATATGGCGAGCGAATGGGAGAAGATGCTGGCGGGCGAGTTGTACGATCCGCTCGATGCGCAGCTGGCCGCGGCTCGCGATCGCGCCCGCGATCTCTGCCAGGATCTGAATGCGACCCGGGAAGCGCAGACCGGTGATCGCCGGCGGATTCTGCAATCGCTCTTCGGTGCGGGCGGCGACTCCGTCTGGCTGCAACCGCCGTTTTTCTGCGATTACGGGACGAATATCTATCTCGGCAACAAATGCTTTTTCAACTTCAATTGCATCGTGCTCGACGTCTGCGAAGTACACATCGGCGACCACACGCTCTTCGGCCCGGCAGTGCAGATTTACGCCGCCACGCATCCGCTCGATCCAGTTCTTCGCCGCACTCAGGAGTTCGCCAAGCCGATCACGATCGGGTCCGACGTCTGGGTGGGCGGAGGGGCGATCATTTGTCCGGGTGTGACGATCGGTTCGCGGAGCGTGATCGGGGCGGGCAGCGTGGTGACGCGAGCGATCCCTGAGGGTGTATTCGCAGCGGGGAACCCGTGCCGCGTGATCCGGGACATTTCCGCCAGTGGTCCCGGCGAGAGAATTTGAACTGCTCACCCACTGAATCGAAACTATGATAGTTTTATTCAAACCCATCATTTCCCACGGGAACTGACATGCGTCGCGCTCTCCTGCTCCTCCCCTTACTCATCGTGCTGCTTTGCCTCCCGTCATCCGACGGTCAGGACAAAAAGCCCAAGAAGAACAAGAAGGCCGCTGACCCGGCTCCCAAATCGGTCAAACCCGCCTTCGCAACCGATCCCGCAACGCTCAAAGTCGCCAAGGGCTTCCATGTCGAACGGCTCTACAGCGTACCCAAGGCCACGGAAGGTTCCTGGGTGAACCTGTGCGTGGACCCGCGAGGGCGACTAATCACCAGCGATCAAGCCGGTTCGCTCTATCGCATCACCCCTCCGCCGATCGGCTCCAACGAAGGGACCAAAGTCGAGAAGATCCCCGCCCAGATCGCTGGCGCACAAGGGCTGCTCTGGGCGTTCGATGCTCTTTATGTGATGCCGAATATCCGCAAGAAGATGCCGGACGGAACCCAGATTCAGCCGGGGCTTTATCGCGTGACCTCCAGCAAGTTCAACGATGTTCTCGACAAGGTCGAACCGCTTCTGATGTTCGACGGCGCGGGCGGAGAGCACGGTACGCACGCGATTCTTCCGCATCCGGACGGCAAACGACTGACCCTGATCTGCGGCAATCAGACCAAGATGCCGAAGTACGACACGACGAAAGTTCCGCCGGTCTGGGGCGAAGATCACCTGCTGCCGCGAATGCCCGATGGCCGGGGCTTCATGAACGGCGTGATGGGGCCGGGCGGATTCGTCGTCAATGTGGACAAGAACGGCAAGAGCGTGGAACTCTATAGTGTGGGGTTCCGCAATCAGTTCGACGGTGGATACAACAAGCATGGTGATTTGTTCACGTATGATGCCGACATGGAATGGGACATGAATACGCCGTGGTACCGCCCCACGCGCGTCTGCCATGTCACGAGTGGCAGCGAGTTCGGCTGGCGCAACGGTGCCGGAAAATTCCCCGTCTACTATCCGGATAATCTGCCCGGCATCTGCAACATTGGCCCCGGCTCGCCGACCGGCACCTGCTTCGGATACGGTGCCAAATTCCCCGCCAAATATCAGAATGCATTCTTCATCTGCGACTGGAGCTACGGCAAACTCTACGCCGTCCATCTGGAACCAAAGGGCAGCACGTATGTCGGCGTGGCGGAGGAATTCGTGACCGGGACTCCGCTGCCGCTGACGGATGTGGTGATCAACCCGGTCGATGGAGCGATGTACTTCGCGATCGGCGGGCGGAATGTGCAGAGCGGACTGTATCGCGTGACTTACAAAGGGGATGAAGCCTCGCCGCAGTTTGGCGACGGCGCTCGCGGTGAAGTCCTTTCGGGTCTTGAAGCGCTTCACGGGCACGCCACAGACAAAGCGGTCGATCAGGCGTGGGCTTATCTGAATTCGGACGATCGCGTCGTTCGGTTCGCGGCGCGGACCGCGCTCGAATTTCAACCGGCGGAAAAGTGGCAAACCAAGGCGCTGGCGGAACTGGATCCGATCCGTTCCATCAACGCACTGCTTGCCCTCACGCGCGTGTCTGCATCGTGCCCCCAGCACGCCAAGCCCGACAGCCCCAAGCCGAATGCGGCGCTACGCGGCAAGATTCTTGAATCGCTCGACCGCATCGACTTTGACAAACTCACCGACGATCAGAAGCTCGACATGATCCGGGTCTACCATGTGCTTTTCAACCGACTTGGCAAACCGACCGAAGACGAGCGCAAGGCGTGGCTCGATAAGTTCCTCCCGGTCTTCCCGACGAAAAACCGCTACATCGACAGCGAACTCCTGCAAGTGCTCGTTTATCTCGAGAACAGCAAGGCCGCCGAGATGGGGATCAAGCTGATCGCGAACGCACCGACTCAGGAAGAGCAGATGGAATACGCGCGGGCGCTGCGGGTGCTCAAGGCGGGGTGGACTCCCGAGACGCAGAAGGCGTACGCGGGGTGGCTGGTGAGCGCGAACAATTTCCGCGGCGGAAACAGCCTGCAGGGCTTCCTGCGGATCATCCGCGAGGATTTCGAGAAGTCCTTGAAGCCGGATGAAAAGGCGGCCATCGCGACGCTGCTGGCGGATGCCGCTGCCGGACCGAAAGGCCCACCTCCGGGTCCGACCCGCGCGGTCTTCAAGAAATGGACCATGGAGGAAATCGCTCCCAAACTGGAAGCGGGTTTAAAGGGAGGCCGGGATTTCGATCGCGGGCGCAAGCTCTTCAGCGAGACCCGCTGCTTCGGCTGCCATCGCTACGACAACGACGGCTCGTCGTTCGGCCCGGACCTCAGCGGTGTATCCGGTCGATTCAACTCACGGGATCTGCTGGAATCGATCATCGACCCGAGCAAGACCGTTAGCGATCAATATGCCGCGACCATCTTTGAACTGGAAGACGGCGGACAGGTCAGCGGGCGGATCGTGAACCTCAGCGGTGACGTTTATAGCGTGAATACGGATATGCTCGACCCAAATCTGCTCCGCCGGATCAATCGGAACGATATCGCGAAAATGACGCCCTCGAAGACGTCCATCATGCCCGCTGGCTTGCTGGATATTCTCAAAGAGGACGAAATTCTGGATCTCATGGCGTATCTGCTCTCCCGCGGGGATCGCAATCATGCCATGTTCAAGAAATAAGCGAAATCGATTCCGGCGTCAGACTTGAACAATTCCGAGCCGTTTTCTTCAGGTTCCTGAATGACTCGCCCTTGTGGTCGGTCATTCAGGAATCTACGCTTTCAGTGTGAACATGAGCGTTTTTCACACGGAGAGCAAGTACCGATGTTTGCAGGTTCTGGATTTGCCGTCTGGGCATTCCTGGCAACTTCGACGTTTGCCCCCGCTCCTCACGGTGAACGTGGCATTGAGTTGTTAGTTGAGCAGCTCGGCGCGGCCAACTTCCGCACGCGAGAAGCCGCCCATCGCGAGTTGATTGCGCTGGGGGATTCCGCGCGTCCCGTACTCGAAAAAGCATCCCGGGAAACCGACAGCCCGGAAATGGAACGCCGGATCGAAGTCCTCATCAGCCGACTCGACCGTGACCGACTCCACCTTCCCAAATGCATTACACTGAAAGGCCGCTACTCCATCGAAGAACTTCTTGAGCAGATCACCCATCAGACCGGTTATCCGTTTTCGAATGTTTCCAACGACGGCAAACTCGCAATGATCGTCGACTGGAAGCAGAAATCCTTCTGGGAAGCGATGGACGAGATTGCACTCGTGACCGG
Source organism: Limnoglobus sp. (assembly GCA_041742055.1). GTDB lineage: Bacteria > Planctomycetota > Planctomycetia > Gemmatales > Gemmataceae > Limnoglobus. The sequence goes on along the minus strand of JBGSJI010000153.1, from coordinate 24,695 downwards.
GTTCAGCATCCAGATGTCGGGCGATGTGGACAATTCGGTGAGCTTGTACAGCAACGAATCCTTCGATCCCCACGTCTGCCGCATCGGTCCGTTCCGGATGGTCGCCACGAACATCGGGTTGAACATCAACCGTCAGTTATCCGGCCTTCCACGGCGTTCGACTCCCTACGTGCAATATGGCGGATTGAACCTGAACCTCATGCTCTTTTCCGAACCGAAGAATCCGATGTTGGGTGCCGGGGCCGCGATCATCACGCGGGCGATGGATGATACGGGCCACGACCTCGTTCCGAGTGCGGAGTCTGCCGGCAACTTTTCGCATTACTACAGCAGCGGCGCGCAAAAGGGAAACAGCATCTACCTCTATGCCAACCTCGCGCGACCCGGCCGGGATGCGACGATGATCAAGGAACTTCGAGGTAAAGTCCGCGTGAATTTGCTCTCCACCACGCGTCCGGAACTGACGATCGAACCGCTCTCCGCCGATCCGAAGCGGTCCTACGTGAGCCGGACCGCTTCTCTTCGGATCGATGAACTCAGCGCTCCCAACGAGAGCGGATTCACCGTCAAGATCACAGCTTCGCTTCTGCATCCGGGAACGGACGATTACGGTTGGTCCACCGCCTTGCCGCAACGGCTGGAGATTTCCGACCACATGGGGCGGAAGTACCGCAACACGGGTCCGACGGCGCATCATCAGGCGCCTGGCGCAACGAGCATGACCATCCAGTTTGTCCCTCCAAAGAACCAAAAAATCGGACCACCGCACAAACTGGTTCTGGTGGAATGGCTCACGGTCCAGCGTGAGATCGCCTTCAATTTCTATCGGATTCCTCTTCCGTGAGATCCCCCGATTCGATGGTAACTCCTGATGAGATGGGACAACCGGCGATCGGAATACTAATAATATCTGGAAGCGAATCCGTTTCGCCTCTTCTGCGGGCAGGGCCAATCGTTGATCGCAGTCAACCAGGATGTCTGGACGTTAAGGCAGGATGCTGTTGACACGGCACTTCGTTCGACTCTCTACGAACTCACCGCGAACGCACCCGCTGCCATCGTCGAAGCCATGGCCTACAGCGTTCTCGCACCCGGCAAGCGCCTGCGACCCATCCTTGCGAGTCTCGCCTGCGAAGCCGTTGGCGGAACGCTTGAGCAGAGCCTTCCCGCCGGTTGCGCGGTCGAATATGTCCATGCCTATTCACTCATCCATGATGATTTACCCGCGATGGACGACGATGACGTCCGTCGCGGACGGCCCACCAACCACAAGATTTTCGGCGAAGCGCAGGCTATACTAGCTGGTGATGCACTGTTGACGCTGGCCTTTGAAGTTCTGGCGAACCGTTACCCTCCGCGAACGGCAGCGGTTAGTATTCTGGAGTTGGCGAGAGCCGCTGGCGCGGTCGGGATGGTCGGAGGGCAGGTGCTGGATCTGGCTGCGGAACAGGACCAGACCATCGGCCTGAAAGAGCTGGAAGGGATTCACAATCGGAAGACCGGAGCGCTGATCCGGGCATCGCTGCGAATGGGGATTTTCGCAGTGCTGGGTGAAGATCCGATTCCGCCTGACACCCTCGCGGCGATCGATCGCTATGCTCTAGCTCTGGGGTTGGCGTTTCAGGTCACGGACGATCTGCTCGACGTTGAAAGTACCGAGCAAAAAACCGGGAAAAAAGTCGGTAAAGACGCACAACGCGGTAAATTAACCTACCCCGGATTACTGGGTGTTCCCGAAAGCCGGAAGCGAGTCCGGGAACTGGTTGAAGAAGCCGCCAGCGCGGCTGAGACACTCGGACCGGCCGGTCAACCGCTGGTGGACCTGGCGTTACGGATTGCGGAGAGGGATCGCTAACGAATGGCGGTGAAGACTGAAGAATTCAATCTTCAGATTCTCACCGCATTCTTTCAAAAATGGAGTTGTCCATGTCCAAAATCGAACTGCTTCCACTGATCAAGTCGCCTCATGACTTGCAGGAACTTTCCGATGCGCAACTCCTGAGACTCGCGAATGAGATTCGTGAGGAACTGGTCAACGTGCTGACGGCCCGATCCGCGCACTTCGCCAGTAACCTCGGTGTGGTCGAGTTGTGTCTGGCCCTTCACCTGACCTTTGATTTTTCCACCGATCGGCTCATCTGGGACACTGGCCACCAGATTTATCCCCACAAACTGATCACCGGCCGATACGAGCGGTTCCACACGATCCGGACGAAGGGTGGTCTGATGGGCTTCCCCAATCCGGCGGAATCCCCGTACGACCTGTTCATGACCGGTCACGCCGGCGCGAGCATCTCCACGATCTCGGGTCTGAAGGCGGGCGACGAACTCATGGGTCAGCACGACCGCCACGCCGTAGCAGTCATCGGCGATGGCGCACTGCCCAGCGGAATGGTCTTCGAAGCCTTCAACAATATCGCGGGGTTGAGTCAGGATGTGCTTGTCATCCTCAACGACAACAAGATGGGCATCTGCCCGCGGACTGGCGGACTGGCTCAGTATCTCGATCAATGCCGGATGACGGGAATCTATCAGGGCGGGAAGCGTACGCTCAGCGAAATACTCAAGCAGATACCCGTTGTCGGCGAGGCGGCCCGATCGTCGCTGGAAAGTCTTCGCGACGGACTCAAGGCCTGCTTCAAGGATGGCATGCTCTTCGAGGAATTCGGTTTCCGGTATTTCGGCCCGTTCGACGGTCACGATCTTCACGGCATGCGGAAGATCCTCCGCGATCTGAAGGGGCAGAAAGGGCCGATCCTGCTGCACGTTTTCACAACGAAGGGGCAGGGTGTTCCGCAGGCGGAGTCCGACCCCGTCACCTACCATGCGCCGCCGGTATTCGAGGAGATCGATCTCAACGGCACCATCGTGAAGATGAAGAAGGGTGGCGGACGGGCGTACACGGATGCGGTCTCGTCCACGATCTATGACATTCTGAAGGAGGATTCGACCGCCTGCGTGCTGACGGCGGCGATGTGTCAGGGGAACAAGCTCGAGAAGGTTCGCGATGCGTTCCCGAAGCAGTTCTTCGATACCGGAATCTGCGAGAGCCACGCAGTCGCCTTCGCAGCCGGGATGGCCAAGGCGGGTGCGCGACCGATCGTGAACATTTATTCCACGTTTTTGCAGCGGAGTTTCGATCAGATCTATCAGGAAGTCTGCCTGCAGAACCTGCCGGTGGTCTTCACGCTGGATCGTGCCGGTGTGGCGGGGCCGGACGGACCGACGCACCATGGCGTGTTCGATATCCCGTATCTGCGAATTTTCCCCAACATGACGAGCATGGCGCCCGGTGATGAAGCGGATGTGGAACCGATGCTCCGGTTCGCGATGGCGCATGCGGGGCCGATCAGCATGCGGTATCCGAAGGCGAATCTCGAACGGATCGAGCGCTCGCAGACGCCGATTGAACTGGGTAAAGCGGAAGTGATCGAATGGGGCGAAGACGGTTGTTTTGTCGTCTTCGGTGAGCGCGTCGGCACCGCGCTTTCGGCAGCGAAGATTCTGCGTGACGAGGACGGATTGAACATCGGCGTGATCAATGCCCGGTTCGTCAAACCGCTCGACACCGAGACGATCCTGAAAGCGGTCGATCTGCTGCCGGTTGTGGTTACGGTCGAAGAAGGAACGATCATGGGCGGGTTTGGCAGCGCCGTGCTCGAAGCCGCCAACGCCGCCGGCTTGGATACGCGCACCATCATCTGCAAGGGACTTCCGGATCAGTTTGTCGAACACGGAGAGCGAAACGAACTCCTTGCCGATGCGGGATTGGATACGACAGGACTGGTCAATACGATCCGCAATTCGCGATCAAACGGCGAGAGCATGCGATCATCGGACGTAGCGAAATCCGGATCGCGTACCAAACTCGTGTCATCATCCTGAGCGTACAAACTCCGCTGGCGGATCCGGTGAAGCGGACCCTGCCTGACTCAACGCTTGATCGGTCAGGATGGTTTCGCGTACGAACTGATTGAACTTGGGCGAAAAGACACTCTGTCGCAATTCCCAGTGCGTCCGCACGTATTTCAGTGCGAAGGCGGACTTCATCGAGCCGAGCATTGATTTCCAGTAATCTTCCGGCATCGTATCAATCACTGACAGGACGCGGGATTCATAGAGGAGAAATGCTTCTTCGTAGAGATTGACCATGCAATTCGCGAGAAACCGCTGCGGGTTCGTCGGCCCCGATGGATCGCTCGGATCATTTTCCGAGACGGTGTATTCCTCACGCTTCATCCGCTCGAAGAGGTGCGGATGATCGGCTAATTTCAGCAATAACGCCTGGAATCGTCCGAAAATCTGTCCGTAGGCCGCGGCCCGCAGCGAAGTCAACACGGCGAAAGTGCCCACGATCCCGCCGGAAAGCACCAGAATCGTCACAAGTCGAAGAAAAAGATCGAGATAGTCGAACCCAGTCCCGCTCTTTGCTCACGCTGGCGACGGGTTGTGGCGGTGCGTCGGCCGCTCGCGCCTCGCCAACGAGAATCAGAATCACAATGGCCAGGGTCCACGTGATGCGGAGAAGAAAAGCTGCCGAGGGCATGCGGTCACTTGGGGATCATGGGAATGATCAGATTCGGCTGCGCCGCGGGCGGTTCGATGCGGAGGAGATCTACCGGAACCTTGACTTCGCCCGCAAGCACCTTTGAGGGTTCGTCGATCGTCATTTCCGGCAATTGTGCGGGGATCGTCAACCCGGTCGGAACGACCAGATCATCAACGATCGGCCGGGAAACTTTGACAGATTCCTCAGGACGGGACTGAGGTGTCGTTGGAGTGGTGCGTGTTCCCAGATAATAGGAACCGCCAAGCGCTGCGATGACGGCGGCGGCGATCAGAATCTTTTTCATGGCGAACCCTCCTTGGAGCCCAGACTCTAACGAACTTCTGTTGAGACGTCGAGAGGAACCCTGCATCGTGATGTAACCTGCCCAAACTTCGCCTCTTGCCTTCGCATGTCCGATCATCTAATTCTTTCTGTGCTGGCCTCCAACCAGGTCGCTACCGCCACTGCGATATTTCTTTGACGGAATTGTGACCATCATGATTGTTGTTCAAAATTTATTCAAGTATTACGGCGAATATCCTGCGGTTCGTGGGATCTCCTTTGAGGTTCCCAAAGGCCGCGTGGTCGGATTTCTAGGCCCGAATGGAGCCGGGAAATCCACGACCATGCGGATTCTGGCAGGATTTCTGACGGCAACATCGGGCAAAGCCAGCATTGATGGCTGCGATGTGTTCTGGGATCCGATCGAGGCCCGTCGGCGGATCGGCTATATGCCCGAAAGCTGCCCGTTGTACACCGACATGCGCGTAACGGAGTATTTGAAGTTCCGTGCCGGATTGAAGGGCCTGAATTGGAGCACGCGGCGCAAGCGGATCGAGTACGTGCTCGATCGCTGCTGGCTGAAGGATGTGAAGTCTCAACTGGTCGGCACTTTGTCCAAGGGATACCGGCAGCGGGTCGGGCTGGCGGATTCGCTGCTGGCCGATCCGCCTGTGCTGATTCTGGACGAACCGACGGCGGGTCTCGACCCGACGCAGATCCGCGAGACTCGCAAGCTGATCCGCGAACTCGGTCAGCAGCATACGATGCTGCTCTCGACGCACATTCTCTCGGAAGTGGAAGCCGCCTGCGATTCGGTGATCATCATTTATCAGGGGCAGGTCGTTGCCGACGGATCGCTGGCGGCGGTGCGCGAGCGCCATAAGAACCAAAGCCTTGAAGACATTTTCGTGCGATTGACCGGGCAGGAAGGCCTGTAATCGGCCGCGGTGAATTCTCCCGAACTCCGAACTGAAGTTACCTATGCGACCCACCTTGAGCCTGATCAAACGTGAATTCACGGCTTATTTTTTCTCGCCGATCGGTTTCGTCACGCTTGCGGTGTTCCTGCTCGTGACGGGGCGATTGTTTGGTCTCACTTTGGGGCTGCTCTCGGAACCGGGACCGCGCGGAACCGAGTTTCCAATGCAATCGATGCTGGGCGACGAAAAATTCTGGCTGGTCTTCCTCTTCATTCCCCCGCTTCTGACGATGCGACTTCTTGCCGAGGAACGCGGGACTGGCACGCTGGAAAGTCTGATGACGGCACCGATTCGGGACTGGCAGGTTGTGGCGGGGAAGTATATCGCATGCCTGCTCTTCTATATCGTGCTGTGGCTGCCAACAATTGCGTATTTGCCCGTTCTTCTGGATCTTGATACGAACTGGAAACCGCGGATCGATCCGGGACCGGTGGCCACGTCGTACCTCGGTGCGTTTCTGGCCGGTGCGATGTTTCTGTCGATCGGTCTGTTCGTTTCGAGTCTGGTTCGAAGTCAGCTTGTCGCGGCGATGATCTCGATGGTTTTGAGTCTGGTGTTTGTGCTGGCTGCGTTCTGGCGACCGGAGTACGACACAGGATCGTTCGCGACCCAAGTGGTCTACTTCATCAGCATTCCGGAGCATTTTCGACGAGACTTTACCCGGGGCATCATCGATACGCGTCACTTGATTCTGTACGGCACGGTCACGTTGCTGTGCCTGTTCCTGACGGTACGAAGTTTGGAAGCCCGGCGTTTACGTTAACGAATTGATCAAAACAGGACGACATGAGGTTCACCATGGCTGACGCTCGCCAGCGAACGACGATTGGCAATCTGTTCCGGTTTTCCATCCGTGGGCTGGGGCTGACGGGTCTGCTCGGCGCCGCGATCGGCGGAGTCCTGCTCGCGACCGAGACACCTCAACTCGCCGCCATTGATTCGTGGGATTCCGGTGTTCAGATCGTGAGCGAACAGTTCAAGACCGCATTCACGGGCGGTTTCGGAGCGACGGCCAAATACGCCAGTTGGATCCTCGGTGTCGGCGGTATCGCTGTCGCGCTTTGGTTGATCGTTGAGTTGCTCAGCGCTCTGACACTCGTGACGGGCCGGCGCACGGCAGTCGGCGCGAACGGCTATCTTCAGATCGGTCTCGCGGTCGTGCTGGTCATCCTGATCAATGTCTGGTCCTTCTCGCACTCGAAGCGGATCGATTGCACACGAGACAAACTGTTCACGCTGCCGGCCGACATTCAGGACGAATTCCGAGCCATCACTAAGCCGACCGATGTGATCGTGCTGAAACTCCGGCGTGCCGATGCGCCCAACACCGTCGCCAATTCGATCGATGACAGTCTCATCTCCGCGGCGGATCGCAAAGTCACCGAGAAAGTTCGCGACCTAGTCGATCTGTTCCGCGAGATCGGTCCGCAGTTCCGTGTGACCGTTCTGGACACGACGGACGAAACCTATCTTGATCAGCTCGATTCGATCACCAAAGATTCACCTAACCTGCGTGCGGCGCTGGAATCTGCTCCGGAAAACAGCATCTTTTTCCATTCGGAAGGAAAAGTTCAGCGGTTAAGCTTTTCCGAGTTCTACCTGCTCGACAAAACGGCGTCCCAGGAATTGGTGACCAGAATCGATGGAACAACGCTGACCAAAAACAAGAATCTGGTTTTGATCCCTCAGGGGATTCGCCCGTTCGCGGATCGGATCCTGAGACTGGGCGAGAAAAAGCCACGTGTGGGTTTGTTCATCATTCACCCGTTCTTCGCATCGCAGTCCGAAGGCGACGAGGAAGCGGATCGCTACACGAGCGGTGGTTTGCGGCGGATGCTCGAGCGGAACGGCTTTGAAGTTCTGGATATTTTCACCCGCCGCGGACTGGGCCGGGGCGCCGGTTCACCCGCCGGCGATACCTTCGCCGAAAATGAACTGACCGCCCTCGAGAACACTTACGCCATTCTGAGTTCCCGCCAACCACGGCTGGAACTGCAACTCATGGCGTTCCAAAAATCCAAAATCACAGTGGATAAGGAACCGCTCGATCAGATCACGAAGAAGCTCGAGTTCGTGAAGTTCAATCAGGAATTCGTGACGGAAGATGATCGCAAAGCCGCATCGGAATTTCTGGCTGATGCCATCAAGGAAACGCAGGAGCGGTTGAAGTCCAACAAAGAGGAGTTGGACAAGGTCCAGCCCAAGTATCTCGAAGCGATGAAGAATGAGCGGGCCGTGGAAGCGCGGCGGACCACGGATGTGAAACGCAAGCTCGCGCAGGCGGTGGAAGATTGCGATCTGCTGATCATTCCCCGGCAGACGACTCCGAACCTGATCACGGGTGACTACCTGCCGCCCCAGATTTACTCGCTCGATCAGGATCAGGCGGATGTGGTGAAGGATTTTCTGAAGGCCGGCAAGCCGGTCCTGGGTCTGTTCGGTGCGGTGAACCCGAGCGATACCCGGCCGATTCCGGGTTTCCCAGACGATGCACTTGAGAACGTTTTCAAGCGATTGGGATTCGAGTTCAGCAATCTCACGGTGATGTACGATGCCGAAACGCGTGCGATGGTGGAGCAAAGCGGCGAGACGTTGCGGGCGGGTGGAACCGTCACGGTTCCGCCTTTGGTGTTCGACCTGGAGAAGGAAGGAAAGAAGCCGAACCCCATTGCCGCCGCCATGCTGGTCTCGGGTCGGACGTCGGAATCGCAGGCGCAACTTCGCAGGAACTGGTTCCGACCGATTTTCCTGAATCCCGGTGTCGCAGCGAGCCAGAAGTTCGTGGCGACGATCGCGGAGAGTTCGAATGAATCGTGGGGTGAAGAGAAACCGGTACCGGATATCGATTACATTCCTGAGTATTCGCCACCCAAACCGGATGATCCGAAACGCGGAACGCGCGATCTGGAGCGCAAGGGCCCGTTTCCGATCGGTGCCGCCATCGAACGCACCGTGCCCGCGGACTGGTACGATTCCCGGCTCATTCTGGAACAGGCGCGTGCCATGGTTGGCGGCGCGGTCGGAGGCTGGAGTGGGTTGTACCCGCTCGCGGTTGAGCCGGATCTTTATGTCAACCTGCTCGATGAAGAGAAACGCCGAAAGCTGCCGACGGTTCGTATTGCCGTTTACGGACACGGCGGATTGATCGCAGGTCGCACGCTCGACCCCGCACATGAGAAACTGATCGTCAATACGCTCAACTGGCAACTCAAGCGGGATGATCGTCTGCCCAAAAATGCGCCTGACGAAGAGAAATGGCGTTACCCGCGAGTCAGTCTGGATGAAAAACAATCGCTGTACTGGCGATTGGGTACCTCGATCGGCTTGCCGATGATCTGTATTTATCTGGGCGTATTGATGCTAATGGTTCGAAAAGTCCGCTGAAGCCCGGGCGGTCAATTACTCCCGAACCTCTACTTCAACACACGAATAGTCCCATGCGTTGGCTCACCACGATACTTCTGATGGCTCTTGTCGCAGGTTCCGCTTTCTGGATCTGGAAGGGCGATACCCTCGCACCGTCACTCGGACTCACGGCTCCGCAGGAACTGCCGCGCGTGGCGGTGCAGGAGGCGGCCGCCTCGCTTCCGACTGCGGATGTCCAGGCCGTCTCCCTGACGATCGGTTCGGATACGCTCTCGCTGATTCTCGGACCCAACGGCGAGTGGACTCAGCCGGGTAACTGGCCCGTTCGCCAGGACGAAGCGAACGAACTTGTCGCGACCCTGACCTCGCTACAGTCGCGCTTCGCTCCCGTGACTCCCGAATCCGGCGACCTCAAGCCATTTGGTTTGCACCAGTCGCAAAATCCGATTTCAGCAAAAATCAGTGGCAAGAATCGAACCATCACGATGACGATCGGTCGCCCCGAAGCGCAGCCCGATCAGCCGGAATATGCCCGGCCAACCTACGTGAAAGTGGACGATCATACCGACCTGCTGCGATTCGATTCCGACCTGATGCAAGTGGTTGCACGCAAGCCGGAGGATTATCGCCGCAAGCAATTGTTCCCGGAATTCGAGCGATTCAAACTCAGCGGGGGCGAGCCGACAGGTCCAAATCAGACCACTCCGCCGGGTGGCCGCTGGCCGGTCGTCGGAAATGTGATTACGTCAATCAAGATTGAAACCGCCAATTCCGGTGTTCTGCTCAATCGTGTTGGACCGAATCCGAAACCGCGGATCGAACGGGAATCCACCTCCGAACCCGCTCTCACTGTCAATCAACTGTCAAAGGTGTGGGAACTCGATGGAATCGGAGTTGGGTTACAGAACAAGACGTACACCTCTTTGCGCGATCGCGTCGATCCGGCCAAACTTCGCGGCATTCTCACCGCCATTCCGGAAATCTGGGTCGAGCAGTTCCTTCCCGCGAAACCCGCTGCGGAAACCGGACTCGATCAGCCCGAACGCGTGCTGACCATCAACCGCGCGACCGGCCCGACCACGCTCAAGATCGGCCGCGTCTCACGCACCGTCGTCAAACCCGGACCTCCGCCTCCGCCTCCGCAACCGTTCGCGCCCCCGCCCCCGCCCCCACAACCCACCATCGAAACCTATCACTACGCCAGCATCGATGGCCTTGACCTCTTATTCGAGATCAAAGCCAATCCGTTTTCCAGTCTCTTCCTGAAGCCGGACGAACTCCGCGATCCACTACTCGCACGATTCGAAACCAATGACGTCCAGAAAGTGGAACTCTCGCTAGCAGGTCAAAAACCGGTCATCATGACCCGCCGCAAGGGAAACCCCAAAGCCGAAAAGACCGAAGACCAACAGGATCGCTGGTACATCGGAGAGACACTTGCCGAATCGGCCAAGATCACCGAACTGATCGACGCACTCGCGAAACTGGAAGCGAAAAATCCCGAAACGCCTGCCGATCCCCTGATTGTGGCACAGCCGATGGGTGATCGCGCGATCATCGACAACCCGGATGCCAAACAACTGGCATCGATGGGGCTCGATGGCAAGAACTCCATCACGCTTACGGTTCAGCCTCAGCCACCCGAAGGTCAACCCGCTCTGCCAGCGGAAACGATCACATTTCTACTTGGCAAACATGATGAAGAGAAGAAGAAGTGGAACATTCAGGTCGCCGGTTGGCCTCGCGCCAACGTTGTTGCAGATGATGCCAAGAAATTGGTCGACCGCCCCGCTCTCGCTTATCGTGGCCGCCAACTCTTCGACACAGCCGAACTCAAACTCTCAGGAATCGCGATCACTCCTTCGACCGGAGACGCCTTCGCCCTCAGCAAGTCCGGTGAAAACTGGAACCTCACCAAGCCGCTTGCGCTCGCGGCCGATGAAGCCAAAGCCACTCAGATCACCGGCGACCTTTCCCGGCTGGAAGCAATCGAATATGTGGATGATGCACCGAAACCCGAAGATCTCGATCAAAAGTATGGTCTTGCCAAACCCGCATTGACCATCGTGCTGAATTTCGGCGCGAAGACCGAGACCATCGCCATTGGCAAATCGCCAGAGTTCAAACCGGAATACTATGCACGGCGGAACAACTCCGGAAGCGTCTTCACGATTTCCAAGCCAACGATCGATTCACTCAACAATGGCGCTTTGGCACTACTGCCACTCCAGCTTTGGAGCGTTCAACCCGATCAAGTTGCATCCATCGAGATCCAGCGAGCACAAGGTAAAGAATCCTACAAGCTCGTGAATCAGATGCCGAACTGGTCAATCGCGATGCCGTTCCAGGCGCCTGTTCCCTTTTCGATCGCCAGCGCCGCCGCCAGTGCCGTCGCAAACATCAAAGCGGAAAAATACGAGGCGACCAAGGCCGACCCCTCCACCCACGGCCTGGATCAGCCAGCCATGAAAGTCATCGTGAGCTACAAGGAATCGCAAGGTGAAAATGGAGCACCGGACGTTCAGAAAACACGGACGCTTCTCGTGGGCAAACCCGCACCCGCACCCAATACCCGATACGCTCAGCTGATGGGGGAGCCGAATTCCGCGATCTTCACGATCAACGATTCTCTTGTGAATGTCCTCAATAAACCGGCACTCGAGCTTCTCGAAAAGTCCATCCTCGCACAGGACGCGGACACATTGACCAAGATCCAGATCACCGGAACCAAGCCCGAAGAGACCGTCGCTCTGATCAAGGACGAACAGGGGAATTGGAAAGCAGAGGGCGCCAAGTTCAGCGTTGACCGCATGATCATCAATCAGGTCGCCGGTGCACTCGCTCGGCCAGCGGTGGAGAAAATTGTCGGCTATGGAAACGATGTGGCATGGAAGAACTATGGACTGGATCAGCCGGCTTATACGATCACGGGTACATTCAATGTAAATGGTAAGGCCACCAACCACACGATCAAACTCGGGAAAACAGAGGGCGGAGCGCGATACGCCCGCGCGGACAACGATCCGAAAGTGGCTCTCCTCAGTGTTACCGGGACGGATACACTGGCTCGCGGAAAACTCGATTTCGCTGATCGCACGCTGCTCACGTTTGATGCTCCGACATTGATGTCGCTCACACGCAAAATGGGCAAGAATGAACTCGAAATCGTTCAGGGAGCAACGGTTGGCTGGGACATGACCAAACCCGCGAAGCATAAGGCCGATCAATCCATTCTGGATGAACTCAGCGATCAGCTTTCCCGTTTGCGAGCGGTCAAGGTTGCCGCCTTCGCGCCGGGCGATTTGAAATCGTTCGGACTGGATCAACCGGCCGCCACGATCTCGCTCAAAGTGGGCCTCGATCAGCCCATGGAGAAAATCCTGAAAATTGGTAAGCCCGTCGATGACAAGAAACCCGATGGTGATCGGTACGCCATGGTCGATGGCCAACCCCAGGTGACTGTGGGTGTGCTTTCGGGAACGCTTGCCAAACGCTTGCTGGCTGAGCCTCTCAAGTTCCGGGACCGCGCGCTCGCCCGGTTCCTGAAAGCCGATCGCGTGGAGATGACGCGTGGCAATCGCACCGTCACGTTTGCCCAGATCAACGGCACCTGGAAACTCGTCAAGCCGATCGAAGCGGAAGCGGATCAGGTAGAACTCGATGAGTTCATCAATGCCATGGCCAAACTTCGAGCCGACGAGTTGATAGCGGAAAAGGCCAAAGATTTGAAAGCATATGGTCTCGATCAGCCTACCGTGAAATGGGTTCTCAAATCTGGCGATAAGGAAGAACTGAGCTTACTTGTAGGCAATACGGTGAATGGCCGCGCCTACGTCAAATTGGACAAAGGCGATCTGGTCGGCTCGCTGAACGCCGCCGCCACCTCCAAAGTGACTGGCGAATACCGCAAGCGTTCCGTGTGGAGCGGCGTGGATGCGTCACAGGTTGAGTCGATCACGTTTCAGGATGGAAAGACGTCCTACCGCTGGAACAAAGTGGGGGCGAACTGGATCGATGCGGAACGGCCGACCGATCGCATCGCCACCGCCAAAGTCAGCGAATTGCTGGATGCGCTGGCGGGCCTCAAAGCCCTCCGCTACGCTGCGGACTCTGGTGCCGATCTCAAACTCTACGGCCTGCAACCACCCCAGCGAACGATCACAATCACTCAACAGGGCGGAGTGACACGAACACTCGCCATCGGTCGCGAAGAAGGAGGCAGCAACGGAAAACGTCTCTACTCACGAGTTGAAGACCCGGCACGAACCGATGTCTTTGTACTCAGCGAAGCGGACACTTCGCTCCTCACACGCAGTCGATCGGACTACATCCAGAAATAGTTTTGGAAGAACAGGGTCCGTTGATCATCTCCAAAGGGTTATTGTCTGGTTTCGGCAGAATCGATCCTGCCGGAGCCAGAACATTCTCGATACCTTATGCTCGAATGGAATCTTTACTGCTTTCGTCGACCGAATGCGGCTGAGAGATTGGAAAAACTCTTCTGGGCAGCGGTCTTCGCATCGTAGTTCGGCTTGTTGCTGATCATTCCGCTCACTTCCACCACCACGGGACCGGCGTACTTCGAAGCCGAGAGACGTTGCGCGTATTCTGCGTAATCGATCCCCTCGGTACCGGGCAGCAGAAATTCGAATTTCTCGGGTTTGCCACGTGCATCCTTGACGTGAACGAATGCGGAATAGGGAATCAAAGAGTTGATTGCCGTCTCAAGTGGAACACCTCTCAGGACCAGATGGCTGTAATCAAAACCGATTCGGATCTGTGGCCGATCAATCTGCTTCATGAACCAGATGGCTCCTTCCACAGTATGAAGCGCATTCCCCACATGCGGTTTGATGGCGATCACGGCCCCCGCGTTTCTCGCGAGTTCGGCCCAGTCCTGCATCCGCTCAACCATGACATTCTTATTCTTTTCCCATTCCGCAGGTTTGCCCCCAAGGATTGTCTCAATGAGTGGCGGTGTATCCGGCGCGACGGTATGCCAGAGATCAAACGCGGCTTTCAATCGATCGTTATTCGATTTTTGAACTGTTGTGGTTGCAGGCTCTGCCAGATTTTCCATCATTGCTAATAATTTCAGTTTGTAATTTTTGAGCTGTGTTCGCAATTCTTTTCTGGAATCGGAATTCAGTGTGTTAGGTTCCGCTACGTATCCCGACATTAGTGCCAGTTCGATGCCATCGTAGCCGATTTGGGCGCAAGTTTTGATGGAATCAGTGAGAGAGAGGTTCTTCATTCCATACAGGCTGAAACCCAGTGGAATCTGCGATTGATCTGCCCGAACGATCTGACTCAATAACAGTGCGGAAGCCGACGTCAACCACGCTCGACGGTGAAAGTGCGACACATCGAACTCCTGACCTTGAATGAATCAATTCATAGCGAGTATACCAGTCATTGCATGTCCTGTGAATTCTTTGGTTTGACCGTTTGGAATTTATCTTCTACGTTTTCGATGAACGGCTGGCTGATTAATTTCCAACTCAACGACCTTCAGACCCGATGAGCGATCACTCACCATCACCGATCGCCCGATTGATCAACTTTGCGATCATGATCGGCCCGGCCGCGCTGTTAGGCGCGCTGGCGATTCGCTATGAATCTCAGCTTCTGGCATTTGGAGCAATCGGCGGTCTGCTTGGCGTCATCCTTCTGTTCAGGCAGGGATTGGCTTGGAAACCGCCCGTGAGCGGCCCTGTGATTCTTCTGTATCTTATCGCTTTGGGTTTTTGCTGGTCCCAGACACGGGATCTGCAGGAACCACCGGCCGCCTTCGGCCGCGGCATGCTGCTCCTCGTTCCCGTGATCTTACTCTTTTCTCATGAATTACTGCGAACCGGAGCTGAGCAACGCCGACTGTCCCGAACGCTGACCAAGCGACTCCGCAAGCGCAAAGACTGGCCCATCGATCCCGCCCAAATTCCTCGATTGCCCGAAGTGAAGGCACTGCGAAACTCTCTGATCCACGATGCATCGCCTGTTTTCGGCCTGTTTAACGATCCAGATGCCAACGTTCGAATGGCAGCTTTTGCAGCACTCGAAGGAAGAAAAGTCTGGCGTGCCGCTGAGATTGCGGTGGTTCTTCACAAACTTCACCAGATGTCCGAGCCTGCGGTTCGTGCGATGGCGATTACTTCACTTGAGCAGGCGAACGAACCAAGCAACATACTGGAATTGGCCAAATATTTGCGAGATCCTGAGCCGAGCGTGCGGTTGGCTGCACTTCGGGCGGTATTGTCAAACCCCGGCAATCGCTGGGGAATCGTGCGCGAGAGCGTACGCCTCTACCTGTCCGATCCTCGATTTTCCAACGATGGTGGGCTGGCGTGTTCGAATCATCGCCTTCCGGCGGTGGCCGTCTGCGATCTGACAGCTTGGGCTATGGAACCGGAACCGCTCGCCAGCCGATCGATCCGTTCGCTCATCGAATACTACGCCCAGCATCTCCAGGGCGAAATCGACTATGATCTGGTTTCCGATCTGTCACAGCAGGTCATAGACATCAAAACGCCGGCGGGCCTGCGTGTCGAGATCGCTCACCTCCTTCGCTCGTTTCGCCTGCTCACTCCTGATCTTCTCGATCGAATGACGAACTCTGACCAGCCGGGGCCAATCAGACTTCTTGCTGCCGAGGCGATGCTGGCGATGAATCCCACCGATCCCGATGCACTGGATGTGCTCCGGGGTCTGGGGCGGCAACCGAATCGCGAACTGGCGATTGGCGTCGCGAAAGTACTCCAAAAGCAACTTGGATTCGATATGGGAATCCCTGCTGATCGATTTGCGTTGCAAAGCAAGACGGCGGGCGAGATCGTGAAAAAGGTCTATCAATGGGCAACGGCACGAAGTATGAACAACGCATCGAATCCTACACCCGGTTACGCAATGCCTGGTTTGCCCGAAACACCTCCTCCGCTCGGTTTGACCAAAACGGGACCGCCAGCCGGGACCTCACCATCCAATCGAAAGTCCTGGCGGCAATAGGTTCACCGCCGTTCTGATCAAATCAACTGAGGAAGTCTCGAAAAACATTGGAAGTGATACGCGAGATCATGGGATCAACAGGAAGTGATGCGACGTAATTGATTGAGCCTACCGAGAAGACTCGTCCACCGTTTAGCGTCTGAAAAGTCACCATCTCCGCTCCTCCGTGATTCGGATTATTTCCCACCGCCAATAATTGGACTCCCGGCGGCGAATGCCCGCTTCGCTTATCCGTTTCGTGCCCGGACGCTCCACCCGGACATCGTTGATGCAAACTGAACTGGCCGAACAGATCACCCGCTTGGAGATTCGTTCCCTGGAAAAATGAATGGGACGGATCGACGACGCGAAACGGAGCACCGGTCATGGCACCTGATGGCGTAAAGACCACACCCAGCAGACTCGCCTCGGATTCATGGTGCAAATGCATCCTGCTTTCATGTCCACGCATTCCGGAAGACCAGAGGTTCGTCAACTGATCGTTCAGACAACTCATTGTGCCATCTTCATTCCATTCGACCGGACAGTTTAATCCGTTACCGCCGAGATAGATCAACCGGCCTCCTTCCTCGAAGACCCATTTTTTCACCCGATCGTACATGGCAACGGTCCAGTATTCGGGGTGAACTGAAAGAACCAGGACACGATACCGGGAAAGATCCAGAACCCCGTCATGCAACTGCGCTTCCGCATAGTAGTCGTAAGCAATCTCCTGATTTTCCATCCAGCCCAGCAACCGCCACTCCGCCGGTGCGAGATGGCAGGCTTGCCTTCCTGCGATCTGATCGGTCAACTGCTCGTTCCAGTCAATGGAGTTGAAGGGTTCGGGGCGGTCGAACGAGAGCGGAGGATAGTGCGGAGCATTCCATGTGAAGAACCCCTCATCGGAATACCGCTTCAACTCCTGTCGTGAATTAATCGTGGGTCGTGGTGGAAGCCCATCCGCATGGATGTAGTTGCTGCGCCCGCCAAACGCGTTGTAGGCATTCCATGTGAGATGAGACGCCAGGACCGCGACTTGGGCACCCGGATGCGAAGGCGCGACAATCCACGGGAACGAAAAACGCAATCCGGACTTGGTTTCGGCTCGAAAATAGTAGAGCCCTGATCGTTCTGGTGCTTCGACATGCTGGGAATGGACACAATGGGTATAGCCTGTCTTGTTCCACTGGACGCCAGTCTGCGTGTAATCGCCGTCCGGCGTGATCTGCATCGTCGCACGCGGTCCGTGTTCGTCGTGCCAGCCCAGCGATCGGACGAACACCGGTTGCGCACCGTAACGCCAAAGTTCCAGATGATAGGCTTCAACCGAGTGAACGCGAAATTCAGAACATTCTCGCGAACGGATCCATTTGGGCCAGGCATATCCGAGCAAGCCATCGCTTAGAAGCCGAAAATGATGCGGTTCCGAAAGAGGAATTACGATCTGTGATCTCTTCGATCCATAACCGTCTTTCTGCAAAATCACGCGATAGGAACCGGGCGGAAGTTCGAGATGAACGGACCCGCTGGCTCGTGATCGGGTTTCCCAAGATCGCCCCGATTCATCAATGAATTCTAATTCGACACCGGCCAGCGCAACGTACCGTTCATCGCTGACCAGTCCGATGAGCATGGCCGAACTCGTGTGAACTGACAGGTCTCAACTTTTGATTTGTACCGCTTAGACTTTGTCCATTTGCCAGTACTCAAGGTTGTCGATTTTCACATCGCGACCCCAGAACTGGACTTTGACAGTGATCTTGGGAGTATCGTCATCCTTGGCTTCGGCGATGTCGAGAACTTCGCCTTCCGTGCCAGCGAACGCACCATCGCGGAGTCGAACTTTGTCTCCCCGTTCCAGATCGATCTTGACCGGGATCTTCTTGGTCATCTTCTGCGGTCCGCCGTCCTTGACCGAAACCTCGTTGCCCAGCATGCGCTGGACTTCATAATCGGTCATGGGTGCCGGGGGCTTTCCCGGACCGCCACCAACAAAGTCACCGACACCGGGAGTTTCGCGGAATAGATAGAGAACCTGATCGTTGAATTCGACTTCCGCCATCAGATAACCGGGATATTTCTTGCGTTCCTTGATCACCCGCTTTTCCTTGGTGACCTTTTCTCCATCTTCATTCTTTTTGGTCGTCTTTTTGATTTCCGTCACGCGTTCGACGGGAATGACAATCTGGCTGACGTACTGTTCGAGCGATTCGACTTTGATCTTCCGTTCAAGACGTGCTTTGATGGAATCTTCCTGTCCGCTTGCCACTTTGATCACGTACCATTTTTTCTTGTTATCGGCCTCAGGAGAAGGTGGGGCCGCTTCAGTCGAAACCTGAGTGTCGCTGGTTTCGGATTCGGCGGGAGCTACGCTCTGCGCTTTGGCTTTGCGGGTCCGCTTGGGCTTCAGCGCGGATTCATCAGAATGAGAGGTCGCCGGTTCCGGCGTATCTTCGCTCGCGATTTCTACAGCGGATTCTTCTGAGGCTGATTCTCCCGAGTCAGCAGGAAGGTCCGTAATATCCGATGCAATTTCGGGGCTCGCATCCGTGACAGCACCCTCCGCTTCGCTAGCAGTGATTTCCGATGAATACTCATCATTTTGAGTCGAGGAGTTCGTCGGTTCAGATTCACCATTTGGTGACGTTTCGTCAGGATTCATTTCTCACCCGCGGAAGGGATCTGGGGAGTTACCACGGTGTTGTTTGTCCGGCAATATCGCTTTGATTCACCTTGCTGGGATCCGCTTTGGGCAGGACACCGATGAGATCTGCGAGGAACCAACCCCAGAACAAGTCAATGACCAGTAAAAACAGTGTCAGGAGTAAAGTTGTGACGAGTACAACGATGGTATCCTGAATCAAACGCTTACGGGAAGACCAGGAAACCTTGTTCATCTCAGCTTCCGTCGCAATCAGGAAGTCGGCAAACACAGGAATATTTACTGCTCTCCAGGAAACCCAGAGAACTCCCAGAGCCAAAAGGAGTGGAACAGAGAATCGCTGATCGAGCAGCACCGTGAATCGATCGAGCCCAAACGGCATGGCATAGACGAGATCGCCGTCACCCAGCGCATCTTTGCTGATCATCGAATAAACGCCTGACAAACCGATGAGAAGAAAGCCGACAAGCGTGTATTGCCGCATTTTGCGGCCCTGAGTGCGCTTGTAAGAATTCGTGTGGAACCATCCCTGATGTTCCAGTGCGTACATCCAACCAATACCACGCTGGCTGGTGATCAAACGAACCAGACCAAATCCCAACAGAGCCGCCGCAACAGCACCCGGCACATCGCCGAAATTCAGAGCGACCGCACGAACAAGGAAGAAAAAGACAAAGACTGCGGAGATGATCAGGAAGATTCCACCGCGTATGCCACGCGGAGGGTTCTGGCCTGCAAGCGTTCCGCCAAGATAAGCCAGTCCACCTACAACGACAATCTGTGCGATGACGCGAATGAAGGTGCTTACGAAGGTGTTGCCAAGAGATACTCCTTTGAGAAGCATCGGGACACCATAACCAGCGAGCCCTAAGCCAGCCAAAATGAACAAAGCACCCACAAAACTTCCGAGGAGCAATCGAGATCGCTCACTGGTTGGGGAGGTGGGTGGAGGCGGGGATTGTACGGCAGTGGTGGCCATGACCGTCCTTACTGAACCTGTGAATCGTAAACCGTTTGCGTAGTGCAGCGGGCCGCATGTGTCAAAAACCCCGGGTTCCTTCGGAACACGGGGTCTGGCGGAGGCTTCGGGAGCAGGTGCGGAGGGAATCGAACCCCCAACCTGCGGTTTTGGAGACCGCTGCTCTGCCAGTTGAGCTACGCACCTAAGTCGAGTGCGGAATGCGGAAAGCTGAATTCGGAATCAGCACATTTTCAATGGACGCAGCGAGATCTGAATCTCGCCGCCATCCCTGTCTTGATCCCGTTCGACCTTCCACAATCCCAAATTAGGCAATGATCTTCGTCACAACGCCCGAACCGACGGTCCGGCCACCTTCGCGAATAGCGAAGCGGAGACCTTCGTCCATGGCGACCGGCATACCTTCCATCAACTCAACCACCACTTTGACGTTGTCGCCAGGCATGCACATTTCGACGCCTTCAGGCAGTGCGATCGAACCCGTGACGTCCGTGGTGCGGAAGTAAAACTGGGGCTTGTAGCCGGTGAAGAACGGCGTGTGACGACCGCCTTCTTCCTTCGAAAGCACATAAATATTTGCTTCGAACTTCGTGTGCGGCGTGATGCTGCCGGGCTTGGCGATGACTTGTCCACGTTCGATGCCGTCGCGGTCGATACCGCGGAGCAGAACGCCAACGTTGTCCCCAGCCATCGCATATTCAAGGGTCTTCTGAAACATTTCAACGCCAGTGATCGTCGACTTCACATTGTCCTTGCGGAGACCGATGATTTCAACTTCATCGCCGACCTTGCCTCGACCACGCTCCACGCGACCGGTCGCCACAGTTCCCCGACCCTTGATCGAGAAAACGTCTTCGACCGCCATGAGGAACGGCTTGTCTTCCTCACGCTGCGGAACGGGGATGTAGCTGTCCAGAGCGGCCATGAGTTCGTCGATCGACTTGGCACCAGGCCCGCTGTCGTTGCCTGGATTTTCCAAAGCGTCCTTGGACTGACCGCGAATAATCGGGGTATCATCGCCCGGGAAGTCGTACTTGTTAAGCAGTTCACGGATTTCGAGCTCAACGAGTTCGAGCAATTCCGGGTCATCGACGGTGTCGCATTTATTGAGATAAACGACAATCTTCGGCACGCCGACCTGACGGGCGAGAAGCACGTGCTCGCGGGTCTGTGGCATCGGGCCGTCGTTAGCGGCCACAACCAGAATCGCACCGTCCATCTGAGCGGCACCGGTGATCATGTTTTTGATGAAGTCAGCGTGGCCGGGGCAGTCGATGTGAGCGTAGTGCCGGGAATCGGTCTCGTATTCCACGTGCGATACCGCGATGGTCACCGTCTTGTTCGCATCGCGAACCGTACCACCCTTGGCAATATCCGAATAGCTCTTCACCGCAGCCAGTTTCTTGTGGCCTTGGCGAGCGAGAATCGCGGCCGTAGTGGTGGTTTTGCCGTGGTCAATGTGGCCAATCGTGCCGACGTTAACGTGTGGCTTGGTTCGCTCAAATACACCCTTCGCCATCGCAATTCTCCGGAAAAGCCGACCTGTGGTGGATGGGTCGAGCCGTGAATAGTCTTGGGTCGCTGCCCCACGCAACAACCGTCACCCGCCGTGTGGTCCGCTGTCTACTCAGACGGAATTCGATAACCACGCCCGGCCGAAAGCTGCTGATGGGACTTGAACCCATGACCTCCTCCTTACCAAGGAGGTGCTCTACCAGCTGAGCTACAGCAGCATTGGAGGAAACGAAGTTCCCTCGGCCGAATTGTCGGCTCGGAGAGTCTTACGGTTCTGAATCGATTTGGCCAGAGCGGGCGATGGGATTTGAACCCACGACATCTTGCTTGGAAGGCAAGAGCTCTACCGCTGAGCTACGCCCGCGTACTTGAAATCTCAAAAGTCTCAATAACCAAATTTCAATCCTAAGGATCGTTTTTTGAAATTTCGAACTTCGAGTTTTCAGTGGGTAGGGAGGGATTTGAACCCCCGAACTCCGAAGAGGCCAGATTTACAGTCTGGTGCAATTGACCGCTCTGCCACCTACCCAATTAATACCAGTCAAAACTCTCTCTGCCGCACTCAGTCGGACCAAGAGCCAGCTGTGGGATTTGAACCCACGACCTACGGTTTACAAAACCGTTGCTCTACCGCTGAGCTAAGCTGGCGGTGGAGCCGCCGAATGATACAAACTATGTTGCTGTTCCTGCCATCGCAAGAGCAATTTCCTCTCCTCAAGATTCTACAAACTTTTTCACGTCCGGAAATGGACACAATTCCTGTGTCGTTGGTTCACGACTTCAAGAGTTCGATCATTGCCTCGCCCATCGCATGCCCAATCCGATGAAACCAGATCGCACTCCCCAAATAATGATAAGGAAAATCGCCGCCCACTTTGTCCCACGCTTCCTTGTTGTCACGCCACTTCGGGAACAGCTCTTCCGCAGCCTTGTCTACCAACTCATCAGTCCGGATCGTCTTCACATTCCCTTTGAACTCAGGCACATCGTTCATCGCCAATTGCGCTTTCTGTACCACCAGCATCGCGCCGCTGGCGGGCTTGGAGCCGTTCTGCCCCATCGCCGCGATGACCACAGGCAATTTCGGTGCATTCAAATCCTTCCGAACATCATGAATCAGATGCTTAAGGTTTGATTCGTAATCGTCCTGCGCTCCATATTGATCGTTCCAACCCTGAAACCAGACAAACCCGGTCAGCTCCGCCTTGCGACCTTTGAGAGCGGGGAAGTGCTTGCCCGGATCGGCGAGCATGTCCCGGGCATCCGCCAGCATGGCGTTGTACGAACTACCGTAAGGCTTCAGAATTTCCGCCTCCGCCGGTAGGGGATCGTTCTTCTTGTTTTTTTCGTTGTTCTTCTTCACATTGGCCTGAGCGCGTTCCAACTCCTGCTTGATTAGCTCCGCTGCCGGACTCCCCATCGAGGGGGAACGAAACTGCTTGAACAATGCATGCCCGCCCCACGCCGTTTTCAGCACAATCACCGGCTCTTCAAAGTGATTTCCCATCATCGTGCCGAATTCCAATTCCGACCCGGTCCGCCCCGGTGAACCGTATCCGATCGTCAGCGGGCCTTTTCGATTGAGAAACTTGATGAACACATCGTCCCGCTCGATCCACTTGTCATCCTTGCGAAGATGGGCGAAGATCGCCTTCGTCTTCTCGTCCTTCGCCTGATGCTCCAATAGCGCGTTCGGCGCTTTGCCTTCCATATTCGATTGGCCCGCCAGCACAAAAACCTTCACCATCGGCTCCGCCGCACTCAGCGCCGAGCCAAAAACTCCTGCAAGCGCGAGTACGAGAATCTGCTTGGTCATCATTTCGGCCTCCGACGATAATGAATCGAGTCTGACTTTGGCCTACGCTTGGGAGTGAGAAATGGACAGGCGAATCCTGGGGTTCCTGATCGTGTTCGCGATGCAGGGTTCCACCATTCATGGCGCAGAGCCCGCCTTTGCACCGATTGTGGATGAGCTCGTTGCAAAGGAGATGGAAAAGCAAAAAATCGTCGGGATCTCTGTCGGGATCATTCAAAACGGCAAGATCGCATACCTCAAAGCGTACGGCCTCGCCTATCGCGAGAAGAAGATCCCCGCCACGACCGATTCCATTTTCAACTGGGCCTCCAATTCCAAACCGCTCGCCGCCGTCCTCGCCATGCAACTCGTCGAAGCCAAAATGCTCGACCTCGATGCCGACATCCGCACGTACGTCCCCGAGTTTCCCGACAAAGGCGAAAAGATCACCACACGCCATCTCCTCTGCCACACCAGCGGCATTCCGCACTACACGAACGGCAAGATCATCCCCACCAAACGCGACTACGCCAGCGACAAGCCCTTCTTCGATCCGATCAACGCCCTCGACAAGTTCAACCAATCCCCCCACATCTTCAAGCCCGGCGAAAAGATGAGCTACTCGTCCTACGCCTACGTCCTCCTCAGCGCCGTCATCCAGCGCGCCGGCAAGGAACCCTACGACTCACAACTCCGCAAGCGCATCGCCAAGCCGCTCGAAATGTCCTCCTTGCAGCTCGATGTCGACTTCGACAACCAGAAACACTGGGTCGTCGGATACGGCCAGGACATCGACAATAGCATCAACCCCGCTAGGGAAGAGGCCCATTACTGGAAGTTCGGCGCTGGCGGGTACAAGTCGAACATCCGCGACTTCGCCCGTTGGGCGCAAGCGCTCATCACCCACAAACTCGTCTCCGCCGACATCGAAAAACAGATGTGGACCCCGCAGAAAACCAGCGACGGCAAAACCATCACTTACGGCCTCGGCATGACCGTCGATCTCAAAAAGCATCAGATCTCGCACAACGGTTCGCAAGGCGAAACCACCACGCGCCTCGTCATCGACCCCTGGGCCGGCAGCGGCATCGTCGTCATGACCAACTGCCGCCACGCCAACCCCAGCGCCATCGCCAATGCCATTTCCGAAGTCCTGAAATCCCAACCTGTTAAGGACTGATGTCCAGTATCTTTGCCGATCCCACCGATTATGACTTGACAAATGTTCATTACTTGTGGACGACTCCGCCACTTCGCTGTGCATGCACTTGGCGGAGTCATGTTCAAACACCGACTCGTCTTTCCACCGACACTGCCACATCCTACCGTGGAACCGTTCCCAAATTTCGGAAGCGCCTATGCGCCATAAGCACTTACGTCAATTTTGTCCAGTTACTGAAATGATGAACACGACACAAGGAGCGACGTTTTTCATGCGGAATCTGATTCACGTGAAGACATAAGTCCGGTCTGCGCTTGGCGAACGTCACTCCATTTTCTTGCGCTCGTCGCGGGTCTCCGACCCCGACGAAATCGACGACCGCAGGTCTCCATCGCTAGCCCGTTTTTCATCCGCAACTTGC
>JBGSJI010000152.1:0-45493 GCA_041742055.1 Limnoglobus sp. | reverse complement strand
GGACCCAAGAAGCCGCCCACGCGGAAATCGCCATATCAAAACGGCGTCACCTGCTCCACCCAACGACTCCTCGAAACTCGAAAACAACAGAGCAATCCACCTTGAAAGCCCTGCCCTTTCAGGGCCGTTTTCAGAATCATTAGATCCCGGGGCTGCGGTCCTTCGGACCTTGCCCCGGGCTGACAGAACCGACCCTTCAGGTCGGGAAGAGAGCTGACATCGCTCAGTTTTTGCTGCGATAATTGTTGATAGGGCGTTTGAGTCCTTTTTTCGTTTGAGTAAAACGGAGTTGCAGTGGATTTGAACGATGGTGAGAATGGGAAGGGAACGGACTACAACGGTCAACGTGACCGATCGCCCGACCTGGTGCAGGGATTCTTTTGACGGTGGAGGGCGCTGATGAGTGTACCCCTATGACGAAGCCAGCCACTGCTGACCCGCTCACCGCGTGCGGCTTCTCCGACGAAGTGCGTTTCGCAGAGGCGGACTGGGCTGCGGTCCCGGCCGAACCGGGGGTATACGTCATCTTTGACCGTGAAGAGTGCGTGTACGTTGGCATGGCCGGGCGCGAGGGCAATGGCTCGCTTCGGTCGCGGCTGCGAGACCACTCGTCCGGGCAAGTGGTCAACATGTTCGCCCAATACCTGTTCCTGGCCAGGGTCCAATTTGTGACGGAGGAGCGGATCACCCACCCACGGGCGGCGAAGACGGCGTGCAGGGCTTACATCGCTGACCGCTGCTCGTTCAGGTATCGTGTGGTGGGCACGGCCGTGGAGGCCCGGGCGCTGGAGGCGCGGCTCAAGGTGGAGTTGGCCCCAGCATTCAACGGAGTGAGCAGCGAGTAGCGCCGAAACCTTCTTATGACCTAGAACTTGAATTAAAACGAATGTTTGTAAACGACGCTGAAGATTGCGGATTGCGGAATGAAAAAAAGAGGAGACCTTCGGTCGCAGATTTCGTCGGGGTCGGAGACCCGCGACGAGCACTGAGACCCGCGACGAGCGCTGGGAGGGCTTTCTCCGAGCGCGCGAAGGCAGTGGGCGAGGTGGGTTTTCGGCTCCGGAGGAGCCAAGGAATGTAGCCACGGGTGGAGCAAGGCCGGCGAAGCCGGCGCCGCGCAACCCGTGGAAAACGAGAACATTTTCCATTGGGAACTGCCCCGGAGGGGCAGAGGAATCGGGTCCGATCGCGTTCCTCTGCCCCTCCGGGGCAGTTCAAAGAGGTGTGTGGGTCTCGCTTCCACGGGTTCCGCTCGCTTCGCTCGCTCACCCGTGGCTACATTCCAGTGCCCCTGCCGGGGCACGAAGAAACTCCCGTGAACTACTTTGGGGTCGGAGACCCGCACGATTGCAGATTTCGGAATGCAGATTGCGGAATAAAAAAGAGGAGACCTTCGGTCGCAGATTTCGTCGGGGTCGGAGACCCGCGACGCGCGTGCGGACCGCGACGCGCGACAAACCAGTTGAACAGTCTGCCGAAGAGGTGGGCATCCCCAAGCGGCTGATCGCGGAATTTCAGACTACAATCGATCAGGCCCGGAAAAAGTGAACTTCCTTTGAGGACTCTTTTGTGATCCACGTCATCGCCACCATTGAACTCAACCCCGGCACCCGCAGCGCCTTTCTGGCGGAGTTTCACAAGCTCGTCCCGCAGGTGCATGCGGAGGCGGGGTGCATCGAGTACGGCCCCGCCGTCGATGTCGCCAGCGGATCCGCCGCCCAACCGCCGGTACGCGAGAATGTCGTCACCGTCATCGAGAAGTGGGAAAGCCTCGCCGCCCTCGACGCGCATTCGAAAGCGCCGCACATGGACGCTTACAGGCCCCGAGTCAAAGACTACGTCAAGTCGGTCACGCTCCACGTTCTGCAGCCGGCGTGATGCGGCCGTTTTCGAGGAACTCGTTCGCGATGCGGCGGTGATGGTCGAGCTTGTCGCCCAGTTTGTCCCGCAGTTTCCCGATCATCGCCGTGCGCGGATTCGAGCGGAAGAACTCCACGTGCTTGTCCACGAAGCGCCAGTACAGCGCGTCCCAGACTTCGCACCACGGGCCTTTTTTGAAATCGCTCATCTTCAGCACATAGCTCGATCCGCTGATGTACGGCTTCGTCGTCATCCGTCCACCGTCGGCATGTTGGCTCATGCCATAGACGTTCGGCACCATCACCCAGTCGTAGGCATCCACGAACAGCTCCATGAACCATTGGTACACTTCGTCCGGATGCACCTCGCAGAGCATGAGGAAATTGCCGAGGATCATCAGCCGCTCGATGTGATGGCAGTAACCGGTGCGCAGGACCTGCTGGATGACATGATCGACCGGTTCGATGCCGGTGGTGCCATCGTAAAAGCCTTTGGGGAGCGGACGCGTGTGCTTCCAGTGGTTGACGGTGCGCTGGCGACGGCCGAACTTCAGATAAACCAGTCGCACGAACTCGCGCCAGCCGATGACCTGGCGGACGAATCCTTCGAGCGAATTGATCGGCACGCCATCGGCACGTTTCAGGACGGCATCAACGATCTGCCTTGGCGTGATCAGGCCGATGTTGAGCATCGGCGTGAGGGCGGAGTGGAAGAGAATGTCTCCGCGGGTGCTGATGGCGTCCTCGTAGTCGCCGAATTGCGTGAGTCGAGTTCGGACAAAATCGTCGAGCCAGCGTTTCGCGGAAGCGTGATCGATCGGCCAGTGGAACGGGTCATCCGATCCGAGCGCATCGGGGAAGCGCTCGCGGACGTAGGCTCGCGCTTCGCGGACGAATGCGCACGCGCTCGGTTTTCTGATGGCGGGGAGTTCGATTCCCTTTGGCAGCTTGCGGCGATTCTCGGGGTCGAAACTCCACTGCCCGCCGACTGGCTTATCGTTCTCGATCAGAATCCCGAGCCGCTTGCGCTGGGCGATATAGAACTCGGTGAAGAAGAGCTTCTTCCGGTTGCCGACAAACCGTTCGATTTCGTCGGTCGGTGTGAGGAAATAGGGATCTTCGATAACGTCCAACCGGATCGAGCGGGATTGAAGTGCTTCGGAAAGTCGTTGAGCAAGCCAGTCGTCACAGGGATCGAAGACACGGACCTTTTTGTACTTCCACCGTGCGAGGTGATCGGCGAAAGACTTCCCGTCATCAATCTGATTCGCTTCAAGATATCGAACCGTGTGCCCATCAGTTTTCAGCTTGTGGGCATAAGATTTCATGCTGGCGCGATGGAGAATGAGTTTTTGGCGATGGAATCGATCGTGTTGAACGATCAAAGGATCTTCGACCAGAACGATTTCCGGCGAATCGTTTAGCAGTGGATTTGCGTCGTAGAGTTGGTGAGGGAAAATCAATGCGGCTGTCTGCATGAGAATCGGTTCCGAAATTGGCTTTTTGGACCTGAACCATCTCTAGGCCGGTTGTCCCTGACACTGTCGAACGAATAGAATAAAAGTTCCCGCCGCCGAGCTTCCTGAGACTGTAGCGAATGCCATCCGAATCCGTAACGTCCTTTCTCGATTATGCCCGCGAGAACCGGATCCTCCCGATCGATCAAGTGCAGGAATTGGTCCGCCGGTCGGAAGTACCTCAGGAAAACGTTCCTGCGTTGTGCGATGCGTTGGTGTCACGCGGCTTGCTGACGCCGTATCAGGCTGCTTGCATCCGCAGTGGCCGCGGGAAGGAACTCTCGTTCGCCGGCTATCCGGTGCTGGACGAACTCGGCCCCTGTCCCGGCGGAATCGCGTACAAAGTGCAGCACACGAGTTTGCGGACGCCGATCGTGATGCGGCGCTTACGCCCAGACTGGCTTGTGCCGGCCGACAATCTGTCCGCCTTCATTCAGCGGGCCCAGCATGCGAGCACGATCCATCAGCATCATCTGACATCCCTCCTGGATGCCGGGGCGTATGAGGATCAACTCTTTGTCGTTCTGGAACCGTACGAAGGGGCGACTTTGGAATCGCTCGTCCGGGAAATCGGCCCGATGCCGGCGTTCTTGGCGTGTGCGTTCATCCGGCAGGCGGCGATCGGTCTGAACGCCGTACATCGGGCGGGGATGGCCCATGGCGATATCCGACCGGACGTTCTCTCTGTGCATCCGTTGGTGCCTTCGAGCCGGGTCCGTGCGGATGGTTCGACGATTCACCGGCCCAGTCCGACGTCGACG
This sequence comes from Limnoglobus sp., assembly GCA_041742055.1. Taxonomy (GTDB): domain Bacteria; phylum Planctomycetota; class Planctomycetia; order Gemmatales; family Gemmataceae; genus Limnoglobus. Next base: position 41,356 of record JBGSJI010000152.1, on the reverse strand, counting down.
ATCACGCTTTGTGAGTTCGGATTGATTCCGCGCCGCCCGTCGCTGATCGAATGGGAACGAAGCCGATCCGTGACCGTCGGTGAATGGGCCTTCCTTCCGCCCGAACGGCTCAACGACGGGACGGCGACTCTGGCTGGCGATATCTACAGCCTCGGGCAATCGCTCTTCTTTCTGCTAACGGGTCGCACGCCGTATCCGGCCAACAGCACCGGCGAATTCCTGCAGATGCTGGCGAACTCCGACCCGATTCCGCTTGGACTGATCCGCAACGATCTTGCGCCGGAACTGATCACGCTTATCCAGTACATGACGGCACGAGATCCCTCGCAGCGGCCCTCCGTGGGAACGCTCATCGAGCGATTGGCGGTGTTTCAGTCACCGGAACACGGAACATCGCCCCTGCCTGTCCCTACGGTGCCGAAAGCGGCCGATTCGAACATTCTCGGTGAGGAGCCGGTCGCGCTGGAACCTGCGCCGCCCGTCGTCGTCAACCCGCCGATCCCGTCCGATCTCGTCGCCCAACCCATCGATCTGACCACCGCGCCGTCCGCGAACGAATGGACCGTTCAGCCGTATCTGGGTTCATCGCATGATGGCGAGGAGATGTTCGCACCCGCCGCCGCCGGGCAATCCTCTCATCAGGACAACCCCCTCCACGGATTCTCTGTGCAAACGAACGCGCCGATCGCGCGGCGGCGAGAAATGAGCAAGGCGGAGGCCCAGAAACAGAAGAGACAGTGGACGCTGATTGCGGGCGGGCTTTGGCTGCTTTCGATTCCGCTCTGGATCATCCTTTTGAACACGTACGGTTGTTTTGATTCGCAGAAAGCGGAACCGGACAAGCCCATCAAAAAGAGACGCTGAACAGGTTCGCGAGGTCGATCGCGATGCGCTCGCCCTGCTCGGTGCAATCGTTCATGGCAATGCCGCGATAAGCATTTCCGCCGAGAATCAGCCCGCGATGAGCAGCGGCCAGTGATTCGATCCGCGCGACCCGCTCGCGGTGGCCGATGACGTACTGCGGGATCGCACGCGGCCAGCGAACGATGCGATGAAAGACCGGTTGCCCGCGCACGCGCATTGTCGCCGTCATCTCCGCATGAACCTTTCGCAACAGCGTTTCATCGTCCCAGCTCATGACATCCGTTCGATTGACACCTCCGCACAGAATGCGCCAAGTCACGAAGCCCGGCGGAGCGCGATCCGGAAAGATCGACGAGCACCACTGCACGCCGAGGGCGTCGCGTCGCGTTCGCTGCGGGGCGATGTAGCCGAAGCCGTCGAGATCGTGCGGAACGTCGTCGCGGCGATAACCGATGACGACGACGGCGATGGGCGTGTAGCGGATCTCGGAAATGGCTCCGGCCAGGCTGGGATCGAGATCCGCGAGAATCTCCGCCTGATGATTGGCGGGGCAGGTCAGAACCACCGCATCCGCCGGCCAGGAATCGGAACCGTCGCCTTTTACGAGCCAGCCCGCTGCCGAATGCTCGAGCCGACGAACCTGTACAGATGTCTCAACCTTTACACGCGATGCCAGTGATTCGATCAGAACGCGGAGTCCGCCGCGGAACGACCACATGCGTTGCGGACCGGGCGGCGGTTCGCCAGCGGCTTTGGCGGCCCGTCGTTTGTCTTTCGCGGTGCGGAGAAAACCGCGGATGACGCTGCCGTACTCCGCCTCGAATTTCGGCAGCCGGGGAAACGCCGCCGCAACGCTGAGCCGTTCCGGATCGCCGCCGTGAATCCCGGTGACGAGCGCATCGATGAACGTCTCCGCCACTTCGCGGCCGAACCGGCGGCGTGCAAACGCCGCGATCGATTCGTCAGCGGGGACGTTGTGCGGCCGGGCACGAAACGGTTCCCTCAGCAACTGGCATTTGCCAGCGAACGACAACAGCGGCGTACTAAGGATTCCCTCGGGCGAACCGGGCAGGCGATGGAGTTGCTCTTTAAGGTAGAGGAAGCGGTTTTTTCGCGAGCCTTCGCTGGCGGGTATGAGCTGATCGGTGATTGCCAGAGTCCGGCAGAGCGCGACCGTGGACGGTTTGGAATCGAGGAATCCGTTGGGGCCGAGTTCGACGGTGAAACCGCGCTCGTACTCGGTCCAGACGTTTCCTCCGGGCCGGGGTGCGGATTCGAGTACGACGAGTTCGCAATCGGGGATGCGATTCCGGATTTGCACGGCGGCGGCCAGACCACTCAGGCCACCGCCCACAATGACAATGCGTGGCATACGGTTCCGAGTTGGAATTACGTTCCCTTGGCCTGAATGCAGAAGAGATGCTTGGCACCGCGGATGTAGAGGCGGCCATCGGCAACGGCCGGCGATGCGAAGACCGCTTCACCAAGATCGCCTCCGCCCAGCAGTTCGAACTCTTTCGGGCTAGCTTTGATGGTCACGCATTTTCCGCGCTCATCGACGATGATCATCTGATCACCAATCAGAACGGGCGAGGCGGAGACGGCGCTGTTGGTCGCGCGTTCGGACCAGCGGATCTTGCCCGTTTTCAGTTCGAGGCACTCGGCGATTCCCTGATCGGTGACCCAGTAGACGAAGCCGTCCTTGAAGACCGGACACGGAACGTAGGGTGAGAGTTTGCTCGATCGCTTTTCCCAGTTGACGGTGGGTTTCGCATCCTCGACGGAGATCGAGACGGAGTAGCGACTGCCGCTGCCGTCACCGGTCATGCAGACGAGCGTGTTGTCGGCGAGAAGCGGTGAAGCGACGGAGCGCAGGGCCATCTCGCCGGGCTCCCAGGGGATGGACCAGGCCCAGTTGACCGCTCCGGTCTTCGGGTCATAACCGGCGGCGCCGGCGGTGCTGAAGACGACGATTTCGGTCGACTTGTTCGGCAACTCGCGGATGACGGGTGTGGAGTAGCAGGCGCGGTAGGCCTTGCGCGACGCGCTCCAGACCTTTTCGCCCGATGCGGCGTCGATCGCGAGCATTTCTGCGGCGTCGTCCTGATCGAAGTTGATGAAGACTTTGCCTTCGTGGATGATCGGCGAGAGGCCCGCGCCGTGCTGGCTTTTGAACGCACCGAGCGGATAGTTCCACTTGGGATTTCCGTCGAGGTCGAGTGCGTGGAGCGCCATCGCCTTGCCGTCCCAGACGGCGCAGAAGACAAGCGTGCCGTCGCTGGCGGGTGTGCAGGACGCCAGCGAGGATTTGTTGTGGACCTTGGCGGGTTGACCGCCGAAGGATTTTTCCCACAGAGGCTTGCCGGATTTGGCATCGAGACAAACGAGCGAACGCTTGGAGCCATCGCCGGAAGCGGTCTGCAGGAAGACTTTCCCCTTCACGATGATCGGCGAAGAGTTCCCTTTGCCGATGGGGACGGACCAGGCGACATTTTCCTTGGCGGACCATTTAGCGGGGACGATCATCTCGGCGGTGCCGTCGCCGTTCGGACCGCGGAAGCGAGCCCAGTCGGCCGCCGATGCAGCCGAGATCCCCAGAGCGGAGAATAAGAGCATCATTCGCAAGCGATTCATGGGAGTTGTCTCGTGAGAAAAGGAATCGGCGGGGTGTTCGAGGTAAAGAAATTATCTCAGATCTTGTCGCGGGAGCAATAACGAACCCGATCAGAGTTCCTCCACGACCCGTCGCACGAGCACGCGGAGTTTCTTCTCGGCTTCGTTCGCCACCTGGATAATCTCGGGCAAGCTGACCGGTTCCAGTGCATCCGGCAGGCACATGTCGGTGATGACCGAAATCCCCATGCATCGCATCTTACCGTGCACGCCGACAATCACCTCGGGAACCGTAGACATGCCGACGACATCCGCTCCAATGGTACGCAAGAAGCGGTACTCCGCCCGCGTTTCGAGGTTCGGCCCCGCAACCGCCACATACACGCCCTGATGGCAGACGATCTTTTCTTCCAGCGCGATACGCCGGCCGAGCTTCAGCAACTCGCGATCGTAGGCGTTGCACATGTCCGGGAATCGCTCGCCGAGCCGCTCGTCGTTCGGGCCAATCAGAGGATTATCGCCGATCAGGTTGATATGATCCTCGATCAGCATCAGGTCGCCCTTGCCGTACTGCGGATTCATTCCGCCGCAGGCGTTCGACGCAATCAGCACGTCGCATCCGAGCGCTTTCATCACGCGCACCGGATACGCGATCTGGCTGAGCGGATACCCCTCGTAGAAGTGGAAACGCCCCTCCATCGCGACGACCGGCTTTCCGCCCAGCGTGCCGCAGATGAGATTGCCTTTGTGGGACGGCGCTGTGGATTTCAGAAAATGCGGAATGTCCGTATACGCGATCGCCGCCTCGGACTGAATATCATTCGCCAGCTGACCAAGACCCGTACCAAGAATGATTCCGACTTTCGGCTTGCCGGCCCAACGCGAGTGGATGTAACCGGCGGAATCTTGAATCTGATCGTAAAGTGTAGTCATGGCGGTCCGGGATCCCGATCGCGTGAAATTCAGTTTCCATCGTTCTATGCGAGAAGCTCCTCGCGGACCTGCCCGACTCCGCCAATTCGATACGGACGACCGAGCCGATCGTGGATCTCCCCATGCGGATCAATCCCCAGAACATGGAAAATCGTCGCCACGACATCCTTCGGCGAGAATGGCTTTTCGATGACATCTCCGCCCTGGCGATCCGTTCTGCCGATCACGCGGCCTTGGGCAAAGCTTGCGCCAGCGAACATCGCAGAATAAGCCCGCGACCAGTGATTCCGCCCTCCGCCGGCGACCTTGTCAATCTTCGGCGTACGTCCATGCTCGCTCATGACGACGATAGCGGTGTCGTGCAGCATGCCCCGCGCTTCCAGATCTTCCAGCAATGCGGTGAAGGCGTTGTCCAATCCCGGCCCGAGTTCGTCCTTCAGTCGGGACTCCATGTGAACATGCGTATCCCATCCGGTGTTCACCAGCCCATATTCGTCCCAGCAGACGGTGACGAACTTGCCACCCGCTTCCAGCACCCGCCGCGCGACGAGGCAGGACTGGCCGAAGAGCGACATGCCGTAGCGCTCGCGCAGCTTCGCCGGTTCTTTTTTGACATCCAGCGCATTGCGCAGCTTGCCCGAAGTCAGCACGGAGAGAGCGAGATCGCGATGGCGGCCGTGGGACTGGATCGATTCTGAATCGATTGAACTGCGAACCTCATCGAGTTGTTCGAGGAGCGAGGAGCGGCGATCCATCCGATCCAGCGTGAGGTCCTGACCGAGCGAATAGGATTCAAATTCATCGGTCGGTCGAATCGCGATGTACGGATCCGCGATCATGGGCGTAGGTTTTTCGCCCGCTCCGGAATCACGAGGCACGACACGAGTACCCTTCGCGCGAAACTCCGCCGCAATCGGATCGTAAGCCGGGCCCAGAAATCCGCCGAACGGCCCGGATCGCGACGGTCCGCGTTTCGAGCCAAACGGAAACGGCAGCCAGTAATTGCGGGGCACGCCGGTCGGTTTCGGAGAATTCTTTTCGGCGAGGTAATCGACCACCGATCCCATGAACGGCCACTGACGCGCATCGCGAGGTTGACCTTCCAGCGGCAGATCGGTGAACGGCACCGCCGTCGTGGCGAATGACGTACCATGAATCGGAAACGGGTGCGTGAGCGAACGCAGCACCGTCACGCGGTCGAGCATACGGGCGATGCGTGGGAAAATCGCACCGACACGAAACCCCGGAAGAGCCGACGGGATCGAGCCGAGCGGCCCGCGGATTTCCTCTGGTGCATCAGGCTTGGGATCGAAGGTGTCGAGCTGGCTGGGCGAACCCCAGAGATAGAGGAAGATGCAGCGCTTGGCTTTGCCGAAACCGTTCTGGACCGTGTCGGGGGTGGTTGCGAGGGCGGGATGCGCGATCGAGAGTCCGAGCGGCGCAAGCGCACCCAGATGGAGCAGGTCGCGCCGCGTCACACCATCGCAGAAGATTTTCTTGGAGCCCAAAACGCGAATCATTCGACATCCTCACATCGACTCGATTCGATCACCGGATCGAATGGTTCTGGCAGGTTGTTTATCTTAACAGATTCCCAGTCTGGAGTCTTTGTCGATTTCCGATTGACGGATTTTCCCGGTTCAGGATAGCGTGCAGCTCAGGAGAGATGGATTATGCCGTTTTCACTCCGTCAACCGGGCCAGCTTACGAATTCCGATTTGAGCCGCATCGCCCGGGGGCCATCCTGGCGTGCTCCGCGGCGCGCCGATCTGGATGCGTCGCCCGTGATTGATTACGAGAGATTGGTTTCCGAGCCGACGATGGCGGGGCGTGCCTGGATCGAGCACGGTGACGAGTTGGTCCGCCGATTCGATGTGACTTCCTTGAAGCTGGTTGCGGTGCAACCCTTCATGGACGAACTGGCGTGCTGCCAATCGCTCTCGAATCTGGAACGCCTCGATCTGTCCGGGAATCAGATCGGCACTCCGGGGCTGGAGGCGCTGGCGAAATCGCCCCATCTGACCCGCCTGACGCACCTCGACCTCGCCGGCAATGCACTGGATCATGATGGACTGGAACAGTTGGCGAACGCACCGTGGCTCTCTCAACTGCAATCGTTATCGGTTTCCAGAAATCATTTTGATGGTCCGCAAGTGATCGATTGGTTGAAGAATTCGTCGCTCTCGAATCTGCGGGAACTCGATCTTTCCGAGAACAAACTGGGATCATCGTTTGCCAAGGGATTTCTCACGTGTGAGAGTCCCCATCACCTGCGGCGGATCAATCTCGCCAACACGCAATTGGGTGAGGGTGCGGCGGAGGTCCTTGCTTCAGCGAATGATCATCCTCAGTTACTTGAACTCAATCTGAGTTTCAACACCATTGGATCGGACGGACTGTACGAGTTTTCTGCGCAGTCAGGAGACGGAGGACTTGAAACGCTCCAATTGAATTTCTGCGACCTGGAAGATTCAGGTGTCTTTGCTCTGTTGAAGCAATTGCCACCAAAAATTCGCGATCTGAGTCTTCGCGGCAACCGGATCGGAAATTCCGGTGCCAGCGCGATCTCCTCAAGTGCCCGCCTTCATCACCTTCAGAAACTTGATCTCAGCGTGAATCCGATCGACGACGAAGGTACGCTTGCACTGACTACAACCTCAAACCTTCCTCAGCTGATCGAGTTGAACCTGTCATCGACCCTGATTCGATCCCTTCCCGTCGTGCCCTCGCACTTGAAACTCATTCCGGAGTATTTGATTGAACTGCCTCAAGTCGGTAGAACGAAAGCGGCTTGAACGAATCTGCGAGAGGCACCATGGCAGTCAATCTTCCGCCCCAGTATCACGATGCCGAGGCCCGCTATCAGAAGGGAAAAACTTCGGAGGAGAAGCTTGCGGCGCTGCGCGAAATGTGGGTGATCCTGCCCAAGCACAAGGCGAGCGAAAAAGTTCAGGCGATTCTCAAGACGAAGATTAGCGAACTGACGGACCAGATCGAGCAGGAAAAATCCGGGCCGAAAAAAGCCGCTCCGGGTACCTTCAAGATTCCACGCCAGGGCGCAGGGACCGTCGTTTTCCTCGGTCCACCGAATGCGGGGAAATCCCATCTGCTCTCAAAGCTCACGAAGGCGACACCGGCGGTCGCGCCGTATCCCTTTACGACGCGCGAGCCGATCCCAGGGATGATGGATGTTTTGGACGTTCGCGTTCAACTGATCGATCTTCCTCCGATCACGGTGGATGTTTACGAACCGTTCATCACCGATTTCACCCGCTCCGCCGATGCAGCACTCCTGTTTCTGAGTCTGGCGGATGACGACGGACCCGCACAAACGGAGGCGGTGATCGAGCGCCTGCGATTGGCGAGGAGAAAGCTTGTTCCGGAACTCGGGGATGAGGACGATCCTGCGACCTATCAGCTTCGCACGATTCTGGTGATGAGTCAGTGCGATGACGAGGCGGCGGATATCCGGCTGGAGATTGCGAAGGAAACATTTGGTTCGCGGTTTCCGACGCATGTGATTTCTGCGGAGCGTGGCGATGGTCTGCCGGAACTGCGGCAGGCGATCTTTGAAGCGCTCCACGTGATTCGGATCTATTCGAAGCAGCCGGGCAAGCCCGCAGATAAAACGGCGCCGTTCACTTGCCCGATCGGATCGACGGTTTCGGAGTTCGCGGGATGCGTGCACAACGACTTCGAGGAGAAAGTGAAGTCAGCCCGTGTTTGGGGCGGAGCGCAGTTCGACGGGCAAACGGTCGGCCGGGATCATCTTCTCAGTGATGGTGATATCGTCGAGTTGCATGTATAACGAATCTGTAATGACCTCGCGAGATCGGCGAATGCCTTTCCCTAAGCCGGATCCTCTGGCCTATATTGTCCGCCATGGTGCGATGCGCATCCTCGGCGAGTTCGTTGCCGATGCGGGGTTTCCTCCGCTCACGCGACAGGAAGCCGTCGTCATCCGAACGGATCGCGGATTGGAAATGGGAGAAGTGCTGTGTCCTTCGACTCCTCAGGCGGTTGCGTCGCTGCCGGAGCCGACACACGGAACGATCATCCGACTCCTGACCGACGACGATCGAAAACAGTTGGACGTGATCCGAAGCCAACGGGATCAGGATTATCAACTTTGTGAAACGCTGATTCAGCAGCACGATCTTCCGATGCAGGTTGCGGATATCGAGCGAATCCTCGGTGGCGAGCGACTGGTCCTGTACTTTTTGTCTGAGAATCGGGTCGATTTCCGGGAGCTGGTGAAATCGCTGGCGAAAGAGTTCCGGACGCGGATCGAACTGCGACAGATCGGATCGCGTGATGAGGCGAAGCTACTGGCGGACTTCGGAGATTGCGGCAGGCCGGTCTGTTGCAACACGCATCTGGCCGTGATGCCGCCCGTGAGCATGCGGATGGCGAAACTCCAGAAGGCGACGCTGGATCCGAACAAAATCTCCGGCCGCTGCGGCCGGTTGAAATGCTGTCTCCGCTATGAGCAGGATGTGTACGAGGAATTTGCGAAGGAGCTTCCTCCGATCGGTGCTCGTGTCGTTACGAACAAGGGTCAGGGCCGCGTCCTGGCTCAGGAGCTTCTGGCCCGGAGGCTTCTGATCGAGTTTGAAGATGGCCGTCGTCTTCCCGTAGCCATGGCCGACGTGCTGACACAGTTGTAGGATGCTGATTCGACAACCGCTCGCAGGAGCAATCCCGAAGTGTCGAAGGGAGCGAACGGATGTCTGAGGATTACTCGGTGGACCAGAAGATACTCGATCTGATTCAGGACGATCCGCGCTACGTTTACGAAGCCTACGATTTCATTTGCGAAACGGTGACGTACACCCAGGAGCGTCTGGGGCGCACGCCGCGAGACGGGCAGCGTGATCCGAACGAGGATTATCACGTCGGCGGCGAGGAACTCCTTGATGGCGCGTGCGAACTCGCGATCAAGCAGTTCGGTATGATGGCGCCGGTGGTGTTCAAACTTTGGGGCATCCATAGCACGGATGACATCGGTGAACTGGTTTTCAATCTAATTCGGATCGAACGGCTCAGCCAGTCGGAGCGCGATAACCCAGAAGATTTCCGGGACCGTTTCGACCTCCATGCCGCTCTGACCGACCGTTTCGAACTCACGACCGCCGCCTACCCTTCACGGAAAATCGACCGATGACGCTGGCCCGCATCAAGCTGATCGTGGCCGCGCTGGCCCTGATTGCCTGGCTCACCTGGTTGGCTATCGCTGTCGCGAACAAGGGAACGGTTCAAATCATTTCCACTGCCCAACTGACCGACGCCACGCATCTGATTGTCGCCACCGTCACGACCAACGACAGCGGCGATGCTGAACTTAAGGTCAAAGTCATAAAGGTGATCCGCGCACCGGATGCCGATCCGATCGGCGACGAAATCGAGATCAGCCGACTCGACAAGGCCGTTACGCCGCTCCCGATCAACGGCTCGCGACGCATCGCGGCGGGCGACTATTTCATCCCGCTCATCAAAACACCGTTCGGAATCAAAATCGCGGGGCTGCCTCGATCTCCCGGCTTTGAAGGCGCAACTCTCGAACAGCCCATCGTCTATCCGTGGACGCCCGACGTTCAAACTCAGCTCCGGTCCTTCGGCATACTGAAGGATTGAGATTTTCAAGTCGTTGAGTACAACCGATAACATCTCTCTCACTCAGGAACATTCCATGAGAACGCTTTCCCTGTTCATGGTTTTCGCGACTGCGTGTGCCATTCCGGCATCGCCCATTCCGATTGTCTCGGGCCTGAAAAATCCCGAATCGGTCGTCGCTGTCGGTGACAAGATTTACATCACCGAGATTGGCGAATTCGGGGTCGATGGCGATGGCGTCGTTTCCGTCGTCGAGAACGGCAAAGCCGTACCGTTTGCCAAAGGGCTGGACGATCCCAAGGGAATCGTCGCCCACAATCGGATGCTGTATGTGACGGATAAGACAAAAATCTGGCGGATCGACGGCAAGGGAAAAGCGAGCGTGCATGTCGCAGCGGAGGCGTTCCCCACGAAACCGCAGTTCCTGAATGATATCGCCATCGACGGGCGCAGCGGGGTGCTTTACGTAAGCGATTCCGGCGATCTCAAGGGCTCTGGCGGGGCTGTGTATTCCATCGCTCCCAAAGGCGGAAAGCCGAAGTTGATCGTCGATGCCACGAAACTTCCGGGTCTGAATACGCCCAACGGTCTGGCGCTTGATGGCGAATATTTTCTGCTGCTGGCGGATTTCGGCACCGGCGTGCTGTATCGGGTGAAGATCGCGGACGGTTCGTTCGTGAAAATCGCGGATGGGTTCGGCGGGGCCGATGGCCTGACCTGGGACTATCACGGCAAACTCTTCATTAGCGATTACAAGAACGGCAAGATCTTCGGCATTCCCGCACCCGGTGAAAAGCCGATGCTTCTGGCCGAGGGTTTCCAGGCGGCAGCGGATACGTGCCTGACCGTTGATGGGAAGCAACTACTCGTTCCGGATATGAAGGCGGGCACGCTCTCCGCCATTCCGGCCACGATGCCGGGTTGGGAAGTCGATGAATCGCCGATCGGCGTGAAGACTGAGTTGGCGTTCCCGAAGCTCAAGTGGATGGGCTGGAGCGCCGTGAATGATGCGGGTCAGAACACGCCGTTGCGGCCGATCGTACTCACGCATGCGAACGACGGGAGCAACCGTGTGTTCGTCGCGACAGAACAGGGCGTGATTCACAGTTTTCCCAACGATCAGAACGCAACCGAAACGAAGGTGTTTCTCGATATCCAGGATCGCGTTGTTTACATCGACAAGCAGAACGAAGAAGGGTTCCTCGGGCTGGCGTTTCACCCGAAGTTCAAAGAGAACGGCGAGTTCTTCGTCTTCTATACGCTCAAGGGAGCAAAGCTGACGAACGTGGTTTCACGATTTCGCGTGAGCAAGAGCGACCCCAGCGTGGCGGACCCCGCTTCGGAAGAAGTCCTGATCACGTTCACCAAGCCGTTCTGGAATCACGACGGCGGAACCCTAGCATTCGGACCCGATGGCTATCTGTACATTACTCATGGCGACGGCGGGGACGCCAACGACCCCTTCGGCAACGGCCAGAATACGAACACGCTGCTCGGTAAGATTCTCCGTATCGATGTCGATCACAAATCGGACGGGAAGAACTACGCCATCCCCAAAGATAACCCGTTCGTGGGCAGCGACAACAAACGACCTGAAATCTGGGCGTATGGATTCCGCAACATCTGGCGCTTCGCCTTCGACCGCAAGACCGGCGATCTCTGGGCCGGCGACGTGGGTCAGAACCTGTACGAGGAAATCAACATCGTCACACGAGGCGGCAACTACGGCTGGAAACTGCGCGAAGCGTGGCATCCGTTCAGCGTGAATGGCGTCGAACGGAATCCGGAAATGATCGATCCGATCTGGGAATACCACCATGACATTGGCAAATCGATCACTGGCGGAACGGTTTATCGTGGTTCGCGAGTACCGGAACTTGAAGGGCATTATCTCTACGGTGATTATGTCTCGAACCGTCTCTGGGCGTTGAAGTACGATCCTGCGAAGAAGCGGGTTGTGGCCAACCGGCCGATCACCAATCCCGGATTGCCGATGCTTTCGTTCGGCGAAGACGGAAACGGCGACGTTTACTTCCTCTGCGTTTCGCCAACCGGAAAAGGCATTCATCGCTTCACGAAGTAATTCACGGGTTGGTCGCTACCCATTTCCGGATCGCTGAGCGGAGGCGCTCGGCGATCTCGGGAGGCGGTTGAGATTCGTTCGCCGCCAATGATTCGATGAATGTGACTGCCGCATCCCAGAGTGCGAGACTCCCTGTATCCGGGGGTGCGGCGCTGATCTTCTCGGCTTTGGGACCGGGTTCGGCCAGCAATTCCCGTAGAGATTTCATCAGCGGTCCGCTGGCGAGATTGCCGATCGCTACCTCCTCTTCGCCATCTTCGAACAACCCCGCAAACAAACTCTGCTTCTGTTCGATCGTTCGCAGCACCCGCTCTTCGATCGTGTTCCGCGTCACAAAATTGATCACACGCACAGGCCGATTCTGCCCCATCCGGTGCACGCGAGCGATCCGCTGTTCCAACACCGCCGGATTCCATGGGAGTTCGAGGTTCACCACGGTATCCGCCATCTGCAGGTTCAACCCGGTACTTCCGGCATCCGTGCTCAGGAACACGCGGCACTCCGGCTTCCTCTGAAACGTCGCCAGCGCCGCCTGCCGCTCCTTCCCGGAAAGTCCGCCGTGAAGCAACGCGTAAGTGATCCCCAACTGATCGAGTAATCGCCCCGCCTCCTGAATCATGGTCTCCCACTGGCTGAACACCACGATCTTGTGTTCATCATCAACGAGCAACTCCGGAATCAGCTCGCGGGACTCGTCGAGCTTAGGAGAAATGCGAGTCTTCTTGTCGAAAAGGAACGTGCTGTCGCATACCATCCGCATGTTGACAATGCAGGCGAGAATCCGCTTGCGATCGAGATCGGTCAGATACCCTTTCTGCATGAGCCGCGCGAGCGTGAGACGCTGATCCTCATACGGCCCGCGCTGCGCATCGGAAAGTTCAACGAAGACAGTGCTGTCGGTTCGAGCTGGCAGCTGCGCGAGGACTTCACCGCGCGTCCGCCGCAGGAAGATCGGTTCGAGCTTATCGCGAATGGTGTCAAGGTTGCGATACCCTTTGAGATTGCCCTCCGCATCGAGCACGCGATGATCGTGGAGAAACTGGAATGCGGGGCCGAACCGGCGCTCATCCACGAATTGCACGATGCTGTAAAGTTCCTCCAGCCGATTCTCGAGGGGAGTTCCCGTGAGCACCATGGCATACGGGCTTTGAAGTTTCTTGACCTCCCGTGAGGTTTTGGATTCCCAGTTCTTGATCCGTTGAGCTTCATCGAGCACGATGACATCCGGCTTCCAGGCGTTGATCGCTTCGCGATCACGCACGACCTGTTCGTAATTCACCAGGCGATAGAATGTCGGTTCGCGATACTGCGCCAGCCGATCCTCTGGACTGCCATCAATGATCTGAACCGCGCGACTGGTGAACTTTTGGATCTCAGTTGCCCACTGATACTTCACGGAGGATGGTGCGACCACAAGGATTCGACCGACATTCCGCTCGCGCACGAGAATTTCGACTGCGGCGAGCGTTTGCACCGTTTTCCCCAGCCCCATATCGTCGCCGAGAATGCTCCGGCCGCGGCAGGCGAGGAAGATCGCGCCGCGCATCTGATAGTCGTAAAGCGGAACGTGGAGCAGTTCCCAATCGAGTCGCTGTTCCGCGAGATCCTCGAGCCACTCGTGCTCCTTGCGCATCATCTCCGCGCGTTCGACTTCGCGCTCGATGAAGTCCATGGCATCCGAAATGACCGTGATATCTTCCGGTACGCGTTCGATCTCCGGGATCAGATCCTCAAAACGTCCCCGACCGCTCCAGAACCCTTTGTCGTCGAAAAAACGGGTCACGAGTTGTGAGAGTTTATCCGAACGCCGCAGGGGAGTATGAATGCCCAGGCGAATCGGATCGCCATAGTTGAGAACAATTTCGGGTCGGGTAACCGTGGCTTTCTTTTTCTGAAGATGAACGGGCAGATCATCTTTGAGATGATCCAGAACCGCTTCGATATGCTTGCAGGTTCCCAGAGTATTGGATTTGAAATCAGGACATGTACAGGAATTGTCTCCCGTATCAAAACCTCGAATAGCGACTTGATATTGGCCTTTGCTCTCGGGGTTTGTGACTCGATACTCGGAAAAGACCCTCTTTTTGGTGAGGTTTTCGATAACGAGCCGGCTCGATTTCGCCCGTTGTCTTCGAAGATCGATCTGTTCCTCGCGCAGCATGAAACCCAAACCTCAGGAGCAAACCGAATCGCCAGTCAGCCCCATGATATACACTGCGGAGGAACGTTTGGACGGGTGGTCTTACAAGTCGGTCCGGAATTTCCCGCTCACCACAAACTCGAAACCGTTGGAGTTGACGCGAAGAAGACGGAGCAGGACAGCCATTTCATCTGCCAGACCACACCCCGAGAAATTCACGTAACAGTACCGTGACGTTGGTTGTGCATTCACGACACAGGAGAGTCCGCCCGTCGATATGTCCCGGAGATTCCCCGTGACCATCGGCTTGATGGTTCCATCGTCCGCAACGGGAATCAGTTTCACCGGCATTTGCGTCGGGATACGCAGCGATTTACGGCGATCTTCCACATTCTGGAGCAGAGCCTGGATTTCGAGCATGAGTTTGGGAATGACATCCAGAGAATCCTGGACAAACTCCGCATCGGGTGTTCCGAACAGCCTGCCCTGAGTTTCCACTTCACCACAACCGCGTGACAGTGGCCAATGAACGAGAATTTCCAGACCGCCCACTCGTTTATTCGAGAGCCGTCCCCAAAGGCCACCCGCACTCACATACTGGCGTAATGCGAAAACGGTTTTGCTAACCTGTTTCACTTCATCGAACCAACCCGATTCCATCATCGGTTCGCACTTCAGTGAGACCAGCGAGACCGAGAGGCTGGAGGGAAACCGGTGGACCCAGGTGCCATCGGTTTTGCGTCCGATTTCACCGGGGATCTTAGCGTGTTGCCCTCCGCCTGCGGCCTGCGCAATGACGGAATCGACAATCTGATCCGCCCAGATACTCGGGCTGTTTGCGTCCTGACCGTTCAAGGCCGCCATGGTCACAACCGAACGGATTGACGCGAGTTGGACACCCGTCTTGGTCCCGATGGTTTCGAGTATGACCTCTTCAGGCTCGGCCAGGACCGTGACCTGTGCGGGTCTGACGGGTCGGGGCTGCACGGTCCGGCGAGCGGGAGGCGGTGGGGAAGGTACGGGTGTGGAGGTTTTCGGTTGTGACTGTTCGCGTTTGACCGTACGCAATACGGGTAATCCATCGGATGGGCGATTGACGAGCGTCTGCTCTTGTGTTCCCGAAGTGGTGGTCAGTTCGACCTCGTCCTGTGGTAGCATCATCCGGTCGGTCGGCTGCTCGCGCAATCCCTGATGAGGTGCGATGAATCGAGTGATTTGCGGTTGTTGAGTGTCGTTGATCGACGATTCGTTCGCTCGGAGCAGTCCTTTCATGAAGGCCAGACACGAGGGGAAGCGATCTTCGGGATTTTTGGAAAGTGCTTTGGCAACCACCGATTGATCGGCGGGCGGCAAGGCGGAGAGATTGGGTGCCGCTGAAACGTGCGCCAACATCATCTGCTGGGCCGTTCGAGCGGGAAACGGAAATGAGCCTGTCAAAAGTTCGAAGTAGACCAGCGCCAGACTGTATTCATCGGACGTACCGTGGATTTGTCCGCGGAGGACTTCTGGTGAAACATACTTTGGTGTCAATCCCCGGTTCAGCAAAGGGTTGGATCCTTCCCCCGCAGTCATCCGGGCAACAAGACCGTAGTCTCCAACCTTCACATGCCCGCTGAGGAGGAAAAGATTGGCCGGTTTCACATCAAGATGCTGGAGGCCGTACCTCAGACTGATATGATCGAGCGCTTCGGCGGCGTCGAATAAGTAGCCGATTAATTCCGCACGCGGGATCCCACTCTGGCCTTTCGCCTGATACTCATGCTGGAGATCCTGCAAATGGTTATCGGCAAGCTCCATCACCATCACGAGTTCGTGATTCATCAATTCGACTCGTTCCAGCGTCAGCAGAAACGGATGTCGGATCGACTTGATGGTTTGAAACGCTTCGTATTCCTGCTTCAGGGAACATTGTTCTTTGCCATTGAAATCGCCCGGAACGAACTTGACCGCTTTATGCAGACCGCCGGGAGCTTCACAAAGCCACACTTCCCCGAAACCACCCCGACCCAAAGGCTGGATGATCCGGTAGCCCGGAATTGGCTCATATCCTGGTGTTTTCAGATAGGGACAATCCGTTGTCTCGTTTGTGGGCGATTGAGTCAGCATGGATGACCGTTACAAATCGATGGCAGGAAACCGGTCACTTGAAACCTACTTCACAATTCCATGGCGCGGCAAGAAATCGAAGAGATAAGATCGGATATTTTGAAGTTCATATTTGCCAGCAGAAAAGACTCTTTGTGCGGCTTGAATGGTACGGAAATCGATGATGTGGGAAGTGAATATCTTTCGCGCCCGACACAAACGGGTACTTGGCGTCCCAAGTACCCCAGTCAATCCGATTACTTCAATACTTCGATTAAGTCGCTCATCTGCTTCGCACCCAGACGGTTGATGAGCTTACGGATCAGAACGATGTCATCGGTAATGTTGGCGCTGCCCGGTGCGGATGCCACCTTGCTCGGCCGGCCTGGCTTGTTCGCTTTGGTCTTTCCGGATTTTTTCAACAGTGTCTTGTAGGACGAGATCATCGCCGTGCTCATGGTCAGGCCGCTGGCCTCATGAATTTTCGCCTGGATCTCTTTCGGTTTCGCTGATGGTCCGAGCGCTTCCAGCGCATCGCGCAGGAGTTGCATCTTGTTTGGTCCGTCACCGCGTTTACCACGAGGCATAAATCACCCAGGTTAGAAAAATTGTCGCGATTTCTCCGAGATCACTCCTCGCCGCACGGGGCGATTGCCTGCCATCCCGACCATTCATGTTCCATGAAAATGGACCGAATGTGTGATGAACTGACAGGAAATACAGTCCGGAGAATACCAAGAGTTCTATTAGCTTTTCATCATAGTAGTAGAAATCCTTACAGAAAAGGACCGATAACGATTTTCAGTATTATTTCTGGAAACGTTATGAAGTTTTAGCGTCATTCATTCTGATTGAGATGCCAGATTTGGCAATCTGAGTGATTCAATTTCCGGGAGATCTTTCAAGTTATTCAATCCAAACACTTGAAGGAATTTCTTGGTTGTCCCATAGAGTTGTGGCCGTCCAAGAGAATCATGTCGTCCAGCGATTCTTACCAGTCCGCGTTCCATGAGTTGGCGGATCAGATCGGTACAGTTGACTCCGCGGATCCGCTCCACCTCCGCACGCATAATCGGTTGCCGATAAGCGATGACCGCCAGCGTTTCGAGCCCTGCCGGTGTGAGTCGGGCGTCGTGACCGGTGCGTTTGAGTCGCAACAGCCACGGGTGATACCGATCGCGCGTCAGGAGCTGATATCCGCCAGCCAGTTCCATCACTTGGAATGCGGTACCGTCGGCATCATACAGATCTCGGAGTTGCAGGATCAGCTTGCGGGCTTCGTTCCCGTCCTGAAGTTCCGCCACGTCGGCGATCTTGCGTGATGTGAGGGGTTCGTCAGCGAGCAAAAGGATTGCCTCGACGCGTGCGAGTTTTGGGTCGCGGACATGCGGATCGCTCGGTTCAGGCTCATTGGATCGAATGACTCCCAGAGTTCTCACAATCGGGTGGGGGCGTGCATTCGCCGGCCTGGCGATTTCCCTTCGCAAGTGTGCAGGACCAAGAGGCCGAAAGTTGTGATGCATCTCCAGGATTCTCTGACTGGCAATCAGTAAACTACTTTCGGTCCAATCCAATTTGGCATTGAGGAAAGCTTCATGGGAATAATATCAGAATTCAAATCGTTCATTATGCGCGGGAATGTTGTGGATCTAGCGGTCGGCGTGGTCATCGGCGCCGCCTTTACGAAAATCGTCGATGCCATGGTGGCGGGCATTTTCATGCCGATCATCGGACTTCTCACTCCCAACACCAACTTCAATAACATCACACTCACTCTTTACGGAGAATCCAAACTCGGGGTGGGCGCTCTGATTCAAGCGGTTTTCAATTTCGTCATTATTGGCGCCTGCCTGTTCACTGTTGTGAAACTCATGAATGCGATGCAGAAGAAAGAAGAAGCGAAACCCTCCGAACCGACGCCGACAGAAAAACTCCTGACCGAAATCCGTGACGAACTTCGCAAATCGCCGGCGTAATCATCCGCTGTGACGCAGGCGGTAGAGCGTGCCTTTGGTGCGCTCTCCGCCCGGTTCACCCGCCCGGACAAAACTCGTCTCCACATCCAATCCCACCGCACCGCAGTGCCAGCGAAAGCTGCGTGACGAATAGCGATCCGGATCGGTGACAAGCGCCGTGCCATCCGGTGCGAGGACCGCCTTGATGAATTGCGCAACCGGTTCAACCAGTCGCTGTTCATACATCACATCGGACGCGATGATAACAGGAAATGTCGCATTCGGTGGCGCACGCAAATCCAGCGGAAGCCCCTTCGCATTCTCATGGCCGTTCCGTCTGGCATTGGCGATGGCAAACCGGACCGCGGTCTCGTCCACATCCGAAAACGTCACTGCCAGACGGCACGCCAGCGCGGCAATTCCTCCGAGTCCCAACCCGCAGCCGATCTCCAGTACCTGAAGTTCACCGTTTTCATCGCGCGGGTAGCGCTTCCAATCTTCACGCAAGATGATCTTGGCCAGCATCCGGCCCGCGGCCCAGAGGTCAGTCCAATACGGAATGTATTCATCCGCCGCATAGGCGTTTCGAACACCGGGATGATCAAAGACCTTGTCCAGTCCGGCCGGCCGCTCCAGATGAAACGTCATCCCTTCAACGGTTACTTTTTCGCGGATTCGATCGGCAACCGCATCATCCGGAGTGGCGTGAATGCGAGCGCCGGGATTTGTCGAACTCATGGCCAATCTTCTCCGCATCCGCCCCAGGGATTACAGCGGCAAATGCGCCACACACCCTTAGCACCACCAATGATTGGTCCGTATTTGCGCACTGCCAGAATGAAGTACTCGCTGCAGCCCGGTGTGTATCGACAGGATGGTGGGAGCAGAGGGCGAATGAAATTCTGATAACCCCGCACCAAGAGGATCAGAATGGCACTCAGCACGAGAGCCGGGCCACGCCAGAGCCAGCGGATCATGACGGGGCGGGCCTCAGTTTAGCGGCGGCTTGCCGGGTCAACTCCAGCATCGATTCTTTGATCGCCTCGAAACTCGGTTCATCATCACTCGATCGCGGAATGACAACCAGATCGACGCTGGGGGGGAGGTCGTGCTGGAGCAATCGAAAGGCCTCTCGGAACAATCGCTTGTACCGGTTCCGCACGACAGCATTGCCTACCTTCTTGGATACCGAAACTCCCAGCCGCGGATGTGCGAGTTCGTTTTCACAGACATAAATCAGGAGGACGCCATCACTCGCCGATCGCTTGCGGTCATAGACATGCTTGAACTCTTCAGGCGTTTTGAGTTTCAGGACTTGCGGAAACGAGGCTGGCTTTTTGTCGCTCATGATTGCGTCCAGGGTAGTCCCGTGCGTGGCGTAGCGGGGTTGCGCTTGGCGAATTGCTCGATCAGTCCGCGGCTTTCATCATCGAGCGTTTTCGGAACGTGGATCTGAAACACCAGATACTGATCCCCGCCTGCGATTCCCTTGCCCCGCATCCGGAGCTTGGATCCGCTCGAGGTCCCCGCTGGAATTTTCACGCTCAGTCGGTCGCCTGAAACAGTAGGAACTTCGACCGTTGTGCCGAGAATCGCTTCCGAAACTCCGATCGGTACATCCAATTCAACGTCCTTGCCTTTGCGACGGAAATACGGATGTGGATCGACCTTGATCGTGACGTACAAATCCGAAGAGCCGGTCGCGCTGGCGGGCACGCGGAGTTTTTTCCCGTCCTCGATTCCCGCCGGAACTTTCACGTCGATCTTGCGCCGACCCACGCTCACGGTAATCGTTCCGCCGTTGGCCGCCGTCAGAAACGGCACGGTCGCTTCCGCTTCGAGGTCATCTTGTGGAGGCGGAGGTGCGGATCGAGCACCACGGCCTTTCCGGCCTCCAAACATACTTCCCAGATCGCTCGCCTGAGCGCCTTCGCCAAAGAACTGACGGAACAATTCCTCTGCCGCTGCCGGATCGAAGTTGCCCTGAGGAGCGCCGGCGCCGGTCCACGTCGGGAATCCGCTGCCACCCTCAGCACCACCAGCGCCAAATCCGCCATATTGTGGCGGACCGCGGTGCCCGAACTGATCATAGACCTGTCGCTTCTGCGGGTCGGACAACACTGCGTGTGCCTCGTTCGCTTCCTTGAACTTCGCTTCCGCCTGCTTATCGCCCGGGTTCTTGTCGGGGTGAAACTTCTGTGCCAGTTTTCGGTAAGCCTTCTTGATCTGATCGGCTGTAGCAGTCCGGGGAACTTCCAGTACTTCGTAGAAATCGCGGGGCATGGATAAAAAAACCTTCAGGCATCGTGATGAAAGAATTCTACATGTTCGCGGCTTCGTTCGCCAATCCCCACCTGAACGTTCTCTCCCGCTCGACTACATCATTACCATCATTCTCCCCAAGGTTACTCTCATGGTGAAAGCTCGTCAGGCCGTCATTCTGGAACCGTACAAAGTCGGCGTTCGCGAAGTCGATCTCGCGGATCCGGCACCGAATCAGATCCTGGTCGCGGCCGAGTGGTCCGCCATCAGCGCCGGGACCGAACTCGCGGTGTACACGGGTTCGCATCAATGGTTGAAAGATCCCAACATGCCCGACTGGAAGTTCCCGTTCCGTTCCGGTTATTCGGCCGCTGGTCGGGTGCTGAAAGTGGGGAACGAGTTTCCGGGCGGATTTCAGGAAGGGGATCGCGTGAGCTTTCCCGGTAATCATGCTTCGGCCGAACTCTTCACCGTCGGTCATGAGCGCTGCCGGATCTGGAAGTTGCCGGAGAATCTGAGCTTTGAAAAAGCCTCCGTGGCTTGCATTTCACGTTACGGTCTGGGTGCGTCGATCCGTTCGGGGCTGACGCTGGGGCGATCGGCGGCGGTGCTGGGGCTTGGCATTATCGGTCAATTCTCCGCACGCTGCCTGATGGCCGCCGGCGCTTCGCCCGTCATCGGGATCGACGAAGTGAAGATGCGTCGCGATGCGTTGATGGCGGCGGGTGCCGATGCGGTGATCGATCCGAAGGCGGGCGATGTGAAGCAGCAACTTCAGACGATCCTGGGGACACGTGGCGCGGAGATCGTCGCGGATGCGACCGGCGTTCCCGCCGCGATCCCGACGGCCATGAGTCTGGCTTGTGATGCGGGGCAGGTGATTGTCGTCGGCAGTCCGCGAGGCATTGCGAAGGACGTCAATTTCTATGACGATCTCCACCGCCGGTATATCGAAGTCTGCGGTGCACACGGAAACATGCTCTTCGAACCCGCCCACACACGTTTGAACGGCGCATGGGATATCAACAAAGCGCAGATGTTCCTGCTTCGAAGTCTGGCCAACGAGCGACTGAACCTAACCGGATTGATTCGTCACACGATCGTGCCCGAACAAATGGGTGAGGCTTACGAGGGCCTTCTCAAGAACAAGGATGAGTATCTGGGCGTAACGATGAAGTGGGTATGATGAACTTCCCGATTCACGAGGAGAGGGGCGTGACATCAAGTCCCCTCCTCGATGTTGGATAAGAGTTGTATGGTTTTTGAATCGGGTATTCCCTTGAAGAATTTCTCCAGGACGCGACCAAAGATCGGCTCCTCCGGAGCGATCTGCTGGAATAGCGTCGCGCAGGATCGCAATTTCATATCGTCTGGTGAACCGAAGATTTCATGTGCCGTTCGGCCTGTATGGCTCAAGACAGCCTCGAAACATTCTCTCAGTCGTGTTCCGAGTTCTGGATGGTTCCAGTAGGCTCGTGCTTCCGCCGGAGATTGGATCGCATAAAGCTTTGAAGTGGAGCTGAACCCGAGGCCCTTGTATTGCGGAAAGATGAACCACATCCAATGGGTTGACTTGCGTCCGCGGAGAAGTTCCCCCAAGGCTTGATCGTAATGATCGTGTTGGCCTCTCAAGAAACGATGGAGATCGAAACGATCGTCCGGTTCCGTTAATGGTTGGCTTTCAGACATTGTTTGACAAAAAAAAGAGATCGGATGCAGTTCCTTTATGAAACCACATCCGATCCTGCGAGTCAAACTTCAAAAAGACTTTCTACCGAGTTGCGAGTCTCGGTTGGGCGAGAGATTACGGTCCGATGGCGGAGCCACCGCGTTCGCCAGTCCGAATGCGGATCGCATCATCCAGACCGATGACGAAAATCTTTCCGTCACCGACATTACCGGTGTCACCCGTCCGGGCGGAGTGAACGATGGCTTCGACGGCGGCGTCTACGAATGGATCGCTCACCGCGATTTCCAGTTTGAGTTTCGGAAGCAGACGAACCTGCACTTCTTGACCGCGGTACACCTCCGTGTATCCCCGCTGGCGCCCACAGCCGCGCACATCGGATACGGTCATGAGATAGACATCTTTTTCCGCCAGCGCACGCTGAACATCGTCAAGCTTGTCGGGGCGGATAATCGCAACGATCAGTTTCATGGGGTTATGTTGAGGATGAGGAAAGGTATTGGGTGAAGTCCCGCGAACGCATGTTCGCGGGATGAGGGATTGCTAGCCGACGACGGAAGCCGTCACCGATCCGCCCAACTGATCCGCAAAGAGCTTTTGCATGGCGGATTTGAGCGCGACCGGGTCTCCACCACGGAACTTGAAAGTCGTTCCGCTCACCGTGGTGACATAGGGATACACTGCCGCAAACTCCTTGGATGGCGGTGTATCGCCGCTCTGACACAGCTTGCTCCAGGCGGTGATGAGTTGCTGTTCCGTCGCACCGGAAATGCTGATGGAGAATTTCTTTCCGCCACCATTGATCGGAGGCATGGCCGCCGATTTTGGTTCCTTGGAACCAACCAGACCATCCACATCCGGACCGACATCAACACCGACTTCACCATGCTGGCTGAGGTCAAGACCCATCGTCTCATCCTTCGCATCGACAGTGAAACCGATCGTCTTGTCGATCAGTAGAACCAAAATCGACGTCACCACAAAGGCATAAACCGCAGCCGCTACGGTGGCGATCAGCTGCACCTTCAGTTGTGCCATCATCCCGTCTTTCATCACGCCCGGGAACGTTTCTGCATCCACACCCATACCATATTGCCACAGAGCCACGGAACAGAACACGCCAGTCAGGATCGCGCCAATCACTCCGCCGACACCGTGGATCCCGAAGGCATCGAGCGAGTCGTCATAGCCGATCTTGGTCTTGCAGGCGACGGTCCAGTAACAGGCGACACCGGCAATCGCACCAATGGCGATCGCGCCGACCGGGTTCACGAATCCGCTCGCAGGGGTGATCGCAACGAGGCCCGCAACAAGACCGGATGCGAAGCCGAGGGCGGTGGGTTTTCCGCGATGCAGCCACTCAACGATCATCCAGGTGAGGCTGGCGGTCGCTGCCGCGATCTGCGTGACAGTGAGAGCGGAGACTGCGAGTGCGGAGCTGGCGACGGCCGATCCGCCGTTGAAGCCGAACCATCCGAACCAGAGGATACCCGCACCCAACAAGGTCAGCACGACGCTGTTCGGGTGGAAGGATTGCTTGCCGTAACCGTTGCGCTTGCGAAGCAACAGGATGGCCGCCAGACCGCTGACTCCGGCGGCGATGTGCACGACGGTTCCGCCTGCGAAGTCGAGCGCTCCCATGGTGAACAACCATCCGTTCGGTTTACCCGATTCCGGCCAGGCACCCGACCAGACCCAGTGGGCCAGCGGATCATAAACCAGAGTGGTCCACAAGAGAGCGAACAGGCAGTAAGCACCGAATTTCACACGTTCGGCAAACGCACCCGATACGAGCGCGATGGTAATGATCGCGAACATGCCTTGAAACATGGCATGCAAATAGAGCGGGCAATCCGTAGCTGGGAAGACCTTGTACTTGTCGCTCGTGGCCGCTTCAACACTCAAGCCCATCAGTTCGGGACTGAAACCGATCAGGCTTCCTTTGACGGCTTCGCCTTTATCATCGGTGTCGATCGTGACGCTGAAGGCCGAGTCGCCGAAGGCGAGAGCGTACCCGATGACGGCCCACTGCACGCCGACGAGACCCAGTGCCACCATAGTGTGCATCATGGTACCGAGAACGTTTTTGCGTCGGGCCATTCCACCGTAAAAAAGCGCCAGTCCTGGCATCATCAGCATCACGAGGGCGGTGGACACCAGCATCCAGGCAATGTTGCCGGTTTGTTTGGCTCCAGCGACATCATCCTTCCACGCCGGGTCGGCGGGTGGATCGGCGGCGAACACGCCGTTCGTGGCGAACAGGAAGAGAGTGGCGAAGATGATCGCCCGGACTGCATGAAACACGGGCACCTCCAGGTAGGAGAGAATTGTTTGGAACCAAATCATCGAAAAGCAGACAACATGCCGGAAGGGGAAATAAAAAACTTAATTTAAACTGTTATGAAATAACAAGTTAGGAAAGATAAGGAAAAATCTTGGCATGCAGGTCGAATCATGGAGCGCGATCTTTAAACATTTAATGCGCGAAAATGTGGCAATATCTTGCTTGCATGATTCGAATCACTGGTCAATTTCGACTTTCAGACGATATTCAGAGGATATTCAATATAAAAAAGGTGAAGTTTGCAGCAGCGAATGTCAACTTCAGAGCGATACTCAAATACCGCTACAACAACTCACATTGATCTCGCTTAATCGTTTCTCCAGATATCTTCTCTGACAATTCTTTCCCTCCAGGACAGAAATCGAACCCTGATTACGACTCGAGATAAAAATTGTAACGACTTTGAAAGTCGGGAATTTCGTTTGCTCACAAGACGTGCGATTGTTGTTAGACTGTTTATACCTCAAGATGGAGGGATTTTCATGTCAGGTCGTTTCATGCTACTCCCCATTTCGCTGTTCATGATTTTCCTGTTGCTCTTCTGTAATCCGCAGCGTCCGTCACAGGCGGCAGCGCCAAAACCTCAAGGACCAAATCGTACGGATCTAGGTCGGGAAATCGCTGTCACATTTACCGATGGCAGCACAATGAACGTTCGGATCCTCGACGAGAAACTGGAACTGATCACCAAGTATGGCCCACTGCAGATCCCCGCAGCAGATATCGAACGCGTAGAGTTCGCCACGCGAATCTCGGATGCGGATGAACAGGCGACACGCCAGGCAGTCGAAGCGCTGGGGCATCCGGAGCACGCACGACGTCTCAAAGCCATGAGCGAGCTCAAGGCTCTCGGAGCCAAAGGCAAAACGGCGATCGATCGGGCCGCACAATCCGAAGATCCCGAAGTGGCGCAACGGGCGGAAGAGTTGATCACATTTCTGAAATCCCGCTACTCGGAGAAACAGCTCACAATCAAGGAAAACGATGTGGTTCATACCAGCGATTCCATGATTGCTGGACGCTTCAAGGCCACGAGTTTTCGCATCATGACGTATCAGTTTGGCGAATTGCGCCTGAAGCTCTCCGATGTCCAGTCGATGGGCGATTTGCCAGGCGACGAAGAACTCTTATTATCGAATGCGGAACAAGCCCCGGCACATATGGGTGCCTATGCGAATCAATTCGGGAAGACGCTCATTTTCAAGCTCACGGCAGGTCAGGCGATTAACGGCAACATCTGGGGCACGAATCAGTATACCCTGGACTCATCAGTCGCGGTCGCTGCGGTGCACGCAGGCGTGTTGAAGCCCGGTGAAACGAAGATTGTGCGCGTACGGATCATTCAATCTCCACAGATTTTTGTTCCATCGGTGCGGAATGGGATTCAATCCCATCCCTTCGGAGTCTATATCGGCGGTGCGTATGAATTTGTGGAAAATAAGAACCGCAAGTGAATCGGCATCCATCATCGGGAATTGCGGAATGCGGAATGAAACGGGGCGGTTTGGCGCGGATTTTGATCCATTTCCGGCGACTTCCGGGGCGATTTCGGGGCGAATTCCGGCACATTGGGAGTGAAAACCGGGGGATGAAGGGAGACCTGTGTTTCGTCGGGGTCAGGAGACCCACTTGAATGCGGAGTGCGGAATGCGGAGTTAAGAAAAGAGGAGACCCGCGACGAGCGCGGAGGAATGAAGAGGAGACCTTCGGTCCGGGGAGCGGCTCGGTCGGGAGACCAGAGCCGAGCGCGGCTGATCGCTGAGAGTTGATCGCTGACAGCTGATTGCTCATTATGTCCAAATGTTCATTATATCTGCCCGTCAAGTGTCTCTTCGCCAAGGTGTGTGTGTTTGAGTTGGCGAAGTTGGCGAACTCGGCTGCCAGAATGACAGCCAAAGTAAAAAAGGTCTTGGAAATGAACACCTGATCGGAACTGAACATTTCCCAACATTTCCATTATTTTTTCTCATGGGGTGCGTTGTTTGAATTCGAGTTGTTCGATTTCGTCCAGTCTCAGTTCTTCCTCACCGATATGGAAGAGCTTGGCGCCATGACAACGGATCGGTCCGCCGTCGGGATTGACGTGGTCGGTATCCCATCCCAGAAGCAACTCCTCGTCGGTCGTATCCACGTAAATCATCGGCAGGAATCCGTCGAATTCCAGCTTATTCTGCAGACGAATGAGTACAGGGCGAAACGCGCGTTCGAACGTGTGTTGTGCGCCGCCAATCGTCACGGATCGGATCTGCTCGAAGGGAAGCCATAAGTACTGATCTTCGACGATGACTTCCAGGATGGACGCCCAGCGATCATCCGCATCCCGGATCCCGTCAAACTCACGGCCGTTGACGTGCCCGATGATATGCGGCGATCGATGATCAGCCCGATCGATCCATTGGAGTGCCTGGGATGGATCATTCCAGCGCAGATCCTGGATCGCCCGGAAGCGGCTTCGGGCGTGGGCCGGGATATCGTCGCAGAATCGGGGATGTCGTCCCTGGGCGCGTCGATAGGCCGCTCGGATCATGTTTCTGAAAAATCGTCGGGTCTCCTTCAACGGTTCATCATCGCGGGGGAGACTTTTCAGTGTGTCCCAGGCCTGATGGTACTCCTGTGCGATCAACTGGAGTTCGAGCAATCGAAAGCGTTCTGTTGTGTCGTTGGGAAACTGGAGAACTTTGGTGGACTGGAGCGCGAGTGATTCGGTCAGCCGACCGTTTTCGAGAGCGTCTTCAATTGTCATGCCGGATATTGTAAGGAACTTGAGTGAAAACTACGCCTTTTCCTCGGTCTGTGGCAACGGGATCCGTTGCGAAAGGTACGATTGCGGTAATCGCCGGGACAGGTTCAATTCCCGCGGTTCGGGCGAAACGTGCAATTGTTCCGCCGGGTGAGTTGGGACGGGATTTTTCGCACTCCGGACCAATTCAATCGCAGTTCAGTTCATTCCATCGGTTAGAGTCTATCGACGCAGTCTGTCGCGCCGGCGGTCCCGGTCTCGATTCGCGTGATTCGTTGTGAAAAGCGCGGTCGAGGCAATCCAAATGCCCAAACGGACCGTCTAAATGCGCGACGGACATGCACCGTACATTACTTTTTTTCGCTAGTCGTCAATGAGGATCGAACCATGGGTTCTCGGTTCGCTCGGTTTCGCGGTATCACGAGGCGATTGTTCGGCACGGCTACGCACGAGATTCGTACGCCCGCCAAGAATCGAGCCGTACCCCAGTTTGTTCAACTGGAAGATCGGTCGGTCCCCGCGACCTTCGTCGTCACGAACATTCTGGACAGCGTGACAGACGCGGGTGGCGGTCTGTCCCTGCGTCAGGCCATACTGGCGGCGAATAATAATCCGGGCCATGATGATATTGTGTTCAATATCCCCATCAGCCCATCGCTGCCGACTTTGCCGAATGATGCCACGATACAGTATTTTCCCATCATTCTGGCAACCACACTTCCGGACCTGACGGACCCGCAGGGTGTCACCATCGATGCCACCACGCAACCGCGGGTTGACGTCGAAAGCACACGCCCTCTGGTTCAGTTGCTCCCGAACCCGAATAAAGGCGCGTTCCCGAACGAAATCGGCGCGTTCAACATCAGCGGTCCGAATAACGTGATCCGCGGGTTCGTGATTACGGGATTCCCTGGTTCGGCGATCAACCTGGTGGGTGTGAACGCCAAGAACAACATGGTCCTCGGGAACTGGATCAATACCGACATCACCGGGAGCTTGAGCTGGAACAAGGATCCGATCATTCTGCAGGCTCGGCCGCCAGGAACTCCCGACGAACTGACCAATGCCGGGCCGGTGCCGAACAGCGGTGACGCCAAGTTCGTGATCAGCGGGATCACGATCATCGGTGGCGCAAGCGGCAACATTATCGGTGGCACGACAGATGCGACCGGCGTACCGCTCATCGACGGTGGTGGACGCCTGATCGGCGAAGGCGGAAGTATCATACGCTTCAACAATTCCAATCCTGCCGGCGGTATCCCGATCTCGATGGATATCAACCGGAACGTGATCTCCGGTACGCCGGAATATCGCAAGGATTATCTTGTTGCACCTGATGGGGGTGGCCGACAACAGGATCTCACGGGTGCGGCAGTTGGTCCCGGCATCCGCATCATGGACCCCGGAACGTCCAACAATCTGATTCAAGGGAACTTCATCGGCACGGATATCACCGGCGAAAATGCGATTCCGAATCATAACGGGATCGAAATTTTCAACGGTGCGTTCAGCAACCTCATCGGGAATCCCACAACACCGAACAGCGCCAACCTGATCCGCTTCAACGTCCACGACGGTGTGCGGATCGGCGAAACGCCCAATCCCTCCAAAGTCTCACCGCGCGGAGCGCCGACACCTCAGGGTGAAGCTGGCGATTTCGTAGTGCCTGTCTTCTACGATCACTATTCGCCGAACTACTTTATCGGCGGAGTGGCGGGTGGCGGAATCAGCATCGTTGATCTTGGAGCCACGGCTCCACGTCGCGATAGCAACGGCAATTTCGCGAACCTTGCCGGCATTGATCCCGACGATTACGGAGCCGCGCCAACGACCGTACGCGGTGCGGAAGTTCAAGTCGGCACTACGCTCACGTTGCGTGGTCAAAATCTTCTCGGGACCACGGCGGTCTCGTTCTTCGCGACGGAAGACGGCACGTCGCTCGTGCAAGGCAAGTTCAAGGTTATCGACGATGCCACGGTTCAGGTGACAGTGCCGGAAGGGGCAGTGACCGGAACCATTCAAGTGAGCTCGGCGGGCGGCGTTTTCCCGCTCCAGGGGACGGTCAATAATGCCCTTGAGATTGTGATTCTGCCGACGCCCCAGCCCACGCTCGAAAATACTTCGACCTTCACGCCCAGCTCTGGAGTTCCGGGTCAGTTAGTGACGATCTCCGGATCCAGTTTCGGCGGCACGCAGCAAGTACTGTTCAACGGTCAACCGGCCAGCAAGTTCGCTGTGCTCGATGTTGGAACGAAGAGCGAGCGAATCGAAGTCTTCGTCCCGATCGGAGCGACCACCGGTCCGATCACGATCCAGAATCCGGCAGGATCGGATATCACGGTCCGCGATTTCGTCGTCACCACGGAGCCACCTCCGACAATCGATAATCTGCTCACGACGAGCGGCGTACCCGGACAGGAAATCATTTTGTCCGGTTCCGGATTCACGAGTCTGAGCCTTGTTCGATTTGGCGTGGTGAATGGTTCGTCCGGATTCGCGACGACCGATTTCGTGATCGACAGCCCGTCCCAGGTTCGAGTACGGGTACCAGCGAATGCGAATCCAGGCCTGGGGCAGATTCAGATTCAAACCGCTGGCGGTACGGCATTGTCGCCAGATTCGTTCCAGATTCTTCCCGCACCCGCGCCGATCGTAACATCGCTTTCAACGAGCACGGCTGTCGTCGGAACAACGGTGACGATCTCCGGATCGAATCTGCTCTCTGCACTTCAAGTGCTTGTGGGCGGTCTCGCTTCGCCAAAGCTCACGATCATCGATGCCAATACCATCACGGCAACGATTCCGCAACTCTCCCAAGGGTCTTATCAGCTTGTCGTCCAGACACTTGGCGGCACGTCGGCACCGCAAAACTTCACCGTTGCCCCGTCGCCATTCCCCACGATCGATCCGATCACGGGTGTCTTCCGCAATAGTCAAGTCATCCTGACGGGTACCGGCTTGCTCGGCACCAGCAAGATCCTGTTCGGTGATAACCGCGACGGGTTTGGTGTTCCCGTCACGACATTTGAAGTTCTGAATAACACTTCGATCCGTGCCACGATCCCGGTCGGAGCGTCCACGGGTCCGTTCTTCGTCTTCACACCCGGTGGACAGGCGACCAACAGCGCCACAATTCTGGCCAGCTCGCCACCGAATATCAGTGAAGCCGCGCTGCCCAACCCGGTTTCGGGCATCGTGGGTTCTGTCGTTCAACTTGAAGGAAACGGCCTGATCGGAACGCAGGACGTCTTCTTCCCCGCGGCCGGTGGCGGAATGATCCCGGCGGCATCGTTCACCGTGGTTGGCGATACGCTGGTGACGGCCGTCGTCCCCGCAGGTGCCGCGAGCGGTGCCATCCAGATTCAAACCCCCTCGCGACTGCCCGGTGGAGCACGGCAGACGGTCAGCTCGGCACCGTTCACGGTTCTGGCATCGCAAGGACCGATTCTCAACCTGATCTCGACGACCAGTGGAGCAATCGGGACGTTTGTGACCCTGACCGGCAGCGGCTTCACCGGTACGCAACGCGTGATGGTTGGTGGAACACCAACGACCAACTTCACGGTTCTCAACGATAATCAGATTCAGTTCCGCATCCCGAATCTGGCACAGGATGGCGGGATCATCGTGGTCACGCCGGCTGGTGTCGCAACGAACGCTCTGGTACTCGACGGTCTTCTGCCGGTTCCGGGTACGCTGGTCACGATCACGGGTTCGGGTTTCGCTGGTGCGACCGGAGTGACGATCGGCGGAGTCGCGGTCGACTCGCTCAACATCATTGCTGATACGCGGTTGACGTTCCGCATGCCCGTCGGTGCGGTCCATGGCGGAATCGTCATCACGAATCCGTCCGCGACACCAACGGGCACACTGTTCGACGTGACACCTTCGGTCTTCCCTCAAATCACGTTCAGCTCGCCCGGTACGGTTCGCAACGCCCAGGTCACGATTCAAGGCGTGGGACTGGCGGGTACGACGCAAGTGCTCTTCAACGATATTCCGGCGGAATTCACTGTGGTTTCCGACGGTCAGCTGAATGCGACCGTACCGAATGCCGCGAATCCGGGAACGATCAAAGTCGTCACCCCGGGTGGTTTCGCGATCAGCCCGAACGAATTCCGAATTACCTCGGCCGCCCCGCCTCAACTCTTCGACATCAGCGGAGTGGGACCGGCGATCACTTCGCCTGATATCGGGATCATCGGCTCGCAGTTCTTCATGAATGGTGCGGGCCTTGGCAGCATCTTCCGTGTCGAAATGACGCCGATCGACAAGTTCGGCAATTCGATCGGCACATCTACCGAAGCGAAGTTGAGCGAAAGTGACCTTTCGTTCACTATCCCTGCGGTCACTCCCGGTCTCTATAGCGTTGAGGTGTACGCCAGTACCGATACGCTCGGTACCGCTGCTGTCGGTGCCGTCAGTGATTTCGGATCGAACGGCGATACCACCATCCGTACAGCGACCAATATTCTCGGCCAGCGCTTCGTCTACGGCGATATGATCGAGGTGATTCAGAACGCTCAGCCCGTGGTCGATCGCGTGATTTCGAAGGCGAAAGATCCCGATGTCGCCGTAACCACTGACGAGGACCGCCTGCTGCGTGGCGTACCGATCAGTATTTTCGGTAGCGGTTTCACCGGCGCCAGCCAGGTGACGATTGGCGGAACCGTTCTCGACGCGGACGACGGCGAGTTCTTCGTTCTTTCGGATGAAGAAATTTCGACCAACATCCCCAATACCGGCGGACTGTTCAATGGCGTGACCGCCATCACGGGAGCAAAGATCACCGTCTCCGTCCCAACGTTCGCGACACTGGGTTCGAAGTCGTTCCAGTCCACGCTCGATTCGCAGGAAGACGTCCGCATCGACATCGCGGCCACGCCTCCGCTGGTCTTCACAGTACCCGACGGCGGCGCTCGATTGCCAGGAACGGAAATTACTCTCACTGCCGCTGCGGGCAGCACGTTCTACGGCGTGCGCAGCATTACCTTCGACGGGAAGGCGATCGACAGCAACAAGAACACTGTCTCAATCGGGAATAACGAGGTTGCGCCGTTCTACCGCGACGCCGCGGCTCCGCCTCCGTTCGTCAACTTCAACTTCCCCACATTCAGCACGATCGTCGCCGGGAATGGTAAGACCATCACCGTCCAGATTCCCACAAGCTTCAGCAAGATTCCCGATCCGCCAACAGGTGCCCCGAAACTCGGATTCCTCACGGTCACTGCCTTGAACAACGAGACGGGTCTTGGGATCGATGGAACCGGAACGCCGACGATCGTTGAGAACAAGACTCCCAACATCGCCGGAGTTCAGCGCAACACGTACAACCGAACGATCATCCTTCAGGCTCCAGCACCGGGTGCGGCGGATCGCGCTTCGCTAATCAGTGTTGATGCTGTCGTCTTCACGACGGAAACTCCGGTAGGACCTGGCACGATCACGGTCAACCGGAACAACATCCGACGTGTT
The DNA here is from genome assembly GCA_041742055.1 of Limnoglobus sp. Taxonomy (GTDB): domain Bacteria; phylum Planctomycetota; class Planctomycetia; order Gemmatales; family Gemmataceae; genus Limnoglobus. The sequence goes on along the minus strand of JBGSJI010000152.1, from coordinate 8,562 downwards.
CCGGATGGTACGGGCGCGCTCGTGAACCTCGAAGTCGAACTTCCTACGGGTAGCGTCAATCGCTTCGCGGGTTTCTCGCTCGGGACTCACAACGGAACGGATACCTTCGAATGGCCAACGGGTGCCATCAAAGCCGTCGCTCCCGATGGGAACGGCACCGCCACCTTTACCCGTGGTGCGCAACCGGTTCCGCAACTCTTCGAATTCTTCCCGACGCCCCGCGCTCCGCAGGACAATCGGATTCAGGCTCAGCCCATTTACGAAAACGGTGCACAAATCCAGGGTGCGTTCGGACAAGGACTTACCGACGATCTCGCAACGCAAGCGGCCAACGGGAATGCAGGCATCGACTTCATGACCCGCACTCCGGGCGGAACCGACCTGATTTCCCGCACCTTCCGCTTCGGCTACAACCGATCCGAACTTGGAGGTAACCATGGACGCGGCGGGATCAACGACGGCTTGGCGGGATCGTTCGCGCTCAATCCCGGCGATTCCTTCGGCAACGGTGCTCTGAACACCTACAACAACGTCGTCGGTGGCCGATTCTACGGTCCGAACCTGCTCCAGAACTTCCCGCTGTTGCAGGTCGTTCAGTCATCGCTCGACCGGACGTCCTTTAACACTGCTCTCATCGCCAAGCCGTTCCGCTCCTACCGGATCGATTACTACTACAACCCCGGTTTCGACGACCAGAACGCCACGGCGCTGCAAACATCCGTCGCCGGCTATGGCGAAATCTTCCTCGGCTCGAAGATCATCAACACCGACTTCCAGGGGAATGGGTCCATCCTGTTCTCCGTCGGAGTCAAACAACCCGATGCCGATGGCAATGTGATCTTCGCACCGGGTGAATTCCAACTGCCGGGCAACATGCCATTGCCCGAAAGCATCAACACACCGGGGAACGGCGTTGTCGTCACGACCGCGACCGATCTCACTGCGGCCGGTCCGTTTGGTCCAACGGTCAACAACGGACCGGACGGTACCTCCCGCTACAGCTTCTTCCGCCGAGTCGACACCTCGACCGGTGCCATCAGCGGTCAGGTCATCTTCGATAAGAACGCCAACGGCAAGCAGGATACCAACGAAGGCGGCGTTTCTGGAGCAACAGTCGAACTCTTCCTCCGTCAGGTCGATGGTAGCCTGCCCGCCAAGGCAAACGTCTCGATCACGACCGACGATGGTGGGGCCTTTACGTTCGATCAAAGCTCCTCGCTTGCGGGTTTGGGTCTTCCGAACGGTACGCACCAGGTTCGCGTCACGCTGCCATCGGGCAAAGACTTCACCTTCTCCGTGCCAGCCAACGGCATTCTCTCGCCGACGATCATCGCCGGTGAAACCGTCTCGGATGTCAACTTCCTCGTGACCGGAACCGGGGCCGCCATCTCCTCCGGCAAGATCAGCGGGGCGGTGATCTTCGATGCCAATGCCAACGGCGTCATCGACGCCGGCGACAGTGGAATCGCGAACGCAACCATCAACCTCTTCCAGCGGCAGGCCGATGGTACATTCCCGACCTCACCGCTGCAAGTCTTCACGACCGATGCAACCGGGAACTATCTGTTTGGTGCTCCTCCGGCCGGATCGTTGCTCGCCAACGGCACCTACGAACTCCGCCTGACCCTGCCGAACGGCAAGGACTTCAGCTTCTCGTTGCCAAGCAACGGCATTCTGACGCGAACGATCACGTCCGGCGAAACGATCACCGATGTGAACTTCCTGGCGACCGGGACCGGTGCCACGGTTCCGCCGACCATCCCACCGGTTGTTCCACCGGTTGTTCCGCCGGTTCCGCCGATCGTACCGGGCCAGAGCATCCTCGCGATCGGAGCCGATGCGGGTGGCGGACCGTCCGTTGGAGTTTACAATCAGGTCGGGACGTTCCTGTACCAGTTCTTCCCTTACGATCAGCGGTTCACGGGCGGAGTGCGTGTCGCGACAGGCGATGTCACCGGTGACGGCAAGGCCGATGTCGTGACCGCCCCCGGCCCGGGCATCCCCGGCCTAGTGAAGGTCTTCGACGGCACGACTGGCTTGCTGGTTTCGCAGTTCCAGCCGTACGAATCCGGCTTCACCGGCGGTGTCTACGTGGCGATCGGCGATATCGATGCCGATGGCAAGGGCGACATCATCACCGGTACCGGACTCGGCGGCGGACCACGGGTTCAAGTGTTCAGTGGTGGAACGTTTAACAGCATCGTGGACTTCTTCCCTTACGAAGATTCCTTCCGCGGCGGTGTTCTTGTTGCGGCGGGCGATGTGAATGGGGACGGTCGTGCGGATATCGTCACTGGGACCGGGATCGGCGGCGGACCACGTGTTCAGGTCTTCTCCGGTGTGGATTTCTCTGTGATCGCCAACTTCTTCGCCTACGAAAGCTCGTTCCGTGGCGGGGTCTTCGCATCGGTCGGCGATCTCACGGGAGACGGCCGGGCGGAAGTCATCACGGGTACGGGTGTCGGTGGCGGGCCGGTGGTGAAGGCGTTCGATCAGAACGATCTCGTGTCGTTCAATCCGACACCGAATCCGATCCAGGCGTTCTTCGCGTTCGACCCCGGATTCCGCGGCGGTGTGCGGGTCGATTCCCTCGACGGCAACAACGACGGCCGGCTTGATTATGTCGTCGCGCCGGGGCCCGGCGAAAACCCGCTCGTCCGCGTCATCGACTACGCCACGCTTCAGGATATCTTCCGGATCCAAGCCTTCGACCCGAACTTCATCGGCGGCGTGTTCGTGGGCGGTACGCACTAGCAGTCAGCAGATTTTGAATAACACAGGCACGACTCGTTGCAAAACAAGTCGTGCCTTTTCTTTTTAAGTTTGATGATCCCATTCAGTACTTTATTTCGAGTCGTTCAGGACGGAAGTATTCGGTACTGACAAATGTCTCTTCGATTCGAGTCAGAGGCGAGAAGATTGCGGATGATTCGTTCGCAGATTTCAGCTAAAGTTGACTGGGTGACTTCACTTGCGGGATATCTGCGATGTTCGCTCGATTTCGCTTTCTGGCTCTGATTCTTGTCCTGATCATCAATTCCCCTTTCGCGATTCGCGGCGAGGAGAAGCCGTACACCGGAGTCGCATGCGAACGGCCAGCCGATGACTTTTTCAAGGATCAGGTCTGGGCGCAGGTAGGTGCTCGCGTGTGTCTGGCGTGTCACAAGGCGGGTGGCGATGCGGAAGCGAGCCGTTTGCTTCTGAAGGATCCGGCGAAGAGTCAGGGGAGCGAGCAGGAGGCGGTGCACCGCGCGAACCGTGATGCGTTTGCGCGAATGGCCACGACGAAAACGAACGACAAATCCCGATTGCTGCAGAAAGTGATTGGAGAGTTGAAGCATGGGGGAAAGGATGTGCTGAAAGCCGATTCGGCGGAGTATCGGATCCTTGCGAAATTCGCGTCGCGCATCGATACCGCCCCACCGGCGCCCGCGATCGATCCCAACGCCCCGCCGTTCTTCGCGGGCGTGGTGATGGCGGAACCGCGGACGTTGCTTCGGCGTGCGACGCTTTCGCTGGCGGGTCGATTGCCAACGGAGGCGGAGTTGAAGGCGGTTGAACGTGAGGGGATGACGGCGGTCGCGCCGATTCTCGAAGCGGTGATGAAAGAGGAAGCGTTTTATGATCGCCTTCGTGAGGGGTTCAACGACATCTTTCTGACGGTCGGCATCGACGGCAACGCCGATTCGTCGGTGCTCTCCTACGAGCACTTCGAGAAAACGCGGCTCTGGTATCAGAAGCATGATCTGAGCCACATCAAAGACGAGAAGGAACGGCGGCAGGCGGGGTACAAACTCGCGAACGATTATCGCAAGGCGCTGCTCGGCGAGCCGATGAAGCTGATCGAGTACATCGTGCGCAATGATCGTCCGTTCACTGAGATTGTCTTCGCCGATTACATTATGGTGAGTCCGTACTCCGCCCGCGGATACGGCGTCTACGATCAGCTGAAAGATCGGTTCAAGAATCCGGACGATCCCTTTGAGTATGTGCCGGTGAAACTGAAGGCGTTGAAGGGCCGGTCGAAGGCGAACGATCAGGATTCCCAAACGGGGTTTTACCCGCATGCGGGGATTCTGAGCATGTTCCAGTATCTGGCCCGTTATCCGACCACGGAGACGAACCGCAACCGCCTGCGCGGCCGCATGTATTATCAGCACTTCCTCGGCGTGGATGTCCTCGAACTGGCGGCGCGGGTTTCGGATGCCGCCGCCGCGCAGTCGAAGTATAAGGTGCCCACGATGGAGGCCGCCGAGTGTGTGGTCTGCCACCGCACCCTCGATCCGGTCTCGGGGCTGTTCCAGGACTACTGGCGATTCGACGCGAACTTCAGTTTGTACGGCAAGCGTAAGGGCGGTTGGTTCACCGATATGTTCGCTCCGGGATTCGAGGGCGAAGACCTTCCGCTGGGCGAGCGCTGGCGGGCATTGCAGTGGCTCGGCGAGCGCACCGCGAAGGACCCGCGCTTCGCCGTCGCGATGGTCGAGCACGTCTGGTACCTGCTGAGTGGCCGCAAAGTGTTGCAACCGCCGAAGGATCTGGATCATCCGCTGTTCGCTGCGAAGTATCGGGCCTATCAGGAGCAACGCAGGACGATCGAAACGATCGCGGTCCGCTTTGCGAAGACGAATTTCAATCTCAAGGTCGCGTTTCAGGAATGGATCGCCTCCGACTTCTACCGTGCGGACGGGCTGGCGACAGCGCTCAAGGATCCGAAGCGGAGGGCGGAGCTCGACGACGTGGGACTGGTGCGCTTGCTCGCACCCGAGCAGCTTGAGCGGAAAGTCAGTGCGATCTTCGGGCAACGCTGGAATCGGCTGGAAGGCGAACTGTCCAAGCTCTACGGCGGAATCGACTCGCAGGAAGTGACGGAACGCGCGACCGATCCGAGCGGAGCGATGGGTGCGATCCAGCGCATTCTCTCCAACGACGTCGCCTGCAAACATGTCGCCCGCGACTTCACCCGACCCGCGAGCGAACGCAAGCTCTTCCCCGGAATCGAACCGAACGTGACTCCCGGCACCGCGGAAAACGACCGTGCCATTCGCTCCGCCATCGCGCACCTGCATGAGCGAATCCTGGGCCGACACGACAAGCCCGACTCCGCCGAAGTCGATCGCACGTTTGCATTGTTTGCGGGGATCGTGGCCGATGCGAAGAATCAGAAAGGCCTCGACCAGCGCGAGAATTACCATTGCCGTCCGGATCGCGATGCGCCGGGCGCCAGCGAACGCGCCGCCGATCCGCATTACACGATCCGCGCCTGGCGGGCGGTGGTGACGTATCTGCTACGACGGCAGGAATTCCTTTACGAATAAGGTGAAGGATGGCATCTTCGCAGGCGACGATCGACGAACTCCTGGGATGCCTGACCGGCACGGGTCGGTTCACCGCACGCAAGATGTTTGGCGAGTATTGCGTGTATCTCAATGAGAAACCGGTGGCACTCGTGTGCGATGATCAACTGTTCATCAAGCCAACGGCGGCGGGTCGGGAACTCGCGAGCGATGCCATCGATGCGCCGCCGTATCCGGGTGCGAAACCGCACCTGCGGATCGCGCGCGAGCGCTGGCCAGAACGCGGGTACCTCCACGAATTGTTCTGGGCCACGTTCTCCGAACTCCCGCCACCGAAACCCCGCAAGAAGAAAAAATAGCTCAAGGAATTCACTATGCGTCGCGATTTTCTCAAGCTCTGCGGGTTCGCCGGTCTCGGCTTCGCCGTGCCATTCGTCCATCCGGACACCGCCACGGCGAAGCCCACGAACGAACCGTACGACGGGCCGTACTACGTCGTCTTCAACGCCTCCGGCGGATGGGATACGACCTATCTCATGGACCCGAAAGGTGTGAATGGAATCAACCGTCTTTACAAGAAGGACGATATCCTCACGAAGGGTGCGCACACCTTTGCGCCGATCGCCAAACAGATCAAGGGCGGACTGAGTAACGAAGACTTCTACGCGAATTACGGCAATGAACTGTTCGCATTCAACGGGCTCGACTATTCGGTGAACAATCATTCACCAGGCGCCCGCTACATGGCCACGGGGAAACTCGATAGCCTTGCCTATCCGACGTTCGCGGCGCTTGTGGCGGCGTGTCGCGGACCGGACTGCCCGCTCGCGTTTCTGACGTTCGGCAACTATTCGAACACCGGCAATCTCGTGGCGATGTCGCGCGTCCCGTACCTGCCTTCGCTGCAGAAGATCGCCAACGCCGACGCCATCGAAGGAAACCTTCGCTCGCCCTATCACGATCGCTTCGCCCTCGATCGCATCGAGCAGGCACTGCGCGAAACGCAGGCCGCTGGAAGCACTTCCCCGAAACTGCCGCGGCAGGAACGCGGAGAGAACATGCTCTATGCCGCGCAGGTGAACTCGAAGGCGCTCGAACGCGTCACGCAGTTCATCCCGAAGTCCGTTCCCAAAGAGCGCCTCGCACAACAAGCCGAGATCGCGCTTGCAACCTTCAAAGCCGGCGTGTGCGTCTCCGCCAACCTGACCATCGGCCAGTTCGACAGCCATGCCAACAACGACGCCGATCAGATGAAGCTGATTCCGGAATTCCTCGCCGGGATCGCCTATCTGCTCAAGCGGGCGGAGGAACTCAAGATCCGCGAGAAACTGGTCGTCATCGCTCAAAGTGAGATGGGCCGCACGCCGACCTACAACGGCGGAAACGGCAAGGATCACTGGTCGATCGGTTCGATTCTCTTTCTCGGCAAAGGGATCAAGGGGAATCGCGTACTGGGTGCGACTGATGAGAAGCAGTTCGCCGTCCCGTTCGATCCCGCCACGCTCGCGCTCAACAAGGAAACGGGCGTGCGGATCCGGCCAGAGCATATTCACGAAGCGCTGCGCGAAATGGCTGGCATCGCGGACCATCCCATGAGCGTGAAATTCCCGCTTGGCGTTCAGGCCAAGGAACGACTGAAAGGCTTCTGGGGCTAACGGCCGCGATCAGAACAATTCCTGGATGGGCGTTCCGTTGTCTTCAACGAGATACTGCGGTCGGCCTTCGAGATCGGCGATCGTAGTGTTGCTGACGTCGATGCCGAGGCTCTGATAAAGGGTTGCGTAAAGTTCGCCGAAGCGGACCGGACGCGAAACCGCTTCGCCGGCGATGCGATCGGTGGCGCCGATCACCTGCCCGTGTTTCATTCCGCCCCCGGCGAGAAGCACGCAGTTGACCTGAGGCCAGTGGTCGCGGCCAACCTGAGCGCTGATCTTGGGCGTGCGGCCGAACTCGCCGAGAATCGCCACGGTACAATCATCGCTGAGTCCGCGCTGCTCCAGATCCTCAACCAGAGCGCTGACGCACTGATCGAAGATCGGGAAGTCTTCGCGTTCGCGCAGGAAGATGTTGTTATCGGCCCGGCCTTCCGCATTACGTCCGCCGTGCCAGTCCCACTTGCTGTAATTCAGTGTGACCACGCGAGCGCCGGCCTCGATGAGTCGGCGGGCCATGAGCATGCTTTGCGGAACGCGCGGTGCGCCATTGCTGTCCATGAAAATCTTCGGATTGCCGGTTCCGTATCTCGCAACCGTCTTCGGGTCTTCCTTCGAAAGGTCGAGTGCGGTCGCCAAACGTGACGAGGTGAGCAGACCGAACGCCAGTTCGTTGAACCGATCGAGTGCGGTCATCGCACCCGTGGAGTCGGCTTCGCGGCGTGTGGTGTCGAACGACTTGAGAATCGTCTTGCGGTCTTCGAACCGGTCGATGCTAATCCCGCGGAGCAGCATGTCTTCGCGAGCCGGGCCCATGGGGCGGAACGGCACATACGATGGCCCGAGAAATCCCGGACCCGGTTCGTTGTACGGTCCGTGCGAGCAGGTATAGCAAAGGCTGACATACGGCGGAACCGCCGGATCGGACGCACCCTGAACCTTCGCGACGGCCGATCCGATTTGCGGCCAGCCTCCGCTCGGTTTCGGCGCACGCGGATTGCGACCATTGAAAACCTGAATGGCATCGTGATCCGACTGATTCCCGACCAGCGAACGGATGATCGTGAACTTGTCCATCATCTTCGCGATTTTGGGAAACGCCTCGCAGATTTTGATGCCGGTGACGTTCGTCGCGATCGGTTTCCAGGGGCCTGCAATTTCGGCTGGCGCATCCGGCTTCAGGTCGAACATGTCCTGATGGGGCGGTCCGCCCACGAGATAAATCAGAATGATCGACTTGTTTGAAGACCGGGAAGTGGTCCCGGATTCCGCACGCAGCAACTGCGGAAGGCACAACCCTCCGAGGCCAAGTCCGCCGATCTGAAGAAATCCGCGACGGGACGGGCGATGAAGCATCTGCATGGAATGTTCCGGAACTGGGCATGCGGACCGCGAGGCGGTCAGCGGCGGGTTACTCATTCATAACCGAAGGGAACGGGAAATGCAATGAAAATGACGGTCGCAACCGGCCCCTGGGTACGCGTCACGAAAGTTGGTAGCAAATTTGTTCACTTCGGTGTAGATTTGAACGTGGAAAGGAAATTCCCCCTCGGCAGGACTCCGCCATGACCGAACCCCTCTCGCCCGAACTTGAAGCCCAGGCCCAGGAACTC
>JBGSJI010000151.1:0-19375 GCA_041742055.1 Limnoglobus sp. | reverse complement strand
TTGGGCGGAGGCGGGCGCGCTGGCGGGTTGACCGGAGGCGCAGCCGGCGGATTGACGGGCGGGCGCGCTGGCGGATTGGCCGGTGGAGGACGAGCAGGTGGCTTGGGCGGCCTCGGTGGAATCGGTGGCCAGCAGGGCGCTGCCGTCATTCAGCTGCCGCGCCAGATTTCGTACACGATTTCCATGCGGATGCCGATGCCCAAATCCACACCTGTCCAGATGGCCACGAAAATGCAAACGGAACTTCGCGGCGTGATCGATCGGTCCTCGATGATTGCCAATCCCCGAGGAATCGAAGTCGTGACCGATGGGACTGTCGTACTTCTTCGCGGCACGGTTCAGGATGAAGAAGAAGCGGCGACGGCCGAAGGGATCGTTCGCCTGACTCCCGGCGTTAAGGTTGTGAAGAACGAATTGAAATATTGAAACGACGAATCAGACGGTTCTCAAGCCCCGGATGAAAGTCGCGGGGCTTTTTTGTTGCCATCCCGTCATAACTCCGCATGCTGAATCGCATCCTCTCCTCTCGGAGTCTCATCGGTGAGCTTCATCCTCTCTCTTGACGAAGGAACCACAAGCGCCCGCGCCATCGTCTTCGATTCCGAAGGTCAGATCGTGGCCGTGGCCCAGAAAGAATTTCCGCAAAACTTTCCGAAACCGGGTTGGGTCGAACACGATGCGGAAGAGATCTGGGCCGCGCAGCACGGCGTCGCCATCGAGGCTCTCAGCCGGGCGAAACTCAAGCCTCAGCAAATCGCCGCCGTCGGAATCGCCAATCAGCGCGAGACCGCCGTCGTCTGGGATCGCGAAACCGGTGCGCCCATCGCACCCGCCATCGTCTGGCAGGATCGCCGCACCGCCGGCCTCTGCGATCAGCTCACCGCCGACGGTCACACCGAACGCATCCGCGAGAAAACGGGCCTGCCCATCGACGCCTATTTCTCCGGAACCAAGATCGCCTGGATACTCAACGAGATTCCCGGTGCCCGCGACCGCGCCGAAGCCGGTCAGCTCGCCTTCGGCACCATCGATAGCTGGCTGGTCTGGAAACTCACCGGCGGTGCGCTTCACATCACCGATCTCAGCAACGCCTCGCGCACGCTCCTCTTCAACATTCACACGAAATCCTGGGACGACGAACTTCTTGCACTCTTGAAGATTCCCCGTGCGATGATGCCCGAGGTGCGTTCGTCTTCGGAAATCTATGGCGAGATCACCGCGGCCGGTCTCGCGGGCCTTCCGCTCGCGGGCATCGCAGGCGATCAGCAAGCCGCTCTCTTCGGACAGATGTGCTTCACACCCGGAAAATCGAAGAACACGTACGGTACCGGGTGTTTCCTGCTGCAGAACACCGGCGAAACGGCGATGGTGTCGCGCAATCACCTCATCACGACCATCGGCTGGCGCATCGGCACCAAGACGACGTATGCGCTGGAAGGTGCGGTCTTCGTCGCCGGTGCCGTGATCCAGTGGCTGCGCGACGGCTTGAAACTGATCCGCACCGCCGAGGAGGTGAACGATCTCGCGGCGACCGTACCGGATAATGGCGGCGTGTACCTCGTGCCGGCGTTCACCGGGTTGGGTGCGCCGCACTGGGATCCGTACGCCCGCGGGACCATCGTCGGGATTACTCGCGGCACCACCGCCGGGCACTTCGCCCGCGCCGCCCTCGAATCCATCGCGTTCCAGTCGGCCGATCTCCTTCGCGCCATGACCGCCGACACCGGGCAACCACCGCCGGAGCTTCGCGTCGATGGCGGAGCCGCACGCAGCGATTTCCTCATGCAATGTCAGGCGGATCTGCTGGGCGTACCCGTGGTGCGGCCGAAGGTGACGGAAACGACCGCACTCGGTGCCGCCTACCTCGCAGGCCTTGCGGTCGGCGTGTGGAAGTCGACCGACGATCTTGCCAAGCACGATCATGTCGAACGTCGATTTGAACCGATGTCCACTGCCGCTCAACAGGCGAACTGGGCCAACTGGTCCCGGGCCGTGGAGCGCTCACGCGGCTGGGCCGGCGGAAGCTGATCATTGGAGAGACTGAAAGACCATCGCACCCAGCACTCCGCCCACGCAGGGGCCGAGTACCGGTACCCACGCATAACCCCAGTCGGATTTTCCTTTCCCGGCGATGGGCAGAAGAGCGTGGGCGAGTCGCGGTGCGAAGTCGCGGGCCGGATTGATGGCATAGCCCGTCGTCGCTCCCAGACTCAAACCAATGGCCCACACCACCATCCCCACAAACGCCGGTTCCAGCGATTCGAACTGTGCTTTGCCGACTGCGGAGGCGACAAAAACCAGAACAAAGGTTCCGATCGCTTCGCCCAGAAAATTCGAAGCGGGACTCCGGATCGCAGGCGCCGTGCAGAAGACGCCCAGCTTGCTCGCCGTATCGGATGTCACCTTCCAGTGCGGAAGATAATGCAGCCACACCAGCACCGCTCCCACGAATGCGCCCAGAAACTCCGCCGCAATCATGGTCAGCTTTTCCGTTGGTTCTCCCTTTTGCAGAACCAGATCCGCCAGCGGGCCGACCGGGTTGATCGCCCCCGGCGCACCAAACGCCTTCGCCGTGAGAATGCCGAAAATCACCCCCAGCGCCCAACCGGTCGTGATTACGATCCAGCCGGCATTCTTCGCCTTTGAACCCTCCAACACCACACCCGCCACGACACCACCGCCCAAAAGAATCAGGACCGCAGTGCCGAGGAACTCACCCAGAAAAATGGGCCACACGGGGAAATCTCCGAAAATGAAGAGTTGTGATTTGACATTTCCGAAAGTCATAAGGAGGACTCCGCCACGTGCTGCTCATGCACTTGGCGGAGTCCTCATAGATGAACCATTTGTACAGTATTACGGCCTGATTGATGTGGCGATTACTTCTTCGGAGTCAGCAGCAGATAGTCGAGGCCGACCATGTACTTCGGCAGCGCAATCGGATTCGCACCCGTGATCGTGAGCGTCAGATGGTGCGAACCTTCCTTGAGATCGAAGGAACCGAGCGTTTGCAGCCCCGTGGTCACGACCTCGGAGTGATAACAATCCAGCGGTTTGCCAACCGTTTTGCCATCGAGACTGATCTGAACAGTTGCATAGTCATTGGCCATGCACAACACGGCCGCGAGATCGTACGTCCCCGCCTTCGATTCGAACTCCAGCGTCAGCGATTCGCCCTTCTTTCCGCCGGACCAGAACAGCTGCGAATCTCCGCTCCAGCGATCCGCCTTGAAGTTCGTCATCTTCTGAGCGCTGGTTTTACCCGCTGTCACCTTCAACACTCTGAGGCTTTCGCCTTCGAGTGCGCCAGCGACACGGCCGGTCTTCTCATCGATCGTGGAGAGCGGTCCGCGGATCGACTTCGGCGGCGCAAAGGTCACACGCTTCGGCTGGGCGGCGTCCCATTCCTGTTTGCTGACTTTTTTCGTCTTGTGAATCAGCACATGCGCACCGACCATTCCGCCCACAACGAGATCTGGAAGCTGATCGCCGTTGAGATCGACTACACTGATCTGCCGTCCGATCCCGGCAACGTCATCGAGCTTGTAAGGAATCCAGTTCACGCCGGCCTTGGTGCGCTCGAGCTTGAACCAGTAAACGACCGCACCCGCATCCCAGAGCGGGCTTTGCTTGTGGTGCGAATAGTACGTTTTGCCGGTGACGATATCCTTGAGGCCGTCGCCGTCCATGTCCACAAGCGCCACGGAATGCAATTCGCTGAAGACGATGCCGTACGGATTGTCCGACGGCTTATCGCCCATGATGAGCTTGCGTTCGAATGCGATCGTTCCGTTGGATTTCGTCTGCTTGTACCAGACGAGGCCGAAGTCATGGGCGGCATTGCTGGTGATGACGTCGTTGAGGCCGTCGCCATCGACATCGTAGGCGTACATTTCCGCACCACCGTAAGCGGTGGTGAACTTGGCGGGATGAAACTCCCAGCGTGTGCTTTCGGGTTTCGTCGGTGGCTGCTCGAACCAACCGCTGGAAATGATGATGTCGGTTTTGCCATCGCCGTTGATATCGCCGGCGCCGAGGCCGTGGCCGAACGGCTTGGGCGCGGGCATGACGGAGATTCTATGGAAGGTCCAGGGTTCGCAGCCTTTCTTCGGTTCGAAGCTGGCGTATCCGAACTGACCGTTCGATGTGCACACAAGTTCAGGCGTTTCATCACCGACGAGATTGAGGAACTGAGGCGATTCGTTGCTGACGGAGGCGAGAACTTCGTGCCGCTTCCAGGGTTTGCCCCAGCCGTCTTTGCCGGGGTTTTCGTAAACGTAGCCGGGTTTGCCGGGGAAACCGACCGTGAGCACATCGTTCCGGCCGTCGCCATTGAAGTCGTAGATCCAACTGAAGAAGTTGTCGGCGTATCCTTCGCGGTTCTGCGGTTTGGCGGGGTAGAGTTCGTGTTTGATTGTGTAGTCCGGCCCTTCGTACCAATAGGGGCCGGAGACGACATCGGGTTTGCCATCGCCGTTGAGATCGCCGGCGTTGGCCCCTTCCGAATAGTAAACGTTGGTGAGTTCCTGGCGGGTGAAGCTGTGGAGGCTGAGATCCTGTGCGTAGGAACTGAGCGCGAGAGCGGAGAGTACGGTCAGGCTCAGTGGCCATCGGAGTGAGGGAATCATGAGAAATGCCTTTTGTCTTGCGGGGAGAGACGAGAGACAGGATATTCGGTTCGCGGGAGATGGCAGCAGGGTGTGGCTCAATATCCAACAATCAGATTTCCATTTTTCGAAGCACGCGAACTCTCGAAATCGACACCGGACCTAAGGAGTCATTTTCGCCCACGCACACTACCGGTCAATCATCTTCGGGAACCGTATAACCGCCTGAGTGACGTTGTTCATGAAAAGGACTTCCATGAAGCGGCTGCGATGGCCACTGATCATCATTCTCGTGTGTCTTCCGCTGATTCTGCTGGTCACGGGAGTGCGCATTCCGGGCCTGGTGCCGACGGAATTCGCGGTGCCGCGCGGCGTGCCGGAAGGCGATCACGAACTGGCGTGGCTGAATACCACCACATCCGGTGCGACCTGGGAGCGGTTCGTCACGGGCGTGCGCCGCGCCGCTATTTCGATTCCGGGAATGACAGTCGATGATTCCGGCGCCTTTCTCGATCAGACGACGGCAGTGCCCGAAGTTGTGATTGGGATGGACGGTCACGCAGGACGCATTCATATCCGCTGGTATAAGTTGAACGGCGATCATCCGGCGAATTACTGGATCGAGCAACTTTCAAAGCGCAATCCCGCACCGCTGGCGATCATTGGCGGAGGGAGCAGCGACCGTGCGCGGGATCTGGCGTGGGCGCTGTCTGGTCAGGAGAACTGGTTCGGCCGGCGTCCGCTTTTCTTCATCACGAATGCGACGGCGGAGAAAGTGCACACGGGAGCGGAAGATGTGGACTCCGGCGATGAGATCGTCGGGCAGATGACCGAACTGCTCAGGCTTTATGATGGCCGGACGTTCCGATTCTGTTTCAACAACCGGCAGATGGCGGAGGCGATTCTCGATTTTGTCTGGCAGGCACCGCATCTCAAGCCGCGACTCCTCGCCGACGATGCTCGACTGGCTGTGACGACGAGTGCACTCGCGACCGCCAACGGATTGGAGCAACCGACGGTTTTTTACGTGGACTGGGATGACGATCCGTATTCGGCGGACCTGATCGGCCAGTTCCGGGAACTGCTGTATTCGCGCGAAGGTCCGAAACCCACGCCGCGCTATTCGGGTTGGAAAGTTCCGTTCAGCATTGGCGGATTTTACCGGGCGAACCGGCAGGAAGAGGAAGTGGCGGATGCGATCCTCAAAGAGTTCGACCGCTTGCCGCCTCAACAGACATTGGCGATCCTTCCGACGGCGGCGGCACCGGCGCGGCGGATGCTGCGGCTTCTGGCGGGTGCTTCGCCGGAACTTGGCCGCAAGCTGGTGGTGATCAACGGCGACGGCATGGGAGTGAACACGATCCTTCGCGATGGCGAATTTGCGTGGCCGGTTCGCGTGCTCACGATTCCTGTTATTCTGTTCACTCATAATAATCCCGTGGGCTGGGATGAGGACGAATCCGCGGATGTCCGACCGCGACTCGCGCCTCCGAACAGCACGGAGGATGTGCTGCATATGGCGTTCATGATTCGGACGATTACGCGTGCGGCGTTTGGCACATCGAACGGTGCTTTGGTTGACGATGCGGATGAACTGGCGATGCGTTTGCGTTCGGTTCAGCCGGCGATCTTCGATGCGCAAGGCAATCGGGCGGGCGGACGCGGCGAGTATATCGGTCTGGTTCGACCACGTCCGAATGCGGAGGATGTGGGTTTGCCCGATGCGCAGTTCGAGGTTTGGCGGCGCTCGTCCAAACGCGGTTGGGTTCTGGTGCGCTCGCGGTCATTGACGATCGAAACCGGGAGGGAACCGTGAGTTCACCGGTTCTTTCCGATGCGACGGCGGAATTCGTCGCACAGCCCGCCCGCCGGGCCATCTGGGCTTATGTGGCCGGGCTTGCCCCCGCCGTTACGCTCTGGGCGGTCATGGTCAGCTGGCTCGCCTGGCAACTCAACGATCGCATCCGCTGGTCCGAGGAATCCGATCGGGCCAGCATCAGGGAGTGGATCGACGAATCGCGAAACTTCCGCAAAACGCTGCCCGAACTCGTCGGCGAATATGTTCGTCTTCGTGCCGACGACCCCAACGGAACGGCCGATCCGCGTCGGCTGGAAACAAAGCGGGCGGAGATCCTCGAGCACATCGGTGCACTGGTGGAACCGACGCGATCCTACGTGAATCAGCTGCCACTGTTCCCCGAGATTTACCGGCTGGACATCGAGATCCAGCCCGCGAAGGGTTCAACGACGAACGAACCGGAACGGCTTTCCTGGGCGAGTGCCGTGCCGAAACCGGCACAACTCAAAAGCGAGCAGTTGCAGATTCTCGAATACGCACCGCTGGGCGATGACCGTGCGACGATTCGCTGCGAGTATCGGCTTCATGCGTTCAACAAGCTTCAGCGTCTGGAGGAAGAACGGCAGCAGACATCGTTGATCGCGGGGGCGTTGCTGGTGACGGCATCGGTGCTGGCGGGTTTGTTCGTGTTGCGGTTCCTGCGGCGGGAGCGTGAGCGTGAAGTCGCGCGGCTAACGGCGCTGGCGGAGGCGGAGCGGCGCGAGATCGAATTGCTGCAGGCACAGCATCGCGAGGATGAAGCGACGAAACTGCAGCAGCAACTCAAAGCGCAGCTTCTGGAGCAGCAACTCTCGACGTCGAACCTTCAGCGGCGCACCGCAGAGGCTGAGAAATCCGCGCTCGAACTGAAATCGCAGCTGTACGCGAGCATCGGCATCATGGCGGGGAGTTACGCCCACAACATCAAGAATCTACTGGTCCGGCCCAACGATTTGCTTTCACGATGCATTGAGGTGAACGGGCTTTCCCATCAGCAGGAAAGCATGCTTCATGAGGTCAAATCGACGCTGGGAACCGTGACTGATCGCCTGCAGCAGATCCTGCGCACGGTTCGCCGCGATCCGGCGAATACCGAAGTGACCGCCCTCGATCTTTCGCTTCTGGTCCGCGATTCCGTGGCGACGTGGTCGGATATGGGCCGCGATAAATGGAAGCTCACCATCACTGCTGAAACCCCGTCTGAGCCGGTCTGGATCAACGGCGATCATTCACATCTGCAGCAGGCGCTCGAGAATCTCGTCTTCAACGCCCGGGATGCGACCTTCGAACGCCGCAACGCCCTGCGCGATCATGTGCGACTGAACGCCTCGGCGTCAGCGGACGAGCGCAAGCAGCAGCTTCTCGCGGCAGCGGCGTGGAAAGGCGAAATCCGGCTGAATGTGCGGGTGCAGAACGGTCAGGCGGTGCTGGAAGTTCGTGATAACGGCATCGGGATGACGGACGAAGTGCGGCAGAAATGTCTGCTGCCTCAATACACGACGAAGCGGAACAATGCACTCTATGAAGGTTATTCGGCGGGAATGGGGCTGGGGTTGTCGTTCGTGGCGATGGTGCTTGAGCATCACGGCGGACAACTCTCGATCGAAAGTCAGCCGCTGGCGGGTACGACCTTTCGCATGGAGTTTCCGATCGTGAACCCGAATGGCTGACGGCGTGTCTGGCATTCTTCCCGAATTCGTTACCTTATCGATCGACCCGATTCATGAAACCTTCCGATACCGTACCGATTGTGGACTGGCGACGGGTGATCCTGCTGGCGTTACCCGCGTTGGCGCAGCAGTACCTGGTGCTGTTCATCCAGCACTACGATCAATATCTGGCGAGTCCGTATGACGAAGCGCACAAGGCGGCGCTGACGACGGCGAACTACATCTACTGGCTGACGACCTGTTATGCGATCGTGGTGAGCGCGGGCGCGACAGCGCTGGTGGGCCGGTTCGTCGGCGAAGGCAATCGCACCATGGCGCACCACGCCTGCGGGCAGGCGATTTTTCTCGCGGTCTTCTTCGGACTCGCCGGCACCTGCGTGGTGATTCCGTTCCTTCCAGATCTGCTCGCGGGCCTGAAACTCCAGGGCGATGCGCCGACGATCGCCGCCAACTATCTCGCGCCGCTCATTCTTCTGCTTGTGATGCAACTGATCGAAACCGGCGGAATTGCGTGTCTCGTCGGCGCAGGCGATACGCGCACCGGATTGTATGTGCTGACCGGCGTAGTTCTGGTCAACGTTCCGCTAGCGTACGGACTCTCGCGCAATCTTTACGGCCTCGATCTCGGCTTTGTCGGCATCGCCTGGGGCACTGCCATCAGCCATGCGGTTGGCGGAGTGATCGTACTCACGCTGCTCATTCGCGGCCGCTCGGGGCTGAAGCTAACCTTCGGACACCTCATTCCGGATGTCGCCATGCTCTATCGTCTGCTGCGCGTCAGCGTGCCCGCTGCAATTGATAGCCTTTCGATCGCGCTCTGCCAGTTGTGGTTCCTGCGAATCGTCAATGACTTGGGGAACGACGCCTCCGCCGCGCACGGGATCGCGCTGCGCTGGGAAGCCTTCGGCTATCAGGCTGGCGGAGCGTTCGGCACGGCGTCGATGGCGATCATTGGTCAGAATCTCGGCGCCGGTCGTCCGCATGCGGCAGCCCGCGGCGGCTGGATGATGTTCGCACTCGCCTGCGGCACGATGTCCTTCATGGGTGCCATGTTTTACATTTTCGCGTGGCCGATGTGCCGGTTCTACAGCGAATCGAGCGAAGCCGTGACCGCTCTTGGCGTGCAGGCATTGCGCACGGTGGCGTTTGCGATGCCCGCACTCGCGTCCGCCATCGTCTTCACGCAGGCGCTGCGCAGCGCAGGGGACACCCGCGTACCCGTGCTCTTTTCGTGGAGCGGTTTTCTGATCGTTCGGATTCCGCTGGCGTATCTTCTCACGCAGAAAGAATTGAACCTTGGTCCGCTCGGCATCATTCACGGTTTCGACATGGGCCTCTTCGGGGCGTGGCTCGCGATGTTCGCCGACCTCTGGTTCCGCGGCATTCTCTTCCTCATCCGCTTCGCCAGCGGGAAGTGGAAGCGGATCAAAGTGTGAAAATTTGGCCAGTGTCGGAAAAATCTGCACAAATTTTCACTCTCAAAACTCCTTCCAACGTGGCGAGTTCGCCAACTTCGCCAACCTCAAACACACACCCCTTGGCGAAGAGACACTTGACTTCCGGGATCGGACTGGTCAAGCCAGAATCGCCTTCACCACGTTGCCGTGAACATCCGTCAACCGGAAGTCGCGGCCCGCATGCCGGAATGTCAGCTTCTCGTGATCCAGACCGAGTGTGTGCAGAATCGTCGCCTGCAGGTCGTGCACGTGCACCTTGTTCTCGACCACATGAAAACCCAGCTCATCCGTCTGCCCGTGGGTGATGCCCGGCTTGATCCCACCGCCCGCCAGCCACATCGTGAACGACTGCGGATGGTGGTCCCGGCCGAGACTGCGGCCGAGCGTCGGATTCGATTCCACCATCGGCGTGCGGCCGAATTCGCCACCCCACACAACCAGTGTCGAATCGAGCATGCCCCTTCGCTTGAGGTCCGCCACCAGCGCGGTGGAGGCCTGATCCGTCTTGCCGCAGTTGATCTTCGAATTCCCCAGTACGTCCGAGTGGGCGTCCCACCCTTCGTGATAAATGTTGATGTACCGAACTCCGCGTTCGACCAGGCGGCGAGCGATTAAGCACGCCCGCGCGAACGACGGCTTGTCCGGATCGCAACCGTACAGCGCGAGCGTTTCCTTCGTCTCCTTCTTCAAGTCCATCAGTTCGGGTGCGGACGTCTGCAGCCGTGCCGCCATCTCATACTGAGCGATACGCGTGGCAATCTCCGGATCGCCGACCTCGCCCAGCTGCTTCGCATTCAGCTGATTGATGACATCGAGCGTTTCCGATTGAAGCTTCGCATCAACACCCGGCGGGTTGGTCAGGTTCAGGATGGGATCGCCCTGATTGCGGAAGCGCGTGCCGGTATAAGTTGTGGGAAGGAATCCGCTGCTCCAGTTCGCGGTTCCGCCGCTGATCCCGCTACCGGTGCTCATCACGACGAACGACGGCAGATCCTTCGCCTCGCTGCCGAGACCGTAGAGCACCCACGAGCCAAAGCTCGGTCGCCCCGGCTGGCTGAACCCGGTATTGAAGAAGATCTGCGCCGGCGCATGATTGAACTGGTCGGTCGTCACCGACTTCACAAGGCAGATCTCATCGACGATCTTGGCCAGATGCGGAAGGACTTCGCTGATCTCGGTGCCGGACGTTCCGTGCTTGGCGAATTTGAACCGCGGACCCAGCACGGCGGCATCGCTACGAATGAAGGCGTAGCGCTGGCCTTTGATGACTTCCGGCGGAATCGGCTTCCCTTCGAGTTTCACCAACTGCGGTTTGTAATCGAAGAGGTCGAGCTGGCTCGGCGCACCGGCCATGAAGAGATGAATCACCGCCTTCGCCTTGCCGGGAAAATGCGGCTTCTTCGGTGGAAACGTGTTCGCCTGCACTGACGAGCCGACGAGCAGCGATGTGAGCCCGACTTTGCCGAGACCGATACCGCAATCGCGAAAAAAATGCCTTCGGGTGATGTCTGATGATTTCATAACGACTTCCAAAATTCACCGGTGTAAGATAACAACACACAATCTTGGAGAAAAACCATTGGTCATGATCACTGCAAACGAAGCCCAACAACGTCTGCCCGAACTCCTTGCTGCTGCGGAGGCAGGTGAGACCGTCGTAATCCAGACCGAATCGGGCCATACCGTACGACTCGATGTTCAGCCAACGTCTTTGCAGAATCCTGCCTGGCCAGGCTATCCTGATCCCGGTAGTTCGCGGGGACTCATTGATATCCCTGAGACATTTGATGATCCTCTGCCCGAGTTGAGCGAGTATGAAGGATGAGGCTCCAAAGCCACTTTAAGTACGTCCTTTCACGAATCAAATGAGGTATTATGTCCGCCGGTCTACATGCGGCTAATTTTTTGTCACAAACTCATCCAGATTCATCACAGCTCGAACGACGGCGGTCCATTTTGCTTTCTCGTCTCCTGGAACCGATTGATAAAACTTCGCCAAAACTGACTGCTCAGTGTCAGTCATCGGCCGTGCCAGACAGCGGCGGACAATGCGATCGATCTTCTCCGCCGCTGTTCCGGCTTCCTTCGTGATCGTTGAGCCTAATGCCGTCATCATCTCGATGAACATCGGATCATTGAGCAGTGTGAGCGCCTGCAAGGGCGTATTTGAGATATCACGTTTGGCGGTGCACGATTCACCGCTCGGGCCATCGAAGGTGACGGCCATGGCAAACGGGGCGGTACGCTTGGTGAAGGTGTACAGACTGCGGCGATAGCGATCCGCACCCGTGCTCGGCGTCCACTTCGCACCACCGTAGGCGGTGTCCTGCACGCCGGCCGGCTGCGGGGGAAACACGCTCGGTCCGCCGATCGTGTTCGTCAAAAGTCCGCTGGCACGCAGGGCTGAATCGCGGATCATCTCCGCATCCAGACGCACCCTCGGGAAGCGGGCCAGCAACCGGTTCTCCGGATCCTTCGCCAAATGATCGGGCAACACCTTCGAAGACTGTCGATAGGTCTCGCTCATCACGATCAGCTTGTGGAGTTTTTTCATTGACCAACCGCGATCCATGAACTCGACCGCCAGCCAGTCGAGTAGTTCCGGATGCGAGGGAAGTTCGCCCTGATAACCGAAATCGTCGACGGTTCGGACGAGTCCGGTACCGAAGAACGCCGCCCAGGCCCGGTTCACGGTCACGCGAGCAACGAGCGGATTCTCGCGGGCGACCAGCCACTTCGCGAACGTGAGGCGGTTGCGGGGTGCATCCTTCGGAAGCGAATGAAGGATACTCAATCCGTTGGGTTGAACCTGCTCATCGGTCTGGAGAAACTCTCCGCGATGATGGCGGAAGGTCGGTCGCGGAAATTCCGCAGGTCGCTCACTCATGACGAGCGTTTCCGGACCCTTCGGGATCGACTTGCGGAGTTTGTCGAGTTGCTCGCGTTCGGCTTTCATTTCGGGGGCGAGACGGACATATTCGCGAATCAGTTCTGTTGTGATCTGTTTCGCCTGCAGGGCCTGTTCGGCTTCGAAGGAGAGATCGTGCGCGGCGATGGGGCCTTTGGCCGTGGTCACCGTAATGCGGAAGCGGCCGAGACTGGCGGCGTAGTGGCGTTCGAAGCGAAGCGTGAGCGTAGCCGTTTTCGCGGCGTTCGTGGGCTGGCTGAGGTTGAAGATGGCGTGGCTGGAGGAGCCTTCGCGACCGCTGGCGGCCCAGCCGGTCTGCTTGTTGTCGTCGAACGCCAGCGCCGCCGATGAGGCTTTGTCGATGAGGCCGAGCTTGGCATAACTTTCACTCGCCGCGCTGAAAGTGACTTTCGACTCGCCAACTGACATGATGATGTCACTCAGGAGAAAATCTCCTTTTCGCCCTTCGTAATAGGCACGTCCGGGACCGTATGCGGGAAGCGAATCATGCGGCAGCGCCTCCAACCGCAGGGCAGTGACACCCGCAGGCCAGTCCTTGAAAGTCAACTGGTACACATCCTCCTTGGTCGGATCGCCGAGTGCCAGCAGTGAGCCGTCGTCCAGTGGCTTGAGCTTCGTCAGTCCGGCTTCTGTCTTGATGGGGCGAAGGATCGTCCAGTCGAAGAGCTTCGCGCGTTCGGCCTTTTGCCACGTCTGGAAGCGATCGTTCGTGCGAAGGCGTTCCAGGAGTTGCGCTTCCCGCTTTTGTATTTCCGCTGCAATCGCTTCTCGCTTTTGAATCAACTCGCGGGTCACGACTTCATAATCGGGTTCCTCGGTGTTATTGAGGAACGCGAGCATCTGGTAATACTCCGCATGCGGGATCGGATCGAACTTGTGCGTATGGCACTGCGCACAGCCGAGCGTGAGACCCAGCCAGGTGGTGGCAGTGGTGTTGTTGCGATCGACGACGGAATAGAAGCGGAACTCGAGCGGGTCGATTCCGCCTTCTTCGTTGAGCATGGTGTTGCGGTGGAAACCGGTCGCGATGATCTGCTGCGGCGTGGCGTTCGGTAAGAGGTCTCCGGCGAGTTGTTCGATGGTGAACTGATCGAACCGCATGTCCGCATTGAGGGCGTTGATGACCCAGTCGCGGTAGGGCCAGATGGTGCGGGGGCGATCCTTTTCGTAGCCGTTGGTATCGGCATAGCGGGCGAGGTCGAGCCAGGGCCGCGCCCAGCGCTCGCCGTAGTGGGGACTGGCGAGCAGGCGATCAACGAGCTTCTCGTAGGCGTTGGGCGGGGTGTCCGTGATGAACGCTTCCACTTCATCGGGCGTGGGCGGAAGGCCGATGAGATCGAGCGACACGCGGCGAATGAGCGTGTATTTGTCGGCCGCTGGCGAAGGCGACAAACCCTTCGACTTCAATTTTTCGCGAATGAAATGATCGATCGGATTTTGGATTTTGGATTTCGGATTTGGTATTTCCAACTTTTTCGGCGGGGCGAAGGCCCAGTGCTGTTCGTACTTGGCACCGGCGGCGATCCAGTCTTTGAGGATCTGCTTTTGTTTGTCGGAGAGCGGTTTCTTGACGTGCGGCGGGGGCATGACCGCTTCGGGATCGTTCGATTGAATGCGGTCCAGGACTTCGCTCTGGCCCACGGTGCCGAGTGCTTCGCGTGCGCCATCAGCGGTGTCGAGGCGCAGGCGGGCTTTGCGGGTAGCGGCGTCTGGCCCGTGGCATTTGAGGCAGTGGTTGGCAATGATGGGGCGGACGTCGCGTGCGAAGTCGGGCGGCGCGGCGCTGGCAGAGAGAGTCAGTGAACAAAGAACGGGCAGGACCCACCGCATGGTTTGTCTTCTCCAGTTCGGGGGAGCGAAAGGATCGTTTCTTATTTGGGCTGCTGGTCCGGATGCAGATAGATCCAGCTTTTGCCCAGTCGTCCGCCGTAATTGCCAGCGGAGATCATCTGCAGATCGGGCACATCTTTGGCGGCGGCGATGGCGGCTTGCGTGGCGGTGGCGATGCGTGTCAGGTCGGGTCCGTTGATGATGATCTCCTGAACACTACTGACACCGTCGGGCAGGCGAGAATCGACACCGGGCTTGTTCCGCAGGGTGGGGCAATACTCCGCATAGGTACTTGCGATGCTGAACTTGTACTTGCTGCCGGCTTTCGATCCGCTCGACGCCACGCCGCCGGGGAAGGGCAGGCTGACTCCGGGCACCGTCCCCGCCGCCTTGGCTCCAAGCACCGCAGCTTCGAGTGCGGCATCGGCGGTGCGGCCCATGAACCAGAGGTTTCCGCCCATGAGTCCTTCGGCCCAGCCGAATCGTCGTTCGATGACGAATTCACCGCTGAGAATCGGAATCACACGCACGCGCCGGCCATGGCGTTCATCTTTGTACTGATGTCCATCTCCGAAATACGCAACCTTGCGACCGAGTGGAAACCACTTCTCGCTGGCGTATAAGACATTGAAGCACGCCGTGGTGGGGCAGGTCAACACATTCTGGCTGACGCGAACGAGCAGTGCGCGTTCGAGTTTCGCCTCGCGCTCTTTCCAGAACCGCGGGACGTGAAACTGCAACACGATGCCGGGACGGCCGTCGGGCGTTTCGGAGGCGTCGAGCCGCTGGCTGATACCCGCTTCGCAATCGCAGAGGATCGAGGACGAGGCGTTGCCGGTGGCGTGGTGGGCGGCGATATCGAGCCAGTGGGGATCGCGTGCGGTGACGAGCACTTCGGCATAGATGGAGCGGAACGCTTCGGCGTAGGTGTTATCGATGGTGGCAGGCATGGTGTCATCCGTCGCGGTGTCGCATGGTGTTGTTATAGCAGATCGCGGTTCGGCCGCGTTCGCGCAGGCGAGCTTCGCATTCAGATGAATCGGATGTGCGACTTATTGACGGCGTTGCGCAGGCGTCGCAGATAGCGGGCGCGGGGAATTTCGATGGCTCCCATCTTTTCCGTATGTTCGGTGGTCATTTGCACATCGAAGAGTTCGTAACCACGTTCGCGCAGATGCATCATGAGTGCGACGAGCGCGACTTTGGATCCGTTGCTGATGCGGTGGAACATCGACTCGCCCGCGAAAAACGCACCGATCCCCACACCGTAGATTCCGCCGGCCAGTTCATCGCCCTGCCAGACTTCGAGGCTGTGGGCGTGCCCCAATCGATGGAGCTGGTTGTAGGCGTCGATCATACCCGGTGTGACCCAGGTTCCTTCGGGACGGCGCTGTCCGCATTCGGACATGACTCGACTAAATGACTGATCGATCGTGATGTGAAACTTGCCACTGCGCATCAGGCGAGCGAGACTTCGCGAGACGTGCAGCGTTTCGTATTCGATGACCGCACGCGGATCGGGCGACCACCACAAAATGGGATCGTCATCGTTGAACCAGGGGAACACGCCGTCGGTGTAGGCTTTCAAAAGCGTGGACGGGGTCAAATCCCCGCCCACGCCGACAAGTCCTTCGCCATCGGCGAGTTCCGGCGGAATCCAGGGCCGGTCATCCGGCACGGGTGCACGCATGGAAATCCCTTTACCGAATCAGTTCCCGATCACTCGAATGATGGCGTCGTCGTCTCGCGGTGCGGACCACGCCGTCAGCTTTACCGCCACGCTACGCGATTCTTTCGGTTCCGGCAATCTCAGGATGGCCTGCCATCCGCCTTCGGATTTCACCAACCGCCAGACGGCTCCTGCCGGTGCTTCGGAAAGCACCAGCACCATCGCTCGGTTCCCCTCGGGAAGGATCAGCCGTGTTCCAGAGGCGGGGATTTCCGGCGCATCGGATGTCAGCGCGATCTCGACCGGTTTGCCATCTGCTCCTAGTGCTCGCGGATTGCCTTTCGTTTCGCCAGCGAAGAGCCATGCCGATCGGGTGGCGGCTTGCTCAACCTGAAACGACCGCGTCAGACCCGTTGCCACGCCGGACTTGGCGGGAATCGCGGTCTCGCTGATCTTCAGTTCGCTCTTGTCATCCGGATCGCCAACCCGGTAGCGGAAGGTCGGCACGCCAGCGTTATCGAGCGAATACCCCTGGAAGCGGACCCAGCGTTCGCCCTGATAAATCTGCTCGTTCGGTACCGGAGCACCGAAGGCAAAATCTTTGGCCCGCTTGCCGAAATCCGGAGGCGTACGGCTTCCGCTGACCGCCCAGGGTTGGCCTGAAGGCGGAGTCAGAAACTTCGGGCCGAGCAGTTTGGCCGGCGCTCCGCCGCGGTTGTTCCACACCGGCGATGCATCGAGGAAGTTCCCTTCCCAGGCATAAGCGAGACGGCAGGCGGAAGCATCAAAGACGTACGAAATTCCTTTGAAGCCGACAGCGATCGCTTTGGTACCGGCGCCGTCCGGCATGAAGGTCCGAAGGATCTCCGGCCGTTCGCTTCCCATCAGAACCAAGCCTTTGGGCGGTTCCATTCCTGCGGGAAGGGGCAGGCCGGGACCAAGTGCCAGATACGCCCAGATCGCTTCAATCTGCGGATCGGCATCGCCGTTCATCAGTTTGTCGAAGGCGGATTTTCCATTGTTGAAGTTCTGCGGCATCTTGGTCCCGGGTGCCATCCGCTGCGGATTGTGCATCCAGCGCTCGTACCATTCGTAGCGAAGCCGTTCGGAGGTGCGTGCGAGATCCGGGCCACGCGTACCACCTCCCACATAGCCGCTGATGTCGTGGCACTTGATGCAGCCCAGCCCTTCGGAACCGTTGAGTTTGCGGCCCGCTTCCAGTTTCTCCTGCGTGTAGGTCACCGGTTTGGTGGAATCGTCGGGAAGCGTGCCTTCGAGATGCGCCAGCGCTACGGGCAGCGCACCGACATTCTGCGCTCCATACTGCGGCATGCGAAGCGTCATCCACGGTCGCGCGCGACCGCCTTTAACAAGAACGGAGTCCAACCAACTGGTCTTGGCTTTGTGCCCGATACCGGTCAGTTGTGGCGGAGCGACATCGTCGGCGTTCTGGGCGTTTTCGAGCTTCTTCATCTCGTCGGCGAGTTCGGTGCCGATTCCGCCTTCGCCATCACGCACGTGACAATTCAGACAATTGTAGCGCTTGAGTGCGGTCCGCGCCTGTTCCGTGGATGACGGGGTACCGGGGCGCAAACCGAAACCGACGTACGCGCGAAGCGAGTCCACCTGCGATGCATCCAGATTGAATCGCGGAACCTTGGCGGGATCCGGCTGCGCCGCCAGACATCCGGACTGCGCCTTGGACAACTTCACTTCCGGCCGGTATTCGAGGGACGGCACGGCTGTCGAAATCGCAAGCGCTTTGCCACCCGGTTGAACCGTATGGCAGTTCACGCATCCCTTCGACGTCATGAGCCGTTCGCCCAGCGCCTTCCAGGACGCTGCCTGAAAGTCCGCGGGTTTGAGCTTCGGCTCTTTCGGCGCGGAACGGTCGATGCGATCGTCGATCAATCGAAACAGGTAGCGTGCGAGATCCCGCGCTTCTTCACCGCTCAGCTGCATGTTGGGCATGCGGCCATGCGGATTCGTTTTCAACGGGTCCTGCAGAAAGCGTTGAAGTTCGTCGGGCGAAGTCTTGCTTCCCAGGCCGCCAAGTTCATAGAGCGCTTGCGAGCCGGTGCTGCTCCCCCAGCCGTGGATCACGGAGCCGGGATCGATCGGCGCCGGTTTCACTTCGTCCTCGTCCTCGGCGAGCTTGGCGGTTGCGGCGAGTTTCTTGCCGTGGCAGGCCGCACATCCGGCGGTGGTGAAGAGCCGACTTCCGTTGGCCATGCTGCGTGACCACTCGCGGGAAACCGTCGGAACTCGCGGCTCGCCGAGCGGACCACCCAGCGAAATCAGATACTGCCCCACCGCATAGCGCTCCGCCGCACCGCGCTCATCATCCGTGAACAGCTGCGGCATCGTGGTATGCGGTCGCACCGCCTTCGGATTCGCGAGCCACGCATCGAGCCAGCCGGGGAACACGCGCCGACCCACTTCGCTCAGATCCGGACCGGTGCGATTCACAAACCCCGCATCCAGCCCTTGATCCTTCGACTGATGGCAGTTCTTGCAGCCTTGCTCTTCGTAAAGGAACCGCCCCGCATCGAACGGCAGATTCTTATCGATCGTCGTCTTGCGCTGCTCGGGAAGGTGACCAAAGAAGAAATAAGGAATCGGCTCGCGGCGGAAGCCCGGGCCTTGCCAGTGCAGCTCGAATCGCCGGCCTTTGGCCGCTCCACCACGCACGCTCGCAAACCGGGCCCGGAACCGATACACGCCAGGCTCAAGCTTCAACTCGGGGCCGACCGCCTCCACCGACTTCTGCACCAGATCCGCATTCCGGAACGCCGCATGCGCCTGATCCAATCCGCTGTAAACCGCATCTTCCCGGACCAAATTCACCTCCGCCTTTCCGCCCTGAACCTGCGCCGCAAACTGATAACTCCCCGCCGTCACAATCTGGATGTACCCATCCCAGTACACATCCGCCGTCGTTCCGCTGCTCGTTGCGCCTTCGCCTTCCTTGAAATAAAACGCAACGGTCGGTTCGAGACGATACGTCGAACTCGTCGCCGGTCGCTCCGGATATTGCACATAACGCGTGATCAGCCCGCGTTTGAGTAGCTTGCGATCGACTTCCGGTTCGGCGGCCATGAGCGGCGAGAGAAGGAAAAGCAGAGGCAAAAGGGATTTCATAGCGATGGATACACTGGGGTGGGAAAAATCCGTTCCCCATGATTATCTCCATAACGCCAGTCACTGCAAGATGAAAGAGTCCGCCGCCGCTCTGCGGGGTAAGCATCGCAAAAGTTGGTGGGAAATGTGTTCACTTCGGTGTACTTTGGAATGACGGTCGGAATTTTCCCTCGGCAGGAGCCCTGTTATGTCGGAACCGCTCAGCCCCGAACTCGAAGCCAAGGCTCACGAATTG
>JBGSJI010000150.1:0-56500 GCA_041742055.1 Limnoglobus sp. | reverse complement strand
GTGGAGCGAATCGGGTTCGGACGCCCTGTGCCATGTGCGGGCATTGTATCGCAGCGAATCCGACCAGTGGAACGCCTTCTGGCAACGCTCCCTGGCCGCGTGAAACAGATGTCTACCAACAAAAGAGACGCTTACCCTTGGTGGAGTAATTATTGTTGAAGATCTACCGCAATCCAATCGGATTAAATGTCCCAAATGTTCAACGGTGTAGATTGAGCTATCTCAACCGAAAGCAAGAATTCCCAGATTCATGATCGATGTTGTTTGTTCTGGGTGGTAACGCAACGATCAATTCGTTGTTCGGTGGAGAACAAGTATAAGCCTTTTTTCCATGGAACGGTTCCCAAAACACGAACAATCGGGTAAAAGTGCTGTATCATTTTGACGGGACTCGGGAGTTATTCGATGCCAATCACATTTGCCTGCTCTTGCGGCAAAACCTTAAGAGTCGCGGACGAACACGCCGGGAAAAAGGTCAAGTGTCCATCTTGTCAGGGCGTTGCAGATGTCCCGGCACTAGTGACAAAATCCGCAGTTGCGGTCCCGGCTGCCAAACCCGCTGTGGCGCGGGCGATTCCGGCCCCTCCACCAAAGCCAAAGCCCGCAACGGATAACGACTTCGAAGTCCTCGATGATGATGACGATCCGCCGCCTCGGAAGAAGTCCTCACGCCGCGCGGTCGAAGACGATTACGATGATGATTACGAAGATGATCGTCCCGTTAAAAAGCGTTCGTCACGTAATGATGACGATTACGACGACGAGGAAGATGAACGTCCCAGCAAAAAACGCTCCTCACGGCGTATGGCAGCTGTCGACGACGAGGATGAAGACGATCGACCGAGCAAGCGACGGAAATCGAAAAAATCGAAGAGAAAACGAAATTCTCGCGCTTCTCAGGACAACTCGGGCAAACGACTTCTCTACATCGGAGGTGGTATCCTCGCCATCATCGGCGGTGGTGCGATGGCATATTTCCTCTCGGATTTCGGCGGCCGCGGCGCGACGAAGTTGTTCTTTTTCGGGATCGTCATTGCTCTCATGGGCATTGGTTCGATCTTCAATGGGATCACGGGAAATGTTGGAGTTGACGACGAGAAGGCAGATGACGACGATGACGATTAAGTTTTCCAAGAGAGTCGGGACTGAGAACCGATCATTTCTACAATGGAATAAAAGAACAGGGGGGCCGAGTGCCCCCTGTTTTGATTCACGGAGCCTGCGAATGTCCGACATTCTTGAAACACAACTGTTAGTTATCGGTGGCGGTCCCGGCGGTTATCCTGCTGCGCTCCACGCTGCCGATCACGGTCTCAAAACCATTCTCGTTGATGAAGATACAAAACTTGGCGGTGTATGCCTGAATCGAGGCTGCATACCCTCCAAAGCTCTTTTGCATGTCGCCAAGGTCATTCGAGAAGCACAGGAAGTCAAAGAGATTGGTGTTTCTTTTGGCGAACCGAATCTCGATCTTGATAAACTTCGGCAATTCGTCCAGACCAAGGTTGTCGGAAAACTCACCGGCGGGATTGGCATGCTCTGCAAAGGGCGAAAAGTCGAATCGATCACCGGTCATGCGGAATTCGTCGACGCTAACACGGTCGCGGTTACGGGGCCAAATCCTAAAACAATTCGATTTCAGCATTGCATCATTGCGAGCGGCAGTTTGCCAGTCATGCCGAAAATGTTCGATATCAGCGACGCCCGAGTCATGGATAGTACGGGGGCCTTGCTTTTACCTGACATTCCGAAACGATTGCTGGTGATTGGCGGCGGATATATTGGCCTGGAGATCGGGAGTGTCTACGCAACATTGGGGTCGAAAGTTACTGTCGTCGAGTTTCTCGATTCGATCATAGCAATGGCCGACCGCGATCTGGTGAAACCACTCGAGTCAAAGCTGAAGTCGGAGTTTGAAGCCATCTACACGAGTACCAAAGTCACAGGTTTGAAAGCAACACCGGACGCAATTCTTGCGACTCTGGACGGGCCTGAAGTACCCAAAGAACTTGCATTTGATCGAGTTCTTGTTTCTGTCGGCCGACGTCCCAATTCGGCGGGTTTGGCGCTCGAGAAAGCGGGTGTGAAGGCCAACGAACGAGGATTCATTCCGATTGATCGTCAGCGCCGAACCAACGTTCCGCATATTTTTGCGATCGGTGATGTGGGCGAAGAACCAGGACTCGCACACAAGGCAACAGCTGAAGCGAGGGTCGCGGTTGAGGCGATTCTGGGTGAACCCAGTGAATGGAATCCGCGTGCGATACCGGCGGTGATCTTCACCGATCCAGAAATCGCATGGGCGGGAATCACCGAAAAAGAGGCCCAGGATAGAGGAGTTCCGCACGAAGTGCTGAAGTTTCCCTGGGCGGCGAGCGGTCGCGCGGTTGCACTTCAGATTACGAATGGGCTGACCAAGATGCTTGTCGATCCTGAGAGCAAGCGAGTCCTGGGCGTAGGAATCGTCGGCACGGGTGCGGGCGAGATGATCGCTGAAAGCGTGTTGGCGATTGAAATGGGCGCGGTTGCTCGTGACATCCTCGAAAGCATTCACCCGCACCCGACTTTGAGTGAGACGGTGATGGAGAGCGCGGAACTGGCGTACGGTGCGGCGACACACGTGGCCCGTCCCCGAAAGGCGGCTAACTGATGCCCCGCGTCGCTTGCCCGCATTGCAATGCGATCGTCGAAGCAGAAGGTGACCGGGCGGAATGCCCGCGATGTACCGAGACATTCGATACGACTCTCGCCGAGCATGTTCTGGATCAACCGATTGCCGTTATACCACCAACGCCCAGACCACAGGGCTTTCTCTATTCCCGTTGGGCAATGGCGATCTCGATTGGATTGAGTTTGCTCATCCTCATCGTTGGTTTGGCGATCGTTCGCCCGTGGGAATCGAAACCAAAGTCAGATACACCAACAAAGTTGCCTGTCGTTGTTTCACCGCTTGGGCTCTCCGGCCTATCTTATATTCCCGCAAAGGCGAATGTTCTTGTCGCCATCCAGCCGATGCCGTTACTTGTCTATGCTGCTCAGTCCAAAACGAATCCCCGGCAGTTACTCACTGATGCCGGCATACCTTCAGTCCTACTCGATCGAATCAATCAATCCTCGATTTCTCTCGATCAGATTGATCATCTCATCATCGGTCTGAGCGTTTCTGATGAACCGGGATCACTTTTGCCAGGGCTTACGGCTTGCTTGCGCCTGACACGGCCCGTATCCGATGAATCTCAATTGCTGTCCGCTTTGAAGGCGGAGAAAAACAGTCAGCGATCAAAAGATGGCCGTACTGTTTACTCTCTGAATGTCGGCCTGCCGTTATTGATGACGGCTGTTGACGATCGCACTTATCTTTTTGGTTTGGGAGATTCGGATCTTTCAGCGTTGAAATCGCCGCATCCGATCGGCGGTGCTCATTTGAACACAGTTCTTCGCGAGTCGTTGACCAGCCGAGTCAGTCCGACTTCGTTTCTCTGGCTTGCCACGACGTCCGAAAAATGGAACGAAAAGCCGATCTATCGGACATTCGAAAAGTCTGCATTCATCAAACCGTTTGCGGATCTGCTCCCCCGGATCCGCGCAGTGGCGATGGGACTGGCGGTCGAAGAGGAGCCTTTTGTTCGCGTCAATATCGAATATCACGATCCCATGGACCGAATCGAAACCGTTAGTCGCTGGCGCGAGCGCTTTCCCGAGCCCGATGCGGTCAGCGAGTTCGAATCCTGGGTGGCCTTGCGAACTCCCTGGGAAACAATCAAAAGCAATCCACAGGGTTGGCTTTCACTTTTACAGCCCAAGTGATATTATGTTCACTCATTTGGCTTGACTTTCCGCCATTCAATATGGAGGACTACTTACCCTCGTGGCAGTATCGCTCTGACACCGGCTCGTCTTTCCACCGACACTGCCACACCCTACCGTGGAAAGACACTCAAATTTCGGAAGCGCCTATGCCCGGTAAGCACTTGCGTCAATTCCCCGTTTTGAATTTCTTTCATCGACGAATGTAATCCCGATCCCCGTCAAGTCGTGAGTTTTTTCATACCCATATTTTTCACCTGAAATAAGATAAAAGACGAACTGGCTTTCTCGTTTCCCTTTCCCACGAGGTTAATCATGATCTTTCAACGTGGAACACTTTCACGTCGCGGTTTTGCCGCTACCTCAATCGCGTCTCTCACCGCCGCCGGGTTACCGCTCTGGTATGCGAATGAGCTTTTCGCCGCGGATACCGCCGCTTCCGCCAAGGCGAAGAAAGCGGTCGCCGCAAACGACAAACTTCGTTTCGGCTTCGTCGGAATCGGCAGCCCGAAGAGCCGGGCCTACGCTCTGTATGGTGCTGCCAAACGGTTCCGCGAGCAGGTCGAATGCAGTTACGTCTGCGACGTCGACTCTGGCCACCTCGGTCGCGCTGCGAATACCTTCTCTCGCGATGGCTTCGAGCCGAAAGCTACTCACGATTTCAAAAAGCTGTGCAACAGCAAAGATCTCGACGTCGTTGTCGTGGCCACGCCCGATCACTGGCATACGCTCGTCGCCATCGAAGCCCTTAAGGCCGGGAAAGATGTCTATTGTGAAAAGCCGCTGACGCTGACAGTGGCGGAATCGCTCGCGCTGCAGAAAGTGGTCAAGGAAACCGGTCGCGTCCTCCAGACCGGCAGCCAGCAGCGGACCGAAATGCGCGGCATGTTCCGCCTGGCGGCTGAGGTTGTTCGTTCGGGCAGGATCGGCAAAGTGAAAACGATCGAGTGCCGAATCAACGGCAATCCGACGAGTGGCCCGATTCCCGCTGTCGCTCCACCCAAAGAATTGGATTGGGATACCTGGCTCGGGCCAACGCCGAAGGTTCCTTACCGCTTGAGCAAAAACGGGCAACTGACCAATTGCCATTACGAATTCCGCTGGTGGTACGAATACAGCGGTGGCAAGATGACCGACTGGGGCGCTCACCACATTGACATCGCCCAATGGTGCCTCGGCATGGATGGGAATGGGCCCGTCGCCGTCGAGTGTGTCTCGGCGACTGAGCCGTACAGCAAGGGCGATGGCTACAATTGCCATGAGAAGTTCAAGGTGAAGTACACCTACGCCAGCGGTGCGGAAGTCTACGCGATGTCCCATGGCGGAAGCGAAGCGAACCTGTTCACCGCCAACGGTACCCCCAAGAAAGTCGGGGCTGATGAAAATGGCGTGCTTGTTATCGGCGAATCGGGTAAGGTCTTTGTCAGCCGCGGAACGATCGCCGTCAGCGATGTGAAGCTGCTGAACAGCGACACCGATATGGAGTCGCTATACTTCTATCGACCGACCGATCACATGGGGAACTTCATCGATTGCGTAGGAAGCCGGAAGGCTCCGATTTGCGATGCGACAGTCGGCGGGGGATCGGTGATCGTGTGCCATATCGGTACGATCGCACTTCGTCTGGGCGTTGGAAAGAAACTGACGTGGGATCCGAAGACCCATACGTTCGCGGAGGCGGAAGCGAATGCGATGCTGTCACGGGAATATCGCAAGCCGTGGGCGTTACCCGCTTAGTAGGCGTTGCGAGTTGATCCGTATTCCCCCCGGAGATTCTCCGGGGGTTTTCATTTGCGTACGTCGAAGCCGTACAATTGTTTGCGAGACCGTTGGAGAGAGCACTGTGAACGCGTTGAGTTATCACTTTGATGTGATTGTGGTTGGAGCAGGGCATGCGGGTACGGAAGCCGCGATGGCTGCGGCGCGCCTGGGCATGAGGACCTGTTTGCTGACAATGAATGCCGATGCGGTGGGACAGATGAGTTGCAATCCTGCGATCGGCGGGGTGGCGAAGGGGCAGATCGTTCGCGAGATCGATGCGCTTGGCGGAGTCATGGGGCGATGCACGGACGAATCGGGCATCATGTTCAAGATGCTGAATGCGTCCAAGGGTCCGGCGATGCATTCGCCTCGTGCGCAGTGCGACAAAAAACTTTATCAGTTCACGATGAAGCGTTGGGTCGAGGAGCAGGAGAACCTGACTCTTCGTCAAGAGCTGATCGAGGGCCTGATACTGGAACCGAATTCGAACGATGAACCAGCGCAATGGCGCGTGGGCGGTGTTCGTGCGCGAGGGGACACGCTGTACCTTGCGCCAGTGGTCATTCTGACGACAGGTACGTTTTTGAAGGCACTCATGCATACGGGTGAGGCCAAGACCACCGGCGGGCGGGCAGGGGATCAATCGTCCGAAGCAATGAGCGACAGTTTGGCGAGTGCGGGGTTCGAACTGGCACGCTTCAAGACCGGTACGCCGTGCCGATTGAACGGTCGGACGATTGATTTCAAAGGTTTGGTCGAATCCGCCGGCGACCCGGTTCCGCGACCGTTCAGTTTCGGAACGGACAAAATCACCGTGCCTCAAATGATTTGCCACATCACGGAGACAACGGAAAAAGTTCACGAATTGATCCGCGCGAATCTGCACCGCGCACCGATGTACTGCGGGCAGATCCGTTCGTCCGGTCCGCGGTATTGCCCAAGCATCGAAGATAAAGTGGTCCGGTTCGCGGAGAAATCTTCGCATCAGATCTTTCTGGAGCCGGAAGGCCTGAACACGCGAGAGTACTACTGCAACGGAATCAGCACGAGCCTGCCGAAGGATGTGCAGCATGCGATGCTCAAGCTGATCCCCGGTCTCGAGAACGCGGAGGTCATGCGCTGGGGGTATGCGGTTGAATATGATTACGCCCCGCCGACGCAGCTTCACCCCACGCTGGAAACCAAGACCGTTTCCGGTCTGTATTTCGCCGGGCAGATCAATGGCACCACCGGTTATGAAGAGGCGGCAGCGCAGGGATTGATCGCTGGTTTGAACGCCGCCTTGAAACTCAAGAACGAAGCGCCGCTCATTCTTGATCGCAGTCAGGCCTACATTGGTGTGCTCATCGATGATCTCGTGACGAAGGGTGTGGACGAGCCGTACCGGATGTTCACATCGCGGGCGGAGTATCGTCTTGTGCTGCGCCACGACAACGCCGACCGTCGACTGACACCGATCGGGAAACGGATCGGCAGCGTGAGCGATTCAGCCTGGGAACGATTGCAATCGAAGGAAGCGGAGATTGCGAAGCTTCAGGCGTTTTTGAATTCTCGGAAGTCCGAAGGGGATAGCCTGGCAACGTGGCTTCGTCGCACGGCGGTGAGTTGGGAAGAATTATGCATGCGTGAGCCGGAGCTGAATCGTTGGGCTCAGTCTTCGGAAGTAGTCGAGCAGGTGGTTCTGGAAGCAAAGTACAGCGGTTACATTTCCCGTCAAACGAATGAGGTTGAACGATTCCGCAAACTGGAGAATCGCCAGATCCCCACGGCATTTGATTACGCCGCCGTTCCTCAACTCCGGGTGGAAGCGCGGGAGAAGCTTGCGCGGATTCGGCCCGTCAATATCGGGCAAGCAAGCCGCGTGAGTGGCATCACCCCGGCAGACTTGGCAGTGCTGTTGTTTTATTTGGAATGAGTGGTTATACGCCTCCTCGTCGCTTGGGTAATCCGCCACGGACTGGCGGTGAACCGGCGACCGTCGGCCAACCCGACATTGCCAAAGAAGATGGAATCGATTTTGAGGGATTTTTCGGTATCATCAATGAGGTAAATTTGGCAAGATATGCTGGATTTACCGATTAGGTGATTTTATCTCTCTTGAATTGATGAATCGTAATTGGTGATTGAAAGTGTTTGGTCAAGGAGGAGAAGACGGCGAACTTAGGTGGTCCAGAGAAAATCAGATATCTGGGTCATCTTTCGGGGTTGTGCTTTCCAAGTACAGTTCCGGAAACCAGTTAAGGCGAGTTGACCACGTCGAATCGCATTGACTGGCAAGGATTGCCGGTTATATTCCTTGCAGTACTGGCTTGACAAGCTTCACTATCTTGCTTGTTTTGGTCAGTCTCTCAGCTTGAACGAGCTGAGTAGGAAAATCCTCCCTGTGCGTCAAATGGATGTACTTTTGTGCTCATTTGATGAGTCCGATGGTCGTTTGACACGGATGGTTTTCGGGTTCGCTCGCCGACTCGCGTTGGGTTGAGTCGATCGAATCATCACCATGCACGCCGGCTGGAGCCGGCAGGGTGGACGACGCATGAAAACGGTGTTCACAACTGGCGAGGCGGCCAAGGTCTGCAAGGTTAGCCAGCAGACGATCATCCGCTGTTTTGACAATGGTCAATTGAAGGGCTTTCGCGTTCCCGGCTCGAAGTTTCGCCGGATCCCTCGCGAGGCACTGTACAAATTCATGAAAGACAACCAAATCCCGACCGACGCACTCGAAAGCGGCAAGCGCAAGGTGCTGGTCGTGGACGACGAACCGGAAATCGTTGAGATCATCACCCAGGGCCTCCTGGATGATGGACGATTCGAGATCAAGGTCGCCGCCAACGGCTTCGATGCCGGGATGATGGTTAAGGAATATCGACCCGACTTGATCGTGCTCGATGTCAACCTGCCGGATATCAACGGTAAGGAAGTCTGCCATCGCGTGCGAGCGGATCAGAACCTGGAAGAAGTCCGAATCATCTGCATCAGCGGTGAGGTGATGGAAGATCGGATTCAGGAACTGAAGCTGGCGGGTGCGGACGACTTCGTTCAGAAGCCATTCGATGTTGATGTTCTGATTGAGCGAATGTGCTTGCAGTTGGATATGGAAGTCCCTGCGGCGGCCTGAGCACGATTCGCACCGAACCCGTTCCGCGCGATCTTCGCTCCATTTCGCGAACGGGTTTGATTTTTTTTGGAGTCCGATCTTTCATGGATGGTTTGCATCGATCAGGCCAGGAGTCGGTTGGGGAAACCGCGGCACAACTGCCGTGGATTTGCCCTCCGTCCGGCGTGCTCGAGCAACTGGCCCACGAACCCCTGAATCTCGATCAGCTTTCATTCGATCCGGGTCTTGTCCTTCTGGCACTTCGCTTTGTTCGACCCAGTTCCACGCCGGAAACGTTTCGTTTTTCCATGCTTGCCGATTCCGTTGTCGCGGAAGCCGCAGCGCGGTTTCTGGAAACGAAAAATCGATACTGGCTGAATCCTTCACATGGCAGAGTGAATTCGCTTTTGCTCAATGCTCGCCGGGCGGCGGACGCCGCTTGCAGGCATGCGGAATCGTTGAAGTATCCGTATTGCGATGCGGCCCGGGCGACGGGGCTGTTATCGTCATTGGGTTCCCTTGCTGTTGCCAGTGTGGATCCCTGTGCGATCACGGAAGATGACTACGTGATCTCGCGGCGCCTCGCGGCGCGGTGGAGATTGCCCGAGTGGCTGGGAAACACAATTGCTTACGCGAATCTGCCGCTTGAGGATGCGGTTCGTCTCGGGGCCGATCATCAGCTTTCTCAAATCGTTCGATTGGTCAAAAGTGAAGTGGAGACGGAAGATGTGCGATCGACTGGGGAAACGGCGATCGACCCCCATTGCGAGCGGTTGCTTCCGAAACTCCTGCGTTCCGCGGCCCGGACCCGCCGAGTTGTTCACGATCACCGCTTGCGCACCGCTGAGCGCGACACGGACCGACTGCATCAGCTTCTTGCTGAACTTCGACGAGACTTTGAACAGGCGGTCCGCGATGCGAAGCTGACGGGTCTGGCGGAACTTGCCGCCGGGGCAGGGCACGAAATCAACAATCCGCTCGCGATCATTTCCGGGCACGCCCAGCGTTTGCGAAAAGTGATCGTTCAACCTGAACAGCTAAAGTCGCTGGATGTCATCTTGAAACAGTCTACGCGGATCAGCGATATCGTTCGCGATCTGATGTATTACGCTCGACCGGCGAGTCCGAATCAGATGGTGCTGAATCCGACCGATCAGATCCGATCTGCCATTGAAGAACTGGAAGTGGAAGCACGATCGCGAAATCAGAAAATCAATCATGTTCATCATGGTGATCCGGTTCATCTGGTCTGCGATCCGTCTCATTTTCAAGTTATCATCAAGAACTTGTTGCGTAACGCACTCGAAGCATCACTGACGGATGCGACGGTTGAGGTTGAAAGCCGTAGAGACGGTTCTGTCATACGGTTTCATGTGATCGATCGCGGTCC
Source organism: Limnoglobus sp. (assembly GCA_041742055.1). GTDB lineage: Bacteria > Planctomycetota > Planctomycetia > Gemmatales > Gemmataceae > Limnoglobus. Next base: position 46,445 of record JBGSJI010000150.1, on the reverse strand, counting down.
GGGACCGACCCAGGAAGCGATTCCTCATTTATTCGATCCGTTCTTTTCCGGTCGGAGTGCGGGCCGCGGTCGGGGGTTGGGGCTTGCAACGGCCTGGAGGCTGGCGGGAATGAACGGCGGGGATTTGAGATACATTGATCGGTCGGATGAAAGCACAATTTTTGAGCTGACATTTGCGATTGCTCAATCGAAACTTTCAACACTGAAAATCTCCGCCTGACTTCCAGATCACATCGGCTTCTTACTATTTCAATCTCATAGTTTGAAAATTAGTTTCGATACTGTGTTCGATCGGCCGCGAGGGTGCGAACATGTTTCGTCACTATTTGCACGGATTCGAACGTCTGATTTTCCCGCCGGTATGCTGGCTGTGTGAACAGCGTGTTGAATCGCTCGCAAAGCCGGGATTTTGCGAGGACTGCTATCGGTCGTTGATTGTCAACGCTGGCGAGTATTGCCGGAAGTGCTGCCGCAGGATTGGCCCGTTTTCAGATGCGGATGGCGGATGTTCACAATGCCAAGGTGAAACGTTTCATTATGAATCCGCAATTCGATTGGGTTTTTACGAAGGGAAACTCAAGGATGCCATTCTGAAAGGAAAACACCATTCTGGTGAATCGCTGATCGAATACCTGGCAGAACTCTGGTACGAGCGCGACCGCGAATTGTTTCTTGAGCTCAAAATTGATCGTGTCGTACCAATTCCCTTGCATTGGATCCGTCGGATGGAACGCGGCTACAACCAATCGGCGGCACTGGGACGAACCCTGGCAAGTCGAATCGGGGTTCCTTTTGGTGAATATTGGCTGCGTCGTATCAAAATGACACCGAAACAATTTACGCAGTCGGCAACCGCACGTAGACATAATGTGAAAGAGGCATTTCGAAGTACAAGGAGGTGCAGCGTGACGGGATTACGAATTCTTCTCGTTGATGATGTTCTGACAACGGGAGCGACTGCCAATGAGGCGTCGAAGGTCCTGAAACGTGCCGGTGCCGCGCAAGTCTTTGTCTCGGTTCTCGCTCATCACTGATTCACCCAACATCCGAGAGTGATGCTCTTGATCTGGTCAATCCGGATACGAAAGATGTGATGGGTTTGGCGAGAATCCGGACAGTCAAACCGATCGAATATGTCGTTTTTCCATGAAACTCCCATTCAGTACGTGTCGTTTGTCGGATAGTTTGAAAATACGCTCAAGTATCGACATCAGCCGGTACAACACCGGCACAGAGGGGGAAGAACAATGACTCGTTATGGTCTTATTTTAGCCGTGTTTTTATTAGGTGCCCTGAGAGTGCAGGCGGGAGCCAAAGACTACTTCACCGAGTTTGAGAAAGACTTCGGACCGACACCGCGAGGTCCGGTCCTCACACATTATTTTGCGATCAAGAACACGAGCAAAAACGCTCTCAAACTTGGTACGGCGCGCGTTTCGTGCGGATGCGTATCGGCCAGCGTTCTGAAGACTGATCTCGAACCGGGCGAATCGACGGTCGTCGTCGCCCAAATGGACACCAAGCGGATTCCCGTCTCCAATGTCGTCAAAAGTGTGATCGTTTACGTGCCCTTTCTGGCACCACGACTCGAGGAAGTCACTCTGAGGGTTCAGTCGATCGCACGTGATGATCTCTTCTATTCGCCCTATGAACTCTCCGACAACAAAGTCATCATGGGCAAATCACGAACCTTGACAACAAAAGTCACTCTTCTCAATCAGGGTAAATGGGAAATCAGTGACGTAAGCAGCACAGGAAAATTTGTGACTGCCAAAACGAAACTTCTGAGCCGTCAAGCCAATGAAGTCACTTACGAGGTAACAGCCACACTCGATGAACAATGCCCTCCAGGATACTGGACATCGGAACTCTTTCTGAGCACAAACGCTTCCGGTCTCGAGAAGCTTCGTATTCCCGTTACGGTCAATGTGAAATCCGCAATCGCTGCCACACCGGATGCGGTCACCATCAGCGATCTCAAGACCGGGACGTCACGCGAAACGAAACTGACACTCAAAGGAATTTCCGACTTCAAAATTCTTGAGGTACGCGGCGGGGACGACATCGTGGGAGTGACGGCCAAATCGGACGAGGCACAATCACTCCATACGCTGCTCTTTACAGTGAAGCCAAGCAAACCGGGCGATCTCAAACGTGACATCATCGTGTTGACGGACCATAAGGAGATGCCAAAGATCACCATACCGTTCGAAGCGCATGTCTCGAAATAATGGACCCGATTATTGAAAAGAGCCGGCGAGAAATCGCCGGCTCTTTTTGCTTCTGCTCCGTGTTCCGATTCGAGAATTCAATCGGCGATAACATTCCATTCACTCGCAGGTTCGCTCTTTGTGCCGTTCAATGAATCCGTATCTATTCAAGGACGCGAAATTGTTTGAGGGGAACTATGTCGTCCGTAAAAACGTTCACAAAACTGCTTGTCGCGAACCGAAGCGAGATTGCGATCCGGATCTTCCGTTCCGCCCACGAAATCGGCATCCGCACCGTCGCGATTTATTCTCACGAAGATCGTTTTGCCTTGCATCGATTCAAGGCGGATGAAGCATATCGGGTGGGCAAGCCCGGCGAACCGATTCGCGCGTATCTGGACATTCCCGGGATCGTTTCGCTGGCCAAACAAGTTGGCGTGGATGCGATCCATCCGGGCTATGGTTTTCTGAGCGAGAATGCGACGTTTGCCCGTGCGTGCGTCGATGCCGGGATCACTTTCATCGGCCCCAAAGCGGGAATTCTGGAATCGCTCGGTGATAAAGTCGCCGCCCGCGCGATCGCGCAGAAGGCCAAGGTTCCTGTTCTGTCCGGAAGTGAACAACCCGTTTCCAGCATTTCTGAAGCGAAAAAACTGGCGGAGAAACTCGGCTACCCCGTGATGGTGAAAGCCTCGATGGGCGGTGGCGGACGCGGCATGCGCCCGGTTCATTCAGCAGACAAGTTGGAAGAAGCGATTCAGTCCGCGCAGCGTGAAGCAGGAGCGGCATTCGGTGTTTCCGATGTCTTCCTCGAAAAGCTCGTTCAACGAGCGAAACATATCGAAGTCCAGTTGCTTGGCGATCGTCACGGTGGTCTGGTTCACCTTTTCGAACGCGACTGTTCGATTCAGCGGCGCCATCAGAAAGTCGTCGAACTCGCGCCCGCTCCCAATCTTCCGCAGGACGTGCGATCCAAGATCCTCGATGCCGCCATCGCCATCGGACGCGCGGTCAACCTGGACAACGCTGGCACCGTCGAATTTCTTTACGACGACGACACGAAACAATTCTATTTCATCGAAGTGAACCCGCGGATTCAGGTCGAGCACACCGTCACGGAAGTTGTCACGGGCTACGACATCGTCCGTTCTCAAATCCTGATCGCGCAGGGTTCACCGCTCAATGACCCTGAAATCGGCCTCGGTGATCAGTCCAATGTCCGTGTGCAGGGCTTCGCCATTCAGGCTCGCGTCACGACCGAAGATCCCTCGAACAACTTCACACCCGATTACGGTCGTCTCTCCGCTTACCGATCCGCTGGCGGACCGGGGATCCGGCTCGATGGCGGAACCGCATTCGGTGGTGCGGTGATCACGCCGTATTACGATTCGCTTCTGGTCAAAGTGACCGCATCGGGCATTCGCTTTGCGGATGCCGCTCGGCGCATGGAACGGTCGCTACAGGAATTCCGAGTCCGTGGTGTGAAAACGAATATCCCGTTCGTGCTCAATCTGATTACACATCCCAAGTTCCTCGATGGCAGCGTAACAACGAAGTTCCTGGACGAAACACCGGAACTGTTCGTTTTCCCGACGCGTCAGGATCGAGCCACGAAACTCCTGACCTACATCGCCGATGTCATTGTTAACGGCCATCCCGAGGTGAAAGTCAAACCGAAACTGCCGGTGGGCAAGGGGGAAGTTCCCTTTCACCATTCGCCCGTGAGTCAGTTATTGCCGGGTAAACCACACATTCTGCCCGAGGGGACGCGCGACCTCTTCCGCAAGCTCGGAGCGGAGAAGTTCGCCGAATGGATTCGTAAAGAAAAGCGCTTGCTCGTGACGGACACCACCATGCGCGACGCTCACCAATCGCTGCTGGCGACACGAATGCGGACCTACGACATGCTGCACGTCGCACCGGAATACGCACACCGGCATGCGGACTTTTTCTCGCTTGAGATGTGGGGTGGTGCGACATTCGATACCAGCATGCGGTTCCTGCGCGAGTCGCCCTGGGACCGGCTGGCCAACCTCCGCGAGCGGATTCCGAACATCCTCTTCCAGATGCTTCTCCGCGCTGCGAGTGCGGTGGGGTACTCGAACTATCCGGACAACGTGGTGAAGTCGTTCGTCAAGGAATCGGCCGATGCGGGGATGGATATTTTCCGGATCTTCGATGCCTGCAACTGGCTGCCGAATCTCAAAGTCGCCATCGACGCCGTGAGGTCAACCGAGGCGATTGCGGAGGCCGCGATCTGCTACACCGGAGATATTCTCGATCCGAAACGGGACAAATACACGCTCAAGTATTTTGTCGATCTCGCGAAAGAGCTCGTCAAAATGGGATCACACATCCTCGCCATCAAAGACATGGCCGGATTGCTCAAGCCCTATGCCGCGAAAAAACTGGTCAAGGCATTGCGGGATGAGGTCGGTGTGCCGATCCACTTCCACACGCACGATTCCGCAGGCGGGCAACTCGCATCGTACATGCTTGCGGCGGAGGAGGGGGTGGATATCGTTGACTGCGCGTTCGCACCGCTCTCCGGCATGACGGCTCAGCCCAGCCTGAATGCGCTTGCGGAGGCGATGCGGTTCCACGAACGCGATCCGCAACTCTCGTTCGACGAACTTCAGAAGACCGCCCTCTATTGGGAAGAAGTCCGCACTTATTACTCGACATTCGAGGCGGGTCAATTGGCCGCCTCGTCGGATGTGTATCTGCACGAGATGCCGGGTGGACAGGCGACGAATCTCATGCAGCAGTCGGCATCGTTAGGACTCGGCGATCGCTGGCCGGATGTCTGCCGAATGTATGCAGATGTCAACAGGATGTTCGGCGACCTCGTCAAGGTAACTCCCACATCAAAAGTCGTGGGCGATATGGCGCTCTTCATGCTCGCGAATGGCCTGACGCCCGATGACGTCCGGGACTCGAAGCGTGAGATCGCGTTCCCCGATTCGGTGATCGAATTCTTCGAAGGGAAGCTCGGGCAACCGCCCGGTGGATTCCCGCCCGAGTTGCAGAAGCGGATTCTTCGGGGACGTCAACCGATGATGGACCGCCCGGGGGCGTTGCTTGCCGCGGCCGATTTCGAAGCCGCTCGCGAACTGCTCGAACCCAAACTGGGACGAACACCCACTGACCAGGACGTCGTTTCCTACCTGCTTTATCCCAAGGTATATCTCGATTATGTGGATACCCGGAATCGGTTTTCCGATCTGAGCGTGCTTCCCACTCCTGTCTTTTTCTACGGGATGGAAAAAGGCGACGAAGTCAGTGTGGAAATCGAACCAGGAAAAACACTGATCATTCGATTCCTGACCATTGGCGAACCTCACGAAGACGGAAATCGGCTGGTCGGATTCGAGCTCAACGGTCAACCTCGTGAAGTCATGGTCGAGGATCGCACGTTGGGGAATGCTGCGATCGCGGTCCGGCGCAAGGCCGAGGCGGGGAATCCGCTTCATGTCGGCGCTCCGATGCCAGGTGCGGTCGTTTCGATCAATGTGAGCGCCGGCGAGGAAGTCACCGCTGGCCAGAAACTCGCGACGATGGAAGCTATGAAAATGGAAACGTCAATCCATGCGGAACGTGCCGGGAAAGTGGCCGAAGTTGTCGTCAAACCGGGTTCACAGGTGCAGGGCGGCGATCTCATCATATGCTTTGAGGGCTGATCCATGCTGACTTTTCTGAGCGTCCTGATTGCCATCTCGGCACCGACGGGAGTCATCGAGTCCGCTGCCGGCAACGGGACGCGTGGCTACGCCGGAGATGGCGGACCCGCACCCGCGGCCCAACTCGATAATCCGTTCGATGTCGCATTCGATCGGCAGGGGAATCTCTATTTCTCCGATACGAACAACCACGTCGTTCGCCGAGTCGATGCGAAAACCCGGATCATCACCACTGTGGTCGGCAACGGAACGAAAGGCTATTCGGGCGATGGCGGACCCGCAACTTCCGCCTCGATGAACGAACCGTATGGGATTGAACTCGATGATCAGGGTAATCTGTTCATAGTCGATCGGTTGAATTTCGCTGTTCGCAGAGTGGACGCTAAAACTCAGATGATCCAGACGATAGCTGGCACGGGCAAGTCTGGTAAATCTGCGGATGGAATCGCGGGGACTAAGGCGGCGCTGGGCGAACCGAACGGGTTGTGTCTCGACGGGAAAGGGAAACTCTATATTGCCGATGTGCGCGATCAGCGCGTCCGTGAATTGGATCTGAAGAGTGGAATGCTGACGACGGTCTGCGGACAGTCAGGACAGAAAGCATCATTTGGGGATGGTGGGCCAAGAGCGAAAGCAAAGTTGAATGGCCCGCGAGCGGTTGCGATGAGCGTCAGTGGCGATCTTTTCATTGTCGAACGCGAAGGAAACTGCGTTCGCAAGATCGACTTCCACGACGGCACGATCACACGATACGCTGGGTCCGGGAAGAAAGGCTATACGGGTGACGGCGGTGCGGCATCGGGTGCGACATTTGATGGCCCTAAGGAGATCGATATCGATCGCGACGGCAATGTGTTCGTTGTGGATACCGAAAATGAAGCGATTCGGAGGATCGACGCCAAGACCGGGATCATCACGACCGTGGCAGGGAAGGGGAAGACCAAAACGCCGGGGAAGGGTAACGGCGGACCCGCGACATCGGCAACGTTGGGCCGACCTCACGGAGTAGCTGTCGGGCCCGATCAGGGGATCTATATCGGCGATACTCTCAGTCACATGATCCGCGTCGTGCGTTGATCGGACTGTACTCTTCTCATTCTTTACCGACGGTCGCAGACGCAAGAAAATAACCTGCGGAAAAGGCCAGCCCCATCATCATCGCCACGAACGCGACCGCCCACATCAGTTTGGTTCGTGTCAGAATGAATGTATTGGAAAGGTCCTCCACATCGAAAGCATCGCTGTCGGTTTCGATGTAGGCTTGAGTTGGAGTTGAGGAAATCTGAACCTTTTCTTGCGGGATCGGCGCTTCGGGTTGCGCTTCCGGCTTGGACTTTGCGATCGCTGGATTGAGCAGGTGTTCGAAATCGGGGCGTTCGAAGAGCGGCATTGAGTCCACTTTTCGATCAGTTTTCGGTTTCGGGTTTGAAGTTGAGGGTTTCGAAAGTCCCACGACTTTGGCCGGAGCGGTATTGTCCTTGGGAATCGCAGGCGCGGCCCCAACCGGTCCCCCGGTTTCGATGGCCATGCCCGCCAGGGCCGGTACCCGCACATCGGCAGCACATCTCGGGCATTTCACTGAAGAACCCGCTTTTCGCTTGGCAATTCCAAGCATTCGATCGCACGACGGACAACGAAACTGAATGGGCATCTCAATCTCCAACGCGGTGGCCGATGGCGCGTTTCACTTACTACGGCACGACTCTCATCAATCTATTGTGTCTCGAATCGTCAGCAATTGCAACGGAATGCTTGACGTATCGTTGGTTGATGGAACAATGGACGTATTGCAATCTGTGAGGAGGTTACCCGATGCCCGGAAAAAGTCACCGCCCGATGCGACGACCCGTGCTGCTGATGGTTGCATTTGCCATGGCTTGCACCACACTGACGGCACTGGGTGTGGATCGTGTCATCTTCCGGGACGGCTTTGTTCTGGAAGGGACGATCTACAAAGAACTGGAGCGAATCAACGATCCGGAAAACGGATTCAGTATTTCGGTTCCGCGGGCGAAAGGATTCGACGTCATCGATGACGGATTGCGCTGGTGGATCTTTTCCAAGCATCAAAAGCAGACGGCCGAGATTCAGGAAAACATTAAGGGGATCGATAATTACAAGGAGTTCGAGCGAAAAGTCTACATTCGCCAGACGCAGTCGCTACCCGGATACGGTGAATTCAGCGCTCCCAACTTCGATAAGAACTGGAAACGCACCATTCGCGTGAAGACCGGGCGAGGAAACTTTCAGGATATCGAGCAGATCATTCGTGTGATCGGTCCCAAGCGAATGATTCAAGTGTCCCCCACTCACAAGTGGCATCCGTATTTCTCAACGCGGGAATTCTCGCCGGCCGTGCTCCGGAGTTTGCTGGTCACGCATCCAGAACTGGATGAAAAGGGGAAACCCGATCCGAACAAGCGTCTCATGCTTGCCACATTCTTTTACCGGGGAGATTTCCTTGATGCCGCCAAGGCGGAAATCGAACAAGCAATTAAAGATATTCCCGGTGAGTGGACCAAGGAGCAATCCTTGGCGCTCGACAAACTGCGGGCGGACATCGCGCAGGCCGAAGCCAAACTGATCGTGGATGAGTTGGAGGTGGCGAAGCTGGCAGGTCGGTATCAGGGTGGGCGCGAAATCGCTAAACTCTTTGATTCGAAGGCGGCGTCAGCCAGTCTTACCAATCGCTTTTCAAAACTTAAAGCAGAACTGGAAATCGTTCAGCCAAACTTTGAAAAGACCCGAGATCACCTTCGTACCGCAATCGACGATCTGATACTGAAAATCGTTGGACCTCCCGCTGTCGCAGCGGGTGGCTTAGGCGCTCTGGCGGCTCAGAATCGGCTCCCCGAACAGACCCGTCGACTGACCTCGGCAAGCGAGCAGATTCTCCGCGAGTTGCACCCCGATAACGCCGAGCGAATCGATATTTTCCGCAAACTGGCAGATGATGTCGAACGCCTGAAAAAAAGTGATCGCAGTGGAGGGACACCAACGCCGAATTTGCTGGCGCTGGCCATCAGCGGTTGGGTCATGGGGCCGAATGGAGCGGACAACAATCCCGATAACGCACTGAATCTGTGGAATTGGCGTGAGACATTGCTCACCTATCAGAACAAAAAAATCCTCAACGAGCGGCGGGCTTTGATCATTAGCGCTCAGCAAATGGGCGGTCAGCAGGTCACGGCTGACATTCTTTCCCAGGTGATTCAATATCTTCCGCCACCGATGCCCGCGGATCTTACGGGAGCGGATGTTGAGATGGTTCCGGCAAGTGATAAAATCGTGGGCGGAATCGCGAAACGCTCAACCGGTCCAGTCCCTGAAAATTCCGATGGCGTCGAGTATCTCGTCCGGCTTCCCTCCGAATATCATCATGGGCGATCATATCCAGTCCTGATCGCGCTTGGGCATCCGACATTACCCGCCGAAGTGCTGATGACTCTCTTGTCCTACGAAGCTGATCGCAACGGTTTCATTCTCGTTTCACCCATCTGGACGAGCAGCTTCGATCAGGGATACGACTGGAGCGGAAATCTGCATTACAAAGTACAGTCGACGATTCGCAGCGTGTTTCGCCATTATCGTGCGGACTGCGATCGCGTCCTGCTGTTCGGCTTTGGAGAAGGTGCGAATTTCGCCTTAGATGTTGCCGCATCGCATCCGGATCTTTTCGCTGGAGTGGTTGCCATGGCATCCAATCCCAAGTGGTTCGGGATGTTCATGCATTACTGGCGGAATTTTCAGAAGCTGCCGGTTTACTTCGCTTCTGGGGCGCTGGGCGGAGCGGGACTGGATAATGTCCGCAGTATTTTCGAACAGTGGATGCCGAAAGGATTCCCCGCCATCGCCAGCGTTTACCGGGGCAGGGCATCCGAGTGGTTCAGTGGCGATATCCATCTGATGTTCGACTGGATGCGTCTGAAAAAGCGCGTGACCGGAACGGGAGTGCTGCGGCTCAATCAGTTCTCGGTCGAGCCATGGACTTTCATGCGCCGAGCAGACAATCGTTGTTACTGGGTCGGATCAGAGAGTATCGCGGAGAACAATCTGATCAACGAAAAGAAATCCCGCGGATTCGTACCCGCGGAAATCAAAGCCGACATCTTTCAGGGAAACGAAATCAAGATCGGCTGCCGGGGCTTCAAGGAGATTACGGTCTGGCTCGATCGCTCCATGATCGACTGGAGCAAACCGATCAGCGTGCGGATCAACTCCGATATCCCACGCGGTTGGAAACCAAAAGTTTTGTCTCCGGATTTGTATCTGATGCTTGAGCAGTTTTACGAGCACGGCGATCGGTCACTCCTATACCTGAACAAACTCACATTCCCTGTGAATCCGTGAGCCAGTGGTGATCAGAGTTGCGAGCTATTTTGCCGTTTCCTGGAATTGAGCGAAGTAATCATTGAGGAATTTGAGGAATTCCGCTTTACGCAGCGGTTCCGGATTGGCCATTTCCAATTTGAGGACTTGAGATTGATCAGACCGATCGCTTGAAATCTCGGCGTGTCGGCAAAACGGTTCGACCCGTGCCAGATTCATGAGCCCGGATTGCAACACAAGGTTCACGATCAGTGCTTCGTATTCTTTTGTGCGGATCCAGCCAAACGCCTTTGTTTGTTTCGGAATCCTCAGAAGGACATGGTCCCTGCCATCCCATTTGATTTCAAGTTCAGGTACGCAATCTCGAATCGCCTTCAACAACGCAGGCAGGGTCGCGCGATCCCAACGGACCTTCTTACCCGCAGGGAATCCCTTCTCACTCAGGTGCCACTTCTCGCCATCCTTTTTCCAGGGCATGTAGTCTTCCACCGACGAATCCTTCCTATTGACCATGCCATCGAATGAGGCGACCGCCGTTTTGAGAAATGCCCGAAACGCTGGCGACGAAATATCTGAAATCTTGTGCACGATGACGACGACATTCTGAATACCCGGCGAGGTCGAAATCTCAACACGGTTGCCGTCCCGGGCATAGCCTTCAAGCCCCGGCGTATCACTCAGCGGGGACAGTTTCAGGGATTCGATCAATTCGTTTTCTCGAAAGGTTCCCCGGGCCACCCGAAAGACGAGTTTCAAATACGCTTCGTGACCCGTCATCGCATGCAGAAACCAACCCTGGGACTTTGTAGGTGCGGCGATCTCGACGATGCTGCGATGTTTCCAATTGGTATCGGAAAACGATCCCAGCTCATGAACGATCCGCTCGACCGTATTCAGTGTTTCGCCGTCCCATTTGCAGGGCTTGCCCGTGGTCGTGATGCGGTCTCGGGTGTGCCAGCGTCGTCCATCTTCCTCCCAAGGCAGCTGAGCATTCTTGCCGACATCGCGAAGTTCGAGATCGTCATCCCGCTTACCCGTCGCCTTTTTGGGATCGTATCGTTCGCGTTCAACTCTGGGATCCCTGGCCAGAATCTCGATGAGTGCTTCTGCTGTGTGGCAGTGCCATTCAGGTGGAGGGGATGGGGCAACGATTTGTTCCGGAGTACCTTGCGCGACGATAGATCCGCCGGCAGAGCCCGCCTCCGGACCAATATCGATGATCCAATCGACCGATTTGATGACGTCGAGGTTGTGTTCCACCAGTATGACCGTATTTCCCAAATCGGCCAATCGATGCAGCACATCGAGAAGCTTGCGGACATCGTCAAAATGCAATCCGGTCGTCGGTTCGTCGAGCAGGTACAGCGTTCTGCCGGTATTGGGTCGCGCCAGTTCCGCAGCGAGTTTGACGCGCTGAGCTTCGCCGCCGCTCATGGTTGGTGCGGGTTGACCCAGCGCCATGTACCCAAGGCCGACATCCACCAGTGTTTGAAGAATCGTCCGGATTTTCGGAATGTTCTTAAAGATCTCCAACGCTTCGGAGATGCGGGAATTCAGCAGATCTGAAATCGATTTCCCATGGTAGTGAACCGCAAGTGTTTCCGGATTGTATCTCTGTCCGCGGCAGACTTCGCATTCGACCCAGACATCCGGCAGAAAATGCATCTCGATTTTTTTCTGCCCCATCCCTTCGCATGTTTCGCATCGTCCGCCCTTTTGATTGAAACTGAATCGTCGGGGATGATATCCGCGAACTTTGGATTCCGGCAGACGCGAATACAGTTCGCGAATGAGATCAAAGACTCCGGTGTAGGTGGCGGGATTCGATGAGGGCGAATTGCCGATCGGGTCCTGATCCACGTTGATGATTTTGTCCACGCGTTCGAGCCCGAGAATCTCGTCATGCGCCGAGCCCGGCGTCTGAGCGCGGTTCAGCTTTCGGGCCAGAGTGTTGTACAGCACTTCGTTGACCAGAGACGATTTCCCCGAACCACTGACGCCCGTCACCGCGATCATCGCACCAAGCGGAAAGCTGACGGAGATGTTTTTCAGGTTGTTCTGCCGGGCACCGATCACTTGAATGCAGGCATTCGCCGGCGCGCGTGATGCGATCTCATCCACAGTGGGTATGCGATTTTCAAACGGGATATTCGGGATTCGGCGATTGGACGGGATCGGAATCGCGATGCGACCGGATAGATAGTTGGCGGTGAGCGATCGATTCGATTTCATCACCTGCTTCACCGGACCGCTCGCGGTCAACTCTCCGCCTTCCACGCCCGCACCCGGACCAAAATCCAGCAGGCAGTCAGCGGATGTAATGACTTCGCGATCATGTTCAACCACAATAAGCGTGTTGCCCAGATTTCGCAAATGGTGAAGGGCGGAGAGGAGCTTGCGATTATCTCGCGGATGGAGACCGATGGTCGGTTCATCCAACACATAGAGCACGCCTGTCAATCCGCTTCCGATCTGTGATGCGAGGCGGATCCGTTGCGCTTCGCCACCCGAGAGCGTCGGTCCGGGGCGGGAAAGTGAAAGATAATCCAGTCCGACATTGACAAGGAATTGCAGGCGGTTTGTGATTTCGCGAATAATTTCACCCGCGATCTGTTTGTCCGTTTTCGAGAATTTGAGCTTCTCAAAAAAACCGAGCGCATCGCCAAGCGGCATGGTGCCGAGATCAAGTAGCGTCCGATCCTTGAACCGAGTTGCGGCGGAATCGGCTCTCAATCGCGAACCTTTGCAGGCGGAGCAGGGGATCTCATCGACGAGATGTTCCAAACGATGACGGTAGACATAGCTCACTCGTGCGGCTTCATCCACGGCAGGGAAGAGCCCCTTGTATTGAAACCGGACGTTCGTTTTCTGAATTGTCAGCCAGTCTTCACCGGTTCCGTGGAGAATCACACGCTGATGTTCGGGTGCCAGCTCCGCATACGGTGTATCAAGTGAGAACGACGCATGTCGGGCCAATGCCTCGGCAAAGGGAAGCCAGGGGCTTTTTGAATCGAGCGCCGGCCAGGCGCTGATCGCACCCGCACGAATGGAGCGTGTCGTGTCGCCGATCAGAAGTTTCGCGTTCGCGCCGCGCTGAACGCCCAGGCCTTCACACGTCGGACACCAGCCGAGCGGACTGTTGAACGAGTAATTGTGCGGATTCAATCGTTCGTAGCTTGTCTGGCATTTTTCGCACGCCAGATGCTGAGAGAATCGCTCCACTTTCCAGTGTGTTTCCTCGCGATCGGGATCGACATCCGCAAGATGAACGACTCCGCGGCCCAACTCGATCGCCTGTTCAATCGCTTCGGCGATGCGTGTCCGATTCCCGGACCGGATCACGTTGCGATCGACCACAACTTCGACCTGGTGTTTTCGCTTGTGATCGATCGTTGGTGGTTCGTCGAGGTTGTAGGATTTGCGATCGATGCGAATCCTCAGGAAACCCGAGCGGCGAATTTCATCAAAGATCGTTTCGTATTTTTCCTGCCCTTTCCGCTCGATCGGGGCCATGATGTAGATCTTCGAACCTTCCGGTCGAGCCAGGATTTTCTCAATGATTTCATCGACGGTCTGAGTGCCGATGGGGAAGTGGCATTTTGAACAGTAGCGATGGCCGAGACGGGCATAGAGAATCCGCAGATAATCGGTGATCTCGGTAATCGTGCCAACAGTCGATCGCGGACTTTTGCTGGTGGTCTTCTGTTCGATGCTTACCGCCGGCGACAGTCCGGTGATCTGTTCCACCTTGGGCTTTTGGATCTGTCCGAGAAACTGTCTGGCATAGCTGGAGAGTGATTCCACATATCGCCGTTGGCCTTCGGCATAGATTGTGTCCAGCGCGAGTGAGGATTTCCCGGAACCGGACGGACCCGAAAAGACGGTCATCTTTTCTCTCGGAATCTGGGCGGTGATGTTCTTGAGGTTGTGCTGCTGCGCTCCCGTGACCGTGATGTGAGTATGCGGTTCTGAACGCCGGATGATACTGTGCGATTGTTTGGACGGGGTCCGCTTTTCCGGGAAGAGGAGCGGGGCCAGTGCTTGTCCGGTGAATGATTTCTTCGTTTTGGACACGCGTTCCGGTGTACCGGACACGATCATCTCCCCGCCTCCGCTCCCTCCTTCCGGACCCATGTCGATGATCCAGTCCGCCGTCTTGATGACATCCAGATTGTGTTCGATCACGAGGACGGTGTTTCCGGATTTGACGAATCCATGCAAGACATCGAGAAGCCGACGAATGTCTTCGAAATGCAATCCGGTAGTCGGCTCATCCAGAACATAGAGCGTTCGACCGGTGCCAGGGCGGCTGAGTTCTTTCGCCAATTTGATGCGCTGCGCTTCGCCGCCTGATAAAGTGGGGGAGGGTTGGCCAAGTTTGATGTAGTCGAGGCCGACATCGTGAAGCGTTTGGAGCATCGCGCGAATCTTCGGCACGTGTTCAAAGTGATCGAGTGCCTCTGCAACCTCCATTTCCAGAACATCGCGGATCGACTTGCCACGATATTTCACTTGGAGCGTTTCGCGATTGAATCGGTTTCCTTCGCAAACCGGGCACGTGACCCAGACATCGGCGAGAAAGTCCATCTCAAGACGATTCGATCCGTTCCCCTGACAGGCCTCACAGCGTCCGCCTTCGACATTGAAACTGAACCGTCCGGGTTGGTATCCCCGAACCTTGGCATCTTCCATTTTGCTGAAATGCGAACGGATTTCGTCGAACAGCTTGATATAGGTTGCCGGATTCGATCGCGGAGTCCGACCGATCGGTGTCTGATCGATCGCGATCACCTTGTCGATGAATTCTTTCCCCTCGATCCGATCATGATCACCGACGGTGTGAGCCGTCGCTTCGTTCTCGTCATCTCCCGCTTCCCGATCGGTTGGCTGTGAGTTCGTGCTGAGCGATTCCAGCAGAATATCGTTGATGAGCGACGATTTGCCAGATCCGCTGACGCCGGTCACGACGGTGAAGACACCAAGCGGAATATCCACGGTAATATTTTTGAGATTATTGTGTCGGGCCCCGACAATACGAAGAGATCGATCTCCGGGCTTTCTGCGGTTCTCCGGAATCGCTATTTTCTCTACACCGGAGAGGTACTTTCCAGTCGGGCTATTGGGGTTTGCAAGCACCTCTGTCGGCGGACCAGCGGCGACGATTTGCCCGCCCCGAATCCCGGGACCGGGGCCGAAATCGACCAAATAATCCGCCGCTCTCATGGTCTCTTCGTCATGTTCGACGACGAGAACCGTGTTGCCCATGTCTCTGAGTCGTTCGAGACTCTGCAAGAGTCGTTCGTTGTCTCGAGGATGAAGGCCGATACTCGGTTCGTCGAGAATATAGAGTATGCCAACCAGTCCGCTGCCGATCTGACCCGCAAGGCGGATGCGCTGGGCTTCGCCACCAGAGAGAGTCGGGGCGGAGCGATCGAGGCAGAGATAATGCAATCCGACGTTGAGCAGGAATCCCAGACGGGAGCGGATCTCTTTGAGGAGTTCGTGGCAAATCGTGAGTTCGGTCGTGCTGAGCCGGGATTCCGTGTGATCGAACCATTTGACGAGATCGCCGATCGGCATTCGTCCGAGTTCAATGAGCGTTTTTCCGCCGACTCGGACCGCACGCGCTTGTTCGTTGAGTCGCTCGGCCATGCAACCGGGACAGGTCACGATCCGCATGTATTTCTCGAGCTGCATTCTGCGCGGACCGGCGGCGGCCTTCTTGAATTGGCTTTGGAGTTGAGGAATAATTCCTTCCCATAGGCCGCCGTGTTTCCAGACCTGCCCGCCGCGCTGTTTCCATTCCCAAACGATGTGCCGATTCCCGCCACCGTTGAGCCAGAGGGATTGCTCTTCGCCCGTTTGGGCATTCCACGGCTTTTTCAGATCCAGATTCAAAGATTTCGCCACTCCTTCGTAAATGTGCTTACGCCAGCGGCCCATGCTCTTGACGGGTCCAAAGAGCGGAATGGCGCCGAGATAGAGACTCTTGGACGGATCGGGAATCAGAAGAGCCGGGTCGAATGTGTATTTCGTACCTAATCCGTCGCATTCCAGACACATTCCTAAAGGGCTGTTGAAGCTGAAAAGCTGAGGGGAAGGGGGTTCGTAACTGATGTTGCAGTGTGTACAAGCATAATGGGCAGAGAGGAGAAAATCCGGCGTGGATTCGTCCGAAGTGGATTCGAATCCGATGACCACGGATCCGTTGGCGAGTGCGAGCGCCTGCTCAATCGCCTCGGCGACGCGGGGGCGAACGCTGGGCTCGGACTTGAGGCGGTCGATGACGATTTCGATTGTGTGTTTGATTCGCTTATCGAGCTGCAAGTCATCAGAGAGTTTGATAATCTGCCCGTCAACGCGAGCGCGGACATACCCTTTCTTTCGCATATCCGCAAAAAAATCCTTGAACTCCCCTTTCTGACCTCGAACCACCGGCGAGAGAATGAAAAATCGGGTACCCGTCGGCAGCGCCATCACGCGGTCGATGATCTGCTCGCGTGATTGCGCCGTGATCGGACGGCTGCACCTGGGGCAATGGCCCTGCCCCAAACGTGCGAACAGAACGCGCAGGAAATCGGCAATTTCCGTGATCGTGCCTACCGTCGAACGCGGATTGCGGCTCGCGGATTTCTGCTGGATGCTGATCGCGGGCGACAATCCACCGACAAAGTCGACATCGGGTTTGGGCAACTGGCCGAGAAACTGACGGGCATAGCTCGAAAGCGATTCGACGTATCGCCTTTGTCCTTCCGCATAAAGAGTGTCGAATGCGAGGGAGCTTTTTCCAGAACCGCTGACACCAGTAAATACGATCAGCGCATTCCTTGGCAGTTCGAGATCCACACTTTGGAGATTATGTTCGCGTGCTCCTCGGACAATGATCGTTTGACTTTCCATCCCTACCCCCGAACCCGGTCAGACCGATACACATGCTCAGTATAAGCACTCGAGCAATTCCGGATTATTTTTAGACCGACTTAGACCAGGAAAAAGCTAAGATAAAGTCCACTGAGACACTGCCTGTCTGTTGTTTCAATCGGTCATCGTGTTACAGTGAACGAAACGGGTAGAGATTGGACTTTTCTCATGAAAAGCCTGACTTGCCCCCTATGTGAGACAAAATCAGTCATTCTTCCTGTGAGATTTGCTGGAATAACCGGGAACTCTCAAAGAATGTCTGACGTCCAAACTGGCGAAGGCCGTGAATAACGACGAACGTCGATTAATTTCTGAAGCATTGGAAGGACGAACGGAGTCGTTCGGTGAGTTGGTATTGCGATATCAAGACCGGCTTTATCACGCCGCTCTCCGGATCGCAGATAATGCCGACGATGCCAATGATGTTGTGCAGGATGCGTTTATGAACGCGTACCAGTCGCTCTCATCATTCAAAGGAGATTCCGAGTTTTTTACCTGGCTTTATCGTATTGCATTTAATGCTGCGATCAGTCAGAAGAGGAAACGCAAGCCGACCGCCAGCATCGATGGCACCTCGAACGGCAAGCCGATGAACGATCCCGCGGATCAATCACATGGCGTTGTGCCAGGTGAATTGATGGAGCAGGGGGAGGAAGAGCATAAGCTACACGAGGCGATCAGCAAACTTTCGATGGAACACCGAGCGGTGCTGATCATGAAAGATCTCGACGGCCTGAAATACGAAGAAATTGCCTCAATAATGGGAGTTCCAATCGGGACCGTTCGAAGTCGGCTGCACAGGGCCCGTCTCGATTTACGGAACCTACTGGAACCCCAGACAGAATCCAACCATAATGCGACCGATCGGGTCGAACCAAACTACAGGGCACTTGCCCCGAACGATTATGTTGACAAATAACGAACTCGAACTGATTACCTCATACGTCGACGGTGAATTGTCGGCGAGTCAGCAGCGCGATTTTGAGTCGCTGATGGCCCGATCCGTTACGGCGAACGAGCTTTACAATGCTTTGCTGGCGGATCGGCACGCACTCTCCTTACTTCCACCCAGACCCGCTCCCCATGCATTGACGCAATCGATTCTCAACTGTCTCTCGAAGCAATCCACTCCGAAAGCGATTGTGCGTCAGCCCGTTTCGATGGTAAAACGCTGGATACCGATCGGTCTGGCTGCATCGTTCCTCATCGCTGTCTCCTCTGCCACCTACTGGTATGTCGCCTCCGGCGATTTGAACTCCCGAATGGCGAGAAACCGACAGGTTCAGCAACTTCCCCACGACGACAAGAATCTCGTACCATCGACCTCAAGCCCAATTACGACCAAGGAGCCCGTCACAGACGATTGGCTTGCGATCGATCGCCCCGGCGCGAAGCCGATTGTCGGTCCTGAACCCGAAGTGATTGCCACGGATGTCAAACCCGCGAACCCGATGGTTATCCAACCCGAACCGAAGCCGAATCCCGAACGGATTCTCACAGCACCCGCGACGAGTGACGTCAAAGCCTTTGATCGCGTCGAGTTGCAATTACCGCTGCTGATCCCCTTCACTGATCTGAATCTCGCGGACACGACGAAGTTGATCTCTGAGCGTGTCGGTTTCCAAGCAGTTACACGGATTGATTTCTTCGCATCGGACACCGTCTCGGCCGCCGACCAACTGATCGAAGCCGCCAAAAAAGTGAACCTCACGATCCGCATTGATACGGTCGCCAATGAACGTCTCAAACGGAAAATGACGACTGCCTGGTGTGTCTACTCCGAAGCGTTGACCCCAGACGAAATCGCCAAGTGGATGGCTGCGCTCCGCGATGCAAAATTCGAAACGCAATATCCGGCGATGCTCAAGTCCAAGTTGCATGTTCTCAACGCCGGCGCTTCGGATTTCAAAGATGCCCAGTCGCTTATTGGTGTCGACCTCGGTAAGCGGAAGGCGGCATCCGCTGGACAACTGTCAGATCAGACGATCAGCCAGTTGACCGAAGCGCTCCAGAAAACGGATCCTTCTCGCCAGGGGATCATGTTTACGTATCTGCCCCAAGCCGTTCGGGTCCATCCGCTGCTGTCCCGCGAGATCCGCCAGTTCAACGAATTGCGTGGACAGCCGAAAGTGGGAACGTCCCCGGTCATGATTGTGATCCGTCCGATTCAGTAATGGATGAGCGGACCGCAGACCGGGTATTTCCGTCAACGCATTTTTCGATCGAATCGAAATCATTCAAACCTTATTCCAAATGTTCCCTTTGCATTTGTGGCCTTCCGGGAAAATCCTACAACGTCCGATAATGGATATTATGTTAAGAAACACTCTCGATTTCTACCTTGAAATCAAGGATATACCAGAGCGAACGAAATACCGCCCCGCGAAGTCGTGCTGATCCAGTCCCCTGCTCAGGACGCTCACATTCGCTGTCCGATCGACCAATATCTTGTCAGCGGCCGTTCCGGCGGTAAGTTGAACAAACCGATAGGAGACTCAAAAAATGGCCAAGGGACGACGAAGCGGTCCAAGTCGATTGGAATTGCGCAAGCAGTCTGATGCTGCTGAAGCTCGCGATGAAGACGAAGTTGAGATCGAAGATGACGAAGCGGAAGATGACGATGAGGAGTCGGACGAAGCCGACGAAGTCGATGAGTCGATCGACGACGACGATGACGAAGATGCTCCGAAAAAGAAGAAAGCAAAAGCCAAGGTCAAAAAGGTAACAGTCGCTAAACCCAAAACGAAACGGACACGTGCCGCAAAGGTCGTGGTGATGCGCGCGGTGTGGGTCGTTTTCGATAACTCGAATAAACGATTGAACACGTTCCCCTACAAGGAGAAGTCCGAGGCCGAGGCGTTCCTCGAAAAGAAGCAGGAAGAAAAGAAAGGGACGTGTTACATGCAACTCGTCAAGGAAGAGTTGAAAGAAGCAAAAGCGTAACATCGACTTTAGCTCTCAAAACGGAAACGCCCAGTCAATAAGACCGGGCGTTTTTCGTTTATCGGGAACTTTACTCAACGGAAACAGTCTTCTTCTCGCGAAGCAGATCTTCCACAGGAGCCAGTTTCCAACCGATCCCCAGCACATTGTGTAAACGGATCTCGTGACGTTCGGCACCAGCCGTTCGGACCACGAGGTCGCCCGAACCAAATCCCAGAATGTAGTGACGGAACAGGTCGTCGCGTTGTTTTTCGAACGTTACGCCCGACGCATCGTACGTCCGCACCGAAGCACCGATATGTTCGCACACCTTGATCTGACCCGGCATGAAGACGATGAATGTCCGGCGGTCGAAGATGAACGTCGCGATCGACCAGATCAGAAAGATCGCGGTCGAGATCGTCAGGTAGCCAGCCATGTTGATGTAAACGCGCAAATTCGCGACCCGTT
The DNA here is from genome assembly GCA_041742055.1 of Limnoglobus sp. Lineage (GTDB taxonomy): Bacteria > Planctomycetota > Planctomycetia > Gemmatales > Gemmataceae > Limnoglobus. Next base: position 25,912 of record JBGSJI010000150.1, on the reverse strand, counting down.
CGTAGAGATCGTCCCATCCATTGAATACGGTGACGATCAGTGACAGTACGATGATCGCCAGGATCACCATGAACGACCACAATCCGCGAAGCGGAACGTTCGTGATAAAAATCGTCACCACAAGAATCACCACAAACAGACTTCCAAGCCAAGCTCGTTGTGAAATATGGGTTGGAAAGACCTGATCCGCTTCCGCGGCATTCTGATCGGCTTTAGCAATCGAATCTTCGAGCGGCTTGGGAAGTTTGGCAGCTTTGGTTTTGAGTATGTACTCTTTCTCGCCATCCGGGAGCGTTTTCGATGTTGTAATGCGTGCATCGGGTGGCAGAACAGCAAATCGGTGATTCTCAATTCCGGTCCAGATCGCCATGAAGAAACCAAAAACCCAGACAGGCCACCAGTAGAAAAGCGTGGAATGGCTGATCAGTTTGATCTCACGCGATCCAGATCGTACTGGAGGCAAATCGTTTGAAGCAACGGATTCTGGTGTGCTCATAATCAAAGGACCTGAATGGGGCCGAAGAGTGACCATCGAGTTATTCGACGGAACAAGGGTAAATATTTCGCCGGAAGTCGTGTCAGGTTAATAGGAATCGCCGAGACCGGCTAGTTGGAATCCCGATGGAAATCCGCTGGCGGATGCCCGAGGAACTGGGATCGGGTCATGTCGCACAGCCCGAACCGGGGCTTTGATCGTCTTTGCAGGGGCTGGAGGGGCATTCGATCTGAATGAGGTCATCAGTGATCTGAAGTCGATAGCACTCCGTTTTCACTCGCGGATTATCCGCCCACTCACCGTCCTTCAAGCGAAATCGCCAACCATGCCAGGGACAGGTGACAATTCCATCTTCGACATATCCGCTCGATAAGGACGCTCCCGCATGCGGACAGCGATCATTGATGGCGAAATACTCGCCTCCCACATGGAAAATCGCAACGTCCTGATGATTTACGGTGATGATGGTTGACTCTCCTTCCGGGAGTTCGCTTCGTTTGCAAACCGTCTTCAATTCGACCATGGAGACCTCTTTTCGGGAGTCGTTCATCGGGTTCATTCTATGTTAATTGTGAGTTCAGAAGGAGCATCGTATGGTCGAGATCGAATTGAAATTCCGTGTCGACGATCATGCGCCGATCGCTGAACGGTTGGTTGCCCTAGGTGCGATTTTCCAGGAGACTTCACTGGAATCGGATCATTACTTCAACTCGGGATTTCGAGATTTCCAACTCACGGACGAGGTGTTTCGCCTGCGGACCACGGGAACGAAAAGCGTCATGACCTACAAGGGACCTAAACAAACCGGAATCGCCAAAACGCGTGAGGAGATCGAAGTTCCGTTGCAACTGGGTTTTGAGGATCAGTTTGAGCGAATGATTCAGGCCCTGGGATTTCGAAAGAGTGCTCAGTTTGCAAAAAAGCGAACAACATACGAACTGAATCGAGGCGGTTTTACCGTTCATGTCTGCCTCGATACGCTGACCAAAATCGGTCAGTTTGTGGAATTGGAAATCGTTGCTGAAAAAAATGACCTGGTTCCTGCTGAGTCCGTGTTGAGTCAGACCGCGAAGGAGTTGAATCTCACACAACCCGAATATCGAGCGTACCTGCGAATGGTTCTCGAAGCTCAAAATGTGACATCATGAAACCGATCATCTTGAATACGATTGAAGCGATTCGGAACACGGTCCGGAGCGTCCATGCGTCTGGTCGATCGATCGGATTCGTTCCGACCATGGGCGCGCTTCACGAAGGCCATCTGGCATTGGTTCGTGCGGCGGAAAGGGAATCGGAATTCGTCATCGTTTCGATCTTTGTCAATCCGACTCAATTCGGTCCGAACGAGGATTTTACCCGCTATCCGCGTGATTTGGCCAACGATCGGGAGCGGCTCACGGAGACCAGTTGCGAAGTGATCTTTGCGCCTAGTGTGGAGGAAATGTATCCCGATTCCCTGACCCACGTCGAAGTCTCCCGGTTGGGTAACCACTTGTGCGGTCCCCGGCGTCCCGGCCATTTTCGGGGCGTCTGTACTGTTGTGCTCAAACTCCTGAACATCGTTCAACCAGATGTCGCAGTCTTCGGTGCCAAGGATGCGCAGCAAGCGCGGATTGTGTCACGAATGGTCTGCGACCTTGACGTTCCGACACGGATTGTGATCGAACCGACGATCCGTGAGCATGATGGCTTGGCGATGAGTTCGCGAAATCGCTACCTCTCGGAGACCGACCGGCGTGAAGCTCCAATGATTTTTCAGGCACTCAAGACGATTCTGCAACAGGTCCAACAGGGTGAACGTGATGTTCGAACGCTGGAATTGAATCTTCGAGCATTTTTGCTGACCATTCCTGACCTGCGGATCGATTATGCGTCGATTGTCGATGATAAAACGCTCGAACCGATTGAAACGGTGAACCGCCCTGCTCTGGCGGCTGTCGCGGTGTACCTCGGCTCAACACGTCTGATCGATAACATTGAACTGGCTTGACTTTTCGATTACCGGCATCAATTTTCAGGACTCTTCGAACTAGACATGAATTTCCGGATTTCGCCATGAGGACTCCGCCAACTACTTGAGAAGCGAGTGGCGGAGTCCTCCTCACTGTTTTTAGAATGTCAAGTCGGAATTTCCGGATTCGTCAACGTTCGACAAGGGAATGATTGAACGTATTACCGTTTCCTAATCGACATTTATTGTTTGATGCTGTAAAATGAAATCACCTACCATTTAGCTGAGCTTCTTGCTCACGCTTCGAAGAATTTTGAGGCCGAATCGATATGCGTTTTGTGTTCGCTCCTATACTGATCATAATTTCATTGCCTGCATATGCAGCTGAGAAGCCAAGTGCGGCGCAGTTGGATTTCTTTGAAAAGTCCGTCCGCCCCGTTTTTCACGATTATTGCGTACGGTGCCACGGAGAGCGAAAACAGGAAGCCGGATTGCGACTGGATTCTGTGGCGGGAATTCTCAAAGGCACGGATATGGGTGCCATCATTGTCGCCGGTGATCCCGCTAAAAGCCCACTGATCAAGTCGGTCCGTCGCGAAGGCGACTACCCGATGCCGCCGGATAAGGCGTTAACAAAGGAGAAACTCGAGGCGTTGGTTCAATGGGTTCAATCCGGCGCCGCCATGCCTGTGGGGGCACAACAACAAGCGGAGAATCCCGCCAAGAATCACTGGGCTTTTCAGCCAGTAAAGAAGCCGACGATCAAGGCACCTGAGAATGTCAATCCGATCGATTATTTCATTGCGTCTCAGCTTCAAAAAGAAGGATTGAAACTTGCTCCGATGGTCGATCGCAGAACGCTCATTCGCCGGGCATCGTTTGATCTGATCGGCTTGCCGCCAACCTATGAAGAAACTGAATCTTTTGCGAACGATCCGGATCCCAATGCGTATGCGAAACTGATCGATCGACTGCTCGCCAAACCGCAATACGGCGAGCGATGGGCCCGTCACTGGATGGACGTTGCACGGTACGCCGACACGAAGGGTTACGTTTTTACAGAAGACCGGAACTACCCTTACGCGTACACGTACCGCGAATACCTGATTCGTGCGTTCAACGAAGACAAACCCTACGGCAGGTTTGTACTTGAGCAACTTGCCGCTGACAAACTCAAGGATATTAAGCAGCCAGATCTTGCAGCGATGGGATTTTTGACGGTTGGAAGACGATTCAGCAACAACATACATGACATTATCGATGATCGTATTGACCTGGTCGGACGTGGCCTGATGGGCCTGAGCATCGGTTGTGCTCGATGCCATGATCACAAGTTTGATCCAGTACCGATTGCAGATTATTACTCACTTTATGGTGTGTTTCAGAACAGTTTCGAACCAAAAGAACTGCCGTTGATCGGAGAACAGGAGCGAACGGCGGAAGTTGCGAAGTTCGAAGCCGAATTGGCGCGTAAAGAAAAAGCCGCCGCTGATTATGAACAGAAGATGTACGCCGATGCTTTGGCTCCTTTTCGAAAAGCAGATTCGATTGCTGCCATGCTGCTCGCTACAGTCGCGACCGAAGGATTCGAGAACGCCCGCGCTGATAAATGGGCCGTTGACCGCAAGCTCGATCCTCGGATTCTTGACCGCTGGCGAAAGGCGGTACGCGGACATGACGATGTCTTTGGCGTTTGGCGTGAGCTTGTCAAAGTTCCGCAATCTGAATTCGAACAACGCGTCAAAACCATTGTGAATTCTGTAAAAATCAACAACTCAATCAAAACTCATTTGCTGCAAAGTCGTCCCAAAAACCGCGATGAACTTGCGAAAGCGTATGCCGAAGTTCTCTCGATAGCTACGGTGGCGTCACTTGAGAAGAAGTCGACAGACTGGAAACAGCTCGAATCACTCATGGTTGGCCCTGAAGGAATTACCAATCCCCCCAAAGCCGATGCCGACAAACTGGTGGCCATCGCAGTAAAACGCGTGTTTCGAATCCTTCGTAATGATGCCGCGAAATTCCGTTCGAGCGCCCCTGCCTCTCCGCCTCGTGCCATGGTGATGAACGACAATGCCCGCGTCAGCGAACCTGTAGTCTTCCTGCGGGGAAACCCTAACAACCGCGGTCAGCGAATTCCACGGCGCATGCCTGAGGTCGTTGCAGGAGCCGAACGAAAAGCGTTCACAAATGGAAGCGGGCGACTGGAACTGGCACACTCCATTATCAATCCTGAGAATCCGCTCACCGCTCGCGTGATCGTGAATCGGGTCTGGATGTGGCATTTTGGCCAGGCATTGGTTCGAACACCCAGCGATTTCGGACTCCGTTCCGAAATGCCCACGCATCCCGAGTTGCTTGACTGGCTAGCTTCGACGTTTGTCATGGATGATGGTTGGTCCATGAAGAAACTCCATCGTCGGATCATGCTTTCATCGACATACCAGCAATCGAGCCAGGCCGACGCTACAACCGCGACAAAGGATCCCGAGAATCGTCTGTGGAGTAGGTTCAACCGCCAGCGACTTGATTTTGAACAATTCCGAGATTCCCTGCTCTTCACTGCCGGACAATTGGATGCAAAAGAAATAGGAGGTCGATCTGTCAATCTGTTCACAGAACCGTACAGGAAACGAAGAGCAGTTTATGGTTTTGTCGATCGGCAGAACTTACCCGGCACGTTCCGCGCATTTGATTTCGCAAGTCCGGAACAGCACACTCCGCAGAGATTCCAGACGACTGTGCCTCAACAAGCGCTGTTCCTGATGAACAGCCCATTTGTCATCGATCAGGCGAAAGCCACAGCGAATCGGACTTCTGGTGAACCATACGAACGTATTGATTCCCTTTACCAGGCGATCCTCGGGCGACTCCCTACCACCAACGAACGCAATCTCTCAATTGAGTTTGTGAAATCTTCGAATGATTCTGCTGAAGGTCTCACAAAGTGGGATCAATTGGCACAAATTCTGATGCTAAGTAATGAATTCGCATTTGTGGACTGACACTGAGCACCGTTCAGAACAATGAGAGTAAGAAATGAATTCAGGAATGATCACACGACGACAGATGCTCACCCGATCAGGCGTGGGGATGGGATTGCTCGGACTTACGCAATTATTGGGCGACGCCAGACTGCTGGCTGCAGAACCGAAATTGATCAATCCGCTCGCACCCAAGGCGCCCCACTTCACTCCTAAGGCGAAGCGGGTTATTCACATTTTCGCGAACGGTGGCCCTAGCCAGGTCGATACGTTTGACCCGAAGCCGATCCTCAACAAGTATCATGGAAAGCCGCTTCCGGTAACGAATCTCAGAACCGAAAGAAAAACCGGTGCCGCATTTGGCTCGCCATTTAAATTTCAGAAATATGGCCAGTCCGGAATCGAAGTGAGCGAACTTTTCTCACATACCGCAAAGCATATCGACGACATCTGCGTTCTTCGAAGTCTGCACGCGGATGTGCCCAATCATGAACCGTCGTTCCTATTAATGAATACAGGCGAATCACGATTGGTTCGACCCAGCTTTGGTTCGTGGGTGACCTACGGACTTGGAACAGAAAATCAGAATCTGCCAGCTTTTGTTTCCATGTGCCCCGGTGGCATGCCGCTGATGGAATCTCAAAACTGGCAATCGGCCTTTCTCCCCGGTATTTATCAGGGGACATACATCAACACAAAAGACGTCAATCCTGAGAAATTGGTCGAACATATACGGAACAAATTTTCATCATCGAGCGACCAGCGCAAACAATTGGATCTTCTTCAGAAACTGAATCGCCAGCATCAGGAAATTCGGCAGTCCGATGTACAGCTTGAAGCTCGAATTCAATCGTTTGAACTTGCGTTCCGCATGCAGACTGAAGCAACGGATGCGTTTGATATCCGGAAAGAGACTCGAGAGACCATCGATTCCTACGGCAAAACGGATCAAGGCCGCTCCCTTCTCATCGCTCGTCGATTGGTGGAACGCGGAGTCCGGTTTGTCCAGGTCTCGCATGCGCCGGTTCAGCCCTGGGATAGCCATGACGACATCGAGATCAACCACAGACGACTCGCAGGCGAAATTGATCGAGGTATTGCTGCTCTCATCAGCGATCTGAAACGACTCGGATTATTTGATTCGACCTTGATCCTCTGGGGTGGTGAGTTTGGTCGCACGCCGGTCGTGGAACTTCCGCAAGCGGGCAGTAACGCCGGTAAAGTGAATGGCCGCGATCATAACCATTGGGGTTTCAGTGTTTGGTTGGCAGGTGGCGGGGTCAAAGGCGGACAGATAATCGGTGCTACTGATGAATTTGGTTTCAAGGCTGTCGAGAAGCCGATTCATGTTCATGATCTGCACGCAACCATGCTTCACCTGCTCGGATTCGATCATGAGAAATTCACTTATCGTTATGCAGGTCGGGATTTCCGATTGACTGATGTCCATGGAAAAGTTGTCAATGAAGTCCTTGCGTGACAGAAGTCACATGTCCACACCAATCGATCACTCCAAAACAATACGAGAGATTTGGGATCGTGCCGTACTGGTTGCGGATCCCGAATCATCCATTCTTGCGGAATGTCTACGCCGGTATGACGAATTAGCTCCACTGTTGAATGAGGCTGAAAAAATCATCGTAGTGGGTGCGGGGAAAGCGGGCGGTCGCATGGCAACCGGATTGGAAGCCGTACTCCAACTCGAACCGAACGTCATTGGTCACGTGAATGTCCCGGACGGCACACAATCGGTCACTCGTCGTGTGCACTTGCATCCCGCACGTCCTGTGGGGAGTAACCATCCGACTGCTGAAGGTGTCGATGGCACGAATACGATGCTAAAACTGCTTGAATCAGCTGGACCTAAAGATCTGGCGTTTTGTTTGCTTTCGGGTGGTGGTTCAGCGTTGATGCCTGCGCCAGTCGACGGTGTATCACTCTCGGATAAACAGGCAATCACACGTTTGCTCCACGCTTCCGGCGCGACTATTGAAGAAATGAATGCGGTTCGAAAGCACCTCTCCCAAGTCAAAGGTGGACGACTGGCGCAGGCATTCCGCGGACGTAAACTCTACTCCTTTATTATTTCCGATGTGGTTGGTGATCCCCTCGATGTCATTGCCTCCGGCCCTACTGCACCGGATCCGACTACCTATTCTGACGCGCTTGCAGTCATTGATCGTTATCAACTCAAAGATATGACTCCATCATCGATTATCGCATATCTGGAATCGGGAGTACGAGGAGAACAAACCGAGACACTCAAATCCCCGATCGACACAATTGAAAATGTTATTATTGCATCCAACGTCCGTTCTCTGGACGCCGCTTCGGTGTTTGCGGGTTCGCTTGGTTATTCAATCCTGAACCTTGGTTCATTCATCGAAGGTGAGACCAAAGATATCGCCATCATGACTGCCGGGATCGTCCGGTCCATTCGCCAGCACGGACAGCCGACCCAACTTCCGGCCTGCATCCTGATGGGCGGAGAAACGACGGTGACTCTCGGGGCGAATCCTGGGGCAGGTGGGCGGAATCAGGAATTCGTGCTTGCATTAATCGACAAGCTCGGGGTCAATGGCATGTCTGGTGTCACGGTTCTCAGTGCAGGCACCGATGGTGAAGATGGACCAACGGATGCGGCAGGAGCCTGGGCTGACCAGAATACCTTACTTACCGCACGTTTACTGAATCGATCAATGGCAAATGCTCTGTCTCGTCACGATGCATACCACTTTTTTCAGTCGGTTGGCGGTCTTATTCAAACAGGTTTGACGGGCACCAACGTGATGGATGTCCGTATTGTTTTGATCCATTCTTTGGAATGAAAATATTTCATCTGCAGAAACACGTTTGTAAAACTTTCCACTGTTTGTGCAAGAATCGATTTTCCCGTCCACCAAAATCATTGAATCAAGATCAACTCTGAAGAATTTTCTTCGCTATTCAAAATGGCATGATGCTTGCAAGAATGAAGAGTACGACCTGCCTTGTCGGAACGGGGCTGGACGGAAGAGGCATCGAATCCCGGGCCGGAATCCGAGATTCGAACAACGCTTCGATCACTCAAGTGGTCGGAGCGTTTTTTATTTCGCGACACGTTCCAGCAATTCAAAAACGGTCTTCGTGATGGTGTCGGATGCGTGGGTTTCAAGATAACTTGATCGCGCACGCCATGTTTCGTACCCTCCCCACCGATGTTGATGAGGGGTAGGCAGGTAACCGTTGTAACCATTCGCCAGCGAGACGGTGAATGTTTTTGCCAATGGCGATCGCCGCTTGATTTCCAAGCCGATCTCCGTGAAGACTTCGCAGGGAATCGCAACAATTCCCAATTCGCCGATACGCAGAGCCTGAAGTTTCAAACTGACTCGATCGGGATACTTTGAGATCAACACTGTTTCTCGAGCATACACTTCTTCGAGTCCTTTCAACGATCGGTCGCCAACTTTGGCGAGTATCACTTTCGCTCGTTCCAACTCATCTGAACTGGGTTTCCTGACTGCCAACTCTATCTCTTGAACTGCAGCCGCGAGTTTCAGTGAGTTTGTGAATTGAGCCTTTTCATAAGCCGTTCGGGCCGCTTCTCCCACGGCGTTGGCGACAAGTCTGATCCGCACGCCGGGCTTCGATGGAACTGCGGCTTCGCCAAAGTTGATATTATTTACATCACCGCTGGTGCCATTAAAGAGTGCGCCAACAAACGGCTTGCTCCGATTTCCCGCTTTGATCTTGCCGCCTATCGTGTCACTGAAGACTCCGAAATAGTCCGCAGAAAGTGCCGGGAATCCACCAACATAGTGAAGCGAATAATTGGCGAAGAGTGCAATCGGTTCGCGCTGCGGCGTTCGCGCTGCGAGTACAAAAACAGCTGAATCAACTGGGCCTGCAGGCTTGATCAATGCGGGAATCCTGATTCCCGGATTCATTCGAACAAGATCGGTCGTACCACCAAACGGATCACGAATTTCAAATCCCGGCTTGATCCACCAGCGGCGATTAAAGACTTGATTCGGTTCGTCGGCGGACGCCCATCCCAACTCGGACGGTTCAAGTTGTGCGTGCGCTTTCGCGATTCCCTCCGCTATCTGGACCGGAAGCCAAGCAACATATCGGGCATCCGGTTCGCTCTGGAAGACACCTGTCGACGTGGGTGCTGAGTGCGTGTGCGTGGCCGAAATCAAGATGTGGGACTGCGGAATCCCGGTCTTTTTCTCCGCTAGTTCCTTGGCCCGATCAATCAATTCTCGTGGAAGCATGCAACTGTCCACAGCCACAAGGGCGAGTTGAGTACTGCCGTCATCCAGCACGAGACAACGTGCGTGCAGCGGATCGTGCGCTGATGTGGCCTGGAAGTCCGATATGTTACCGTTGACCGAAATCGGGAACTGTTTCGGCGTAACATCTTGGGCGTACGCTCCGGCACGCACGTTCGGCTTCGGGGCCGCTGCCAGAAGTGCACTATTCAGCATGAGAATAACGATCAGACACCGCATAACTCGACTCCCGTTCGGTAGAGGAGGACTCCGCCAATTGCTGCTCATGTATTTGGCGGAGTCCTTTTTTCTCAATTCCGATCAATTGCATTTGACTATCGTGAACAATATCGAATACTGTTTCCAGATTTATATTGTACAAAAATACACTCTATTTAGCCGGTTGGAGCGATTTCAGATATGCCATCAGGTCTTCAATCTCCCGATCGGTCAGTGAATCCAGCAGGCCTGAAGGCATGAGAGACGTCGCACGCAATTTTTGTGACTCGATATTGTCACCCGCAATCCGCACCGTTTCCGTCGTTCCCGTGTGGAGGATAACCCCATCGACTGCCTCATAAATCACCACACCGCGATAAGATTTCCCGTCGAGTGTCTGGATTTCGGTCGTACGATATCGAGGCGATACATCGCGATTCGGGTCAATCATCGCCGTCAAAAGATCGTCTCTCCCAAAGCGTTTGGTGACCCCATCCAAGCTGGGACCAATGGCCTGGGCACCATTATGACACGCCGCACAACTTGCTTTCGCAAACACCGCCCTGCCCCGCTTCAGATCGCCGCTGTCCCAGTTCAGACGTGCGAACCGCTTCGCCCATGCCGCCCGATCCACTCCACTCGATGCGATCTGTTTCGCCAGATTGGGACGATTTTTCTCAATCCAGGTCATCCAATCTTTGGATGTGGAATGTGATTGACCGGTCTGCTTTTTCAGGAGCGAAATCAACGCGTTCCGCGCATCCCGTTCCTCCGTCATATCTCCGAGATGATTCAATGCTCGATAAGCTGTAGGCAATTCTCCTTCATCGGCTGGCATCGCCAATAGACTCCTTGCACTCAGAGTTAATGTGCGAGGTTGAAAGGATTGAAGTCCTGATCGAAACAACTCGCGATCTTCGATACGTGCTTCTGACGAAATCAGCGGAATCACACTGTCAATGAGTCCTCCTTGTCGGAGCAGAGCCGGAATGATCGAGCGTACCTCGTCCTGCTCCAGCGTTTTCATGAGCTCAACAACGGCGGGAGTCCATTCGTAGTCCTTGTTGGCACGTGCGCGTTCCAGGAATCGCGTAGCTGCTGATTTGCGATCGACTGTTTGTGCAAGCCAAATCTGTGACGAATCACCAAACAAGGGGTGCTTCAGAATGACCTTTTCGAGTTTCGGGTCATGTTTAATAAGAGCACGAGTTGTTTCCACAAGTCTTGTCGGCCAATGACGATCTCGCGTCAGTTTCTGAGATTCGAATTTTCGATCCAACGAAACGAGAGCGGTCGCAATCCGCTCCCGGTCCATATCTGATCGATTGCCGCTCAATCGCGAGAGAACAATCAGGTAGTGTATGTCTTCGACGGGATCGGAGCCTTGTGAGAAGTTGGAAACAATTCGCTCAACACTTGCGGGATCATCATCCTGCAATGCGGCTAGGCAGCGTGTGATTTCCCGATCTTCGTTGTGATCTTTTGAGGGGTAGGCTGATCGAAGAGCCGTGAGAAGCTTCGCTCGTAGTTCTCCCGAGACCGGCTTCCGGAACGAATATCCCTCCCAGACCGTACCGTTGAGCTTGGTGTCGACGAGGCCGCCTAGCTGGATCTGCCACGCTCGCAGTAATTCTATTCCTCCTGAACGGAAGTCCATCGACTTGGGAGGGTCCATGGGAATTCGCTTTGTCGAATTCATGTGGCGGTTCATCGGAATCGGTTTGCAGTCGTTTTGGGCCAAAGTGTACGACACGCGAAAGACGCTGCCGCGTGTCCCCCGCCCACCAATGCTTACGTAAAGGTCGCCTGTGATCGGATGAACCGCGAGCGCGGTAGGAGCGAATCCGCTCTCGCCGATAGGCTCAAGGAACGGCTCAGGCGTTCCGCCCTCAGGCACATACCAGACTTTTCCGAAGGTCCAATCCCCCAAGAAGAATCCACGCTGATAGTACTTCGGGAATTGCGTGTGACGGTAACAGACACAACCGGTCGGCGAACCGCGACCGACGGTAGCCAATGGTGCGCTGACATCAGGGAAATACGGCGGCTTCCTCCAGGTTTGAGCATACTGAGGGTTCATCCATCCGAAGTTGCTTCCCGGAAGGATCCGATAAAACCGCGTTTGCTCGTACCAGGGAAGCCCGACACATCGCTCGTTGTCAGAATCGAACGTATGGGGAAATCCTGAACAGTCGAAATCAAAATCGTAGGCGTTGCGGAAACCGTCGCCGAGCACCTCCACTTCGGTCCCATCATCGTTGAACCTGATGAGAGCACCTGCAACCGGGTGGCTGATGGGTGAGTTCGGACTCGTGATCATTTTGCCCGATACGCCGGCATTATTTCCGCATAACAGATACAGTTTTCCATCAGGTCCGCGACGGATCGCGTGGGCGTCGTGCTCGCCTCCGGTCTTGATTGTCAGAATTCGCATCGGCCTATCGTGGTTTGTTAGCTTCTCGACGACATTGGTCCAACGCTGGAGTCCGCCATCAACAACGGCATAGAGCGTAGTGCCCTCCCACAGCAGACCCATCGGGCCCGCTTTGACTCCGGTCACGAGATCAACGGTACGGCCGTGTTCGAGGACTTGCCTGATGTATCCACGACCAGCGACCAGCATCCGACCCTGGGAATCGATGTGAATGGTGTAAATGTCATTGGCCTGATCCGGTCCGCAGACTTGGTCAATCACAAAGCCTTTAGGAAGCGTGATGTTTGGTTTTTCTGCACGAAGCATGAATGAGGCTGTCATTACGACGAAAGCAGTCAGAACGTAATTCATGTTGGATCACTAGTTTGTGGTGTGAATACTCAGATTAACGATTTTTCCGGGTCCTCACCTCAAAAAACGAACAATTTCTTGCACGAATAGTCGGAGCCAACTCCACTAATGGAGTGTCAGAACGAGGGATCACCATGCGATTGACACTTAGAACTTTGCTTGCGTACCTGGACGATACACTTCCGGGCGATGAAGCTCGATTGATTGGTCAGAAAGTCTCCGAAAGCCCGGCGGCGCAGGAACTCATTGAGAAGATTCGACGGGTTACGCGTCGACGCGGCCTGTCGACTCCGCCAAACGCTGGTGGTGATGGATCCGATCCCAATACTGTGGCGGAATATCTGAGTGATGCTCTTAAGCCGAATGCCCTGACGGAATTTGAAAATCTGTGTCTGGACTCGGATGTTCATCTTGCGGAAATCGCCGCGTGCCATCAGATTCTGACGCTCCTCCTGAGCGAACCGGTACGAGTTCCACCCGTTGCGCGACAGCGCATGTATCGATTAGTGACAGGTCCGGAATCACTGCCGAACAAAAAACCGGGAACGACCGCACCCGTCGGTGGGATCATGCCCGACGATCCGCTACCCGGATCCGACGATGCCGAACGAGCTTACCTGCTTGGATTGAAAGCCTATACCCGCACGGAATCGCGTTCGCAGCGTGTCGGACAGATCGTGCTCCTGAGCGGACTGATCATCGGACTGGCTCTCACGACGATCGCAGCGTGGCCGACTGCGCGAACGGCTCAACTCCCAAGCCGTCAAAACACGGTTGCGTTCGTGGCGCCGAATCCGATACCTCCAACCGAAGAGAAACAAAAGCCTGATAACGGTGAGCCGATTCCCATTCAAGTTGAGAATCCCATGCCACCGGCACGTGAACCTGTATTCACCGAACCGGAAGTCGTCGCTCCACCGCCGCTGGTTAACAATCTGCCCAAAATTGACGGCAACGAAAAAGAGGAACCTCCGATCAACGATGCCATGAGTATCGCCCGATTCGAACTCGAGGATCGGGTCCTGCTTGCGGAACGCGATCAGAAATGGGTCCGCATAATGCCTCTGATGCCGGATGTCGCAACGGGTGAGCGTTTGATCGCTTTGCCGGGATTTCAGATTCCGCTCGAGCTGACGAGTGGTGCGAAAATCGAACTTTGGGGTAACTTGCCTGAACTCAAACCACTTCCGCTATTGGAATCTTCGGTGACGTTCCACGTTCCCTACGACGGTTTTCACGCGGATCTGACAATTCACTCAGGACGGATTTATCTTTCGTCAGGCAAGCCAACCGGTTCGAAAATTCGTGTGCGTTATGGAAAGCAAATCTGGAATGTGACGATTCCGGACGACAAGACAGAACTGGTTGTGGAACTGACGAAACGTGTCATCCCCGGAATGACGTTTGATGTTAATCCGGCGGAGTTACCGCTGACGGATCTCAAGCTCCTTGTTCTCAAAGGACAAGCTAAGTTTCAGACTGAGAACAAATCGCTTCCGGAACTCAAAGTCAACGATTGCATGGAATGGACAAACAAAGGTGCAGGATTACGCGGGCCGATCCGGCTCACGGCCGTCGAACGCTACGGGCGAACAACCCTTACCTTGAACGAAAACGTTCAGCGGGCGATTCAGTCGACACTTGCCGAATTCACGGATTCGCTCAAGGAAATGAACTCGATCCGTGTACGACTCGCAGAGTTCTTCGAAGTGCGTGAACCCGGATTGAATGAAACGCAAATCGAAACGAATCGTCGGCTGATCAAGCCTGGGCTTGCGGTGTTGGGTTACGCCGCAATCGAGGAGATGTCACCTCTGATAGACGGATTGGTTGATGAGTCACGTGCCCGTGTCCGAGATGCATCGGTCTTTGCTCTGCAACTCTATGCTGCTGAGAACCCGGAAAACATTGAAGCGATCGCCAAAGCTGTTATGAACAAAAGTCGATTGACTGAGGAACAGGCCAAAAGCATCGTCCGCTTGATTCGAGGGCTTTCGCCCCAGGAGCGAGGCGATGGCAAGGCATTGGATCAACTGGTCGAGTATTTGAACTCTCCGGTGCTCGCCATTCGTGAATTGGCCTTCTGGCAGCTTCTGAATGAAGTCGATCCCGAGGCGAGGACTATCAAGACGCTCAACAGCTTCGACGCCGCCGGTCCACCGCTGGCCCGTGAGAGTTCCGCCAATTCCTGGAAGCGGCGGATCGAAGACCTGAAGAGAAAAGGTCCGTAAGTGTTACTCGATGATTGGATTACTACCGGCCTGAAAATCGATGACAAAAATCTGAATACTTCGCCGTCCTTGCCATTCGTTAATACGAGGTTCAAAGGCAAGTGAGCACCGACCATGGCCGGAAATCAGTTCCTCCAATCGTTCACCCATACCGAACGCGACGGCGCTGAACGAGGCCGCTCCTTGTCGCACTCTAAAGTTCAGGTGACTCTGGTCCGCACCGACACGCTTGGGAGTGCCTTCTTCGATCGAGACATCCGCCGCCAGAAATCGAGGCTTGCTGTTCTCGGCTCCGTACGGCTCGAGGCGATCGATTTCTCGGATCAGGCCGAAAGTCAGTGCGGAGAGAGGGACTTCGGAATCGAGCATGAGACGCGGCTGCGGAAGACCGTCCGGGCATTTGCGTGCGATTACTTCATTGAAGGCGGCGCGGAATTCGCCGATTTTGGAAGGCCGGATTTTGATCCCGGCAGCGGCGGCGTGACCGCCATAACTTTCCAGTAAGTGAGCACATTCCTTAAGCACTTCGTGCAGCTCGATTCCTGCAATCGAACGACCGGAACCAGTTGAAGGTTCGTCTTGTCCGCGAAGCGAGACGAGGATTGTCGGCTTGCCGAATTGTTCTGTCAAACGGCCGGCAACAATTCCGACCACACCCTGATGCCAGTCTTCGGATCCCAGGACAAGTCCGAGATCCGTTGATAAACCTTGATGCTTGATCTGTTCGCGTGCATTCGCGGCGATCCTGCGCTCCAGTGTTTGGCGCTGGGTGTTGAATCCATCCAGACATTCGGCGATTTCCCGTGCTTTGACGGGCGATCGCGTGGTGAGAAGTTCCACAACGAGCCGGGCGCATCCGAGGCGTCCGGCCGCATTCAATCGGGGAGCCAGCTTATAGCCAACATCCTCCGCAGTGATAGTGCGGTCTTTCAGGCGGCAGGTTTCGATTAGAGCTTTCAATCCCGTCGAAGGTCTTGCAGCGATCCTTGCGAGGCCATGCTTCACGAAAATGCGGTTTTCATCGCGTAAGGGGACGACATCGGCAACGAGGCCGAGCGCCGCCAGCCCAACCGAGTCCATGAGATGGTCTTTCAGCTCAGGAGTCACTCTCTGGCTTTCACTGTGAAGCTGCGCGATGACCCAGGCAAGTTTGAACGCGACACCCGAACCAGATAAACCGCCGAACGGATAGTTGCCTGGAAGTCGCGGATGCACGATCGCATCCGCTGCCGGCAATTCGTCTCGCTGCTCATGATGATCGGTGATGACCAGTTGAAGCCCAAGTTGCCGCGCCAGTTCCGCTTCCGTGATCGCAGTGATCCCGCAATCGACCGTTACCAGAACTTTCACTCCGTCTTCCTTTGCTTGCCGAACTGAGTCGGCGTTAAGTCCATAGCCGTCATCAAGCCGGTGTGGGATGTGAAAGTCGACCTGTCCACCGAGTTGTTCGATCAGACGAACGAGGATCGCGGTACCGGTGACACCGTCTGCGTCGTAGTCACCAAAGATCCGCACTCGCTGGTTTTCGCGAATTGCCCGGATGATCAGATTCGCAGCGCGAGCCGCGCCCGGTAATGTTTCCGGCGTATGGAGCTCAGTCAGAACCGGATTGAGAAATCGACGCGCCAGCACCGGTTCTTCGATTCCGCGATTGATCAGCAAATGAGCCACAATGGAAGAAATCTCGAGTTCCGAAGCAAGTCTTCGAACACGGTGATCATCCTGCGCACGCAACTTCCAGTTTTTTTGACCGATTCGCACTCGCAGCTCCAAGGATTTCAAAATGAAGTTTATGGAGTTTACGGATTATTCTCCAGATGCTGCTGATCCGGACCTCCTCGAATTGACACGTTCGATAGTTCTGTTGCGACCTGAAGAGATTTTTTTTCAAGTTCGACAAATTGTTTTTCAGCGTCAGTGAATTTCCGTCGATCCACGCAAAGTCAGACAATTCTTCACTCTCTAGGAATCAAGTTATGAGCGTTTCTGCGGTCCTACTTATGACGGCGTTTTCAGTTAGCAATGATCCCTGCGCACCCTGCCCCGCGCCGTGCGGATGCGAGTCTCCGGGATTGCTTGCCAAACTCAAAGCCAGACTTTGCCAACCATCGTGTGTTCCCTGTGGCACTCCGCTCTTCGCCGGATTCTCCTAGTGCAACTCGTGCGATCGACCCAGCCTGCTGGATAAGCTTCGTGCAAAGACGAAGTCGAATTCGGCCTGCTCAACACCTTCGTGCTGCCCCGCACGCTCTGAACCCTGCTGCTCTGATCCATATACCAAGCCGACATTGCTCGATCGGATCAAAGCTCGCCTAAAGGCCGGTCATTCCTGTCATCAAGCGGAGTGCTGCCCCGCACCCGACTGTTGTGCGGCTCCCGCCATGGCCGCGCCTGTTGCACCGGAAACGCCCAAGGCGATGCCAAAGCCAAACACCGCTCCCAAGCCAATGGAACCAACCAAAGGCAAGACCGCGAGCATCAACGGTGTTCTGGTGCCTGAGACAATCGTCATCAACTGAATTGTTCGAAGGGAAACAACGGTCGGCGGCGATGTGAATATGTTAACGATTGCATGTCGGCCGTTGTAGATCCCGCCGTGTTCACACGGATCAGTTTTCGGCAGATCGATCGATATGCCGCCACGGGTGCGTGAACACCCTTGATTACGATGAACCGAAATGACGCGGGATCCAGTCCGCACGAGTAAAGTTGATTCAAACTGAAAGGTGCCATTCGGCGGGAGGTCAGGACAACAGTCAGGCTGCTATCAGTCTTAACAACCGTAGTCGGTCCCTGATCAAACCATCGAATGCCGCCATGTCGGACTTCTGATTCTTCGAATTGACCATGACACCTGGAAACCAGCTTAACGGAAGTAACGAGCGGTTCTCCATGACGGTTGTCGGTATGACCGCCCAGTGAAAGTGTCAGTTTCTCCCCAATCGGAATGGATTTCAGTCGTTCAACGGCATCCGGGTCAAAGAGAACGACGAGGCTCGGCCCCATTCGTCGACGATGAAGTTCCATCGCAAGAAACGTTCCATCAGCTGGTGAACCGCCCCCCACATTGTCCCCCATATCCATTAGCCCGATCGGCCCTTCCTGAGATTGGATTTCATTCATTACGTCCGCTGGGTCATTCAATAGTCCGATAAAGTCATCTCGCCCGCGCCACCATTCGTCCGCGAGTTCGTTCGCTCGTGTTTGAGCCAGTTCCTTGTCGTTATCAGTGACAACGATTACCGATGAACCCATTTCCGCAACATCCGAGTATGGAAATCCGTAGACCAGACTGCTCGACAGAATACCTTTCTGTTCTCTCTGATATTGCAGAAGTGGTTGCCAGTGCGGTTCCGCAGTCGCCTGTCGTTCGATATTGACAATCAGCGGCGGGAATGCAGCTGCCATTGTGGGTCGAACTTCGCCACGAAGTGTCTGCGCCATGAGCTGAGCGGCTTCGAACCCCCGTTCCCGTTGATCCAGGTGTGGGTTGGTCCGGTAGGCAATGAGCGCAGTACAATTCGAGACCATTCGTGCGGAGAGATTGGCGTGGAGATCGAGTGTGCCAATGATCGGCACATTTTGGCCGACTCTCATCCGAAGCTGTGATAGCCATTGGCCATCAAAATCGGGAAAGGCTTCAGCGACTGCCGCGCCGTGCGGCGAGACGAGATACCCGTCGAGTGGCCCGGCTTGCTCAATTGTCTCAATCAAGCGCCGGAGCAGTTCATCAGCGGCGGATGTTTCAATAATTCCGAATGGCAAAGCCCGTGCGGCAAAAAGTGGGACAGCTTCAATTTTCTCAGCAAGTAGTCCCTGAAAGAAGCCGCCGACTTCATGGAGTGAATTCCCGAGTTTCGCGCGAACATCCTCGCTGGTTGCAAGAAGATCCCGACTGAAATGATCGAACGTTGTCGCCTGACCGATAAACGTATTCGATTCATGAAGTAACGCAATGATGCCAACTTGAAACGGCATGGCATTACCTCATGGTTTCGCGACCGCTACAATATCAATTTCATAAAGAATGCTGCCAACACCGAGGCAGCCAACGATGGTTGTGCGAGCGGGATAGGGTTCGCTGAAATATTCGCGGTACAGCGTGTTGTACTCCGCCAGATCGTCCTGCTTCGCGAGGTAGGATCTCACCTGCACGACGTCAGCCAGTGTAAGACCGTCAGCGGCAAGGATCGCTTTGACATGCTCGATAGATCGTCGGAACTCGGCTTCGAATGTGTCCTTGATGATGGTGCCGTTTTTGTCCGTAGATGCCTGTCCGGATACGAACAGGAAGCCGTTTACCTTGATCGCGGTTGTAAACGGCAACTTCGGAGGGCCGTAGCCCGGAGGGTGAATGGCAGTCACGTTTGATCTCGGTGAATGATGATTACAACGTTGGCCCGATATGCCAGGGTGCGAATTCTTCCTCGCCCACGCCGTTGATCTCGCTCTTGGTTTTCTTTCCGCTGGCGACTGCAAGGATTTCCTCAAAGATTTGCTCGCCCAGTTTTTCCACGGTTGTACCGTCGAGAATGACGCCGGCATTGATGTCCATATCGGAAATCATGCGTTGGTAGAGCGGAGTATTCGTGGCGACCTTGATGCACGGAGCGGGTTTGCAGCCGTAGACGCTTCCGCGACCGGTGGTGAACACACAGACATTCGCACCGCCCGCCACTATTCCGGTCATGCTCACGGGATCATAACCGGGTGTGTCCATCACGACGAATCCTTTGGTGCGAATCGGTTCCGCATACATCAGCACATCGGTCATGGCGGTGCTCCCCGCCTTCGCGATCGCTCCCAGTGACTTTTCATAGATCGTCGTCAACCCACCCTCTTTGTTACCGAACGAGGGGTTGTTGTTGATTTCCACTCCGAATACGCCGGTGTACCATTCCCACCACTTGATCCGCTCAACCAGTTTCTCGCCGACTTGTTTGTTGATCGCTCGTCGGGTCAGCAAGTGCTCCGCCCCGTAGATTTCCGTCGTTTCCGCTAGCACCGTGGTTCCGCCTTGCTGCACCATCAGGTCCGAGGCCACACCGAGCGCAGGATTGGCGGTGATTCCGCTGTTGCCGTCGGACCCACCACAATTGGTTCCCAGAATGAGATGCTGTGCGGAGATTTCCGTCCGCTGGACATCATTGATTCGAGGGAGCATTTCCGCGATCGCTGCGACGCCCGCTTCGACCGTTTTGCCGATCCCTCCGCATTCCTGAATGCTCAGGAGAATCGGTTTCTGTTTGGGTTTGCCAAGCTGGATCAATTCGAGATGTTCGTTTTCGATGAGGTGTACAGCCTGTCCGGTTTCGCATCCGAGGCCGATCAAAATGTAACCGGCGACATTGGGATGATTCGCGATCCCCGCCAAGGTCCGGTCGAGTTGCTTGTGATCGTCGCCATCATAAGCCATCGCACATCCGTGCTTATGCACGATGGGAACAACCCCGTCGATATTGGGGTATTGTTCAAGAATTCCGCTCGCGCGTAATTTCTCTGCGACGTACTTGCTAGTGCCTGCTGAACAATTCACGGTGCTGATGATCGCGATGTAATTGCGGGTGCCGTATCGCCGGTGTTCCGGTCGACTCTGCCCGCGATCATAGCCCTGGAAGGTCCTATACTGTGCGGGAGGCGCAGGCGGCGGCGGGGTCTGGGTAGCAAACGCGTAGTCTCGTTCGAATGTTCCAAGCACGACATTGTGGGTATGTACATGATCGCCGGGTTGCAGATTCTTCCCGGCGAAGCCGATCACTTGACCGTATTTCGTGATCGAGTCCCCTTCGTTGATCGGAACAACGGCAAATTTATGACCAGGTCTAATGATTCCTGACGTCATTATGGTTCCAAAAGCGAAAGAAATCGTTGTTCCGGGAGGGATCGATTGACGCGCAACGGCAACATTATCTGCTGGTCGAAGATGGACTGCGACTTCCGACAACGCTTGAACGGCCATAAGATTACGAATCCTGAAAATGCTGCTATTCCTTAAGTTCAATCTATGGGATTCCTCTTCAAAGACGAAGCGGACCTTAAGGCGGACAGTGACTTGTTCCGATACCCATTCTGACGGTGCTGCCGATCGCACAGGGCCGCAATCTCATTTCTCTGCTCAATACGGGTTGCGAACCATTGTGTGCTCAGTAGAATACGCCGAAAATTCCTAACTGATCCCGTCCGGATACTGCCAGGTTCGCCAATGGAAAAGTGGATGTGCTATGCGGCTCTTGGTATCGCCGCTCTTATGCTTCTGCTTTCGATCCTGGATATTGCCACAGGCATGCCATTCGGTGGTGAACCGTTTATGCTCGTCGATATCTTCCTGATCCTCGCCAGCGCCATCGTTGGTTACCTCGGCTTCAATGCCATGAGAGATCTACGCTGATCGATCGGCTTTCGTCAATCGTATTAATTCATCGATAATCCCATCCTGATTCGCATCTGCCGCGATCCCGGTCACCGGCACTTTGAGATCCTGTATGGCAGAAGCCGTCAAAGGGCTGATCGCCACAATTTGAATTTCTCCCCTCCGCACACGCTCACGAATCGTTTCATCAAAAAGCGAGATCACGGAGCGAGCAATATTCGGACTCGTCAGAGTCAGAAATCGAACCTCTCCCCGCCGCAACGCATTTAGGATTTCGTCGTGGGGTTCCGGGTTGATCTGCTGTTCATATACCACGAGTTCCCGAACATCGGCCAAAGGTGAAAGTTCATCGAATAGGGTCGAACGGCCCTGCAATCCCTTGATCAGCAGAACTCGTTGATTCCGTGCCTCGTCAGCCATTATCCTTGCAAGTTGTTTTGCCGAGTAGTTCGCGTCCGGAACGAGATCCGCACGAAGATGGTATTCCGACAGGGCCTGAGCGGTTTTTGGTCCGACGGCGGCAATCCGCACACCTCCCAGATCCCGCACGTCGCGATTCATTTTTTCTAACCGCTTCATGAAAAAATGGACTCCGTTCGCGCTCGAAAATACGATCCAGTTCCACTCGTCATTACGGATTTCGTCCCAGGCCTGATCGAGGTGATGCGTGTCTTTGACTTCCTGAATTTCCAGAATCGGCAATACGTACGGCACCGCTCCCAGTTGCTCGAGTGTCCGAATCATCTCCTCGCTTTGTCCCTTCGGACGCGTGACGAGAATGCGTTGCCCGAAAAGAGGCAGCGACTGATACCAGGACTGTTCGACGCGATGATCAATCGCCTCGCCGATGATGATGAGTCCCGGCGATTCCAGCCCGGCGTTTCTGCGTGAATGATCAAGCGTGCCGAGCGTAGCGGTGATGCTGCGCATTTCGCCGGTCGAAACCCGTTCGACGATCGCCGCGGGCGTATCTGGGTTCATCCCATGCTTAAGGAGTTGATCGACGATTAACGGGAGTCGGGAAACACCCATGTAGATGACGAGTGAACCGGGAAACCGTGCTAATGCGGCCCAGTCCAGGCGGTTGCCGGGTTTATTCGGGAGTTCATGTCCGGTGACAAGCGCGACTGCGCTCGAATAATTCCGATGCGTCAGCGGCAGATCGAGATACGCCCCCGCCGCGACCGCGGCAGTGACACCTGGCACAATCTCGTAAGGTATCCCGACTGCCCTGAGTGCCTCCGCTTCTTCACCACCTCGGCCAAAAATCAACGGATCTCCACCTTTCAGGCGGACAATGCGTTTTCCCTGGCGTGCCGATTCGATCAGTAATGTATGGATGTGCGGGTACTTATCGGGATGGTTTCCCGGCAACTCACGGACACAAATTTTTTCCGCCGAAGGATTAGCATAATCCAGCAATCGTTTGGGAACGAGCTGATCGAATAAGACGATATCGGCGGATGCAAGAACTTCGATCGCGCGAACGGTTAACAACCCCGGCGAACCCGGACCGGCTCCAACAAGAAAAACGCGGGGACCGTAAGAATCAGACATATTCATAGTTTACGAATCGCCCACGTCCGCAGTCGAATCAGACCGCAATGTCGGCATCGTTATCCTCATAAGCTTCGTGTGAGGGCGGAAAGAATTTGCAGAGCGCAACTCCAAGCATGTAAAGAAAAAACATGGGCGCGAAAAGGTACAACATCGTGACTGCATCGGGTGTCGGCGTGATAAGTGCGGAGAAGAATGCAAGAATGATGATCGCATAGCGCCATTTCGCCCAGTAATCTTCCCAAGAGAACATTCCGATGCGATTCAGAAAAAACATGACCAGCGGCGTTTGAAATGAGGCGCCGAAAACGAGCGGCAGAATAATCGCGAAACTGAGCCATTCGTTCAAACGCAAGTCTGGATCGGTATCGACCCAGTCATTAAATCCGATCAATGCTTTGACCGCACCGGGCAAAACAACAAACTGGCAAAGAGTGATTCCAATAAAAAATAATCCCAAGCTGAACGGCAGATACCGATAGACGTACGCTTTTTCATGCGGGTACATCCCCGCCGCAATGAAAGCCCAGATCTGATAGAAGATCCAAGGACTGGCCAGCACCACTCCGCACAGCAGACACACCTTGAAATAGACGACCAGAGATTCCTGAGCACTGAGCGTGGTCAGATATCGCTTACTTTCCATTAATCCGTCCCCTTCCAGACTATAGACCGTCAGGTGAGCGGGAAAAACCTGGATCGTCATGGGGATTTGAGTGATGTTTTTGTCTTTGGGCTCTCCAAAGACTTTGATCAAGGGTTCGATTGGCATCAAGATCGGAAGATCGCGCGGGGCAGCGCGAAGTTTACGTTTATCTTCGCTGCTCAACGAAGACAGATCTCCTTCATATTCCTCAAGCTTCTTACGTATCTGATCCACTTCCTCCGGATCGGTTGATTCCGTTGGTAGATTTTTCAAAAGTCCCGGGACTTTTTTGGCGTAGTAGTTTCTTGCCTGTGATTCGACCGGCTCGACGATCATCCTCATGACCGGACGGGCGACGCCGATATACGGATTCTCAAGGCTCTTTCCCAGATAGTCCATCATCACGCCGAAAATCACAAAAAAGATTAGCGCCTTGACGGAATTGAAAAGCCGAGTCCGGAGTTCTTCAATGTGATCGCCGAACGACATACGGCTTTCTTTGAAGATATCATCATCGTCCGATGGCATCGATCGGGGCATGGGCACTCCGCAGTTGGCGGCGAACCAACCGAGCGGCGAAGGTGCCCTGCAGGTTGGGGAAAGGAAATCGTTTGTGATGCGTATAGTATAGTGGCTGAACCGTTGAGTACCAAGTTCAACGATCAGCCCGGTCCTGACAGCAGAGGAGATCCGACATGAATGAATTTCCCATCGTTTTCGAATGAAAGACCTGTTTGAGTGACGAAAACCATCGTACAGGATTTATTCTCCGGTTATGGACGACGCCATGAAAGCGATTCACGGTCTCATTCTGATTCTTGTCGCGACCGCGGGTTGTCAAAATTTCGCGGGACCGCTTGAAGCTCGTAGCAAGTCCCGGGCCGACCTGCCCGGTTATACCATCGAAGAACAGGAACGACGCGGCCGCGACCGCTTGGCCACGTTTGAAGACGATCCCCGGATTGGTCCCAGCACCTACATCAGCAGGCCCGGCCCGACAGGCCGTTAACACGCAGATCTAATGCAAACTCTCTGACTGAAAGCGGTTCCGGAATATAATCTCCGACATCCACGGAGACTGAATTATGTCGCTGGGTTTTGCTATTGTCGGATGCGGAATGATCGCACGCTTTCATGCACGTGCGCTGGCGGAGATTCCCGATACTCATATCTCTTCGCTCGTCTCGCGAACAAAATCGAATGGCGAGGCGATGCTCCAGGAACTCAATCATCCGAACGTCCCGATCGTTTCAACCATTCAGGAAGCCATCGCCGCTCCGGGTGTCGATGCGGTGATCATCACGACCCCGAGCGGCGCGCATCTCGAACCCGCGATCATCGCAGCAGCAGCAAAAAAACACGTCGTCGTAGAGAAGCCACTCGAAATCTCCGAAGATCGCTGTGATCGAATCGTCGAGTCCTGCGATCAGCACGGCGTCAAACTCTGCACGATATTCCCCTCACGTTTCGCGGACTCGAGCGCGGCACTCAAATCTGCGGTCGATGAAAAGCGGTTCGGACGTCTCACGTTGGGCGAAACGACCTGCAAATGGTGGCGATCTCAGGCGTACTATGACGAAGGCGGATGGAAAGGAACGCAGGCGCTCGATGGCGGTGGGGCGCTGATGAATCAAGCCATTCACAGCGTCGATCTTCTGTTGTGGATGATGGGGGATGCGGAAAGCGTGGTCGGTTTCACGGCGAAGCTCGCACATGAGCGGATCGAAGTGGAGGACACAGCCGTTGCGGTGATTCGCTTCAGGAACGGCGCACTGGGCGTGATTCAGGCGACCACAAGCGTACAGCCTGGCTATCCCAAGACCATCGCGATCCATGGTGACAAAGGCAGTGCGGTGATCGAACAGGAAGACGTCTTGCGTTGGGATTTTCAACCGCCGCTTCCTTCGGATGAAGAAGTGAAAATTCGATTCGCCGCGAAGGTGGGCGCGTCGGGCGGAGCCGCCGATCCGAAGGCAATCAGCCACGAAGGCCACCGCAGGCAGTTGGCGGACTTCGTAGAGGCGATCCGGGAGAATCGTGCGCCGGCCGTAGACGGCCGCGAAGGCCGCAAGGCCGTGGCGCTCATTCGTGCGATCTACGAGAGCAACAAAACGGGCCGAGTGGTGGCGCTGAAATGAAACAATGGAAAGCCATTTCAATGAGATGCTCGTTGTTTTGTTTCGTGGAGGACTCTGTCAAGTGCATGAGCAGCAGGTGGCGGAGTCCTCCTAAAGAATAGTGAAATTGTCAAATGAAATTCGCAAAAAGAGATGAAACGGGGTAAGCATCGCAAAAGTTGGTGGGAAATGTGTTCACTTCGGTGTACTTTGGAATGACGGTCGGAATTTTCCCTCGGCAGGAGCCCTGTTATGTCGGAACCGCTCAGCCCCGAACTCGAAGCCAAGGCTCACGAATTG
>JBGSJI010000149.1:0-75484 GCA_041742055.1 Limnoglobus sp. | reverse complement strand
CAATTCGTGAGCCTTGGCTTCGAGTTCGGGGCTGAGCGGTTCCGACATAACAGGGCTCCTGCCGAGGGAAAATTCCGACCGTCATTCCAAAGTACACCGAAGTGAACACATTTCCCACCAACTTTTGCGATGCTTACCCCTCCACCAAAGAGGCAAGAAAAGGAGATTGCCTTGAAAGATCCAGATTATTATAATTTCGGGAATTCTCTCTTGAGTAATTCCACTCGTTGTTTGATCCGTTCCTTGAGCCAGTTCACTTCATTCTTGTAGTTTTCCGCCCAACCCTTGTTGATCGGAATCATGGCATCGCGAAGGCGCAGCGCCAGTTCGTCGATTCGTTTGTTGAGTTTGTCAGTTGTGAAATGATTGTCGGTCAAGATTTTGAGCTTTTCAATCGTTTTTTTCTTTCCCTCAGGGTGATCGAGTATCGCCCGAGCGACCATGCCACCCCATCCATGCCAGAGCCCTTCACCGGGGTTTTGCCACATCTGATCCATACCGTGCGGAATGATTACCGCCTTTCCGATCTTGGGAATCCAGATTCGATAGTTATTGGGCTTTCGGATGTAGCCGTCCCAATCCGCCGTGACGATTTGCAAGGCTGCGTTAGCACAAAAAAGATCGACATCTAGTAGCTTGCTTGTTTCAGCAAATCGCTTGTTCGCATCGCCTTCGTTGCACGCCTTCACCAGCGCCTTGAGATCAGCTCGCTTGATATCCGTTCCGTGATCGAGTTTCAACTCTCCGTTGATATCCGTGAGAAAGCCGCCATCGTAAAGGTTGCCATCCGATGTCTTAAAGTGCCGCTTCAACCAGAGTTTATCGAAGCCTTCTTTCAGAACGTACGGACCTACCTTGCGACCATTGAGTTCCGCAATCGCATGCGTACAGCGGCACGCCGGTACTCCCAGAGCCATCGCCAGTTCATTAGCCAGAAGTTCCTGGAGGAAACTGCCGTCCTGCACACCGTTATTGAGATGGATTTTGTCCAGTCCCCGAAATCGCTGTTGATCTGTAAATTTGTCAAAATTGAGAGTCAATCCTGGCTTGTCATCCCAGTTCCGCCAGGAACCCGCCGCACCCTTGAGATGCAACCCGACGTTGACATAAGTTTTATCATCGACCCGAACTGTCGATTTCACATATTTTCGAGGATCACGATTGAGTTCCTTGAGAGTCTCCTGATCAAGAGTGATTTTGAGTGTCGGTATCGCCGTGGTAGGGCGGAAGAATTCGATGGATTCGTCGCGAGTTTGAGCAATCGCCGTCTGAGAAAAGAAAAATACGGCGAATGCGAGGAAGATGCCGGCGCGAATCATGAATCGACACCTCTTGTAAATGATGACATATCTTAGCGTCTCAATAACGCAGGTTATTGTCAACGGACTATTGACCGATTACCATCGGCATAGTTCTTTCTACTACTCATGGCGGCAAGAAATATGAAATCTCTTTCGTCGGTTGCGATCGTGATCTCGCTGGCAATCCACGCAACAGCGCAGGAACCATCGGTCGCGCGATCTATCGAAGCGCTGATCGATCGGCCGGAATATCAGCAAGCAAGTTGGGGGCTTCTGGTATCGGATCACAAAACCGGGAAAGAGATCTACGCTCGCAATGCAGATCGGTTATTCACCCCCGCGTCCGTGACCAAACTCTATTCCTGCGCCGCCGCACTGATTGCACTTGGTCCTGATTCCACCGTGAAAACTACCGTCGTCAAACGGGGATCGGTTACCAACGGAATCCTTCGAGGCGACTTGATTCTGATCGCAGCCGGAGATCTTACCTTCGGTGGACGAACGAATGAGAAGGGCGAAGTGGTGTTTCGCAACTCGGATCACATCTACGCGGGTTTCGGAACCGAAGATCTGGTGACCGACACGAATCCGCTTATGGGACTGGAAAACCTCGCTCATCAAATCAAAGAGAAAGGCATCAAGGAAATTACTGGCGAGGTGTTGATCGATGACCGGCTCTTCGATCGCGCGACCGGTTCCGGAAGCGGTCCAGACGCGATCTCCCCCATTCTCGTCAACGATAACCTGATCGATGTTCTGGTCAAACCGGGCGCTGCCGTCGGCGATCCGGCGAACGTAAAAACGATTCCTGAAACCGATTTTCTGAAGTCGGACGTTCAGGTCTTCACCGGCGAAAAGGGGTCCCCTGCCCGGCTGATCATGGAGCCGATCGACGACCACCATTTCAACATCCGCGGATCCATTCCGCTCGAAAGTCCGCAACGGCTGGATATCTATCCCGTTCGGAATCCTTCGGGATTCGCTCGCGGACTGTTCATCGAATGTCTCCGTCGCGCAGGGATTCGCGTTCAAGCCGACGTCTTCAAACCGGCCAATGACCACTTACCCGGTCCTCAAGAAAAGTTGGAAACCATCGCCAGCTTTGAGTCACCCAAGCTCAAAGATGCGATCAAAGTTACGCTCAAAGTCAGCCATAATCTCTACGCAGGCACGCTGCCCTGCCTCGTTGCGGTCAAGAACGGCAAGCGGACGTTCGCCTCGGGGCTACGTGAACAGGGTCAAATTCTCAAGAAACTGGGGCTCGACATCACCACGATTTCATTCGGTGGCGGAGCCGGAGGCAACTGGGCGGACTGCGTGACGCCCCGAGCGACGGTTCAACTTCTCGATGCCATGCGCAAGCGGCCTGAATGGAACGACTACCGCAATGCGCTGCCGATTCTCGGGGTTGATGGAACGCTAGCAACGATTGTCGACGAGAAAAGCCCCGCTCGCGGAAAGGTTTTCGCCAAAACAGGTACGCTCTCCTACAGCAATCATTTCAGTTCCCGCTCGCTGCTACGCAGCAAAGCTCTGGCTGGTGTCATGACCACCGCCAAAGGTACCGATCTGACATTCGCGTTCTTCGTGAACAATGTCCCTCTCCCTCCCGGTACGCCGACGAGCCGTGAAGGAAAAATGCTGGGGAAAATCTGCGAAGCGATCTATCTCAACGGACCCTGACTCGTCATCGTTTCCCGCATTCCCACAGGGGCCATTTGACTTCCCCAAAATCGTTGTTGAGGACTCCGCCACTCGCCGCTCATGGACTTGGCGGAGTCCTCGTGAGAGGACCATTGCATTCAAAAATTCCATTTTTGTGAAAAATTGTTCAGTTGATCGAAAATGGTCATTTCCTCGAGCTTTTTCCCATTTGCTGCCAATCTGGCAGGCGAGTTCGCCAACTTCGCCAACTCAAAACACACACCCCTTGGCGAAGAGACATTGACGAGCTGATATAATGAACATTTGTTCTAATTACCGGCGTGATCTGATCTACTTATTTCGATGTTCGCAATAGTATTTGTTTGTTCATTGGGTTTCTTGACGAACGATTTTTTCGAGTTATAAATTGAAAAGTCCAGATCCGAACTTCATACATCACTTCGATTTTCTGAATGTGTCGGGCAATGGCTCCTTTGCTTCTACCGGTGGGTTGATTCCCAGCAGATGAGCAAGAATCGGTGGGATGATCAGGGAGCTTTTGGCATCGGTAATTCGGCCGGAATGCGGTACGCCTGCGCCGAACGCCAGTACGGGAATGTTCCGATCGTAATCGTGGGGACTCCCGTGATCGGTCCCGGTTGAAAGCGGTCCCATGATCAGGTGATACGGCGGATGGACGACATACAAATCTCCGCTTCGGCCTGCGTACCACGATTCTCTGACCAGTGGCGCCAGACGTTTTTCCGTTTCTGAGTGAAAGTCGTTCGACTCGATCTCCGATTGCGTAAACACCGCCAGCGGAATCGGCCGTTCGCGCAGCCAGTTGGCCGCAGTCGTTGCGACATCACTCATCTTCAACCGGTATTGATCCACGGTTTTCTGATTGAGATAAACCCACGGATAGCACGCGGAGAGGCTTGCATCCCGCTCAAGCCATTGACCCGGCAAGCCGTCGATCTGGCCATAGACTTTGTCCAGATACTCCTCCAATCCGCCAAAGAGATCACCAAGACTGATTCGCCGCGCCGTCGGATGGTCCATGATCGCGGCTTCCGGCAGCGGACAGATGCCGTGATCGGCCGTGATGACAAGCGACCACTGATCCCGGCCGACGGTCTCATCCAGATAGCCGATGATCTCGCCGACGAGCCGATCACTCCGAATCGTGACATCCAGCACTTCATGGGAATCAGGGCCGAACGCATGGCCGATGATGTCGTTTGAACTCATTCCGATGCAGAGCAAATCCGTGGTGCCATTCTGCCCGATCTTTTCGCCGGCGATGGCGGCCTTGGTCACTTCCCAGAGCAATTCATTTCCAAAGGCGGATGACTCAAGCGATTCAAAGTAGTTCTTTTCCCGGTTATCCAAAGATGCGAGTGGATACGGGAATGTACGCCGTCCGGGACTCGACCGCCCACTTTCACCTGAAGCGTCATCCGGACCGAGCGAATCGTAGACCGTTGCAGGGCCGAGTCGATCCCAGATCGCTCCCGACCATCGTTCAACCACACGCGAGCGGTCGAAGGTATCGAGCCAGTCCGGAACCTGTTTTCGATAGTAATCCGAAGAATGAAATTCCCCGACACTCGAATCAAAGCAGTAGACGCCGTTCGGTTCTTTTCCACCCATGAGAACGGCCGCGCGATCTTTGAGGGAGAAACTGTACACACGTCCATTCGGAATTTGAGATTTGAGTGCATCGCCGACTGTCGGCGCCATGAGTCGTCGGGGTGTCAGTCCGGGCCAGCGCTCGCGTGCCGCCGTCTCATTGTAAGGCACACGCCCCACACCATCCAAAGTCACGCCTTTGATGACGCGACCAACTGACCGATCGTACCATTGATTCTCGATGATCCCATGCACACGCGGTGTTGTTCCCGTGCTGAGCGAAGCGTGTCCGGGGGCGGTGGACGAAACCGAATACGGCAAACGGACATTGGTGAACCAGACGCCTTCCGCCTTGATCCTGTTGAATCCGTTGTCGCTGAACGCACCAGACCAACGATCGAGATAATCTCCCCGCAACTGATCGAACACAAGTAGAACGACCAATTTTCCGCTTTGAACACCATTCGTATCGTCGGTAGACTTCTGCTGCGACGAACTGCCAGCAGGGCGATAAATGATGACGAGAACGACCAGCATCAGCAAGATGGCAGGCGATAACAGCAGGAGTGTCCGTGCGATTCGTCCGAACGTCATGAAGAACACTCCTGAAAACTGAGAGAACCCGGCGCAACTGAACAAATAAACAGATAGTATTACTGTCCATCATTTGGCAGGAGTTCCCAGCGTTCTCCAAAGAATCCCGCACGAACGACCTTGCCGGGCCAGCGCGAGTTCGGCGGTGTCGTCGTGTCCACGATTGCGTAATCCGGCAGCATCGGTACCTGTCGGGCATTGTTGAGGTAGGCGTACTCCCGAAACGTGAATCCACTGTTGAGGACGACGTATTTCTTCGGATTCAACGGGTTTGGAAAGATCATCACCGGAACATGCGAGTTACCGTCGTAGTTCTTATCCCCAAGTTGCATCCGAACCGCCGTCCACTTTTTGTCCCCTTCAATCACCATTTTCGATTCCCACGATACTGGGAGTTTGCCGGCGATCTTTGCAAGGATTGCGTTGCTCTGCGGATCACCCCAGAGAATGAGATTGTGGTTCTTGATGTCGTCGTCGTTGATTTCCTTATCGTTCTTGATGCGGGCGTCGCCGCGGAATTGTTTCCGCCAGTGGTCAACGGCGTGCTTCATCTCTTTTTTGGTCCATTCGCCGAGGGTCGGGTTGAAGGGTGTGCCGGTCGGCTTCACCATCAGGAAGGAATCCATGAACGCATCATCAATGGGGCCTTGAAGGCCAGGGATTTTTCTCGGTCCATCGCCGAATTCCGTTTCCGTTTCCCAACCCTTCTTATTCTTGACCGCGTGGAGACTTGTTGGAAACTTGCGGCTGGTTTCTTCCGATGAGGGCGACATGTACGCACACACGTAGGTGCCGTCGACGTACAATGAGGCCTTGTTGAACGGCGAACGGATCCTGAGTTCCGAGACGTTTCGCGTCGTCAGGATGAATTTTCCATCCTGGTATTTGCCGACAACCGTCGCCGGTTCCCAGTGTTTCTCGAGTCCGTCGATCCTGAGCCACGCGCACTCGTTGTAGCGCAAGGTATAGGTCGTGAAATTGATCTCTTTCGGGAACTCAACCTTCCCTTTCGCCACGATCGCATCAACTTGCTTGATCACTTCCTGTTTGGCGTTTTTCTCGTAGCTATGACCCGTCTTCGGCCCGATGATGTGGGTCAGTTCCAAGCCGACTTTCTTCATCTCACGGGCCATCACATCGGCAGCTTGTTTTTGTTTGTCGATTTCACCGCTATAGGCGACCGTCGGAATATTGAAGATGTTTTGGGCATATTCGGTTGCGTCGTACATCCGCCAGAGTTTCTTTTCGTACCAGGTCGGTTTGACGACTTCGTTCTGGAAATCGTTGAGAAACTCGCGAGTCTCGGCAAAGCCCGCACCGGGAGCGGCGGCGCAGAAGAGCGTCGGATAATGAACCGCGTATTGCCAGCAGGCGGCACCGCCCATGCTGAAGCCGCGGGCGACGATGCGTGACTCGTCGATACGGTAGTGTTTCTTCAGGTGATCGAGGATTTCGAGAGAATCGATCTCGCCGGCGAATTTGTTGGCGTTGCAGTAGCGGCCATAGGGATGGACGACGATGGCACCGTCCGGCGTGAACTGACCCGGATTGCGCTCGCGATCGGCGATGAAATTGGCTTCACTGAGCGTTTCGCCACGGCCGTGCCACCAGAAATCGAGACGATGTTTTGTACTCGATTTGAAATCATAATTGGGCGGAATCACAAGCCCGTAGGGCTGAACGCTTCCGTCTATCTTGGATTTGTATCCGCGAACCACGAGGCCGGTGGCGGTGGCCCAGGGAGCTTTGCCGTCCTTTAATGCCTTGGCACGTTCGAGGCCGTTCTTGAGGACCGCTTTGACATTTGCAGCCGGATTTTTCGCATTCTTGGGATCATAGATTTCATCGTATTGCAGCGCCCAGCGAACTGCTTTTTCGTAGACCTGAACATCCGGTAACAGGTCATGGGAACCGATTTCTGAGATCAGTTTTTGCAACTCGTTGAGCCCCGATTGCAGTTCGAGTTTGGTTGCATCAGGAATCGTGTTACCGACAGGCGGAACGGGACGAACGTTGTCGGGAATGTTATCTTTGGGACCGTCGGCAAGGATGAGCGGGATGACGAGTGCGAAACTGAGAAACGACGCAGCGAGGCGCATGGGAGGCTCCGATGGGAGGATTCCGGATTGTTATAGGGCTACTCGTTCGTTTGTGATGATTCTCGTTCGTGCTTCGTAAGCGGCCTCAAGCGGTAACTCCACCAGGCGAGTGCGCCGCATAGGAGGACAACGGTGTAGATATCGAACAACGGATCCCACGCGTCGCGACCTTCATATCCCTGGCTTGCTCGCCAGTCGGTGAAGATCCCGACGAACCCCTGCGATGCGATGGCACCGATCACGCCCAGACCATTCATCAGGCCGAACAGTGATCCGACATGCGTCCCGCACTGAGGGATCGCAACAGACCACCAATTGGGAAGCGTGATATGCAAAACGCAGAATGATAAACCCCAGAGAATTGCAAGGTGGATGGAACTGTCGCATCGGATTCCGAGGAACAGAAACGCCGCCGCAAAAAGATAGCAGAAAACGCCAAGATAGCGGCGGAATCGAATGGCATCCGTTGAACGTTTGGGAATCTGATCCGCCAGCCACCCGCCAAAAATGACACCGATCGCAGAACCAGAAAGGACCAACGAGGAAAGCCACCCAATCAGGCGGTTCTCGAGTCCCCGCGCATCGGCCAGATACTTCGGAAACCACGTATAGAAAAAGTAGGTATAGAACGCCCCGAAGATCATAATGCTCGACAGCGCGAGAATACCGCGATTGGTCAGAGCGGATTTCCAGGGTATCGGTGCGTGTTCGTTTTGACTGAGCGTCTGCCCGTTTCTGATGATCGTGAGTTCAGCGGAATTCACGGATCGGTGTTCAGCAGGATCATCTCGAAACCACCACCAGAAGCCGATCACCCAAAACAAACCCAGACTGCCAAAGACAACGAACGCCCATCGCCAGCCTACGTAATGGATCAGTTGAGCCGCCATCGCGGGTGCGAGTACGGCACCGAACTGCGAAGCCGCGATCATCGCACCCTGCACGCGCCCCCGCTCCGTGATCGGGAACCAGCGAGAAATGACGCGTGCGGCATTCGGATACGCACCCGCCTCACCAGCACCGAAGAAGAACCTCACGGCGATGAGTGTCAGCAGGCCCGAACACGCGCCGGTGAGAGCGGTGAAGATCGACCACCAAATCACGATTCGGGTGAGGACGTTTCGCGAGCCGTAACGATCGCCTAATCGTCCCGTGGGAATTTCAAAGAGTCCGTACGCCAGCGTAAACGCCATGGCTACGTAACTCATTTCCGTGTTGGAAAACCCTAATTCGTCCTGGATGGGTTTGACCGCCTGAGACATGCAGATGCGGTCGAGATAAAGAATGCCGGA
This sequence comes from Limnoglobus sp., assembly GCA_041742055.1. Taxonomy (GTDB): domain Bacteria; phylum Planctomycetota; class Planctomycetia; order Gemmatales; family Gemmataceae; genus Limnoglobus. The sequence goes on along the minus strand of JBGSJI010000149.1, from coordinate 66,922 downwards.
CAAACCGCACAACCACATCGCGACGCCGATTCTGGCGCGCGATGGGTGGACCTGCAGTGATTGCTCAGACATGTGGGCGAGGCGGGACTCGAACCCGCACGCTCTTTCGAACAGGGGATTTTAAGTCCCCGGCGTCTGCCATTCCGCCACTCGCCCCATTCGTTACAAGAATGATCCGACTCACTCGATCAATCGGCAAGTCTGAACAATGATTGACCCGGAATCCCCGACCGAGTACTCTCCCAAGAGACACTCCTCCCGCCGTCGAGGTTCCCCTCCCATGTGGACACGCCGCCAAGTTCTTGCCGCTACTGCAGTTGCTCCCCTTTCCTTTGCACGACCCGTTTCGGCTGCGGATCCCACTCAGATTTTCTCAGAAAGCGAATCGTCAAAAGATAGCCGATTAAATGCTGCCAAGACACTGAACGATTACTTTCCGTTCAAAGTGCCAGAGAATCTGGAAGAATGGAATAAGCGACGAACGGAATTACAGCACCAGATTCGCGTCGCGACCGGGCTTTGGCCGTACCCCGAGCGAACACCGCTCAACGCCGTGATCCACACGCCGGTTCAGCGCAAAGGTTACACCATTGAGAAAGTCATCTTTTCCAGTCTGCCGGGACATTATGTCACTGGAAATCTCTATCGGCCGACTGGCGAAGGTAAGACGCCGCGCCCCGCCATTCTCTCTCCTCATGGGCATTGGAATAACGGACGCTTTTTTACAGCGAATGATGCTGAAGTGAAAAAGCAGTTGGAATCCAAAGCCGAATCAATGCGAAATGGAGCGTTGCATCCGCTCCAGGCACGCTGTGCGATGCTCGCCAAACTGGGGTATGTCGTTTTGCATTACGATATGGTCGGCTATGCCGATAGTACCAAACTCGAACACCGCAGGGGATTCGCGGATGCGGATGCCGAGTTGCGCTCCCACAACATGATGGGATTGCAGACCTGGAACTCGATTCGGGCGTTGGATTTTCTGGAATCGCTTCCCGATGTTGACAAGAAACGGATCGGCGTGACGGGCGCTTCGGGAGGCGGTACACAAACGTTCATACTTTGCGCTTTGGACGATCGTCCGGCAGTGGCATTCCCGGCGGTCATGGTTTCAGCGCAGATGCAGGGCGGTTGCGTCTGCGAAAACTGTTCCGGCTTGCGCGTCAACACCGGGAATGTCGAACTCGCCGCTCTGTTCGCGCCGAAGCCGATGGCGATGTCCTGCGCCGATGATTGGACCAAACAGTTCCTGAAAGACGGTTACGGCCTGCCGGAACTCAAACGACTTTGGGGTCTCTATGGGAAACCGGAACTTGTCGAAGCCAAGGCGTGGCTCCAATACGGACACAATTACAACAGTCATTCACGTGAATTCATGTACTCGTGGTTCCAGAAACATCTCCAGGGCAAAGACGAAGAGGTCAAAGAGATGGACTACGAACCGCTCACGATCAAAGAATTGAGCGTATTCGATGAGCGTCACCCCCGTCCGAAAGACGAGTTGAATGCGGAAGCATTGAGAAAAACCTTGATTGAGCGCGACGAGAAGTGGCTGCAAGAATTGCGTTCCGGGAGCGATGCCAAGGCGGTTGCACGATTTCGAGAGATTCTGTTTCCCGCATTGAAGGCCATGATCAACAGTGAATTGCCGGACAAAATTGCCATCCGCAAAGGTCCGCTTGAATCGAAACATGAAGGTTTTGTGATGCACCGAGCGGTTCTCGGCCGGATCGACGAAACCGATGCGGTTCCTTGCGCTGGCATTTACAACCCGAAGACCGCAGAACCAAAACTGATCATTTGGGCACACCCCAAGGGAAAATCTTCCCTTTTGCAGGACGGCAAACTGACTCCGATCGCAAAAAAATTGACCGACGCCGGATATTCCATTGTTGCACCCGATCTTCTCGGAATTGGTGAACAAAAACACAAAACTCCGTTCAAGGTCGATCAGAGTTTCGCGGGCTATACCTTTGGCTACAACCGGTCACTTCTCGCACAACGTGTTCACGATCTTCTGACTCTCGTAACGTTTGGAAAAAGGATCCTGCAATCCCAATCGATCCAACTTGTTGGCTGGAACGAGGCGGGACCATGGACGATTCTTGCTAAAGCGCTGGCGGGAGACTCGGTTGCGAAAACTGCAGCAGACATGAACAAGTTTTCATTTAACTCGATCCGTGAAACTTCGGATCCGATGATGTTGCCTGGTGCGATCAAGTTTGGGGGAATGAGTTCCTTTCAAGCGCTTTGCGCTCCTGGCGAATTGCTCGTTCACAATGAAGAAGCGACCGATGAATTCCTCAAGGCCTGTTATTCCACAGCAGGTGCTACCAAACGCCTGACGCGATCTCGCGACCGATGGAGCGATGAGAAAGTCGCTGACTGGCTGATCGGATAGATTTGATTGCATTCGAGAGGAAAAGCGACAATACTTGAGTGATCCTGCCGCTCGGTGCTCAACCGATGAACTATTCACATCCCCGATTCGATCGACGAACCGCATTGCAAGCCGGAGCTATCGGTTTGTTAGGTCTGGGTTTGGAACACCTTGGGCCTTTGCAGGCCGCATCGCGTCCGCGAACCCGATCGGTGATCTTCATTTTCCTCTCGGGTGGGCTGGCACAACAGGATAGCTTTGATCTGAAGCCCGACGCGGCCGTTGAGTTTCGTGGCGAATTCAAACCCATTTCAACCCGCACCCCCGGCATTCAAATCTGCGAGCATTTGCCGCGGCTGGCAGAGCGCTCTTCCAAGTGGTCGCTCGTTCGATCCCTGACGCATCCCTCGAACGATCACTCCGCCGGCCATCACATTATGCTGACCGGCCAAAGCAAACTGCCTGTGGGATTTGATGCCAGTAAACCTAAGCCGAGCGATCACCCCTGCATCGCATCGATTGTCGGAGCGGCGATCCCCCCGCGAAATAATCTCCCGCCTGCGATCGTGCTTCCGGAAAAGCTGATTCATAACTCCGGACGCGTCATCCCGGGGCAATTTGCCGGAGTCATGGGCCGACAGCGGGACCCGTGGTTTCTGGAATCATCCGCATTCGAACCCAAAGCGTACGGCGCTTATCCGGAATATGAATTCGATCACCAGCAAAGAAAATACTCTCCCAGAAGATCCCGATTTCAATTGCCAAATTTGAGCCTGCCAGAAGGCGTGGATCAATCTCGTTTCGATGCCCGATTGGATATTCTGAAACAGATCGACGAACAGCGTGCCCAACTTGATCAATACGCCGATGATACTTCGCTCACGGGATCTCGAGCGAATGCGGTCGCCCTGCTGATGGATCGTCAAGTGCGTTCCGCGTTTGATCTCAGCCGTGCAACGCCGAGGGACCTTGACCGTTACGGTCAGAATTCCTTCGGATGGAGCCTGCTGATGGCGTCGCGACTGGTCGAGGCCGGGGTTTCATTGGTTCAGGTGAATCTGGGAAACAACGAAACCTGGGACACGCACGGCAACGCCTTTCCGCACTTAAAAGACAAATTGTTTCCGCCAACCGATCGGGCGTTATCGGCATTGCTGGATGATCTCTCGGAACGCGGATTGCTTGATTCGACTCTGATCGTCATGGCAGGTGAATTTGGCCGAACACCACGAATCTCCACATTGCCATCTCATTACAAATTACCCGGCCGCGATCATTGGGGAGCGGTGCAATCGATCTGGCTCGCCGGAGGAGGAATTCAAAGCGGGCGTGTCATTGGTTCGTCCGATGCCAAGGGTGGATTCCCGGCGACCGATCCGCAAACACCGGAGAACTTCGCGGCCACAATCTACCATTCACTCGGAATTCCCAAAACAGCATCCTGGACCGATGCGGAGAATCGCCCTCACTTCCTTTATCATGGCGAACCTATCCGCGGCCTCTCCTGAACACCATTCCTCTTGAGTCAAATCCCCTGATACATACTTTGTCCTCGTCGATTCATTCGCACAAAACGAGGAACAGCACATGTCGAACGTTGTCAAGGTTGCAGTAACAGGCGCCGGCGGAAATGTTTCATACGCAATGTTGGCACGCTTGGCGTCCGGCGAAGTCTTCGGCGAACAAACGAAGGTCATCCTCCACCTTTTGGAAATTCCGAAGAAAGATGGCTGGACACCCCCAACACCGACAGCGCGTCAGCCTCTGGAAATTGCCGAAGGCAATGCCATGGAGTTGCTCGACTGCGGATTTTCATCCCTCCTTGATGTGGTCGTGACGGACGATCCCAACAAGGCGTTCGATGGTGTCAACTGGGCGCTGCTGGTCGGTGCGGCGCCGCGTGGTCCGGGCATGGAGCGAAAAGATTTGCTGAGTCTGAACGGCCGCATCTTCGTCGGTCAAGGCAAAGCCATCGCCAAAAACGCCGCCAGCGATGTGCGAGTTTTGATCGTTGGGAATCCCTGCAATACGAATTGCCTGGTCGCGTATTCAAACGGCCGCGATGTTCCAGCGGATCGCTGGCACGCCATGACACGTCTTGACCATAATCGCGCCGTTTCCGCACTTGCTGTCAAGGCGGGTGTCAAGAACGAGTCCGTGACCAACGTCACCATCTGGGGCAATCACTCGAACACCCAGTGGGTCGATTTCGTCAACGCACGTATCAACGGAAAACCTGCGACCGATGTGATTACCGATCGCAACTGGCTGGAAACCACATTCCTGACCGGTTGTCAGAACCGGGGAGCCGCGATCATCAAAGCACGGGGCCTCTCAAGCGCGCTGTCCGCGGCGAATGGCGCGATCGACCATGTGAAATCCTTCGTCAAGGGCACACCGAAAGGCGACTGGACCAGCGCTGCCGTAGTCTCACAAGGCGAATACGGCGTGCCCAAAGGTCTCGTTTTTGGTTATCCGGTGACAACGGATGGTCAGGGCGGATACCAAATTGTTGAAGGATTGACTCACGATTCGTTTGGCAAAGCGGCCTTTGATAAGACTCTGAACGAATTACTCGAAGAGAAAGACGCGGTCAAGGATCTGATCACCGCCTAAAATATCATGAATCATCCTCAGAGATCCATTATGGCAACTGCAAAAAATGTTCTGGGTGGTCCGCTTCAATCCTGCTCGACGAAACCTCTGACCGGTTTTTATCGAAATGGTTGCTGCGATACCGGTATGGACGATGTTGGTCTTCACCTCGTTTGCACACAGGTGACCGCGGAATTCCTCGCTCACCAGCGCGAGATCGGCAATGATCTCAGTACGCCGTTTCCTGCGTATGGCTTCCCCGGGCTACGCCCCGGTGACCGTTGGTGCGTCTGCGTTGAACGTTGGAAGCAATCTCTGGAGGCGGGTGTTGCAGCGCCCGTCGTCCTCGAAGCCACGCACATTTCCACGCTGGAATATGTCGATCTGGAAGATCTGCAGAAACTCGCGGTTCTCCCCACAGTCTAACGATCACCGGAGCTGAACATGGATTGGGAAGGTAAGGCCGAAAGTTCCAATGTCGAAGACCGCCGCGGCGCAGGGCCTGCGGTAGCCGCCGGCGGTGGCATCATCACGTTAATCGCCGTCGCGATCGCATACTTCGCTGGTATCGATCCGAATCTGGCCAAGAAGGTTGCCGGCGGGCTTGCTGGCGGGGGCGGAGGCCAGCAGCAACAACGCAAAGCACCTCCGACAAACGATGTCCACTATCGTTTTTCGAAGTCCGTGCTCGGTATGACAGAAGTGGTCTGGGACCGCGTGTTTGAACGTGAATACCGCAAGCCCTACGAACACCCTGGCATGGTGCTCTTCACTGAGCAAGTTGATAGCGGCGGTTGCGGAGTCGCGCCTTCGGCTGTCGGGCCGTTCTACTGCCCTGCGAGTCGCAAAGTCTTCCTCGATCCCGATTTCTTCAACGAACTCGAATCGAAACTCGGCGGTGACAAAGGCGATGCATCCCGAGCCTACGTGATCGCTCACGAAGTCGGTCATCACGTACAAAATCTGCTCGGCTACAACGCCATGGTTGAACAGTATCGCAAGCGCGAAGGCGAGAACGGCGGGATTCGCCTCGAACTTCAGGCCGATTACCTCGCCGGCGTTTGGGCGTTCCACGCCACACGCACCTTCGGAGAGATCTTCGATCGCGCGGATCTCGAGTCGATCATCACCACGGCTCAGTCCATCGGCGATGATCGCATTCAGAAGCGGATGAAAGGGAAAGCCTGGCCGGAATCCTTCAATCATGGAAAGGCCGAACAGCGACTCAAGTATTTCATCGAAGGATTCAAAACGGGCGACGCCAGCAAAAAGGCACTCGACCGGTTCTTCAACCCCAACATCGCCCCGCTCAACCTGTAAACGTTTCTGCTTTTTGCCCGAATCCATTTGACAAGTCGCCATTCGCTCTCGAGGACTCCGCCACCTGCTGCTCATGCACATGGCGGAGTCCCTGTTCGTTTTCTTTGGTTTTTCAAGCGTTATTGATCGGCACGAACTGATTAATGCTCGAATTTCCACTGAATGAACAAGTGATCAAAAACGATTCTGATTCTCGTCGATCGATTATGATGATCATTGCAACGCGATTGTAACAGAAACAACTCCCGGCCTGTCGGCTATCGTCTTACATATGAGATCATCAAACCCTCAGGAGGATCGACACATGGACTGGAATCGCAGACAATTTCTTTCAGGCATCGGAGCCCTTTCGGCAGGCACGCTCATGAGTCCTCTCTTCGCGAGTCGAAAGCCCGACAATCTTGGCACTCAAACCGGGATTAACGCCTTCGCATTCGACGTCCATACCCGGCTCCGCGAACAGAAGGGCAACATTTTCTTCTCGCCGTTCAGCATCAGCACGGCGCTGGCGATGACCGCGGGCGGAGCCCGGAACGAAACACTCCAGCAGATGGCCAAAGCCCTGCACTGCCCCGGCATAGAATCAGATCCGATCGGACATGCCGCTTACGGCGAATTGATCGGCCAGTTGGTTCAAATTGACACACTGAAGCGAAGTTACCAACTGGATGTCGCGAACGGCCTCTTCGCCCAAAATGGCTATCCCTGGCGTGCCGAGTATCTGAAGCTCGTCCGCGATCAGTACCGCGCTACCCTTCAGGATCTGAATTTCGCTTCCGAATCCGAGGCCGCACGCAAAACCATCAACGACTGGACGGAAAAAAAGACACAGTCCAAAATCAAAAATCTATTCGCACAGGGATCGATCGATTCGTTGGCGCGGCTCGTTCTCGTGAACGCCATTTACTTCAAGGCGACCTGGGAAACGCCTTTCAAAAAGGCCAGTACCCGCGAGGCGCCGTTCTTTCTTGAAGATGGATCGATGGTCAACACTCCACTCATGGACTCCTCGCTTTCCGCCAAACTCTCGGAGACCGACGATCTCCAGTTCCTCGATTTGCCCTACAAGGGCGGTGAAATTTCCCTGCAGATCCTGCTGCCGAAAACGCACGATGGCCTCTCCGCACTGGAACGCAAACTGGATGCGGATACGTGGGCGAAGTGGAACAAGCAACTCCAACCGGTCAGAAGCCTTCAGGTCACGATCCCGAAATTCAAGATCGAAGCGAAATACGATTTGAACCAAATGCTGCAATCGATGGGGATGAGCGACGCCTTCGATTTCACGAAAGCGGACTTCGATGGCATGGTGCGTGAGCGGCCGGAAGGTGCGCTCGCGATCACGAAAGTGGTTCATCAAACGGTCTGCGATGTCGATGAGGAAGGCACGGAAGCCGCTGCCGCAACCGGCGTGGCTGTCGGCGTGCGGAGCCTTCCGGTCAAATCACGGGTCTTCAAGGCCGATCATCCGTTCTTGTTCGCCATCCGGCATCACCCGTCACAAACGATTCTGTTCCTCGGGCGATTCGCAAAACCGACCGCATGATTCCAGAGCCCTTCACTCGCACGATCCGAGGAAGAAACTTGGGTCGTGTGCTCTTTTCCAGGATCGAATACAACAAGAGGAGTCGTATTTCATCGTTTCAACGGATGACGTCATGAATCATCGAATCGTAGCCGCTGTGCTGATCCTGGGAGTCCTAAGTATGCCGGCCCGAACTGATGAAGGAATGTGGCTGCTCAACGATCCGCCTCGCGAACTGCTCAAAACGAAGTATCAGTTTGAATTCTCCGATGCCTGGCTCGACCGTGCCATGAAGGCCAACGTCCGCTTCAACAGCGGCGGTTCCGGTGGGTTTGTTTCGTCAAACGGACTGATTGTCACGAATCACCATATCGCCGCGGATGCGCTGCAGAAACTTAGCACGGCCAAGAAGGATCTGTATCGTGACGGCTTCCTCGCCAAGGCTCAGACGGAGGAACTGCGCTGTCCCGATCTGGAATTGAACGTTCTTCAGTCGATTGAGAATGTGACGGACCGCGTCAATGCCGCCGTGAAAACGGCGCTGAAGCCGGAAGAGGCCGCCGCCGCGCGACGCGCGATCCTGAGCGAGATTGAAAAGGAATCGCTGGCGAAGACCGGGCTGCGATCGGATGTCGTTATGCTCTATCAGGGCGGAGCCTATCACCTGTACCGGTACAAGAAGTATACGGATGTTCGGTTGGTTTTCGCGCCGGAAGCTGGGATCGCTGGCTTCGGCGGAGATGTGGATAATTTCGAGTATCCACGTCACGGGCTCGATGTCGCGTTCTTCCGCGCTTACGAAAATGGTCAACCGGCCAAAACTCCGGATTACTTTCGCTGGTCCAAAACCGGGCCGTCTGAAAACGATCTGCTCTTCGTGACCGGTCATCCCGGTGCGACCCAACGTCTGGAAACGCTGGCCCGTCTCAAGCACCGCCGCGACTACTCACTACCGTATGTCCTCGCACGAGTGCGTGCACTGGAGGGGGCCCTGCTGCAATTCAGCGAACGGGGAATCGAAGAGCATCGCCAGGCGGCAAATAATGTGCATCGCGTGGCCAATGCCCGCAAGGCGTTCAGCGGACAACTGCAAGGATTGCTGGATCCGGCCATCATGAAACAGAAAGAGATGCAGGAACGCGAACTGATCGCAAGTACACCTTTGGTCACGTTTCCTCAAGGTCGCGATCATTTCATACACTGGAAAACGATCGAGGACATTCAGAAAAAGTACCGCGAATTCGAAGTCGAGCATGCCATGCTGGAGTCCGGAGACGCTTTTTATATCGAGCCATTCACCATCGCCCGGCATTGTGTGCGCATGGCAGAGGAACTGGAAAAACCGAGCAGCGAACGGTTGCGGGAGTATCGCGATTCCAATCTGGAATCGTTGAAGTTTCAGCTCTTCTCTCCTGCTCCGCTCTACCCTGCCCTCGAGCGGACCAAACTTCAGACTTCGCTCACCTTCATGGCCGAACAGTTGGGCGGTGAACACAAACTCGTGACGCTCGTCCTTGCCGGGCAGAACCCCGCTGCTCGCGCAACAGCCCTGATCAAGGAAATCAAACTCTTCGAGGTTGCCGAGCGCAAAAAGTTGGTGGACGGCGGAATGAAAGCGATCCTTGCCAGCAAGGATCCAATGATTCTGCTCGCTCGATCAATCGATCAGGATTCACGTCTGTTGCGCAAACGCTTTGAAGTGGAAGTGGAAGAACCGGAGCGGGCTGCCTACGGCGAAATCGCCAAGCTCCGTTTTCAGGCTTATGGCAAAACGATCGCTCCCGATGCGACTTTCACCCTGCGCATCGCCTTCGGGACGGTTCGGGGATACGAGGTCGATGGCGAAGACCTGCCATTCCACACGACGTTCGGCAGCGCATTCGCCCGCGCGAAAGCGTTGAACAATCGCGAACCGTTCGAACTTCCCGAACGCTGGCTCAAGGGAGAATCGAAGCTGGACCTGTCGACACCGTTCAATTTTGTGAGCACAGCGGACACGATTGGCGGAAACAGCGGAAGTCCGGTTTTGAATCGGGCCGGCGAACTGGTCGGTATCAACTTTGACCGCAATCGGCATGGTCTGGTTCGAAACTTTGTTTATACCGATGTTCAGGCTCGCCACATCTCGGTCCACTGCCGGGCGGTGATTGAGGCACTGACCAAACTTTACGATGCCAAGGCCATTGTTTCAGAGTTGAATAGCAACTGAGTACTCATGGATCAGGGGGCGTGTTTGAGGATGCGTTCCATCCACTGACGGATTTCGCCAATCGCTGCCTCGGTGGCGAGCTGGAGATTGGTGGGAGAGGTTCCGAGTTTGCGGTTATCGACGATGAGCATCCCGCTCGTCAGTTCGCCTTTGGTTTCAACATCGGCCACTTTTTCCTCAGTGTTGATCGAGCCGGAGAGCGCGACGGCCGCAACTCCGAGGAGATCTTTGAGGTGGAATCCCTCGATCCCGTAGAGGTTGGAGCTGGCTCGGATCCCGAACGGAACGACCTGCCGAAGGAACTGGCACGTTCGGGACTCCGGATTGGGGAGTTCCAGCAATTCGGTCGGTGACAGCACAAGTTGGCGTGTGACGTCGAGTGGAATGAGGATCGGCTGGAATCCGGCAGCAAGCACCGTTCGTGCGGATTCGGGATCGAGTGAAAAATGGAATTCGGTCACGGGGCCGGCGTTCCCAGGTTCGTTGACTGTTCCACCGATGATGACAAGTTTCTCAATCAGTTCCGGCAGTTCCGGATCGCGTGCGAGTGCGTGTGCAAGAGTGGTGAGAGGCCCCATACAAACCACGCTGACTTCGCGGGGATGCTGACGAAGCAGTTCGATGAGGGCTTTGTCGCCAGTCGGATACTGGCTTTTGGTCGAGACTGGAAAGGTCACCCCACCCAACCCGCCGGGGCCGTGCAGCGCGGTGCCATCGCGATCGTATTTCACCGCGACGGCGGAGGCGGTGCGCGGCCATTTCGCCGGATCGAGCTGATCGATCAGGATCATGACATTCGAAGTCGCCTGTTCGGCACTGATATTCCCGGCGCAGGGGATGAGGCCGATGACTTCGAGCGTAGGTTCGTGGAACGCCAACGCGATGGCGAAGGCGGTGTCGATGCCAGGATCAGCAATGAGTATGACTTTGCGCGACATGGAGATTCTCGAGGTCCAACTGCGAGACGGGGCTATTATTTACTTGTACCGATAACGAATCAACTGTTCCAACACGGATTTGGCCAGTCCGGATTGAATGGCGTTGTGGGCTGTTACGACGCCGTCTTTGAGATTCGTCACCTGACCCGCGGTCCAGAGGGCCGCGGCCGCATTGGCGAGAACGATGCGCTCGGGTCCTCCGCCTCGCCCGTCCAGTATTTCTCGAACGATGCGGGCACTTTCGGCGGGTCCGTCCGCCTTTAATTCTTCGTGTGAAACGGGTTCGAGAGCAAAATCACTTGCGGTCCATTTCAGGGTTGTGAACGTGTTTCCTTCGACAACTCGTACGGTAGTTGGGGCGGTGAGACTGACTTCATCCAGTCCGTCTTCTCCGCACACGAGGACCGCGCGGCGAATGCCGAGGTGCGCGACGGCGGATGCGAGCGGGTCGAGCAGTTCGCGTTTTCCCACGCCAAGGAGTTGGTAATCGGCGGATGCGGGGTTCGCGAGCGGACCGAGAAGATTGAAGATGGTGCGAATACCGAGCAGACGGCGGATCGGGGCGACGTTCTTCATTCCCTGATGGAAGTGAGGAGCGAAGCAGAATGCGAAGCCGACGCGATCGAGGCATTGCTGCGACCATTCGGGCCCGTTTTCGATTGGCAGGCCGAGCTCGCGGAGGACATCCGCGCTTCCGGAGCGGCTGGAGACTGCGCGATTCCCGTGCTTCACAACGGGCACCCCGCAGGCGGCCACGACCAGCGCCGTAGCTGTGCTGATGTTGAAGGTTCCGCTATCGTCTCCACCTGTTCCGCAGGTATCGAGGACGGGAGCGGAGGTGGGGACGAGCCGGATCATCTGCTCGCGGAGCACGTCCGCAGCAACGGCGATTTCACGGCCGGTTTCGCCCTTCATCCGGAGTGCAGTCAGCAGACTTGCGGCACACACGGCTTCGACGCGACCGGCGAGGAGATCGCGAAAAGAGCTTTGAACCAGATGAGATTCCAGCTCCTGATGATTCAGAAGCGAATTCATGACGGCAGAAAACCATTCCGGTGGATAGGATTCCACGATCGATTCCTGAAAAGTCTCTTTCTGTGAAAATAGAAAATTTCATCGGAATCGTCGGGATTCCTGTACATTTTTTTTGAATTCTCACATATACTTCCTTACATATTGCACAATTGTTGCTCTGAAACCGCTCACACTAAAGGAGGCCGACCATGAGCGATGTTGCTCTCACCACCAAGCAGCAAAAGATTTACAACTTCATCTGCAATCACATTCAATCGTCCGGCTACCCGCCAACGATTCGTGACATTTGCCGCAAGTTCAAGATCAGTTCTCCCAACGGTGTCATGTGTCACCTGAAGGCACTGGAAAAGAAAGGCAAGATCAACCGGAATCCCAATCTTTCCCGGGGGATCACCATCGATGGCGTGAACGCTGGCGGCTTCAGCCTTCCGATGCTCGGTGTCGTGGCTGCTGGAAAAGCGATCGAGGCAGTGGAACAGGATGAACGGCTCGAGCTGAAGGACCTTTTTCCAAAAGAAAAGACGTTCGCACTCAAAGTCCGCGGCAATTCCATGATCGACGGTCACATAGCGGATGGCGACTACGTGCTGATTCACAAGACGGAATCCGCGGATAACGGTTCCAAAGTCGTCGCGATGGTCGAAAAAGCCATGACGCTGAAAAAATACTACAAGCGCAAGGAATATATCGAACTTCAACCGATGAACTCGACGATGAGTTCGATCAAGGTCGATCCTGCGGCTCAGGATGTCCGGATCCTCGGCGTACTCGTCGGTGTCGTACGAAAGTGCTAATTGTGTGGTTTTCGAGCTTGCATTCGTGACGCTCGGCGCGGAAACTGATGGGCCCGCGCCGAGGCCCGTTTCATGATCGTCGATGTTTACAGCCACTTTTGGGAGTATCCCCGAGACTTCACGTCCGACTTTCGCGAACAAGCGAAGCGTGCGCGAGCAGTTTGACGAAAGCGCGATGGGAATCATGATGGCCGCCTGATACTGGGGCTACGCGCTGGCGCAACTTCCGACGGGTTGTCTGGCAGACCGATGGGGGAGCTAGACCGTACTCTTCCTCTCCTCCATTTTCTGGTCGGCATTTACTGCATTGATGTCCATTGTTTTCGGCTTGACCGGAATGATCCTCATGTAGCTCTCCATGAGGATCACTCAGGCTGGGATCTTTCCGAGTGCGACCAAGGCTATCGGCGACTGGTTCCCGTTGGAAGAATGCGCGACGGCGTCCGGTTGGCTCATCAGCGGTCAGTCGCTCGGCTTCGCCATCGCCCCTGCCCTGATCGCCGGGCTCCTGAATATCATCAGTTGGCATACCACGTTCCCGCTGGTCGCATTGCCGGGGGGATCGTCTGGGCTTTCGCTTACTTGCCAACGGCGATCACTTAAGGTCGTGGAATTTATCAGGAGCAGATCGCGACCGCAGCACCGGCAGCCTGGAGCGGGTTCTCGAATCCGCCCGCGAGTTTATCCGAAATCGACTCGATCTTGACCCTGCAGACCTTGTTGCTAAATCATGTGTAGCGGGCGGTTAACTCAGCGGTAGAGTGCGTTCTTCACACGGACGAAGTCACAGGTTCAAATCCTGTACCGCCCACTCTTAAAGCCTTATTCTGCAAGCGATTAAGGCGAGTTCAAAAGTTGGGTAAATGACTTGGGTAAATCGTTGGGCAAAACTTGGGTAAATCGGGCAGCTAGATTCTCCCGACCCTATACACGTCAACAAAACAAACGGCCTCCGCTATTGGTTTTCCGATTGCGGAGGCCGTTTGGCTTATCTCTCCGTGAGTAGGAAACGAACTCGTCACCCGGACCACAACCGCCCCCTCCGACGACAATGACAGGTGGCTGTCGGCCTCGACGCCCGAGGAGGGCGAGATGGCGAGGATACTCTCGCACTGCTCGGCTACGAGATTTTGAAAGTGCCAGTTTGCCCGGTCGTGAATTCGGTAAGGAAGGACGATCCGAGTGTTTGTCTCTGGCGGAGTGACACCAGACGGGCAACCGAGTACTACTTTCTCTTTACTGGATCAGTCCCGCCGTCACGCCCCCGAGACGCATGATCGAATCCGCCCGCCACGCCGCCGTCGCCCGCAACCTCGACGCCCTGCTCGCCGCCAATGACCTCGGCCGCAACGAACTGGCCGACCGGCTCGGCATCCCTGCCAAATGGGTTCGCACCGTCGTCACTACTGGAGTCGCACGCACCGAGCGGCGAAACGCTGATTACCTCCGTTCAGTCGCCGAGTTCTTCGGGCTACCGACTCCCGACGCCCTGTGGCAACCCGACCTAGTTCACTTCCGCATCAACAACAAGTCCAATGCCTCGTCTGACACCGACCGCTCCCAAGCTTTCGCCCACAACCTCGACCGACTGCTCGCCTCAAAGGGGTGGTCGAGGAAGGTCGCCGCCGACGCCTTGAACGTCGATTACAAGTGGCTGCGGCGGGCCGTCTCCTCGGGACTCGACCGCATCGAATGCCGCAACCAACCCGCCCTCGATGCCGTCGTCGCTCACTTCGGTCTTCATTCAGTGAATGATCTGTGGCGTCCCAACCTCGTGGCTGTCGAAGTTCGGCCGAAAGACGTGGTGACACCGCCACGATGGTCAAGGCCGAGGCGACCGCTCCTGTTCCAGTGGCCGGGTCACAAGCACCGGCAGGCAGCACGAATAGTGTCCCTGCTCCCCGACGAGATCGCCACCTACCACGAACCCTTCATTGGTGGGGGCGGGGTGCTGCTCCAGTTGATGCAATCGAACAAGAAAGTGAGACGTTACGTCGTCGGCGACCACTATGCCCCGCTGGTCGAGATGTGGAGAGCGATCAAGACCGCCCCGGCGACGCTGATGACCGAGTACCGGCGGTTGTGGCGATGTCTGGCTGACACCGGCCGACCGGCCTACGACGAGGTTCGCCGCCAGTTCAACCTCGACCACGACCCGCTGAAGCTGTTCTTCCTGCTACGGGTGACTCGTGACGGGCGGTTCGAGTTCCGACGGGACGGGCGGCTGTACTGTCGTTTGCGGGACATTATTCTTCAGAACCGCCAGCCCGAGGCGACAGAGCGGACTGTTCGGTACTGGAGCCACAAGTTACAGGTCGTCGAGTTTGTCCACCGGGACTTTTACTCACTGAAGACCCGGCCGGGAGACGTGATCTACGCCGACCCGCCGTACCGGACTGTCGGCGAACCGATCTATGTCGGGACGTTTGGCTACGAACGATTCTTCACTTGGGTGGCACGACAGCGTGGGAGCGTGTTCGTCTCACTCGACCGGGCGGGTGATACCGCCCCGGATGTGCCGAAGAGGCTATTCGCACGAAGGCATATCATTAGTAATGGAACGGACCCGTTGACCGGGCGGAAGCTCGTCACCGACAATCTGTTCGTCCGACCGTCGTCCCAGCAGGCCGACTGATCGCCGCACCACTCCTTCGTCACGTCGCCGTCTGCCGACCGTCGGGCCTTCGCTCCACTGATTAGGGTCGGGACAAACGCCTGAACCGAAAACGCTGTGACACCGGCTGTAGAGACGTGTCAACCTTCACTGAGGAGCAAGAAATGACAAAGACCAAGAAGACTGCCGAACCCGCCAAAGTGTACATTGGCCGCATTCCAAAGAAAGTGCGGAAGGGATACGTTTTTCTGTGCCACAACCACATTCGACATGAGGTTGACACGCAGCCAAACGTCAATGGCTTTCGTGCGTGGTGGGCTAAGGAACTCCACGAAGGATTCGTTTCTTGTAAGTGCGGCTGGTCTGGGCTTCCCCACTACCACCGAAAAGACTTCAATTCGCCAAGCGAATAACGCCCGCCAGCGAGGGAATGAGTTCGTCTCGCTCGTTCGTGCCGGTGCCACCCCCTTACGTGCTGTCGTGTGAACAGCCCTTCGGCACGTCATAAGTAATGGAACGGACCCGCTGACTCTGGTCGCCGACAACTTGCTCTTCCGCCCATCATTCCAGCACGCCTGATTGTCGCACTTCTCTCCACTTCCCCATCAATCACCTTTCCGTTCGTCGCACCGCTCTTTCTAGTTGGGACAAAAGTCCGAACTGAACAACAAGGTGACACCCACAGTGGGCGGTCAACCACACCCTGCAATCGATGAGCAAACGGCAGTCGTGGCTAGTGCCGAATCGGACACAAATCTGACGCCGAGTGACACCGACTGTGGGGGTGTAACTCACCACCCCACTCGGAGCAAGCCATGCCAGTTCTGTACCACTACTCACCGCTCATGCACCTGCCGGGCATCATGGCGGGCGGACTGTCCCGTGGCGAGATCGTCCACCAGGACCCAACCGTCTGCCGTCAATCGATCAGCTTGACCACTCAGCCCGACCCGGAGAGGCTGGCTTGTTGGGGCGACCGGACACCGCTGTCGATGAAAACGGCAGTCCGGTACGTCTGTCGGATCAACGACGGCGATCCCCTGCTGGAGCCATCCCGCCAAACATGGAAGCGGCTGGGAGTACCGCCCAGCTTGATGCGTGCCATCGACCCACTCGGGCAATCGAAGTGGTGGTCGTTCTACCACGGAATCATCACGCCCGAGCGTTTCACGGTTCAACTCCGCAGCGGGGTTGGCTATGTCGAGCCGACCGCCGATCAGTTGGCAGCGGTCCTCCAGGCGGTGTCGATAGAGCGGGATCACTACGAGTCCGTGCCACACCCGGACTACTTGGCAGAACTCGGCGAGTTACCTGCAAAGCTGGCTCAAAGCCATGAAAGGCGATGCCCGGTTTATCTTCCGGGCTACGGCTCAGGCATCGAAGGCCGCCGACCACATCCTCAGTTACTCCCGCTCGCAGGCACCCGTCGAAGTCGAAGCCTGACACCCGCTGTCAGCGAGTCCAAGCCACTTCGGGGATTCATTCCCGAAGTGGCGAAGGTGGGAGCGTTCCTGGGACTGGCCGGGGACGAGTAACAACACTGTGACAGCACCGCTTCAGCTTCGACGCCAAACCCCAAGTCTCTGTGAAATGACCAACCGGCCGGGGGTCGCCGCACGAACTTGAATCCGTGAAGCCGAGAAGTTGCAATCACCGTAGGTCATTCGTCCCCGGTTTTCTCTTCGTGACACCCGCTGAAGGGAGTCAACACCACACCGGAGAGAACATGACGACCACGACAACCAGCCTCGAAGACCGAGCCAAAGAACTGGCGGGCAACTGGCAGAAGTTTGACTCGTTCGCTTGGTTCCGCCGCCGTGAAATCGAAGACGCCGAATCGTGGGCCATCATCTACACGCACAACCGTGATTCGGGGTTGCTCGACCAAAGTAACGCCGAAGTCATCACCAAAGCCCTCGAACCTTTCACTGACGGCGACAATCCCGATGTCGTGTTCGAGTCCCACAGCCATTGGGCAGTCGGACACGTCGATGGGTTCTCGATGCGAGTCCTCAAGGACGGCGAAATCACCGAAGCGTTTCGAGTCTTCCACGAACTCGAAGAACGAATGGACGACTACCCCGTCCTCGACGAAAGCGATTACTCGAACCGAGAATACGAAGCCACGTTGGAAAACATCGGGCACGCCGCATGGCGAGTGAAGAACGAGTACGTCCTGCCCGACGGCTGGGAAAGCGACGTGTTCTCGTGGTTCTGGGATCACAATCAATCCGCCGTCGAGAACCTAGACGATCAAGGCGGCTACCCCGACGAAGACGATCTCAGGGAAGCCTTCGACGCTCTGGAATACGAGCAAGTCGAAGAGTGAGTTCCGTTCGGAGTCCGAACGAAGTGACACCCGCTGAAGGGGCGTAACAATCCCTTCAGTGAGGACACATGAACCGCCTGTACCAAGTTCGGGATTCGCTGCCTCACGAAGAGCGAGTGATCCTCGCCGTCAAGGCGTACTGGAAGGAGCCGACGAGCAAGGACAAGCGGGAGGCACTCCGGGGCTTCACGAAACTCGAAGCGACTAAGTGGCAGTACACGCACGGGGTCAAGAACGCCGAACTGGTGTCGCCCGATGCGTGGATCACGGATCAATACTTCCTAGATCGCCAGGGGAATGACGAGATCCAACTCGACCTGTTCCTGAGCTACGGCAGCAACCCGCCGCTGTACCCGAAGTGGCAGGAGTACTTCCGCAAGCACCAGCCGCCGGTGCTGATCGCCTGGGGCAAGCACGATCAGATTTTTCCCGCCGCCGGGGCCGAGCCGTACAAGAAGGACCTGAAGACGCTCGAGTATCACCTGCTCGACGCCGGGCACTTCGCCCTGGAAACGAACGGCGACGAGATCGCCAGGCTGATGCGGGAGTTCCTCGGCAAGCATGTGGCGAAGAAGTAACAACGACTGCGTGATGCCCTTGGGATGACCAAGGGCATATTTTCCAAGGCCATCAGCCTCGAAAGGAGCTACCCATGTCGGCCGCAACACACGCCGCCCGGCGAGAGTACCCCAGTGACATTGCTTTTACTCCTGCGGTGAAGTCGATTCAGAACCAAAAAGGTTCTCGGGGCAGTTACGCCCGGATGGAACGCGGCGAAGGGTGGCAGACCACCGTGACGCCGGATCTAACGGAATTTCTGGCGGACCTCGACATGTTCTACCTCGGCACCGCCAATGCCGACGGTCAGCCCTACATCCAGTATCGCGGAGGTTCGCCCGGATTTCTCAAGGTCATCGACGAGCACACGCTCGGCTTCGCCGACTTCGGAGGCAACCGGCAGTACATTACCCTTGGCAACCTCACCGAAAACCCCAAAGCGTTCATCTTCTTAATGGACTACGCCAATAGTCGGCGGGTGAAGCTTTGGGGCACGGCTCGCATCGTTGAAGGGGACGCGGCGCTTGAGAAACGGCTCCGCGATTCGGCTTACCCCGGCAAAGTCGAGCGGGCGATCCTGTTCACGGTTGAGGCCTGGGACGTGAACTGCCAGCAACACATCCACCAGCGGTTCTCTCAACGCCAGATCGTGCCCGTGATCGAACAGTTCCAGACGCGGATCGCCGAACTCGAATTGGAAGTTGAACGCCTGAAGGCAGATTCTTCTCTCAAAAAGCACTCTAAAAAGGAGCATTAACATGCAGTTCCACAAGAACGACTCGGCACTGATTGTCATCGACCCGCAGAACGACGTCCTTAGCGAGAAAGGCGTCTCCTGGGGCTTGGACGGCGAAAGCATCAGGGAAAATAATACGGTTGAAAATCTCGCCCACCTTTCACGGCAGCAAATGAACAAGACTACGGAGTATTCATTTCCCCCCACTACCTCTACCCTCACGACCAAGCATGGCAATTCGGCGGGGCGGTCGCCGTGGTCAAGGACGCGACGGCGGGGCCAAGGCACCCCGAACTTGGCGACGGCTACACGGCGACGGTCACCAACTACCGATTTCTGGCGAATGCAGTTCTGACCACGAACAAAGCCGTCAGGGCGATGCAGTAACGTCAACCTAGAATCCGCAGACCACAGGATTTGGAGAATCAAACATGGACAAGAAACTCGCCGGGAAAATCGCCCTTGTCACCGGAGGAAGTTCCGGTCTCGGACTGGCCACCGCCAAGCGTTTCATCTTGGAGGGAGTGCAGGTAGTTGTCACGGGGCGACGCCAAGCCGAACTCGACCAGGTCGTTGCGGAACTCGGCCCGAGCGCCCTTGGTGTACGAGGCGACGTTTCGCTCCTCGCCGATATCGACCGTCTCTATGAAACGATCCGCGAACGGTATGGGAAGCTTGATATTCTCTTCGCCAACGCCGGCGGCGGGGCGTTCGTGCCGCTCGGCGAAATCACCGAAGAGCATTTCGATAAATACTTCGGCATCAACGTCAAGGGAACTCTCTTCACCGTACAGAAAGCGCTCCCCCTCATGACCGCCGGCGGCTCGATTGTCATCAACGGTTCGATGGTCACCATCAAAGGCTTGCCAGGTTTCAGCATCTATGCGGCGACGAAGGCAGCGCTCCGATCCTTTGCCCGGACTTGGGCGGTAGACCTCAAAGGGCGGAACATTCGCGTGAACGTGGTGAGTCCTGGAACGGTCATCACCCCTGCCTACAAGAGCGAGTTGGGGATGAACGACGAGCAGATCAAAGAGTTTGAGGCACACGCGGTCTTGCAAACCCCACTCGGACGGGCGGGCACGCCGGACGAAATTGCCAAAGCTGTCGTCTTCCTCGCCTCGGAAGACAGCAGCTACATGACCGGGGCGGAGTTGTTCGTGGACGGCGGTGCCGCCCAAATCTAGCGCACGACGTATACTTGGTTTCATGACTAGGCGTAACGCTAACCGATTTTTTACAAGGAGTAATATTGATGAGCACGATCACGACCAAAGACGGCACGCAGATTTATTTCAAGGACTGGGGCACCGGACAACCGGTCGTCTTCAGTCACGGCTGGCCGCTCAGCGCCGACGCATGGGAGTCGCAAATGTTCTTCCTCGCCTCGCACGGCTACCGCTGCGTCGCTCACGACCGTCGCGGGCACGGCCGGTCGAGCCAGCCGTGGGATGGCAACGACATGAACACCTACGCCGACGACCTGGCGGAACTCTTCAATACGCTCGATTTGAACGATGCGGTGATGATCGGCCACTCGACTGGCGGCGGTGAAGTCGCCCGCTTCATCGGACGGCACCAAGCGCGTGGTCAAGGCGGTTCTCATGGGCGCAGTGCCGCCGCTCATGCTCAAGACCGAAGCCAACCCCGGCGGCCTGCCAATGGAAGTCTTTGATGGCTTTCGTGCGGCGTATCTAGCCGACCGCGCACAGTTCTTTCTGAATGTGGCTAGTGGCCCCTTCTTTGGCTTCAACCGACCCGGCGCCAAGGTCTCCCAGGGGTTGATCCAATCGTGGTTGATCTAGGGCCTGATGTCCGGTCACAAGAATGGGTACGACTGCATCAAGGCATTCTCGGAAACGGACTTCACCGAGGACCTGAAGAAGTTCGACGTACCAACGCTGATCATCCACGGAGACGACGATCAAATCGTGCCCATCGCCGACTCGGCGGTGCTCTCGTCCAAACTCGTCAAGAACGCGGTGCTGAAAATCTATCCGGGCGGCACCCACGCCCTCGGTGATACGAGCAAAGACCAACTCAACAACGACCTGCTGGCCTTTCTTGGATCATGACATTTAGGAAGCAGATTCAGGACTATTTCAATCGTCTAAGTACCTGCGTCACTCTGGCCCGGCTGACGCCGAGATGTCGGGCAAGCGCGGTGCGGTTCTCAAACTTGCCAGTGTCGAGCAAAGCCTGGTAGTGGCAGGCGAGTTTCAATCCGTCGGAGCGTTCCTTGACTGATTTCAGCTCCGTTTTCACCGGGAAATCCGTTTCCCATGGGGGAAAGCTCGATCACGGCTGCTCGATGTAACCTCTTGAGCAGTAAGGTTCCGCGTTCGATGAAACATGAATCGAGTTGAGACAGCCTCGGGGACTCTCGGGCCTCGAGGCCGAGAAGGTCAACTTGCATGACGTCGGCCACGGCAAGGGATTCGGAAAGCTGACCGCCGACGAGATCTGATACGCCGTCCGCCGCCAGCATCTAACGCTGCTCGACATCATCGCCAGCCGGCTCAAGCAGGCCCCCGAGGGTGATGGCACGGTGTTCGATAACACCATGATCTTCTACTTCCCGTACAACTGCGAGACGCATCATTCTCACAGCACCGAATATCCGTTCGTAGTGCTCTCCGGCAAGAACACCAAGTTAGGCATCCGAAGGTGGTACATTCGCCTGCCGAGCTACGGCGACGCCGGGCACAAAACCCTGGGCAATTTGTACACCACGCTGTTGAACGCCCACGGTAACCCGGTCAAGCACTTCGGTGATCCCGACCCCGGCCTCGCCAGGTTCGGGATCGATCAAACGGGGCCGATTAAGCAATTCCTCGGCCAACTCCGAACCGCCACCCCTGTGGCTCCCCCTTGCACCTTGCCATAGTCACTCGTGTCGCTAGCGGAACTCGCGGCAGAACCAATTGGTTCTGCCGTCATGGTTTCTTATTCTGCTTCTTAGCTCCCGGATCGGGTTGCTTCGCCAGTTCTGTGAATGTTTCGGTCTGCTTCTGCCACAGTTCACCCAGTTCTTTGACTTTTTCGGACATTTTCTCTGCAAGATTGTGTTGTTCTGCGCGATCGGTTTTCAAGTTGTAGAGTTCCCATGGGCCTTTCGCCAATGAGACCAGTTTCCAGTCACCAACTCGAATGGCCCGGTGCCCATCATGCAGCCACCAGAGGTATTCGCGTTTAATGGCGACATCACTCTTCAATGCCGGCACAAGACTCTTTCCGGGAGCGGGTGGGATTTGCTGTCCGTTCCACTGCTTTGGCTTTTCGAGACCGAGCAAGTCGAGAACGGTTGGCACGAAGTCGATCAGATGCGCGGGGGTGTGGCGCAACTCGCCTCGTGAAGCCACTCCCGCAGGCCAGTGAACGATGAGCGGAGTGCTGATGCCGCCTTCGTGAACCCACGTTTTGTGCCTGCGAAATGGTGTGTTGCATGCACTCGAGAAGCCAGGCCCGAGACAGAGATATGTCGCGGCGCTGCCGGGAGCGGCATTGGGATCGTGGCCGCCATTGCGCACCATGATCTCCGCACTGGCTCCGTTATCAGAAGCAAACAGAATGAGGGTGTTTTCAAAAGCCCCCATGGACTTGAGTTGTTTCAGCACTCGGCCAATTTCGCGATCCATGCGATCCACCATGGCGGCATGGATAGCCATCTTCGTTGCCTGAAACCGACGTTGCTCATCCGTGAGTTCCGTCCAGGCACACGGGAACTCGATCTCACCGGGTCCGAGTTTTCGGATCGCATCGGGATAGCGATAAGGCGGACCGACATCGCGCTCCATCTCGTAGAGCTTCGTATTGATCATCCCGAACTTCACCTGGCGTTCATAGCGTGATTTCCGAATCGCATCCCAGCCTTCGAGATAGCGATCGCGGTATTTCGCGATGTCTTCGGGCAACGCATGCAAGGGAAAATGCGGAGCATGAAACGCCAGATACTGAAAGAACGGTTTGTCCTTGTGATTCGCGGAATGATCCTTCAGGCATTCAATCGCGTGATCCGCAGTAGTGATGGTCGTGTAGTATCCTTTCTCATCCGCAGGCGGAGGAACAGGACGGTCGTCCAACGAGTTGCCACGTGCCGTGAAGAAATTCCCGGGGTTGCTGATATTGAGCGAACGATCGAACCCGCCCGCGAGAACTTTTCCGTCGATATGCCATTTCCCACTGTGATAACTTCGGTACCCCACAGGCTTGATGAAATCCGGCAGCAACCGCGCCCAACTTTGCCGCGATCCGCCCGCGCCACCAGCGAGAGTTGGAAGCTTGTCGCGGTGAATCTGTTGTGGGTAATAGCCCGTCAGCAGAGCCGCACGCGAAGGCCAGCAGCGGGCGGTGTTATAGAACTGCGTAAAGCGAATCCCGTTCTTCGCCAGCGCATCCAGATTCGGTGTTTCGATCTCGCCACCATAACATCCCAGGTCGGAATACCCGAGATCATCCGCCATAATGAAGATGATGTTGGGCTTGGGAGCGGCACAAATCGAAGGGCAGAGTAAAACGAAAGCGATGAGGGCGAATCTCATTTTCATTCCCAACTGAAGTGCGTTCATTCGGATTCCCCTCTCGTGGACGTTACCGATCGACCAGTTCTTGGTGTCGTTTCATCCCTGCAATGTCCTGCGAAACAGAGCCAGTATGAGTTGTTGTGAAATCAGCGCCAGTTCGGAATCATATCGATGGCCTTCATCCCTTAGAAACGCGTGCGCCGCGTTGAACTCGTGCCAGGTGAAATTCCGTTCACATTCCGTCAGTCGCGAGTAAATCGCCGACCGCCCGTCCGCAGGGATATGCGGATCCTGCCGACCCCAGACCATAAGAAGTTCCCCATCGATCTCCTTCGCCCGCTCCAGGGAATTGTCGTTCATCCCTGCTCCCAGGCTGTGCTTGTGGATATCGGTCGCGTAGAAACAGGCCGTAGCACGAACGGTCGGATTCATGGCGGCACGGAACGCCAGATGCCCGCCGATGCACACGCCGAACACGCCAACCGCGCCCGTACAACTTGACCACTCCCGGAGATGCCCGATGACCTCTCGTGCATCGGTATCATAGGCTGAAATCGGCTTCAAGACCTTGCACTCGTTCCCGCGATCGGTCCCGGCTTTGTCATAAGCCAGCACGGTGCCGGCCGATTCGTACTCGTGAAAGATCTCGGGGACCGCCACTGCGTAACTGTGACCCGCGAAGAACCTTGCAAGTCGGGCGATCGGTCCGGTAAGTTGATAGATCTCTGAAAAAAAGACTATACCCGGATAACGACCCGGCGCCACGGGCCAATAACGATAAGTCCGCATCGGCCCGGTCGGCGTATCGAGATCAATGAAATCGTCTTGAGTTCTCATTCGGACATTATCCGAAACGCAGTCTTTGCTTGCGAGAAAAATCAGTCTTGGTTCAATCGATGATCACCGCAGGCACTGCGAATCCATCTCGTATCCGATTGGCAACATTCCGGGTTCAATTCGAATGAATGCCTTTAAAAAGCAATTGCAATTGAGAAACTGCTTACCCCATTCTCTGTTTCAAGATCTGTATTTCATGTTGCTGACAATGAAATCTGCTTGCTGCCCGAAAAGCAGCAAGCAGATTTCCATTCTTAGAATGTCAAGTTGAGCCGGAGGCCGCCGATGTAGGCCGTTTCGGCGATCGCGCCGGCTTCCGGCCTCAAGATCTGGAAGTCCGGGGTCAGGTTCATCCACGGTGTGATCTGGACGTTGTAAAAGAGTTCGACTCCCGTTCCGTCGCGCGGGCCGAACACGGCTCGCGGCAGGGGGCCGAATTGGTCGCTGGCGCCGAGGTAGTACCAGCCGAGACCGAAGGTATCGCCCTGACGGTGTCGGAACGGGCTGTAGCCGCCGAGACCGAGACTGAGAAAGTATCGCACAGGGGTAGGATTGCCATCGCTGATCGAGGCGCGTCCGAATA
Source organism: Limnoglobus sp. (assembly GCA_041742055.1). Taxonomy (GTDB): domain Bacteria; phylum Planctomycetota; class Planctomycetia; order Gemmatales; family Gemmataceae; genus Limnoglobus. The sequence continues at coordinate 41,946 of JBGSJI010000149.1, read as the reverse complement.
CACCCCAACCGCGTTTCGAGCCTTCCGAATAGACTTGCAAGTACTGGTCGAATCCTGAGTAGATCGTGTACGAGTCACCAATCGTTGGCGAACCGGTAACCGGCTGGTAGGGGTAGGTTCCCGGCGGAGGTTCGTTGAATGCGAGATTCGAGAGCTCGACATGCTTCCACATCCCACCGACGTGAATTTCACCCGGCTTTGAAAATGCATTCGTTTTCAGTTTCACTTCTCCGCCGGCGATAATGCCCTGCGAAAAGAGATCGTCAAGTCGGAAGAAATCCTTCGTCCGGTCCTGGGGATCGTAGATGAATGTCGAAAAGCCACCCCACTCGCGGGGGCTGACCACGCCAGCCGTGAACGAAGTGTATGGCAGCCCTAAGAGAAATGCCGGATTCGCGACAAACGCCTGATTGAGGAACTGTGCCGTTCCGTTGCCCCCGGAAAAGTCGTCCTGGTCGGCGACACCTAACACGTTTTTCTTTCCTGCGAAAACGACCCAGTTTTTCGAGAGCGGTTGCGTCAGGTAAAAATCGGTTATGAAGGGCACGCCGGGGTCGTTGGGCGCGGGCGGGATCGCGGCTGCGAAGACAGCTGGCGGGAAGGCCCCGGTGTTCAGACTCACGTTGCCATACTGCCCCCACCAGTGTTGCGCACCGATGTTTAATTTCCCGTGAGGCATTCCGCCGAACTTTTCGAGGTCGATTGTAACGCCGTATTCACCGCGGCCCGTGTAGGCGGACGTGTTGCCTTGGCCAAGCACTGGCGGTATTCGGCGCGTGTTGATTCCGCCGTCGAGGCCGAACGCGAACTGTGTGATATTGCCGTTAAACTTGATTCCACGATCCGCCAGGCGCGACCGATGACCGAGCCAGTCGCCGGTGAGTGTGGGCCGAGTCCAGAAGTTACTGCAACCGCTCTCACACGGGGGGAACAAACCTGAGCCCATTGTGGGAGGAATCTCTGTTTGCGGGGATGCGTTTCCCACCACTTCAGAAGGAGGTGCTGTGTCGGCCGTCACCGGCACTGCCGGAACCTCCGCTTGGGCCGAGGTTACGGTGGCGCAGACCAACGCACCGATTGACAGGAATCCTTTCCGTGCCATTGCGATCTCCACTTTGCTTAATAGGAACGCAGCAAGTTCTGCTTCACTCTGAAATCGGCCAGATATTCACTCGACCGTTACCTTTTGCAGTTCCTTCCAATTGCCAGTATTGGATATTCCCCCCAACACCTCACAATCCGATCAAGCTGCACAACCCCTCCAACCGATAGGCACATAAGAATCGTTCTCAAACAAACACGAGGAGATACCGTGAGGTATTCAAATGGAATCGGGCTTGTCGCCACACTTGTCATGGTTCTGATGCCTTCAGTAGTCTCGGCTCAGCCGGGGGTGTACCTTCCTGGCGCAGGCGCGACGCACGGCGGGATGGCCGGCGTCTCGACCGCCACACCTGTCGACGCTCTCGGGGCGCTCTATTGGAACCCCGCCGCAATCGGCCGCCTCGGGCGCAACGAAGCCTCGATCGGTGGTGCCTTCATTTATCCAGATGTCTCCGTCTTCTCGAGCCGTCCGCGACTCGACGGCACGATCGCCTCGGGGCGAACCCGCAGCGACGGCGGATTCCCGCTCATCCCCAGCATCGGCATCGTGTCCAAGGTAGACGAGGGAAGCCCGCTGACCTTCGGCTTCGGTCTGCTCGCGCTGGGCGGCGGCGGAGTCAACTTCAAGGGGGATTCGAGCAACCCGGTCCTGTCCCCGACGGGTCCGTTCGGTCAATTCGTGATCGGCCCGGTCTTCGCGAACATGCAACTTCTCCAGTTGAATCCGACCGTCTCGTACCAGGCCACCGAAAAGTTAGTCGTCGGTTTCGGGCCGACGATTGACATCACTTCCGTGTCATTCGAACCGGCCTTTTTCGCTCCGCCTAATTCGATTGGTGGTCAACCGAACACGTTCACGGCGGCCACGAATGCGCGACCCTATTGGGGCGGCGGGTTCCGCGGCGGCCTCGTCTATTCACTCACGGATTCACTCGACGTCGGGTTCGGCTATACCAGCCAGCAATGGCTGGAGACGTGGCGGTTCAACGCCCGCGACAACCTCGGGAACGCACAGGAATTGTCATTGAAGGCGTCCCTGCCGGCGATTTATTCGTGGGGTGTTGCCTGGCGTGGAATCGAGCGGCTCACACTCGGTGTCGACATGCGCTACTTCGATTATGAAAACACGGACCTCTTTGGGCAATCCGTGCGCGATGGCGGCCTCGGATGGGAGAGCACCTTCGCCGTGGCAGTCGGAGGCAATTACCAGCTGACCGATCGTGTCGCGGTCCGTGCGGGTTACCAGTACAACGACAACCCGCTCAAGAACACCTCGACTCTCTTCAACATCCAGTCGCCGGCCATCATTCAGCATACGGTCAGCGTCGGGACAACGATGAACATCACCGACGCACTGTCCACGTCTATCGGCTACGCGTACGGGTTCGAGAATTCGATTTCCGGTACGGTGAATCAGGTTCCTAACGCCCGCGTTCAAATCGACGCTGCGGGCCACTCGCTCCTGTTCAACGTCGGGATCAAGTTTGGCGGAGCGTGGGGGAGGAAGTGCGAAGTTCCGTGCGATCAGCCTGCGGCCCAGTGAGAAAATGAATAGCTCCGGCGGCGAACCTTCAACGGGCTTCGTCGCCGGGGTTTTACGTACTCATTTTGACTGTGAGCGATGTCTTCAGGACTGAACGGGATCGTTTCTTGTCGGCGAGAACCTCTTTAGCCGCTTCATCACATTGGCAATATTGATCGAGATTTATTGAGCCCGCCAATACTCAGACTGCTGCAATGGAGCACATGAGGTTCAATTGATCCGATTCGGCTCGGCTGTCAGAGGTTGGCGGAATCCGCAAACTGCGAAGTAGCCGATAGTATAGATCACCACGGTCGAATCCAACGCGAACGGAACCCAGAAGCCACGAACAAACGGCTCATTGGCGTTCGATACAACAAGCCACACCATAAACGCCTTCTCGATGCCGCTGTAAAGGAAGATTGGCAACCGCCACGCCGGGACAACAGCCGCCGCCATCATGGCCACCCCCATCAGGCACACCATTATCCCCCAGTGCTGGATGATGATGGTATAGTCCCGCAGGTATGGGAGTTGTCCGATGTTGGGCATTGTCCACGCCGGTGCGAAAGCGTACAGCCCGACCAGGGCGGTGCCGGCCCCGGTGAACAGGAAGAACGGCTTCACCGTACGGGCAAAAAAACGCTTAGTTGTACCGAGTGTGGTCGTACCCATTATCTCACCCTCGAGACCAACTAGTCAAGCGACCCGATCAACCATCGGGCTGGCCAAAAGCCAGCCCGTATGCAGGCTCGATGTCACTTCATAAGCTCGACGTCCGGCAGCACCCACGTCTTATCGAAAAGTGACGGAAGGGGGCCGTAGAAGCGGAACATGATTTCGAATTGTCTATTCGGATCGGTTGGAACCCAGTTCGACTCTAAGCCTTCCGGGGCTTTCGGCCCGAAGTACAGATCGACCGATCCGTCCTTGTTCACCTGCAATCCCTTGCTCTGCGAGGAGCGGGCGGCATGGGTCATGTTGCGGATGAGCGCGTGCGAGTCCCGATCGTATAACGTCGCTGACCAGTACTGCCTGATGGGGGCTTTGGCCGGGACGTTGAGCCGATACGTCTTGCCACCATCCAGCGTCTTGCCCTCCTTGTCATCAATGGCCACCAGGTAGAATTGGCCTTCCCCCAGCCGCTTGGGCAGGAAGAAGATGAACGAAAGCAGCAGACCGCGGTCCTCGACCGGGTAAAAGTTGGGCTCCGCGAATTGCGCCTGGGCTGCCTTGAAGACGAGTCCCAACCGCTCGGGGAAGGACCACCGGCTTCCTTTGACGAACGGCCCTTTGGTGACGAGCTCGTAGTACTTGCCTTCCAGATAGGTATGTGCCTGCTTAGCACCGGCGTTGAGAATCGCGGTCATCTTTGCATCAGGGGTGAACTTCTTTCCCTTTTCGATGCCGAGCGTCCGAAGCGTGTCGATCATGGCCCGGTCGCGCACCAGCCACGGCTCGTGCTGGACCACGCGATCCAGCGATTCAAAAAAGCGGATATCGTACGGAATGGTCGCGTCGTACAGCACGCCGGCGGCATCCACGGAGGTTGTCGGCGACGGATTGTCCGCCTTTGACAGCGGGTAAATCTTAATCTTCTTGCCGTACTCCACCGCCTTGGCCAGGTCCTCGTCACTCCCGCTCTGCCGAATCGACCGCAGCAGGGCGTAGCCCTTGTACGTCGACGACGGCAGCACGATGTACCCGTCGGGCGTCTTTTCCTTGTGGCCCGGCGGGAGGATGAGGTACTTCCCGCCCTTTCCTTTGTCCGCGCCGGCCGGTCCCACGTCTTCGAGCGGCGTCTGCCAGGCGTCCATGATCGTGCCGACGATGGCGCCGCCGTCGGCCGGCGGAATCTCCATCACGACCGGCCCGACCTCTTTCGTGTCGAAGTGCGGCGTGAGATAGATCACGTCGGTGTTGGGCGTGAGGGTCTGGTTCTTCCAGTCGAGCAGCTTCGACCAGTACAGCAACTGGTTGTCGCGGCCCTTGGTCTCGCGGAGCATTGCCTGGTACATGAGGTCGCGGTTGACCGCCGGCATGCCCCAGATCACCGCCTCCATGGCGCGATGCTGCAGGACCTGTCGCTCGAGGTCTGCGAACGACGACTTTTCGGAATGCTTAGCAGTGCTGGGCAGAGATTGCCCACTGGGCGTTTTGTCCTGGGCATGACCATCAGGGGTCAGTTGGGTGGCGGCTAGCCAAGCGAGGGCGGCACCAGCGGCCAAGTATGTCAGTTGCTTACAAATCACCATGCACGAGTACCTCCAGATGATTGTCAGAAGACGTTTCAGATCGGCTGTATTGGTGCTACTGTAGGCTCACAGAATTTCGCTTGCAATGTTTGAGAATGCAATATCCAATATTGGCCATCTGATCGACTGTCCGCAGGAACCTCAGATGTCTCAATCTTCGGAACCAGATAACAGTCCGCATTTTGCAGGAGCGATCCCCCTCACGGACTTCGGCGAGGTCGGTTCGCTGTTCGCCAACTGGCAAGGACGGTTTGAGCAAATCTCCAGCGGCCGATTCGAGGGCACACTCCGTGTCGTTCAAGGCGGGCTTGTTCGGCTCATCGGGATCACGACCAACCAGCGACTCTGGCTCCGCGGCAACGACGCCTCCGACATGTTTTCCATCTTCCCGGTGACCACCGGGAATTGCGGGAGCCTGTGGGAGGGTCACCGGCTTTCCCCTGGTCATCTCGTGCTCGACGACGCGGATGGCGAGGCGAATCACTTCACGTCGCGGCGGACGGACTATCAGGGGGCGTTCGTCCGTACGGACAATCTGTTGGAAGCGGCCCAAACGCTGCTGGCGAGGGACGAGGTGGCCTTGCCCCGACATTGGACCGTGAGCGCGCCACCGCCCGAGCGCTTCGCCCGCCTCTGCCAACAGCTTACCCTTCTGCTGAATCAAGGGGTGGCCGATCCGAACCTCCTGGGAACACCGGAAGGCAATCGGCTCGAACAGGAGTGCGTGCGGTGCATCGTCGCCGCGATGTTTGCGGAGATCATCCCGCACCAAGCCTTGCAGTTGCCCGCCCGATCGCATCTGTTCCGTCGAGCCGAGGAGTTCATGCGGGCCCACCTTGGCGGGGCGATCGGGGCGATCGATCTCTGCCGGGAACTCGGGGCCAGCGACCGGACACTACGGCTGACGTTTCGCGAGCGGACCGGGATCGGACCGATGACCTACTTCAAGTACCTACGGCTGAATGCCGTAAGGTCCCGTTTGCGCGAAGCCCCGGACCACGCGATTGCGGACGCGGCCGGGGCGTTCGGGTTTCATCACATGGGAAATTTCGCGGCCGACTACCGCCGCCTGTTCGGCGAGCGGCCGTCCGAGTCGCTTCGGAAGCCCGTACAGGAACCTATGTCGTTTTCCCCGAGAAATAAATGAACAGGCACAGCGCGCCGATCATCAGAGATATGCCAACGCCAGCATAAAGGATATCCAGCGTCTCAACGGATTCGGACACGGACCCGAGGAACGCGACCGCGAGTGCGGCGACCACCACGCCGATAATCTTGTCCTCCAAATCTTTGAGTTTCTCGATCTTGATCCGTTTGAGCAGTTGCTCCTCGTTCTTGGTGACGAACAGATTGTAGATGCCCACCGCCGTGATGTACCCGAGTGCGCCGACCAGGAAAAAGTCGATGGTCTGGATGACTGTGACGGACATCATTTTGGCGGACTTCATCGAGAACTCGCCGTGGTTGACCAGATACCAAGTGCGTTCGACGATCAGGCCGGCCGCCATGACGACGACCCCGACCGTGAGCAGCAACGAGCCAACGACGGGAATAACCAACAGGTGACGGCCCAGTTCAAGCAGCTTGCGTAGCATGAAGTTCTCTGCCTCGATAAGCTCGTTCGTGACTAACCCATTTTGATCGCCCGGACTTCGGCCGCCCGCTCATCGACGGGGATCGTGGGCAGTTCGCCCTTCTGGGCAGGCAGGCCGCGCAGGTAGTCCATGATCGCCTGCCACTCCTTGATCTCGCGGACCGCACCCTTTTCCCCGACGGTGGCGACGCTGTTCCCATCGACCGAGCCTCGGGGCGGGAGCAGGTCTGGAGTGCCGCCGCGTGGCATGTCGAGGGCTTCCGTTCGGGACGTGAGCGGCTTGCCGGCCTTGTTCTTGGGTACGAGTGTCAGCTTACCCTTTGTGTACTTCGGGATGGCCACGATAAACAGGCCGAGATAGAGGGGGCAGGTAAGGCTATAGAGTTTATCGTCCTGGCCTGAGATGTCGATCTTGCGATAGCCGCGATCCAGATCGCCGAGTTCGATGGCCGTCACGACGTCGAAGACGGGCCGCGATTTGTCGAACGTAAACCGCATGCCGGACACACGGGGAAAAAACTGGCCGGGCTGCATCGGATTCTCGATGAGATGGAATTCGAGAATACTCTTGAGGTCCGCACCCGTGAAGTAGGCGGTGACGAGCGCGCTGCCGGCGGTCCTGTCCGCGATCCCGTCGCCGAGCGGGGCCACCGCGAACACGTCGTAGACCGTTTGCACGCCGGACTTGCCGCGGGTCAATGGGGACCGCATCAGCCCGTTGGCCGTGAACCCGACGTCCGCCTTCGTAGCTTTCCGGAAAGCGTCGGTAACGAGGTTGGCTAGGAGGGTGCCTGCGGCGATGTCCGTAAACGTGTTCGGCAGGTCGCGGGGGGCCACCGCCAGCGGTTGGTCGATCCGGTAGCCGCGCGACGCGAACACGACCGCGCTGACGGTCTTCTTGATCTTCTCGAGCTCGTTCGCGATGGCCTTGTCGCCGGCGATTGAGTCGTCTATCGGATGCAGTTTGTACGACTCGACTTGCAGTTTGTTGCCGTCGAGGGTGATGACCAGTTCGCCGAGATTCTCGCCGTACTTCCCGGTCTGGACCACGGGCGTGCGTCCGTTGACCAGAATCGGCTCTTGAAGTTCGGTGTGCGTGTGCCCACCGATGACCACGTCGATGCCGGGCACGGCTTTCGCCAACTGCACGTCCTCGCCGCCGGTGAACCGCCCGTCCTTGCCCTGGGTCAGCCCGCCGTGGCTCAGGCAGATGACTACGTCCACCTTCTCCTGCTCGCGGAGCAGTTTCGTCATCTCCTTCGCCGTCTCGACGGCGTCGGGGAACGTGACGGCACCGGCACCGCTGGTGTAGAACTGGGCCTCCTTGCCGAGCAGGCCGAAGATGCCAAATCGCAGCCCGCCGCGCTCGACCACCAGGTGCCGGCGGATCGTTCCGTCCTTGGACAGGCGTTGGAGGCCGGTCAGTTTGTCGTCGTTGGCGGAGAAGTCGCTGTTCGAGGCAACTACTGCCGGGATGCGACCCGCCTTGACCGCCACATCCATGGACTTGGACAACCCGTCCGGCCCCAGATCGAAATCGTGATTGCCCAGGGTGGTGGCGTCGTAGCCCATTCGCGACAGCAGCAACAACTCCGCACCGGTCTCGCGGATGGCGGCACCGAAGGCGGTCCCCATGCTGTAGTCACCGCCGTCCAGGATCAGAACCGGACCCTGATTCTTGCATGCCTCTTTCCGGGTGGCGATCAGGGCGGCCAGCCGGGCGAACCCGCCTCGAGTCTTGTCGTCGTTGAGCGAGAAGGGGGAGTAGTCCGAGGCGGGGCTCATCCCGAGGAAGTTCGAGTGGAGGTCGTTAGTGTGTAGGATGGTGAAGGTCTTCTTGCCATCCACGGCGGCGGCCGTTTCTGCCGAGAGAACGAGCGTGGCGGCAGTGATTGCCGAGCCAACCATGAATTCGCGGCGGGAGAGATTTTCGTGTGCCATAAGAGATGACCTTGATTCTGAGGAATAAGTGCGGCCGATGACCGGCGAAGCGACCTGAAATCAACGAAACGGCGGTGGCGTCCCGCGACTCCACCGACGGGCCGACCGAGCGAGTTACTTACTCGGCTCGGAGATCAGCTTCATGACGTCCTCGACATTGAACTTCGCCGGCTTCTGCCGCATCGGGAACTCCTGGAAACTGCCGAGGAATTTCGCCACGATCGCCTGGGCCGGTGATGCCAGGAAGAGCCGCTGATTCATCCAGCGGAAGTAGTTGTTGCTATCCGTATCAGCTCGCTCAAACGGATCAGTACGCAGGTTGAAAATCTTCGGAGCCCGCAACATGACGAATGGCTCTGCCCAAACCTGAAGCTGCCGGGCCCGCTGCTCCGCGAACACCAGCTTCCACTGGTCCCGCCGCAGGCCGACGAGCTGGCCGTCGTCGTTGAAGTAGAAAAACTCCTTGCGTGGCCCCTCGGCGGTTTCGCCCATCAGGTGCGGCAGGAAGTTGTAGCCGTCCAGATGCGCTTTGTGAGTCGTGTCGCCGATTCGATGCTCCTTTAGGAGCTTCTCCTTGATATCGGGTTCACCTACGGCCGCCAACAGGGTTGGCACCCAATCCAGGTGAGACATCATCGAGTTTGAAACCGACCCGGCCTTGATCTTGGTGGGCCAGCGAACCAAGCCCATCACTCGGTATCCGCCTTCCCAGTTTGTGTTCTTCTCGCTGCGAAACCACGTGTTGCCGCCGTCCGGCCACTCGTTGAAGTGCGGGCCGTTGTCGCAGGTGTAGACGACAATGGTGTTGTCGGCGATCTTCAGGTCGTCCAGCAGGCCGAGCAGCTGACCGACGTGGCCGTCATGTTCGACCATTCCATCCGCGTAGATACCCAGGCCCGTTTTCCCCTGGCTTTCCTTCTTGAGGTGGGTGAAGTAGTGCATGCGGGACGAGCTGAACCAGGCCATCCACGGCTTGCCGGCTTCGTGGTTCTTCTTGATGAACTTCTTGGTCCGGTCGAGGAACTCCTCGTCGGCCGTCTCCATCCGCGTGCGGGTGAGCGAGCCGGTGTCCTTGATGGTCTGCTTGCCAACCTTGCCGAACCGCGGGTCCTCGGTCGGGTCGTCCTTATCGGTGGCCACGCAGTCGAGCACGCCCCGCGGCCCGAAGCGGGCCTTGAAGGCCGGGTCTTTGGGGTAGTCCTCGTTCTCCGGCTCCTCCTCGGCGTTCAGGTGGTAGAGGTTGCCGAAGAACTCGTCGAACCCGTGGACGGTCGGGAGGAACTCGTTCCGGTCGCCCAGGTGGTTCTTGCCGAACTGGCCGGACACGTACCCGTGCGGCTTGAGCAACTCGGCGAGCGTCGGGTCCTTCGGCGAGATGCCGATCGGAGAGCCGGGCAGGCCGACCTTGGTCAGCCCGGTGCGGACCGGGTGGATGCCGGTGATGAACGCCGACCGCCCGGCCGTGCAGCTTTGCTCGGCGTAGTAGTCGGTGAACAACATCCCTTCCCTGGCGATGCGGTCGATGTTCGGGGTCCTGTATCCCACCAGCCCCATGCTGTAGGCGCTGATGTTCGCAATGCCGACGTCATCGCCCATGATTAAGAGGATGTTCGGTTTCTTGCCTTCCTTTTGCAGGTTGGCGGATACCAGGTGGTTGTGGGCAGCGAGGGCGGCCAGTTCCGGATTGGCCTCGCAGCACGACGGCCGGGCGGTCGGATTCGCCGTTGTCCGCGAAGTGACCTCGGTAGACGCGATGGTTGGACGCGACAGGTTCAGGTGGCCGGATGCAGCCGCCCAGCCCAGCGCGGCACCGACAGCCAAAAGGGCCGCGGATGCCAGAGAGATTCGGTTCAGCACGAAGGACTCCTCAAGGATTGTGAGAGTGAACTTGGTTGACACAAAGGATTCAAACTGTCCCAAGGAGCGGCCGATCTGGTGGAGATCGGCCGCTCGAATGGGCGCGATCAGTTCCGCGGCGACGAAGCTGTTTGCAGCTTCTTCAAGATCTCTTGCATCTTGATAGTGTTGTAGTTGATTCCGGCGGCGCTCAGGCTGCTGCCCGACTGGAACGGGTACTTGTCCATGTCGGCGAAGAAGTTCTTGATCACCTCCTGGGCCGGCACGAACAGCCAGAGGTTGTCGGCGTACCAGCGGAGGTAGCCCATCTCGCCGTGTTTCCACATCATCTCGTACGGGTCAGCCTTGAGGTTGATGATCAGCGGCCAGTTCGGCACCTCGCGGACGCCCGTCGCAATGTTGCCCTGGAACGTGGCGAAGTGGACCTTCCAGTCGCGGTAGCGGACGGCATTCAGGTCGCCGGCTTGCCCAAAGTAGAAGTACTCGTTCCGCGGGCTCTTCTTCTCCGCTCCGGTGAAAAACGGCAGCCAGTTGTACCCGTCGAGCTTGACCTTGAATTCCTTACCGTTCGCCTTGTGGCCCGAGGCCAGCTTTTCCTTCACGTCACCTTCACCGGCGGCCGCGAGGAGCGTCGGCATCCAGTCATTGTGGGCAATGGCGTCGTTGATCTTGGTGCCCGGCTTGAGCACGCCCGGCCAGCGGACCATCAGCGGGATGCGGTGCCCGCCTTCCCAGTTCGTCCCCTTCTCCCCGTGGAACGGTGTGATGCCGCCGTCCGGCCACGAGCCCGTCTCTGCGCCGTTGTCGGTCGAGTACATGACGATCGTGTTGTCGGCGATGCCGAGGTCGTCGAGTTTCTTCAACAACTGGCCGACGTGGCCGTCGTGTTCGACCATGCCGTCCGGGTACAGGCCGATGCCCGTCTTCCCTTCGCTCTCCTTCTTCAGCCGCGTCCACACGTGCATCCGCGTGCTGTTATGCCACAGAAAGAACGGCTTGCCGGCCTTGGTCTGACGTTCGATGAAATCCAGGCTGTTGGCGAGCATGTCCTCATCGATCGTTTCCATCCGCTTGCGGGTGAGCGGGCCGGTGTCTTTGATCTCGCCGCCGGCAGTGGATTTGATCACGCCGCGCGGGCCGTACTTCTTCTTGAACTCAGGGTCTTTCGGGTAGTAGTAGGTTTCCGGCTCCTCTTCCGCGTTCAGGTGGTAGAGGTTGCCGTAGAACTCGTCGAATCCATGGGCGGTGGGCAGGTGCTTGTCGCGGTCGCCGAGGTGATTCTTGCCGTACTGGGCGGTGGCGTAGCCGTGGTCCTTGAGCAGGTCGGCGATGGTCGGGGCCCAATCGGGAATGCCGTGCTCGCTGCCCGGCATGCCGATGGTCAGCAGACCGGTACGGAACGGGTGCTGGCCTGTGATGAACGCGGCCCGGCCGGCGGTGCAGCTTTGCTCGCCGTAAGCGTCCGTGAACAGTGCGCCTTCCTTCGCGATCCGGTCGATGTTCGGAGTTTGGTAGCCCATGATCCCATGGTTGTACGCGGAGATGTTGTGGACTCCGATGTCGTCGCCCCAGATGATCAGGATGTTCGGCTTTTTTCCACTTTGCTGGAGTTTAGTGGAGACTTGACGGTTATGGGCATTCAAAGCGGCCAGAGTGGCAGCTTTGGCTCCGTCATCGCAACACTTCTGAGCGGAGGTCGTGTCCGCAGGGGTTTGCGTCGGTTCGGCGGACGCGAGCGTCGGTCGCAGCGGGTTCAGGTGGCCATTCGCGGCCGCCCATCCCAGAACGGCCCCAGCAGCTACAAGAGCCACCGAAGCGAGGGTCGAACGTTTGAGCATAGAGGAATCCTCAAGAGCTGAAGTGATGTAACACAGTCGTCCTTAACGACTAAGTGCACATGGATCATGAGTATTGGACAAACAGACGCTTACATGAGAATTCTGCAAAGTATCCAATATTGGCAATGAGTCCGCCAACTTTTGCTACTTCAGCTCGAGTTCATTTCCCAAAAACGATAGTGACGAGATTTCATCTAAGATGATGTTGACATGGGGCTTTGAACGAATCGAACCATAGGTACACGCCATCCTAATCGATCGAAAGATTCAGATGTCCAACGCTTCTGAAAACCGAAAACTCAGCGACCCCACGTCTGTTCGCATCGTACACCTCTCAGATGTCGACGAAGGCCGGATGCTCTTCACCCAATGGCAGGGCCGGTTCGAACAACTCTCCCGCGGTCGATTCAGCGGCACCGTCCAAATTGTGCGGGGTGATATCATTCGAATGGTAAGGATCGAGGCCAACCAGCGCGTACTTGTTCGAGGCCACGACGCCGGGGGGAGTGGTCTCGGTCTATCCAGTAAATTCCGGGAATGCCGGGAGCCTCTGGCATGGTCGCCGGCTCACACCGGGTCAACTCGTATTCCACGGCACCACGTCCGAAGCAGATCATTATTCGGACCGTAGGATCGACCATCTGGGGATCTCTCTTAGCCCGGAAACGATCGAGGATGCCGCACGCACGCTCCTGAATTCGGATTCCCTTGTCCTGCCGTGTACTTGGGAAGTGTTGACACCGCCGCCTGAGGCGTTCGCCGGTTTCACGAATCAATTTGCCCATTTGCTGAGACGTGGCGTGGCCGATCCGTCGCTTCTTGGGACGCCTGAAGGCTACCAGATGGAACAGGATTGCCTCCGATCGCTCGTCGCGTCGCTCTTCCATACAGCGGCTCCCATGCCGCTCTTGTCTTTACACAATCGGTCGCGGTTGGTTCGACGTGCCGAGGAATACATGCGAACCAGACTCGCCGACCCGGTCGGAACGATCGATCTGTGTCGGGAACTGGCTGTCAACGACCGAACCCTTCGGTTGGCCTTTCGCGAACGGTACGGAATGGGGCCGATGGTTTACTATAAGTGCCTTCGCCTGAACGCCGTGCGAAGTCTCTTGAAGACGGACTCCGTCATATCCGTACATGAAGCGGCTAAATTATTCGGTTTCCGCCACATGGGGAATTTCGCGGCCGACTACCACCGCCTGTTCGGTCAACTTCCATCAACAACTCCTCGATAGCCTTTGAGTGCCCACTTCTCGCGCTTTCGACATTCCCAATCAATGAACCAGACCACCCCATCCGCAACGTTGACGTTGACGTCGGAGAGAAATGAAGGTATCGCCGCTTCAAATGCGGATCTCGATCGAATTGACGAGCTCTTTCCAATGGTTTTGAACAGAGGATTTCTTTTCAGCCTTTTGTTCTCTGCGCTAACCGCCAGTTTGGCCATCGCACGCCCGCAGATGCCGCCTGTGCCCGAGTCGCCGACGGAACCCCCGGATGCGGAAATTAAGAAGAACGACGTGAAAATCGAGGACGTCGAACCGATTGCGGCCGCTCCGATCGTCCCATTGGAAGACTGGCTCAACCTCAAGCCAAAAATTCAAATTCGAGGCCGCATCGAGGCCGAAGCGGTGGTGTCCGCCCAGTCACAGCTCAACAAAGATACGATTGGAAACTTGCAAAACGGCTACGGCTTTCGCCGCGTCCGACTCGGTGCTCAGGGGAGCATCGGCGACTCCGCGAGCTGGGTCTCGGAAGTCGAACTCGCCGGCGGCAACGTCCGCCTGCGGGATGTTTTCATCGGAATGGATGCGCTACCAGGCGTCCGGCAGGTACGGGTCGGTCACTTCCGCGAGCCGTTCAGCCTGGAAGGAATGACCAGTTCGAACTTCATGACGTTCCTGGAACGCTCCCCCGTTAACGTGTTGAGTCCCGCCCGGAACTGGGGCGTCTGCGGCTTCTGGTGGCGGGACGACGAGCGGGTCCTCTTTACCGCCGGCGTCTTTCGTGACGGTACGCCCAGCAATGGCCAAAGCATGGGAGATGGTGACAACTGGGCCTACACCGCCCGCCTCACCAGCTTGCCGGTCTATGAGACGGATGGCGACGACTACCGCTTGGTCCACCTCGGTGGGGCCTTCTCGCAGCGAGTCCCGCCAGCGGGCGTACTCAACTTCAGCCCGCGGACCACATCGAACCTGCTTTCAGTGGACGACAATCCCGGCTCGCCGTTTCTGCCCAGCGTTTCCGTCCCGACGGATTGTTACCAACTCTACAACCTGCAAGCAGCCGGAGTCTTAGGGCCGTTCTCGATCCAAAGTGAATGGACGGCCGCATCCGTCCAGCAAATGGACGCCGGAACAATCTTCGTCCACGGCATTTACTTCGCAGGGAGTTATTTCCTGACCGGCGAGCACCGCGGTTATAACCGCACACGCGGCTCGTTCGACCAGGTCGACGTTCTCCGCCCGCTGATCCGGTCCCGCACCGACCCGCGCGGCGGATGGGGAGCGTTCGAACTCACGGCCCGATTCTCGTATTTGAACTTCAACTCCCCGAACATACCACCCGATTCGAACGGATCACTCGTCGGAACGAAACTCTACGAAACGACTCTGGGCTTGAACTGGTACCTCAACAGTTACACACGGCTGATGTTCAACTACAACGCGGGCGTTCCCGACAAGATCGGATTCCGCCAGTCTGTCGCGCACGTCGTCGGAATCCGAGCGGCCATTTTCTGGTAACGGTGAATCAAAAAGCATGGTGAGGTTGTCGCTATCAATCGACTGGTTTCACTAGGAATCGGCGTCGAGGGCAGCGTGCTTCAGCGACGTGAAGTGGCTAACTAATCATCGTCTTTTCGCCACAAGCGTGCGCCGCACGGTGGCGGAGTCCTCCAGTTTGATTGGTGGACTGTCAAGTAATAGAGTAGAATTTGAACAACTCTCCAGGAACGTCTCCCATGCTGTCATTTCGTGATCCTGTCGCCCGGCGTGAATTCTTAAGCGTGGGTAGTTTGGCACTGGGTGGACTGTCATTGAACTCAACACTCGCGCGTGCGGGTTCGCCACTCGCCTCCGCAGGCCGGCCCATCACCGACAAGTCTGTCATCTTCCTGTTTCTCCACGGCGGCCCTTCACAGATCGAAACCTTCGATCCGAAGATGACCGCCCCGGACACGATCCGATCGGCCACGGGCGAAATTCAGACTTCGCTCCCGGGTGTCACGTTCGGTGCCAGCTTCCCGAAACTGGCGGCGATGGCGGATCGGCTGGCGATTGTGCGTTCGTTTGTCACGGGAGATGGCAATCACGATATCAAGCCGATCGTGGGCAAGGATTCGTTCGGAGGTAATCTGGGAAGTGCGTATGCATCGGTCGCTGGCGCGAATCACCCTGAGACCGGCATGCCGATGAACATCGCTTTGTTCCCGCAGGCGGTCGAAGCACAAAGTCAACCCGCACAGAAGAACTTCGGCGATTTCCTGTCTTCGGGACCGTTCGGCAGTGTCCATGCGCCGTTCGCCGCGGGTGGCGGAGGGGCGTTTCAGAAGAATCTGACGCTGAATTTCCCGCAGGCGCAGCTTGGCGATCGGAGATCGCTTCTTTCAGCGATTGACAGTGCGAAATTGCTTTTTGATGAAAACGCAGCGGGACTTGAGTCAACGCGTGAGAAGGCGTTCTCGATCCTGCTGGGCGGGGTGGGCGATGCGTTCGATCTCACTCGGGAGGATCCGAGAACGATTGCGAAGTACGACACGGCACCGTTACTGGATATCGAGAAAATCAGCAAAAAATGGAACAATCGCAAGTATTACATCGATAACGTCCGGACGCTGGGGAAGCTGTTATTGATGGCGCGGCGGTTGTGCGAGCGCGGAGCGGGATTTGTCACCGTCACGACGAATTTCGTGTGGGATATGCACGCCGATGCGAACAACGCGACCATCACGGAAGGGATGAGCTACATGGCCCCGCCGCTGGATCATGCGCTCTCCGCCTTCCTGGAAGACCTTCGCCAACGCGGACTATCCGACAAGATTCTCTTGGTGGCCTGCGGTGAAATGGGACGAACACCCGTGATCAACAAGAACGGCGGGCGCGATCACTGGGGAGGTCTCGCGCCGCTGCTGCTGGCCGGCGGAGGTCTGAAGATGGGACAGGTCATTGGTCGCAGCGATTCGAAAGCGGGTGCGCCGAACTCAGACCCGGTCCTGAAGAAAAACCTGATCGCCACGATCATGAACACGCTGTTCGATACCGGGAAACTCCGTGTGACTCGCGGTGTCGCTCGCGAACTGCTCACCATGATCGATCACGAGCCGATTTCAGGTCTCAGTTGAGGGCAAGGGATTCGCGATCTGAATAAACGTTCACTTTATTTGATAGCCGGTCGAATCTGAATCGATCGTTCGATTCGTGTGACATTCCCCTGTTTGTCCGCCACTTCAATGGTTAAACGTCCCGATGTCAGGTTCTGTACGGTTTTCTTGAGTTTCCATTGCCAGATTCCACGATCGGTCGATTGAAATTGTGATGCGAGATTCTCACCGGCGGAGATTCCGTCGATCGCGAAGTTCGCTGTCACACGAAACCGCCGCAGGTCCAATCCGCTCCCGGAATCCTGCATTCCGATGACGATCCGATCGATCGCAGAGTTCGAACCCGCACGCGGCAGCGTCAGCGTCAGAGTGGGGCGCTGGTCGTCCAGCATCCAACCGAACCCCATCGATTGCGGATGCTCGGGATCGTAATCGAGATCGATCGGGCATCCGAGGTCGATCCAGCGGGCGATCGTGCGGCGTTGTTCATCGGTCAGCGGATTTCCATCATACGGCATCGGTTTTCCGAGATAATCCAGATCAAACCGGGCACGATGTTTCGCAATATCGATCGGTTGTCCCTGATGCATGAGTCGTCCGCTGCCGGGTGGATCCTCTGATGGGTGATCGTCATTTTGAAATCCGTCGAGCCGCGCTCCAAAGACTTTCCAGACCAGAAGACTTCGTCGGGACTGGAATTTCCGGACATAACGCGAGGCATTGGGATAACCCCAGGAATCCCAACCGACCGGCTTGAATCCAAATCGTGCACGCTCGTCGAGGGCGAGGCGGAAGTATGTTCCGGGGAATTTGCCGAGATGAT
This sequence comes from Limnoglobus sp., assembly GCA_041742055.1. GTDB lineage: Bacteria > Planctomycetota > Planctomycetia > Gemmatales > Gemmataceae > Limnoglobus. Next base: position 24,685 of record JBGSJI010000149.1, on the reverse strand, counting down.
CGTATTGGATGAGTTCCTCATCGGCATCGAGATCCAGTTTCGCGGCGGGAGTTTTGCCGTCTTGAGATGTGTGGCATCGCACACAATTCTGTTTGAGAATCGGCTTGATATCTCTCCAATACTCGACGCTGACGGCTCCGTTCCTGTCCGTCTTGAGTCCACTCAAATCATGAACATCCCATTGGGATTGACTCTGATCCTGCGCTTTCTCCGTGAGCAGGGGCGTGGATTGCGTCAGATCCCAGATTGTGGAATCGGGCTGTCCGGCACGCGTCTCTTTGAACTCGGTACCCTTCTGACTGTGCGCATGACATCCCCCGCAATTGGTGCGGACTTCGCCCGGCCGCAATTGGTGCCAGGTTTGTGCGGAATTCAAGACCATCCCATGCCGATCGAGTGTCTGAAACGTGAACCCCAGATCCGCAGGAATCTTCGCAAGGAAACTGGTGTCCGGTTGTCCATCCGGATCGAGGGCCTGATGGGCGGTGTTGAACTTTCTCAGGGGAATCTCACCCATGATGCGCAAACGTTCACCGGCATGGCTGTGATAGCGGCGCCCGCTGTTTGCGCCTTTGCGATCGCTCGTCGGTTCCATCGCGAGGATCCGCACCGCATGGATATCCGAGTTCTCATACAACCCCGCATCGGCGCCCTGATTATGCCAGTTCAATGGCATCCCATTTCCATGACTGGTGAACGCATCCAGACCCTTCCAAGGATCGGGATGTTTCCCCATAAACGTGCTTGTGACATGACCAACCGGCACTCCGCCATTGGGGTAGCTCTCACGCTTATAAAAGCTGGATGAGCCGATCAAAGCATAGGGCGTTCCTTCGGGAAGATATTTGGATAATCGCCCGTTGTTGGCGAGCGGCGGAAGGTTTCGCGGTTCATCGATGCCGTGAATCCGCTTGTAGGGAACCACGGCGCGGGGCCAGCATTCATTGAAGTTGGGATCGTTCTTGATGAGACGCATCTCGCTGGGTTGATTCACGACGCTGCCATTCTTGATGAGATAAAGACCGCCATCAATTTGAGGCAGATAGGTGTACTGATGGTTCGCCGGGCCGGGTGTATAGCAGGTCAGGAGGTGATTGTCGGGAGCGGCACTCGGGTGCGTGAATTTGCCGACCGCCGGCGAAGTCTTGTCGCCCAGGATCGATCGATCCGCCGGGCCTTCCAGACCAGTACTGAAGGGCGTGAGCGAGATGCTGCCGGTCGGCATGAACGGCATCCGATAGTTCCGGGGTTTGCCGTTGTCGTACCGTCCGAATCTCCACTCCGGATTCCCTGGATCATTTTGATTCGCGGAGGCGAATGCGGGGTAGTCTTTCGGCTTGCGATCTCCGTAGTCGTTGGCGGAAGGCAAAAGGATATAGGCGCCGAATCCGCTGTTGTTCTGGTTGTAATATTCCTCGACGACGATCGATCCGTTGCTGAGTTGCGTCTGAAAGTGGAATCCGTTCGGTGCGCTGCCGGGATCGAACGCGCTGACGAGCGGATTCCAATTCGTGCCATCGGGATGGATCGTCCAGATGCCCCAGAGAATATCGCTGCGTGCGCCTTGCGATTCGAGAGTGCTGTACATGATCCGTCCATCGCTCAGAACGACGGGATGCAATGCGCCGGCGAGGTTCAGGTGCCCGATCTTGTCGAGATTCGCGGGGGTCTCGTGGTCACCGAGATCGGTGTCGCGATCGTCCATGACAAAGAGTTGCAGGCAGACCGCCGGATATCCCTTGGCGGGGCGGAAGCCATCACGATTGCTCGTGAACGCAATGCGACCACCGGGCAGCGGGCACGGGCCCATGTTATACACGCCATATTCAAAATGGGACTTGCCCGGCTGGGGCGTCCGAAAATCCCGGCTCCAATTCGCTGCACCGAGATTCGGGCTGAACTGCTGATTCGTGAGTTTCACAATCTTGCGTGTTTTCAAGTGAATCTTGTAGATGTCCGCCCCTTCCTTCGGCGGATTCCATTGGTTAGCTTTCACCATATTGTGAAGCCGGACGTAATACACCCACTCACCATCGAGCGAAACGACCGGATCCGTGACGGAGCCCTTCCCGCCGGAAACCAGCAGCTCCTCGGAACCATCCGGATGCAGAAGCATGAGATCCGCACCGGGCTCCATCGTGATCGGGCTGGAAAAATCCGTGAAAAATCGCTTGTGAACGTTGTCACCCGCTCGCGGTGCGCGGACATAGACGATGTCGTAATCAATCGAGATGGCTTTATCGGTCGCGATCGACGGTACCCGGACATCGATCGGTTCGCGATACAGCTTTTCCGTTCGATCCTGCGCCGGAACGAGCGAGACCGCGAAAGTCAATGCCACAAGAGCGACAACGAACAAATGCTTATTCCTCAATCGTCGCATGAACACCATGTCAGAGCTCTCATACTGAGAAACTGATTCCAGATCGCTGTTCAGCATAAACGAAAGCCACTCGTTTCTCAGCCTATTTTTTTTGAATTCCAACAAAGTGCGGGACCATTTCATTCGAAATCGTTTGGGATTTGTCAAGGACATTCGATCCGCGACGCACACTGCCAAAAGGACTCCGCCAACTGCATGCGGATCGCGGTGGCGGAGTATTCATGAGTGGTTCGGCGGTTGCCAAGTGATACTGTACAGGATTTCACAATGCGTTCAAAATTGACGTAAGTTCTTGCGGCGCATAGGCGCTTCCGAAATTTGAGTGTCTTTCCACCGTAGGGTGTGGCAGTGTCGGTGGAAAGACGAGCCGGTGTCTGAATGTCCTCGCCACGAGCCTGCGCAGCGGTTGGCGGAGTCCTCGATAAGGATTTGGGGAAAGTCAAGTCGTGCAGGATTCCGTGAACAGCTTGCTGGCAAAAGGACCGGAAATCGCGGGTACTTTCCTGTTCATGAGGTTCTATAATTTCGTTTTTCCCAGCGGGATGATATTTCGCCGATGGCCACACTGATTCAGATTTCTCAAGCGTCAAAGCACTACGCCGATCAGGTTCTTCTCGATCAAGCCGATGCAACGATACCGGACAATGTGAAGATTGGCTTCGTTGGCCGCAACGGTGCCGGGAAGAGCACGCTCCTGCGTGTGATTCTTGGCGAGGAGGAACTGGATTCCGGCGAGGTGATCCGGCACCCGAATCTGCGGTTGGGTTATCTGCGCCAGCACGATCCGTTTCTTCCTGGCGAGACGACGCTTGAGTTTCTGATGAGAGATAGCGGCCGACCGGCGTGGCGGTGCGGCGAGGTTGCGGGCCGGTTCGAGCTGATGGGAGCGTATCTCGAAGGTCCGATTCATCAGCTATCCGGCGGTTGGCAGACGCGTGCCAAGCTGGCGGCGTTGTTGTTGCATGAGCCAAACCTGTTGCTGCTTGACGAACCGACGAACTTTCTGGACTTGCGGACGCAGATACTGCTGGAGCACTTTTTGAGCAATTATGATGGTGGTTGCCTGATCGTTTCGCACGACCGTGCGTTTCTGGCTGCGACGTGCGATCACACGCTGGGGCTTTCACGTGGAAAGCTGAGTGCGTTCCCCGGGAAGGTGGATGCGTATCTACAGTTTGTTGCGGAGCGGCGAGCGCATGATGAGCGTTCGAACGAGGCGGTGTTGGCGAAGAAGCGGCATTTGGAGGAGTTTATCGCGAGGAATAAAGCGCGTGCGGCGACGGCGAAGCTGGCGCAGTCGAAGAGCAAGGCGTTGGAAAAGCTGGAATTCGCAGAGGTGGCGGGCGACGAACCTTCGGCCCGCATCCGAGCACCGCGTATCGAACCGCGGAAGGGGATCGCGCTGCGATGCATCGATCTGTCGATTGGTTATGCAGACCGAAAGATTGCATCGGACATCCGGTTGGAACTGGATCATGGTGCTCGGGCGGCGATCGTTGGCGACAACGGTCAGGGGAAAACGACATTTCTGCGGACAATTGTGGATTCGCTCAAACCGCTCGGAGGCGAAGTCCGCTGGGGTCACGGATGCCTGATCGGGGTCTACGCCCAGCATGTGTATACGGCGCTGCCGGAGGAACAGACGGTATTCGATTATCTCCGCAAAGGAGCGGCAACGGGGACTAAGGACCAGGAAGTGCTTGATGTGGCGGGTTCGTTTTTGTTCAAAGGTTCACATGTCGAGAAACGGGTTCAGGTCTTGTCGGGCGGCGAGCGAGCGCGACTCTGCCTCGCCGCGCTTCTTCTCAGCAAACACAACGTTCTGATCCTCGACGAACCCGGCAACCACCTGGACGTCGATACGGTGGATGCGCTCATCGACGCACTGCGGGATTACAAAGGAACCGTGATCTTTACCAGCCATGACAGGCACTTCACAGGACGAGTTGCCACATGTGTCATCGAGGTGCGCGATGGCCGCGTCATCAATTACAACGGCAAGTACGAAGCTTATTTGGAGAAGGTCAATGCAGAAATCGAGGCGGGAGAACGGGAACAAGCCTCCGCCAAAGCAAAACTGCCAATTCGAACACAGTCACCTGAAGTGAACAAGCGGAATGCAGATGATTTGCAGCGAGAACTAACTACTACGGAGCGGACGGTGACTGAGTTGGAACAGCGCAAGCGTGAGTTGGATGAACAATACGTATCCGCCAGCGATCCCAAGGTGCTGGATCGCCTCTACGAGGAACTCACCACGATCACGGGCGAGCTGATCGAGGCGGAAGAACGCTGGGCGGATCTCCAAAACCAGATTGAAGCGGGAGCAAAACGCTGATCCACGGGGCGCTGACTTGGTTCGTCCCGGAGCAGCCGATGCAATTGTTTCAGCGATTGAACTTGCCGGTTCTACGAAGATTCTGGGGAACATCCAACATACAAGAATCGATACTTTCCCTGCTCTATTTCGGCTAATAATACAGAAGCCTGGAGTCCCAAAATGCTGTTCCAATCCTGCGAACCAATCACTTCGACTTCTGGACCGTCAACCGGCGGCTGTAGATCGTCTTGCCATGAGCGATGTAAAGCACGCTATGGTCCGGTCCGGCGAGGATGCACGTCGTCAGCGGTTGATCGTTGTCGACCTTCGGCAGCACACCGCACGGTCGGCCGGTCGGATCGAAGATCTGCACACCCAATTTGCTCGTGACGTAATAACGCCCGGCCTTGTCAACGGCCATGCCATCGCCTTGCGAGTTTTGCACATACGGCGGTGGTTCGTTGAACTTGAACTCGCCCTTCGGATCGATCGGCAATCGCATCGGCATCGTCGGCATTTTCGCATCCAGCACGCCGCCTGCGTTCACGCGGAACGTCCACGTGTGCGTTCCGCCGTAATCGGACACCGCCAGCGTGCCGCCGTCGTTCGACAGCGCGATCCCGTTCGGCTTGCCGATGCCGGTATCCACGACTTTCACTTCGCCAGTCTTCGGATCAATCCGCGTCACCTGCTTCGCCGCAGTCTCCGTGATCAGGATGAAGCCGTCCTTTGTGACCGCAAGATCGTTCGGCTTCACGCCCTCCGCAACGACCTTCACTTCCCCACTGCCGGGGTTGATCGAAATCACGCGGCTCTTGGAACCTTGACAGGCGTACAGTACTGATTCATCCGGGCTGAATTCCAGTCCGCTCACGGATTCCTTGCAGATCACTTTACGGCTCCCATCAACACCAATGCGAACGACCGACGGCGCTTTCATATCGCAGTAGTACAGGTTGCCTTCCTTGTCCGCACACAACGCATCGGCGAACCCGAGATCCTTGGCGACGACCTCCCACGACTGACCGGGAACCAGCAGATTCAGCAGTGTCAGATCGCCGCCCAGATCGCCCTTCGTATCGAGCACCGGCGTGTGTTTTTCGTTCCGCCAGAGCCACTTCATCGCTTCCGGGAACTTCGATCCGCCGAAATCCGCGTTGTGCGCGTAACCCTCAGCCCAGTCGAAGCGGACGTCGTACCCCATATACATCAACGCCGACGCCATCAGTTGATTGGACCACGGCCAACTCCCAAAGGCGTTGTCGATGTCGCCGCTCGTATCGGCCATATAGACACGGATCGGCTTCGGTTCCGTCTTGCGCACCAGCGACGGGTACACGTTGCCGCCGCGCAGGTTCGTGAAACTGCCCACACTCGAATAGACCTTGCGGAAGAAATCGGTCCGCTCCCACGCCGCCGTGAATGCGCAGATCGCACCCGAACTCGAGCCTCCGATGGCGTGCATCTCGGGGTCGTCCGAGATCGTGTACTTCTTCCGGACTTCGGGGATGATTTCTTCCAGCAAAAAGCGAGCGTAGCGATCGCCGAGACTGTCGTACTCGAAGCCGCGATTGGAATGCCGGTTGTTCACGCGCGGCCGGCCCTTTTCGTGCCCGGGATTGATGAAGACCGCGATCGTCGGCGGCATCTCGCCCCGCGCAATCAGATTGTCGAACACGATCGGCACGCGCCAGCGGCCGTTCACATTTTTCATCCCTTCTCCATCTTGAAAGACCATGAGCGCCGCAGGCTTGTCGGGCGAATATTGAGCCGGAACGTAAATTGACCAGTTCCTTGTCGTGCTCGAGAAAATCTTCGATTCGAACACCGGCATCTGCTCAACCTTCCCCTTCGGCACATCGTCCTTCGCCACCGCATCCGGATGCGGAGTCCACTCCGGCTTCGTCTCAACGTGCGGAAGTTTCGTGCTCTCCGCCGTCTCGCTCCACAGCCACTTCAGCGACGCCGGCAGCAATTCACCGCCCCACTTGCCGCTATGCCCACCCTCCGTCATTTCCAGCTTGTACGTGTACCCCGCGAACTGCAACGCCATCGACAGATCCTGATTACCCAGCGGCCAATTGCCGTGCAGATTGTTGAGGTCCTCTTTGCCATCCTGCAAGTACACCTTGATCGCCTTCGGCTTCGCTTTCGTCTTTCGCACCAGACCCGGATACGCCCAACCGCCGCGGATGTTGGTGAAGCTGCCGATATGACTCATCACAAGGCCGAACTGCTCCGGCCGTTCCCACGCGACCGTGAACGCGCAGATCCCGCTCGATGAAATGCCACACACCGCTCGCTTCGAAGGGTCTTTGGTCACGTTTAACCCCTTGAGCGCGACCGTCAGGAATTCTTCAATGAGAAACTTCGCATAGGTGTCGCCCATCGAGTCATATTCGAACGAGCGATTACTGCGATCCTTCGCACCCGGCATCGTAGCCGGAATCGTACCCGGATTCACAAACACCGCAATTGTGACCGGTATCGCCTTCTGATGAATCAGATTGTCGAATACAACGGGAACTCGGAATCCGCCCTTGGGATTCGCGTAACCGCTGCCGTCCATAAACACCATGAGCGCCGCCGGCTCATCGGGCTTGTACTGAGCCGGAACATAAACGCTGTAGTCGCGCTTCGTCCCCGGATAGATTTTGCTTTCCGTGAATTGCCCGGATGAGATCGTTCCCTTCGGAACACCCGCCTGAACAACCCGATCGGGATGGTCTTGAGCGGGTAACCAAGTGTGCGATACGGACAGAGCGAGGACAAAAGCCATCACACGACGCGAGAGAGGTTTCATGAAGGGCTCCCGATTTGTTGTTCCGCACATCCGACGGCGAGATTGCTTTAGTGGAAATTCCGTTCAGTTCCAGAGATGTGAACGACGGTTGTTTATGGTCTCGTTTGTCGAAGATATCCAATGAACCGCATTCGTCGGTCGTGCAAAGTTAAACTTAACCGCGTGCGGATCATTCGGGGCGTCTTCAACGATTCTGACAAACCGGCAAAACGATTGATCGAATTCCCGTAAAACGAACAACGATTCACTTGACGACGCAATCCGCCTCCGTCCATTTCCGATCAAGCGAGGATCCTCATGTTTTGTCTGTCGATTTTGTCCGTGATCCTGATGGCGAATACGCCACTTGCCTTCGAACAATCGGCGGGTTTCATTTCCCGGCCGTTGGTGCTCCAGAAACAGCCTAAGGCGGAGAGCGAAAAACCGACATCACACACGAACATGACGATTGAGGGATGGACGATCCGTGTGGATGACCGCTTATTGCAGGAATCTCACTCTCAGCTCAAGAAGGACGCTCTTCGTTTTCTGGAATCCAAGCTCTTCGAAATCACCGTGATCGTTCCGGAGGAGCATCTCAAGAAACTGCGAACCGTGACGATCGTCCTTGATCTCACGCACGGGAATCTCGGGGCGATGCAGTACCATCCGAGCGCGGGATGGCTGAAATCGAATGGCTATTCGGAGGATTTGGCGCGATGCGTTCATTTGCCGCGGGCGGCGGATCTGGCAACGAAGCGGAACATCCGCGAACAGCCCTGGGTGATCCTTCACGAACTCGCGCATGCGTATCACGATCAGTTTCTCAGCTTCGATGAACCGCGGGTGATTGAAGCTTATGAGAGGTACAAGAAGAGCGGTCGGGGCGAAAAGACGCTCCTGCATAACGGATCGCGGGTCAAGCACTACGCCCTCACCAACCACAAGGAATTCTTTGCGGAGATGACCGAGAGCTATTTTGGCTCGAACGATTTCTTCCCCTTCAACCGGGCGGAACTGAAGGAATCGGAACCCGAAATCTATGAACTGATGGACCACATCTGGAATCGCACCACCGCCCGCAAGGACGCTCCGAAAGCGAAGAAACCGGCCGTTCCGCCCAAATCTCCATTCATGGTCGATGGCCGTCCGGCGTTTGTCATCATGCCTGAGAGGATCAAGAATTCGAACTCGATCCCGTGGGTCTGGTACGCCCCGACATTTCCCAACTTACCGGAAGAGCGAGAATACTGGATGTTTGAACAGTTTCTCGCGGCAGGGATCGCCATCGCCGGCGTGGATGTTGGTGAATCGTACGGCAGCCCCAGGGGTCGCGCGATCTACACGTCGCTGTATCAGGAACTGGTCACGAAGCGGAAGTTCGCACCGAAACCCGTGCTTCTGGCCCGGAGTCGCGGCGGGCTGATGCTGTACAACTGGGCAGTGGAAAACGCCGATCGCGTGGGCGGCATTGGGGGGATTTATCCGGTGTGCGATCTGCGGAGCTACCCCGGCTTAGAGAAGGCCAGCCCCGCCTACGGACTGACGCGTGACGAACTGGAGAAGAAACTGAGCGAACACAATCCCGTCGAACGATTGACTCCGCTGGCGAAAGCGGGCGTACCGATTTTCCACATCCATGGCGACACGGACAAAGTCGTACCGCTCAAGGAAAATTCGCAGGAACTAGCTACCCGCTACAAGAAACTCGGCGGGACAATGACGCTGAAAATCGCCAACGATCAGGGCCACAATCTCTGGGAGGGATTCTTCCAGTGTCAGGAACTGGTCGATTTCGTTGTGAAACATTCGGCCACACACTTATCGGATTCAAAACGATAATACTGAACATTTAAACAAAGACAATTTTCGAATTCCCACCGGGAGAGAGTACCGATGAAACCGCATGCGACTCTGATCAATTCGCTCCTTGCCTGTCTGTTCCTGATTGTCACCGCACTGGACACTCGGGCTGAGAATCCCAAGGCGGTTCCGGGGCCGATCGCTGACGAAATGCGTGCGAAATGGAAGCTCGACACGTTTTACAAGAAGCAATTCGACGGCGCGGGTGTCCTGATCGTAGGGTCTTCGAAGGTTTCGGACAATGCCCTCGCCGAGGCAGGCTGGATTGTGGAGCGGATGCTCGCAGACCGACCCGACATCAGCAAGGCGATGCGTGAGAACAAGGTGCGCGTGGCGGTCATGGCGGCGGACGAATACACGACGGATGTACCGGAACACAGCCGGCTCAAGCCGAAGCTTTACTGGGATCGCCGCGCCCGCGGACTGGGCGCAACGCTGTCCAATCCTGTCGTGAGTTGCGGAGAGGAAAACCTGCTCGGCTATCCGGGCGATCCCTATCCGAAGGAAAACATTTTCGTGCATGAATTCGCGCACGCGATTCACGGGACAGGACTGAGAACGATCGACCCGACCTTCAACAAGCGATTGCGGGCGTCCTATCAGGCGGCCATCGACCGCGGCCTGTGGAAGAACACGTATGCCGCCACCAACCACAGCGAGTACTGGGCGGAGGGGGTTCAGTCGTGGTTCGATGACAACGCCCCGCCTGATGCACTACACAACGAGATCCGCACGCGCGTGAAGCTCAAAGAGTACGACCCGACCTTGGCGAAGCTTTGCGAAGAGGTGTTCGGCGACGGCGAATGGCGCTACAAGCGGCCAGCGGAGCGCAAGCCGGAGGAGATCGCTCACCTGAAGGATTACGATCCGAAGAAACTTCCGCGCTTTCGCTGGCGCAGCGCGACGCTGAGTGAAAAACCGCGTGCGACATTTCAGACGGAACTGGGCGATTTCGATGTGGAGCTTGATGCGAATGCGGCTCCGGAGGCGACGAAAGTCTTTCTGACGATCGCACTCGAAGGCGGATATCACAGCGGGAAGTTGCAATGGAAATCGAATGATTCGCGAGGAGGAGTTCTGAGTTCTTCGCTGAATCCGGAATGGACCGAGGAGCATCTGAAACGGCTGAAATTGCCGGAGGTGCCGGCCACGAAGCGGTTTCCGGCCGATGGTACGATTGCGCTGGTGCGCGGTGGGAAGACGCCCGGCGAATTCGTAATTTATCTGGGTCTACCACCTGAAGATGCGGGCGATGTTGTATCGTTCGGGAAGATCGTCAAAGGCAATGAACTGCTGACGAAATACTTCTCGGCCGATCCAACAGGAAGCAGGAAGAATTCGACTGCTGATATCCGACGCGTGATTCGTACGGAATGAGTTATCAAGCACAATTCGACTCGAAAAATCACCTCTTTGTCCGACAACTGTCCTGTATGAGTGTGAAATTGTTCGGAATTCCGCAAGTCGTATTCTGGAAGAGTTTTATCTTAATTGGCTTGAGATCCCACCTTGGCCACTCAATTTCAATCCTCAAACGCACAGCTCGATGATTAGGAAGTTATCTGGTTCCTTTGCGTACAACGCAACGGCTTTGCGAAGGGTTTTAATTCGGTCTTCATGCCAGGGGTTTTCGAGTTTCGGCATCGTCGTCAGAAAGGGGAATTCGCGAAGCAACTCTTCCTTGATCAGCATCGCACGAATCTTGCGGATCCGCTCTTCACCCACGATCTCGCACGTCAGAAACAATGCATATTTCATCTTGGTGACCGGCAGGCCTGCGTCGAGTTTCACCTGTCCCTCGGAGAATCTCTCTGCCACTTCGTTCAGAGCGAAATTGAGCAAATACCAGCGATCCTGCTTTTCGATGGGAAGGATAGGCTGTTCGAGAGTACACGCTTTCGCCGCCTTGAGGACTTTGTCAATGGCGACCTGATTGAGGAACACCGTATCGAGTGAGTCTTCCATCACTGTGCGGATCTTGAGGAAGCCGTCCTCGAAGATATTCAGGCTCATGATGATGCGATTGAAGAACTCTTTCCGCTTCCACTCGCGGCCGGCTTTCCAGCGCCCCCACCAGCGGCCGACCATGAACGACAGCGCCGATACCAACCCGCCTGCCGCCAAGGCGGGGAGCTTGGCCAGAAACTCATCGAGGAAATTGGCCGGGAGTTGAGCGAACATAGGGGATCAGCATTCAGGAAACGGGATTCGTACTTCTTTGATACGAATCCCGTCGTGAATGTAGAGTTACTGTCCGCCGAAAAGACCGATGTAGAAGGCGAAGATCTGGCGGTTGTCGTCCTGCGTTTTGTTGAGCGGGAAGGCAAAGTCGAAGGCGACGGGGACCGGACCGAGCGCCGGGATGCCGACGCGGAAACCAAACCCGGCCGAGACGCGGTAATCCTTGATCGAGATCGTCCGCTCCACGGTGCCGTGATCGAGGAAGGTCACGAAGAACAGCGAGTCCTTGGCGTTGAGCGGAATCTGATATTCGAGTGTGTTGAGGAACGAGAACGCACCGCCAGTAAAGTAGCGATTCCCAAAGGCGGACGTATCGACCGGTCCCATACCCCGGAAGCTGAAGCCCCGGATCGAGCGGAAGCCACCAGCGAAGAATCGCTCGAAGATCGGCGCGTCGGTGCTCGTGGCGGACACTTGCGATCGGATTGCCAGAACATGCTTTCCGCTGCCGTCGCGGCGCTGCAAGAGCTCGCTCGAGAAGAATTTCGTGAACTCAGCCGTTCCGATAGGAATTGTGTAATCGCCGAGCACCTGTTCGTACGCGAGGTCGAATACGCTCCCTGACGTCGGGAAAATGTAGCTGTCCCGAGTATCGCGTGTCAGGCCGGGTCGCAGACCGATCACCGTCGATTGACCCTGATCACGACGAATGGAATCGGGCGCATCTGCAGGAAGATTCTTGACGTTAACGCCTTCGATGCGGCTCGTAAATGATGCCCGCCAGATGGGGTCCAGACGGCGGTCAAGCGTAACGCGGGCGCCAACTCGGTCTTCATCGTATTCGGCGTATCCGCGGTTGAAGTAATACGCACTCGTGCTCAGTCCGTACTGCGTGTTGAAGAGATACGGTTCACGAAACGTAATCGAGTAGTTCTGGAAGATCGCACCCGGCTGCGCCTGAATTCGCAGTTCCTGCCCTGCCCCGCGAAACGCCCGACCGTTCAGAAAATCATCCAGACTGGTGGGAAAGCGAAGGATATCGAAGTTCCGCTCATTAATCGCGATGTTCCCCGTCAAACCTGAGTTCGAGTTCACCGCACCGCCAAGAAGGAACTGGCCGGTTCGCGTTTCCCGTACGGTGACGATGACATCCTTAAAGGTGCTATCCACTTCGCTCTGGCGAACTTCGACGCTCGGCGGAGATTCCATGTCGAAAATGCCGCGACGGAACAGGTTCAGCCGTGCGACTTCGATCGAAGGATATTGCAAAACCTGCCCTTCACGAATCCCAGCCATGCCGAGTTCGTTGCGAATCACGCTATCCTTCGTGACTTCGTTTCCGCGGATTTCGATCCGGCCGATGCGATCCGGTTCGCGTGGCGGAAGCGGTTCTTCGAGGCCGACCTGATGAGAGACCCGTCGGACGGGCGGAGTCGAACTGGCACCGGTGGCCGGCGCTCGCGGACCCGGTTCCAGAATCTGATAGATGACATCGACGAATCCGGGTTTGCCGGGAACGGCGATCCACTGTTCTTCACACAGCACGAAGTAACCGCGATAACCGTAGTAGTTCTTGATTCGCGTCGCATCTGTCTGAATCAGATCGCGATCATAATGAGATCCTTCTTTCAGTTCGACCAGCGTTTTGATCACTTCTTTCGAGTAGAGTTTGTTGCCTTCGACCCGGATTTCGCGAACGGTGTAGATCGGGCCTTCATCGACGTGATAGATCACCTCCACGCTGCTGAGATCGCGCGACGGGATGATTTCTTCGGTCACGCGGGCTTCGAGGTAGCCGAGCTTGTGGAAGTAATTCATAACCTTCTTTTTGTCTTCTTCCACCTGCATCGGGTTGTATTTGTCGTTGAAGAATCGAACGAGCCCGTAAAGCGGTGCGGAGATGGTCAATTGCGTGGCCACACGTCCTGACGATGTTTGACGGCATCCGCGGATGGAAACGCGGCTGACTTTGACCTTCGGTCCTTCGACGATGTTGAAGACGACTCGCTGATCTTCGAGTTTCATCCCCTCGACGACGCGGCAGGTAGCGTACGCGCGGCCATCCTCGCGGAGCTTGTTCTCGATGATCTGAGCGGCGGCTTCGTTGAAGGCCGGATTGAGGGCGCTGCCTTTTCTGATCCCAGTAAGCTGAAGCAGCGTATCGTTGCCGAGGTGTTGTGCGCCGATGAATTTGACTTCCCGGACGACATTATTCAGTTCGACCACCTGCACGTAGACCGTGACTTTGCCTTCGTTCGAGATGCTCGTTTCGATCTGTACTCCACCGGGAGCGAACCATTTCGTGGCGATCAATCGGCGGACATCGTCGGAGATGATCGCATCGTCGTAGGGTTTTCCAACCCGTGACTGCATCTGCCCAAGAATATGTTCCTTGGGATGCAGGCGATTATTGACGGGCACAATGTCCGCAATGATTTTGCCAATCGGTGATTCGCCCGCGGACAGGGATTGATCGAATACCCCCACGGCGATGAACATCAATGCCAGCAATCCGTAGCGGGCGGGGCGGACAATCATCGGTCAACTCCCCTCAATCCAGACACGTTCCCTGCGCTTCAATGAGGCGAATACCGGTGAGAAAGAAAACTGTCAAGCTCGGCTAAAACGGTAAGAGTCGAGCCAGAAGAGAACACACCCGAGATGGTTGGTCCCGGGTGCGGAACGCGAAGTGAGTACGAATCAACCTATTTTCGATTTGGCGTAGTTTTCAGCGACCGCATCCCAGTTGACGACGTTCATGAACGCTTCGAGATATTTGGCTCGAAGGTTCTTGTATTTCAGGTAATAAGCGTGTTCCCAGACATCGACGCCGAGGATCGGTGCCGGACCGCCCGACATGACCGGATTGTCTTGATTCGGTGAACTGACGATCGCCAGCGGCTTTTCTTTTCCGGGGATCAGCCACGCCCAACCGCTGCCGAAACGCTTCATGGCTGCGTCGTTGAACTGCGTTTTGAACTGGTCCAGAGTACCGAACGAATCTTCGATTGCTTTCAGCAGATCGCCCTTTGGAGCGCCGCCTTTCGGTGACATGACCGACCAGAAGAGCGTGTGATTCCAGTGTCCGCCGCCATTGTTTTGCACTCCCATACGAACAGCTTCCGGGAGAGTCTTCAGGTTGGCAAGAATCTCCGCGACCGGTTTTTTCAGCATCTCGGGAGCACTTTTTTCGAGCAATCCATTGAGGTTGGTGACATACCCCTGATGGTGTTTGGTGTGGTGGATGGTCATCGTTTCGGCATCGATATGCGGCTCGAGGGCGTCGTAGGCGTAGGGAAGCTTGGGCAGCGTGAAGCCCGCATCCTTTTGAGCGAAAGAAAAGGACGGCACCGCAAGCGTCGCCACGGAGGCTTGAAGCATTTGTCGGCGTGTGATCATCGGTGAGTCTCCCGTCAGAGGAAAGGGTCACTGATCATGGTAGTCAGGTCGGTCGTGTGGTGAAGCCAAAGACGAAACTGAGGCTGGAAATCGGTCACATTTTTGTGCAAACAAATAAATTGAATCCATGTTCCGCACGCTGCTTTCCCGTTATGCGCCGACGCCATCGGATCCGAGTTGGGATCTTGCGGCGGAATCGATCGCGGTGTTGATGCGCTGGTTTGGCCTGATCGTCGGCTTATTGCTGGCGAATCTTGCCTCACCGGAAGCGGATCACGTGCTGCTGAATCTGATTCTGCTCCTAGGTCTAGGATTCACGGTCCTCGATACGTACTTCTTCCTGCGTAGGCGTATATTCCTCCGCGATCATCCGCTGGTGATCGCGATCATGGAGAGCCTGTTCATCGGCTTGCTGTGTTATTATCAGAGCGGTCTGGAAAGCCCGTTTCGATTCTACTATTTGCTTTCGCTTGTATGTTCCGCGATCCGGTTTTCGCAGCTCACCACGTTCATCAACTGCGGGCTTGCATGTCTGAGTTATGGGCTGCTGAATTTTTCGCAGCCGACATCACTGCGGAATCCGGAAGCGGTTCTGCTGATGATGGTGGTGATGCTTTGGGTGGCTTGGGCCGCGAGCAGCCTCGCGAAGTTACTCAAGCACGCCGGCGAGCGCCTGCGCACGCTGAACCTTCAGCTGCAGGATCATCAGAATCTGCTCGAGGAGCGCATAGCGGAGCGCACGCGCGAACTTCAGGAATCGCAGGCGCAGGTGCTCCATCAGGAGAAGATGGCCGCCTTCGGTCTGCTGGCGGCGGGGATCGCACACGAAGTCGGCAATCCGCTCACGTCCATCAGCACACTCGTCCAGATGCTCGAAAGCCGCGAACTCGACGACTACACCCGCACGCGTCTCGGACAAGTCCGTGGGCAGCTCAACCGCATCCAGACGATCCTGCGCGAACTCGTCAACTTCAGCCGGCCCGCCGTTTCGCAGAAAAGTATGACATCCATCGGCGAGATCGTGCGCGAAGCCCTCGATATCGCCAAATACTACAAAGGCGGAAAGAATCGACAAATCCGCATCGAAATCTCCGCCGATCTGCCTCCGATCGTCGGCGTGCGGCATCAATTGGTTCAAGTGGTTTTTAACCTCATCCTGAACGCCATCGACGCCACGGGCAAAAGCGGCAAGATCTCGATCTCCGCCAGCGCGAACGAACACCGTCTTTTGCTTATCGTCGCTGACGACGGCATCGGCATTCCCGTAGACGTCCAGAGCCGGCTCTTCAGCCCGTACTTCACCACAAAAAAGCACGGCACCGGGCTTGGGTTGTTCGTCATCCGCAAGATCGTCGAAGAGCACGGCGGAACGGTTCACGTTGAGAGCGTCGTCGATCAGGGTACGCGGTTTCAGATCGAATTTCCCTGCCCACAAATGGCGGAGCGAACACCGAAACTGGAGGTGCGATGATGCCGGTCCGGAACGAGTCCGCCCGACTGCTAATCGTCGATGATGAGCAGTTGATCCGCGAAACGCTCGCGGAGTACCTCACCGGTCAGGGATACGTCGCCGAAGTCGCCGCCAGCGGTGAAGAGGCGCTCGCGCAGGTGCGCAAAAGCCCCTTCGACGTCGTCATCTGCGATATCAACCTGCCCGGCCTCGACGGCATCGAAGTGCTCGAACGCCTCTCGCGCAGCAATCCCGAAACGCTCGTCATCCTCATCACCGCCTACGCCACCGTTGAAAGCGCGGTCGAAGCGTTCCACAAAGGTGCATCCGATTACTTCATGAAGCCGATCCTCCTTCATGAAGTCTCACAGAAAGTCCAGCGACTCCTCAAACAACGCCAACTCTCGCGCGAGAATCAGTGGCTTCGCCGCGAACTCCACGTTCAAGCGGAAATCGGCGACATGGTCGTCGGCAAAAGCCCCGCCATGCGCACCGCCATGCAACTCGCGCAGAAAGTCGGCCCGACTCCGTCAACCGTTCTCATCCTTGGCGAAGGCGGAACCGGCAAGAAGTTGATGGCCCGCGCGATTCACAAATTCTCGCAGTCATCGGGAGAGAGCCGGTTTCTTTCCGTGAACTGCGCCGGCGTACCCGGCGAGAGCCTGGAAAATCAGCTCTTCGGTCACGTGCAGGGCGCTTTCAGTGGCGCGATCTCCGATCAACCTGGGCTGTTCGTCCACGCCGGCGCAGGCACCATCTTCCTCGACGAAATCGCCGAACTCCCCCTCGGCACGCAGGCCAAGCTCCTCCGCGCCATTGAACAGCGCGAGATCGTGCCCCTCGGCGCCAACGAACCCGTCACGATCTTCACGCGAGTCATTACCGCCACCAACCGCGACCTCAAAAACGAAGTGCAGGAAGGCCGCTTTCGTGCCGATCTCTATTTCCGATTGAGCATGGTGACCATCGAACTCCCCGCCCTGCGCGACCGCAGCGAAGACATTCCCGAATTCGTCGAACACCTCATCGCCAAACACTCACGCTCAATGGGTAAACGATTCGCCGGCGCCAGCCGTGAAGCCATCGACCTCCTCATGCGCTATCCCTGGAAAGGCAACATCCGCGAACTCGACAACGCCATCCAACGCGCGATCATCCTCGGCGACGGGCCGCTCATCCGCATCAACGACCTGCCTCCCGATATCGCACCCAACCCGGAAGATCCCTCCGCCGTCGACGATCTCAACGCCGCCGCCACACGCTTCGAGAAGCAGCATATCGAACGAATCCTGCGCCAGACGGCCGATAAACGCATCGCCGCCAAACGGCTCGGAATCGGCCTCAGCTCCCTTTACCGGAAAATCGAACAATACGGCATCGGAAGCCCGTGAACCGCGAATCGGCAACTTCATGAGATTGTGATGATGACGATTGATCACAAGCGGATTTTTTGGCAAAATAGAATAAGAGACCTTCCCTCCCCCGAGCACGCCATGCTGCTTCGTCATCTTTTTGTCTTCAGTCTGTTAATCGCTGCGGTTCAAACGGTTCAGGCATCGGATCCGAAGGGGCTCGAATTTTTCGAGCAGAAGATCCGTCCGGTTCTGGTTGAACAATGCCAGCGTTGTCACTCGGCGGAAGCGGACGCGAAGAACAAACTCAAGGGCGGACTGCTGCTGGATTCGCAGGCGGGGATCGAGAAGGGCGGCGAGAGCGGAGCGATCATCGACACGAAGAAGCCCGAAGCGAGCCTGCTCCTGCAAACTCTGAAATACGAAGGCGATGTTAAAATGCCGCCGAAGGGGAAACTTCCCGAGAGCGTCATTAAGGATTTTGAAACGTGGATCGCGATGGGCGCACCGGACCCGCGAACCGGAACGAAAATTCAAACCAAACAAGTCGGCTTAAGCATCGAAGAAGGGCGAAAGTTCTGGTCGTACAAACCGATCCAGTCTGTAAACGCGGAGAACGCCGGAATCGATCAACTTGTGCGCTCGCGGCTCACCAATCTCGGCCTCAAGCCCGCCGCGCCTGCGGACCGCGCAACGCTCATCCGCCGCCTCTATTACGATCTTGTCGGCTACACCCCGACACCGCAGGAAATCACCGCCTTCGTCAACGACGCTTCCCCCAACGCCACCGAAACGCTCGTCGATCAGCTCCTCGCCTCACCGCACTTCGGCGAACGCTGGGGCCGCAACTGGCTCGATGTCGCACGATACGCCGAATCGGTCACGCTCCGCGGCTTCGTACTCCCGGAGGCGTGGCGCTACCGCGATTATGTCATCCAGTCGTTCAACGCCGATATCCCCTTCGACCAGATGATCCGCGAACAGATCGCCGGCGACCTCATGACCTCCGCTAACCTCGACGAACGCCGCCGCCAGATCATCGCCACCACCTTCCTCGCGCTGGGGAACACGAATCTCGAAGAGCAGGACAAGAAACAGCTCCGTATGGACGTCGTTGATGAACAGCTCGACGTCATCACCAAAGGCTTCCTCGGCCAGACCGTCACCTGCGCCCGCTGCCACGATCACAAGTTCGATCCGATCCCCACCAAAGACTACTACGCACTCGCCGGCATCCTGCGCAACGCCAAAACCCTCGAGCACGCCAACGTCTCCAAGTGGATCGACGTCCCGCTCCCGGTCGATGCCGAACAGGACGCCAAGTTCAAGGAAGTGGAAAAGAAGATCGCCACGCTGCAGACTCAGATCAAAGCCATGAAGGCCAAAAAATCCGGGCAAAAAGTCGCCGGGATCATTCCGGTCGCCACCCTGCCCGGAATCGTCGTCGATGACGCCGCCGCCAAAAAGATCGGCGACTGGATGCATTCCACACACTCCGCCAGCTACATCGGCGACGGCTACCTCCACGACAAAAACGAGGGCAAAGGTGAAAAAACCCTGACCTTCCAGCCCGAAAATCTCCCGCCCGGCACCTACGAACTCCGCCTCGCCTACTCGCCCGGCACCTCGCGATCCAACAAGGTGCCCGTCTCGGTCTTCAGCGCCGACGGCGAAAATGAACTGACGATCGACATGAAGGCCGCACCCGCCATCGAGGGCCGCTTCGTATCCCTCGGCAAATTCCGCTTCGAAAAAGGCGGGTTCAGCCACGTCATCATCTCCAACGAAAACACCAGCGGACACGTCACCGCCGACGCCATCGTCTTCCTCCCCGAAACGATGGACGAAAAGAAGACGACCACCAAGCCCGCCGCGAAGAAGGCGGAACCCAACACGCTCAAGGCCCTCGAAGACGAACTCAAGCAACTGCAGAATTCGCAATCGCGGCGGCCGATGGTGATTTCGGTTGTCGAGGAGAAAGTCATCGAGGATGCCAAAGTCCACATCCGCGGCAGCGTCAACAATCAGGGCGAACTGGTCCCCCGCGGCTTCCTGCAGGTCATCGCCACCAAGTCCGTGCCGATGCCCAAAGGCCAGAGCGGGCGGCTCGAACTGGCGAACTGGATCGCGGACCCCGCCAACCCGCTCACGGCCCGCGTCTACGCCAACCGCGTCTGGCATTGGCTCATGGGCTCCGGGATCGTCCGCACCACGGACAACTTCGGCACCACCGGCGAACTGCCATCAGACCCGGAACTGCTTGACTACCTCGCCAGCCAACTCGTGAAGAACGGCTGGTCCACCAAAAAACTGATCCGTCAGATCGTACTCAGCGAAACCTACCAGCAATCCTCGATCGTTTCCGCCAGCGCAAAGGAAAAGGATCCCGAGAACCGGTTCTATTCCCACGCCAATCGCCGGCGCATGACCGGTGATGCCATCCGCGATTCGATCCTCCGCATCTCGGGCGAACTCGATCTCCAGACCATGGGCGGCGCCGAGTTCCCCGGCTCGCTCTCCGCCGATTACAACTTCAAGACCGACTCCAAGCGCCGCAGCGTCTACCTGCCCCAGTTCCGCAACGCCATGCCCGAACTGCTGGACGTCTTCGATGCGGCGGACCACAGCACCGTGACCGGTGTCCGCAACTCGAGCACCGTCGCCCCGCAGGCGCTCTATCTGATGAACAATCCGTTCATCGCCGAGCGAGCGAAGAAAACCGCCGAGAAGCTTCTGGCTCAACCGTTGAAGACGAACGAAGAACGGATCGCGAATCTTTATGTCTCGATGCTGGGCCGTTCGCCGACCGCCGGCGAACAGAACGTCATGATCGGTTTCCTGTCGAATCGATCCGATCAGAAGGATGCCTGGACCAAAGTGGCGCATGCGATCTTCGCATCCGCCGATTTCCGATTCATCAACTGAGGACTCTCCGTGTTCCAGACACTCTCACGCCGCGAATGGCTCAATCGCACCGGATGCGGATTCGGTGCGCTCGCGCTCGCCGGGCTCTCCACCGCCGATGCCGCTCGCAACAACCCGCTCGCCGCCAAGACCACGCACTTCCCCGCCAAAGCCAAACGCGTGATCTTCCTCTTCATGCAGGGCGGGGTCAGTCACGTCGATTCCTACGATTACAAACCGCGGCTCTTCACGGACGACGGCAAGCAGATGGCGTTCGACGATGCCCGGATTCTCGCGAACACCGGCATGCGCGCGAGCAACCACCGCGTCATGAAGCCGCTCTGGAAATTCTCGCAGCAGGGCAAGAGCGGGCGCTGGGCCTCAGATCTCTTCCCCGAAACCAACAAGCAGATCGATCACCTCGGCTTCGTGCACTCGCTGCACACGGAAGGCGTCGCTCACGGCCCCGCGACGCTCTTCCTCCACTGCGGGTCCACCAGTTTCGTCCGCCCCAGCATGGGCTCGTGGGTGCTCTACGGACTCGGCACCGAGAACGAAAACCTGCCGGGATTCGTCTCGATCGCGCCGTCGAACGGCAATGGAGGAGCGCGGAACTACGGCACCGCCTTCCTCCCAGCCGTCTATCAGGGCACGCCCCTCGGCCGCGCGGGCGGACCCGCGTCCGATGTCGCACTGCGAAACATCGGAGCGACCAACGCCCCCTTCGATCTGCTCCGCGATCTGCATGCGGAACAGCTCAAGCGCACGCCCGGCGATTCCGAACTCGAAGCCGTCGCCAATTCCTACGAACTGGCGTGGCGCATCCAGCAGAACGCACCGGACGTGCTCGATATTTCCAAGGAATCCAAGGAAACGCTGGCCCTTTACGGCATCGGCGAAAAGCCGACCGACAACTTCGGCCGCGAATGCCTGATGGCCCGGCGGTTGTGCGAATCCGGCGTGCGGTTCGTGCAGGTGACCTACGGTGACAACTCCGCCAATCCGGCCTGGGATCAGCATTCGAACCTGCCGAAGCACGGCGAGCATGCGAAGGCGGTCGATAAGCCGATCGCGGGGCTGATCGAAGACCTCCGCCGCCGCGGACTGCTCGAGGATACGATTGTGTGGTGGGGTGGCGAGTTCGGCCGCACACCGTACGCCGAGAAGAACGGGACCGGCCGCGACCACAATCCGGGCGGATTCACGGTGTGGCTGACGGGCGGCGGATTCAAGACCGGCACCGCCTTCGGTGCGACGGACGAATTCGGGCACATGGCGGTGCAGGACAAGGTCCATATGCACGATCTGCACGCAACGATTCTGCATCAACTGGGGCTGGACCACGAGAAACTGACCTTCCGCTACGCCGGCCGCGACTTCCGCCTCACAGACGTCCACGGCAAAGTTATCCACGACATCCTCATCTAAAAGGTGTCTGCCAGGAATGAGGTCTAAAAGGTGTCCGACACCCTTTTGGGGGTTTAGGGTATTTGTGGTGGTTTAGAGAAAGGAGATGAAAGATGGGGAGACCGAAACGTGCCGATGAGGCGGGGGGTATATATCACATGCTTAACCGTGCTAACCTGCGAGAAACCATTTTTTACAAGGCTTCCGACTATGAAGCTTTTGAGGCCATAATTCAGGAAGCACTCGACAAATTCGATCTAAAACTGTTCAGTTACTGTTTGCTGCCAAACCACTGGCATATGGTGGTCAGTCCTTCCGTGGATGGAGAGATGGGACGATTTGGACAATGGGTCGGTTTAACTCACACTCAGCGGTACCATGCTCACTATGACATGGTGGGCTTAGGGCATCTTTACCAGGGACGATTTAAATCTTTTCCTGTAGAAGCTGACGAGCACTATTTGACCCTCTGTCGCTATGTGGAACGCAACGCCTATGCTGCTGGACTCTGTAAAGAACCAGATCAGTGGCCTTACTGTAGCCTCTACCGCTGGCGTCACGGTTCAAGTTCCGAAAAGGCATTGCTTTCGCCATGGCCCATCCCGAGACATTCCAATTGGGTTGAACGCGTGAAAATCGACTTTACAAAACCAGAGCAAAAGCAAATTGATTGGAGTATGAAAAGAGGCGTGCCCTACGGCAGCCAATCTTGGACCGAATCGATAGCTCGCAAACATGGTTTAGAGTCGACCATGCGACCACGCGGTCGACCAAAAAAGTTCCCTAAATAGCCAAAAAGGTGTCGGACACCTTTTATCGGGGTTGCTCTCGCGGGGGCGGGGACTATCATTTAAAAGTATCGTCGCGTGTCATTGGCGATCGGGTTTTCGAACGTTTCTCCCTTCGGGTGTTCAATTTGTGTTTTCGCATTTAAATCACAATTTGCTTTTCCCAGCGGTGTTTATCAATACCCTATTGATAACCGCGTTTTGCTGTCCGACGGGACTGGTCGGATTTACGTTCAGTCCGGAAGATCAAAATCGGACGTGTTGCGGATCGGTCAATCGGTTGACCGAAACTGCCGACAGTGACGACATTCAGGAATCTTGTTGTACGGATCGGGTTGCCGAGGTTCTCGATTCTGCTTTCGTTGTGTCGAAAAGTACTGCAGCGGCTCCAAAGTCATGTTGTGCAAACCGTATTGTAGCCTGTTGTTGTTCAAAGCAGCCTGTGGCATCCACGGATGGCTCCGACCTCGCGGTTCCTACTGCCACAAAATCAAGTAAAAGTGCTTGTGGTTGTGACGACTGTGGAGAATCAGACGGGAATAACCATGGTTGTACTTGTGGTTGTCGCGTTGTCAGTCAACCCCCTCCCGTTACTTCGGAATCGCGTCGAGGTGTCGATGACCCAGTTCGTGTTATTTACAGCTCGGTGCCACGCGATTGTGTTCGTTTAAATGGAACCCAATCCAAGTCCACTTTCAAACCGCTTTCGCGGTCGAATACCGCTCTTCATTACGGCGTGCGTTTCCAAGCCACGTTGTGTTGTTGGCTGATTTAACTTTCTTCCGCTGCCGGTGCGCGCGCTGATCTTGCGCCCTTTCTTTTAGCCGGCATCCTCTGAGCTATCTCGTCGTTTTCCAAATCGATTTTTCGAAGTGTTTCGTTGATCGTGAGGATCGATTTCTGTTCGACAGTTCTCTTTTGCTTTGGACGGACTCCATGACATCGCTTTCTAATAATAACTCCGATTTACCCGACGTTCACACTCCCGTGGGAAAGCCACAGGCGTCCCAATCTCTTGATCGCCCCGGCGATGAAGACGCTTCAACTGCATCTGCATCGGGAGGAACTAAGGATTCACAAAACCCGTTGATCCCTGGGGAGTCGTCCGTAGCGGTTGCTGGCAGAACTGGCCTAGTACCGGTCAGAGGCCAATGGAGATGGTGGCTCAAGTTGATTGTTCAACCCGTAATTTTTGCAGTCAGCGTCGGGCTCGTATTTTTATTCTTGGGCCTAGCTCAGCAAGCGGGATTTTTAATCACGGAAGAACAAGATTCTAGCAGTGCTCAGAGCGTGAGCAGCGAATCGAGTGAGACAATGTACATCTGTCCCATGATGTGTGTCGCACCGACGACCGAACCAGGACGTTGCCCGGTATGCGCGATGGAGTTGGTTCCTGCGGCGTCTGCGCAAAAATCAGATGGGATTTCAATATCCATCGACTCGGAAACCCGGCGAATCCTCAATATCCAAACAGCACCGGTCATCGCCGACAGTGGGGATCGCGTCCTGCGTTCGGTGGGTGAATTGAACTACGATGAGAGTCGTCTGAAGACATTATCGGCCTATGTTGACGGTCGCATCGAGGAGTTGCATGCGAACTATACGGGTTTCGAGGTCAGCGCAGGTGACCGCCTGGCCTTGATCTACTCACCTCGCTTGTATTCGACGCAAGTCGAATATTTATCGTCGATTAAATCCGAAATTCGACTACGCGCCAATTCGTTGGCAACTCGCGAGTCCGGTGGCAGTGCGCTCCGAAACATGGCTCGGACTCGCTTGAACGAGCAAGGGATGACCGATGAACAAATCGATGATTTGGAACGCGGGGGAGAAGCCAACAGTCGTTTGAGTTTATT
>JBGSJI010000148.1:0-111822 GCA_041742055.1 Limnoglobus sp. | reverse complement strand
TCTGCAACGCGAGCACCTGGGCCTCGAGTTCGCGAACCCGAGCCAACAACACGCGACACCCTGGACACTCCGGCGTTTCCATGCCCTCGCTTATAACACCCCACAACCTCAAGCGCAAGGCTGAACGGGTGAACGGTTACGATTTTTATTTGTTATTGGCTGTGGGAATCCAATCCTTCTGGGGAGGAGGCGGTTCAACTCCCTTCAAATTCAAAGTGCTGATGACGCGTGATTTAAGATCAACGACCCGAATTCGATGGGCATTGGTATCTGCCACATAAAGCTTTCCGGCTGCGATCGACATTCCGGCAGGTTCACTGAGGACCGGTCCGCCGAAGAAACTATCTGCCGGTTCACCGCCCAGTAGAGTCACACAGGTGCCTGCGGTCGGATCGAGTTCCTTGATTTTGCTGTTGTAAGTATCAGCAATAATCAGCTTCCCATCGTGTGCGAGCACGGAAAGCGCATGTTGAAGGCGTGCATCTTCGAGCTTGCCGTCTCGATCCCCAAAAAAGAATAACGCTCCTCGATCACCGGGGCGACCAATATAAGTTGTAACTCGACCCTCACCATTCAAAGGCAGCTTTCGGATCGCACTGCCTTCGCTGTCAGCAACGTAAAGATGTGTACCGTCGTGTGTGAGACCTGAAGGCTGGGCAAAGCTGGATGCATAGAGGGGACCGTCCTTGATATGCTCCCGACCGTTGCCGGCAAAGGGTTTCATCTTCCGGGTTTCCATATCAAGTACCCAAATTTGATGATGCCCCGCCATGGCGATGAACATTTGACGCCCCACGATCAGCAGATCCCATGGGGAATTCAATCCGTTCGCTTTGGCATCGACAAAAGTGTCGAGTGCCCGATTCGCAAACTCGCCATCCTGCTTTCCGATCCCTGCGATCGTGGAACTCGTTTTCGTCTTAAAATCAAGGACACGAATGACATGGTTTTTTCGATCGGCAACATAGAGTACATCGTTCTCGTACGCCATTCCTTGAGGATCGTCAAATTGCGTATCGGCGAACGGTCCGTCTTTATAACCCGGTGTTCCGTTGCCTATGATTTCCTTTTTGTTGCCCGCAAGATCAGTGACGACGATTCGATGGTGTGTACTGTCGGCAATGAAGAGTCGATTGCTTTTTTCGTCCGCTGTGATTTTCCCAGGAAAGAAGAGAGGCGTATCGCCAGTTTCACGGTAGCGTACCAAATCGAATCGAATGGGCTTCTCATTTAAAACTTTCTTTTCCTTCGCTTCTGCGATGAGCGTTGTGATCACAGAATCGAGTATTTCATAATTTCCTTCACCGGAGAGTTGGCCGACATATTTCCCTTCCGCATCGATGACCGCCATCGACGGCCAGGAACTGATCTCATAATTATCCCATATCGCATGATTGGCATCGTTGACAACCGGGTGCGCAATCTCATATCGCAGGACCGCTTTTCGTATCGACCGGGTATCCTTTTCATTGTCGAACTTTGCGGAATGAACTCCAATCACTACCAATTCATTAGGGTATTTTTTTTCCAGTTTGGCCAGGTCCGGCATGATGTGAATGCAATTGATGCAGCACAAAGTCCAGAAATCGAGCAGCACCACTTTGCCTTTCAGGTCCGCCATTTTGATCGGTCCCGAACTGTTCAGCCAGGCAATTCCGCCATTCAGTTCGGGAGCATCGGGACGTTTTTCAGGAAGTTTGACTTTTTTTGGAGGATTCTCGGCACCGGCAGGGACCGGTTTCATCAGAAAAAAAGCCGTCGCCAAGCCCAATAACGACAAGGCGGCGGACACCAGCACAATTGTTCGGCGAGAACCTTGAGAGGGTGAGTAACCCAGATTCATATTGCATTCTCCTTCGCGTTGGTCTCATCTTAACCGAATTCGCTGCAATTGAAAAACGGAAATCGTCGAACGGTACACATCCCAGTTTTGTTTCGACGGTTCGAACGTAATGTCCAGAGGAATACCTTTGTACAAAAAATCGACTGATGCGGGGATGCTGATTGACACAAGAAGCGGTATTGTCAGTCTAAATGGCTGAATGGGGAGTCAATCGTGAGCGCATCGACCGCATCGACTGCTGAACATCACCGTCTTCAGGAAGCCAACGAAGGTTCGGCTTCCTGGCGGAACTGGGGTCCTTACCTATCCGATCGGCAGTGGGGTACGGTTCGGGAGGATTACAGTCCGGATGGAAATGCATGGGATCATTTTCCGTTCGAAATGTCTCATCTGCGAGCCTATCGTTGGGGCGAGGATGGTTTGGCGGGAGTCAGTGACGCCGGACAACGGCTCTGCCTTGCGCTCGCGCTCTGGAATGGAAAAGACCCGATCCTCAAAGAGAGACTCTTTGGAATTCCCAACGAGAAAGGGAATCACGGTGAAGATGTTAAAGAACTTTATTATCACCTCGATGCCACTCCCACACACAGCTACCTGAAATACCTCTATAAGTACCCGCACGAAGAGTATCCGTATCGATGGTTAACCAGCGAAAACAAACGTCGATCACGGCATGAGGCGGAGTTCGAACTGCTCGATACCGGGTTGTTTCATGACAATCGGTATTTCGATGTGTTTGTCGAATATGCCAAAGATTCCCCAACCGATCTGCTGATGCGGATAACGATCGTGAACCGAGGTTCACACGCCGCCAGCCTCACTGTTCTTCCTCAACTCTGGTTTCGGAACACATGGTCCTGGACCAAAGATTCGATCCGTCCTGTGATTAGCGAGACCGCACCGCAGTCGCTTCGCTTATTCCACTATGACTGGGACGAATACGTTTGCCACTTCGACGGTTCGCCCGAACTCATTTTCACCGACAACGATACCAACCGTTGTGCGCTCTACGGTGTGGAGCAAACCGGATACACCAAGGATGCGTTCCACGATTATGTCATTCATAATGATCCTTCTGCGATCAATCCGGAGCGGAGTGGGACCAAGTCCGCTGCGGTCTATCGGCTCACGGTACCACCCGGCGATCATGTCACCATTCAATTACGCTTGCGCCATCCCACCGAAGACACGCAGCCCGCATTCGAAGATTTTGATTCCGTCTTTGAAAAGCGAATTGCAGAAGCGGATGAGTTCTACGCCGTTGCCCAAGACGGAATGACGGATGCCGATGCGCGACTTGTCCACCGTCAGGCGATGGCGGGGCTCATCTGGACCAAGCAATTCTTCTGCTACGACGTCTGGCAATGGCTTCACGGCGATCCCGCCTATCCACCTCCGCCTCCTGAGCGTAAACGAAACAACTCCGAAGAAGACCGCGGGCGAAACGTCGACTGGGAACACCTCAAGAACTCCGACATCATTTCCATGCCGGACAAATGGGAATACCCTTGGTATGCCTCGTGGGATCTCGCCTTCCACACCATTCCCTTTGCCACCATCGACCCCGCTTTCGCCAAGGACCAACTGCTGCTCTTCCTTCGCGAATGCTACATGCACCCGAACGGCCAACTCCCCGCTTACGAGTGGAACTTCGGCGACGCCAATCCGCCGGTGCATGCCTGGGCCAGCTGGCGCGTCTTCCAAATCGATCGCGAGCAACGCGGAGATGCGGGTGATATCCCGTTCCTTGAGCGTTGCTTCCACAAGCTGATGCTGAATTTCAACTGGTGGGTCAATCGCAAAGACGCCAACGGCCGCAACGTCTTCCAGGGGGGGTTCCTCGGCCTCGACAACATCGGCGTGTTCGATCGCAGCCGCCCACTGCCGATGGGCGGGCACATCATCCAGGCGGATGCCACCGGCTGGATGGCGATGTATAGCCTCAATCTCATGCGCATCGCCCTCGAGCTGGCGCTGCACAATCCCGTCTACGAAGATGTCGCCATCAAGTTCTTCGAGCACTTCCTCGGCATCGCCCGTGCCATGACCGATATGGCCGGCAAGGGGATCGGTCTCTGGGATGAACAAGATCAGTTCTACTACGACGAACTCAACCTGCCCGACGGCCGCATCGAACCGCTTCGCGTCCGCTCCATGGTCGGCCTCATCCCGCTCTTCGCGGTCGAAGTCCTCGAACCCGAACTGCTCGCCCGCGTTCCCAACTTCGCACGCCGCATGCGCTGGATCCTCGAAAACCGCCCCGACCTCTCGCAGCTCGTCTCGCGCTGGTACGAAGGCGGTCGCGGCGAACGCCGGCTCCTCTCGCTGCTCCGCGGCCATCGCATGAAAAAGCTCTTCCGCCGCCTCCTCGACGAAAACGAATTCCTCTCCGACTTCGGCATCCGCTCGCTCTCCAAAGCCCACAAAGGCCGCCCGTTCACCTTCGAAGTCGGCGGCGAAGTCCTCACCGTCGATTACCAGCCCGCCGAATCCACCATCCCCGCCTTCGGAGGCAACTCCAACTGGCGCGGGCCGATCTGGTTCCCCATGAATTACCTGCTCGTCGAGAGCCTCCACAAATTCCATCACTATTACGGCGAGGAATTCCTGGTCGAATGCCCCACGGGTTCCGGCAATAATATGACCATCCTCGACGTCGCCAAGGAAATCTCGTCGCGTCTCACCAGCATCTTCTTGAAAGATGCCCACGGCCGCCGCGCCGTCAACGGCTGGTACGAACAGCATCAGACCGATCCGAACTTCCGCGATCACGTGCCGTTCTACGAATACTTCCACGGCGATACCGGCATGGGCCTCGGCGCCAGCCACCAGACCGGCTGGACCGCCCTCGTCGCCAAGCTGCTGCTCCCAAGCGAAAACGTCTTCACGGATCTCTGCGGCAGCGCGGCCCGCGCGGTCATCCGCTGCAAAGCCTGATCCTCGTGAGAACGCGAAATCCCTCCGGTTCCGCTTGCCAATTCGCCGCCACTGCGTTGCGCTCGCTCGTGGCGGAGTCGTTCAAACTCTGACTCGTCTTTCCACCGGCACTGCCACACCCTAACCTGGAACCGTTCCAAAATTTCGGAAGCGCCTATGCCCGATAAGCACTTACGTCAATTTTGTCCAGTTCTTGGAACCACTCATACACTTGGCGAATTCCGAATCGACCAGCAGATAACATGTTTATTTGTTCACATCGTGTAAAATAAAGCTATATTTCATCTGGCGGAAGAAATCTTGGGACGATGACAAATCCCAAGAACCAACTGTCTCGTGGTCATTGCTGAAAACGTTTGAAGAAATGATGTATAAAAATTCATTCGGTTGCGCCTCAGCTGAGAAGTGAAAACTTGTTTAGTTTCGTCTTCGTGCTGGTATTTTCTTGCTCAGCGACTGAACCAGGCCGTACCATGGGTTGAGTGGGTCGGGAGCGGCAACGGCAACGGTTCGGCAAAATGTGAGAGCTGAATCATGCGAATGGTCTACAGCTATCTCCGACTGATGCTCGCCTCCTGGATGTTCCTTGGCGGCATCGCGATTCAATTCATTCCTTCCGCCGCCGCCGTCGAACGCGAGGCCCGCCAGCGCGAGCGGCAACTTCAAACGATCCCTTTTGAGCAGCGTGAAGAGTGGGTGCTGGAAGAGGACCGGAAGGGCGCACAAAGCGAATCGTACCTGCGGCTGTTCGGCGTCTTGCTGGGCGGGGCCGGATTCGCGGTGGCGCTTTTCGAAACCGCCTATGTTTGTGCCCGCTCCAGCCGGCACTGCCCGCTCGACTCCCGCTAATTTCGGCATTTTCGAACAGGGGAATTCCCATGGACGTCATCGATCTGCTTTGGAACACCGGTCAGGATCGACAACTTCGAGAGGTTCACGAACAGGTCAATCAAATCCAATCGGAGCGTGCCTCAAAAGGCGTGAACATTCGTGAGCTGCTCGCCGAGAATGCCGAACTCCGCCTCCGACTCGGATTGCTCGTTCGGTTGCTGATCAGCAAGGGCGTTTTCAACGCCGAGGAATTCGCCGCCCACATCGCGGAGACGCAGTCCAATGTGGAAGATATCCGCGAATAGGTATAGGTGTTCAACATCAAGGTTTGATATTCTCAGGATAGCGGTTCACGTGACTCGATCTAAGGAGTATCGATGCTGAAGAGAAGAACTTGTCTTCTGCTTGGCGCAGGCGCTAGCAAGCATCTTGGTTTTCCTCTCGGAGACGAATTACGAAAAGGTATACTTTTTGAATTATTCGGGCAGAAGAATAAAGAAACTGACGAACTCCCAGAGGATTTCAAGCGTGGTGGAGAAGACTTATCAGCCTTCTATGACAAAATGGCATATGGCGGATGGACTTCTCCAGATGCGTTCCTTGAACGTCACCGGGAGTTCATCAAGACTGGAAAATTTCTAATTTGCTGGAAACTTTCTCAACATGAAGAACTATGGGGAATAACGCAGAATGGCGGTTGGTATGACCGTCTCGTAAGGGCGATTCATGTGGAAGACCCCAAAAATTTGAAAAACAATAATTTGTCAATTGTTACGTTCAATTACGACAGGTCGATAGATTTTAGACTTCATAAATATATTGAAAATCGATTTGGAATTCCAACTGAAGAGGCATGGAAAGTACTGACGGAATCGATTCCAATTGTACATGTCCATGGTACATTGGGTGAGTACCCAAAGTGGAACTATGGAGACAAGACTTCAGTGTGGGAGCGAGGCCAAGACATCAAGATCATTTCAGAAATTGAAGAGAGTACTCCAGAATTTCAGCTGGCTTCCAAACTATTACATGAAGCAGATAGAGTTATCGTATTTGGATTTGGCTTCGCTTCCGACAATGTTCGTAGATTGAATTTTTTTAATGAATGTGATAAAGATGTCCGGGACATTATCATCGCAACAGGTAACGGGCAAGGCAATGTACATGAATTAGATACGAATAAATGGCTTGCTCAGTGGGGTCTCGTAAAGAACAAGCATCATTATGCAGTTGATGCAAATAAGATTTTTGACATTTACGTCAACCCTTTCGCATAACTATAGCTGAATCAGTAAATTGTTGGCTGTGATAATTGTGTTGTACTTCGCAAGATCCGCGTCACCCTACTGAACCACGAACGGCTCGACGTCAGCCCCCGCTGGAAGTGTATCGCTAATCATCGGGTTGACTCGATTCGCACCGTTCAGGTGTGTGAGTTCCGGTCTCCGTGACTCCAAAACATGTCGATTCGATGTTTTTTTGTTGAACACCTGTCCATTGTTTCCCCGTCCTGTATAGCATACTGAGCGACTTTCTGAACCGGATTGTCATCCGGTGGTCGCTCATGTCGATCAAAAAAGCGAGGCTCTCATGTTTGCCATTCGTGCGCTGGCGTTGTTACTCCTGACGGCGGTTGTGCTTCCGACACTGGCACAGGACAAAAAGAAGGAAGAAGCAAAATTCGACGCCAGCAAAATGCTCGGCGAATGGAACATCACCGGCGGAAAGAAGATGGGGAAAGAGATCTCCGACGATGGCAAGAAAGGGAATTACACGATCACGAAAGATAAGATCACGCTCAAAGAAGACGGCAAGGATCTTTTTGTCTTCTCGTACACCATCGACGCCAAGACGACCCCCGTCAGCATTGATATGGAAATCACCGAATCCGCCATCGACGGCCTCAAGGGATCGAAAGCCAAGGGGATCGTGGAACTGAAGGGTGATGAACTGAAACTGTGCTATGAACCCATGGACGGCGCCCGGCCCAAGAAATTCGATGATGAGTCTTGCAATTCTTTTGTCTTGAAGAAGAAAGCCAAGAAAGACGACTGATGTTTTCTTGTTGAATTGAGAACCTGCCTGAAACGGGCAGGTTTTTTGCTTTTTCATGGGCTCTTCATGTCTTGAACCGGACAATGTCGCCGTTTGGGTCATCGTCGCCCCCGGAGGATCCCTGATGAGTTTCCGCAGATATCTAGCTGCTGCCATTTGCTCGATTCCCGTGATCTCTGCGCAAGCGGAAGACTGGCCTCAGTTTCGGGGACCGCTTGCGAACGGCGTGAGCACTGAAGCGAAATTACCGGTTGAATGGTCGGCCGATAAGAATGTCGCGTGGAAGATTTCGGTGCCGGGTGTGGGGTGGTCGTGCCCGATCGTGGTCGGCGACAAGGTGTTCGTGACGACGGCGATTGCGGATGGTCAGCCGAAGCCCGGGAGCCGTGGCGGATTCGGCGGCGGACGTCCGCCGGCGGGTGGCGGAGGAACGCGGCCGCAGGGCGGTCGACCACCGGGTGGTGCTGGCGGATACGGCGGTCGCGGTGCGGGGCCGGATAAGGTGTACACCTGGAAAGTGGTCTGCATCGATCGCAAGACCGGCAAGGAACTCTGGGCGAAGACCGCTTCCGAAGGGAAGCCGAAGTACGGCACGCACTCCAGCAATACCTTCGCGAGCGAAACGCCAGTGTCGGATGGCGAACGCGTGTTCGCTTATTTTGGTTCGAGCGGAACCGTCATCGCCTACGATCTCGAAGGCAAGGAACTTTGGAAGAAGGATCTCGGCGCTTTCCCGATCATGAATGGATGGGGAACCTCCAGTTCGCCGTACCTGCACGACGGCACGCTGTACATTCAGTGCGATAACGAATCGAAATCGTTCCTCGCCGCACTTGATGCCAAAACCGGCGACGAGAAGTGGAGAATCACTCGAGACGAAAAATCGGCCTGGTCCACGCCGTACATCTGGAAAACCAAGGAGCGGACCGATCTGGTCGTGGGCGGAAGTCAGAAGATCCGTGGTTACAACCCTGCGGATGGCAAGCTGATCTGGGAGATGAGCATTGGTGGTGGGCAGGCGAATGCGTCTCCGGTGGGTGATGAGGAACGGCTGTATTTCGGGACGGGTGCGGGTGGCGGTGGCCGTCCGGGTGGTGGTCGTCCCGGTGGCGGAGGCGGACCGAGCGGCGTGGGTACGCTGTTTGCCATCAAGGCGGGTGCGACGGGCGACATCAGCCTGAAATCGGGCGAGACTTCGAATGCGGGGATCGCGTGGTCGGTTCCGCGAGCGGCGCCGGGTGCGGCCTCGCCACTCATTTACGATGGCTATGTGTACACGTTCGAGCGGCAGGGCGGTCAGGTCTCGTGCTTCAATGCGAAGACTGGCGAGGCGGCGTATTCGAAGGAGCGGCTTTCGGGTGCGGATGCGTTCTGGGCGTCGCCGTGGGCGTATGATGGCAAGATTTTCTGCATCGATGCGAAAGGCACGACGCACGTGATCAAGGCGGGTCCGAAGTTCGAACCGATCGGCACGAATACGCTCGGCCGGGATGTTTACTGGTCCACGCCGGCGGTCGCGAATGGTTCGCTGATCATCCGCGGTGTCGATAGCCTCTATTGCATTCAATAATCGCAAACGCGTTTTTCTCATCGAACCGTGTGTCTGTTCCCGCAACAGGCACACGGTTTTTGCATACGATACCCTCATCACCTGAGAGGATTTGTTATGTCGAGCATTGCGGTGAAGAATCGTCAGCTGTTCCTGAACGGCGAGTGGAAGCACGGATCGGGCGGGAAGACGCTTGCTGTTGAGAATCCGGCGACGGAAGAGACGATCGCTGAGGTTTCATCGGGTACGAAAGCGGATATTCAGGCGGCGATCGATTCGGCGGCGAATGCGATGCCCGCGTGGATGAAGCTGACGGCGTATGATCGTGCGAAGATTTTGAAGAAGACGGCGGATCTGATTCGCGAGCGAGCGGACGGTCTGGCCCGCACGATGACGATGGAGCAGGGCAAGCCGGTTGTGGAAGCGAAGGCGGAGGTGAATGCGACGGCGGATACGTTCGAGTGGTTCGCGGAGGAAGGCAAACGCGCTTACGGGCAGGTGATCCCGAACAGCGTGCCGGGCAAGCGGCATCTGGTGCTGAAGCATCCGGTTGGCGTGGTGGGGAGCATCGGGCCGTGGAACTTCCCGATGATGCTGCAGGCGCGGAAGATCGCGCCGGCGCTGGCGGTGGGGTGCACGGTGGTGGCGAAGCCAGCGAGTCAGACTCCGCTTTCGCTCATCGGCCTTTTCGAGTGCCTTCAGGATGCGGGACTTCCGCCGGGGTGTGCGAACCTGATCATCGGCAGCGCCAGCGAGATCTCGGACGCCTTCATGGCCGATATGCGCGTGCGGAAGATCAGCTTCACGGGTTCGACCGACGTGGGCAAACGGTTGATGCGTCAGGCGGCGGATCAGGTGAAGCGACTGAGCTTGGAGTTGGGCGGTCACGCCCCGTTCATCGTTTTCCCGGATGCGGATCCTGAGGTGGTGGCGAAGGCGGCGGTGATCGGCAAGTTCCGGAATAACGGGCAGGTGTGCATCAGCCCGAGCCGCTTCTTCGTGCACAAGGATATCGAGAAGCGGTTCACGGAAGTGGCGGTGGAGGAGGCGAAGAAGCTGAAGCTGGGGAACGGCCTGGATGCGGACACGGTGATCGGGCCGATGTTCGAGAAGAAGGCGATGGACGGCACGATGGATCTGATCGGCGATGCCCGCACTCAAGGCGCTCAGGTTCTTACGGGTGGGCAGAAGTCTTCGCAGTTCAGCAAGGGCTATTTCTTCGAGCCGACGGTGCTGAAGGGACTGAATGCGAATTGCAAGATTCTGAGCGAGGAACCGTTCGCGCCGGTGATGCCGATTCTGGATTTCTCGAAGATCGACGAGGTGATCGCGGCGGCCAATAACACGCGGTACGGGTTGGCGGCGTATGTGTTTACGAACGATTTGAGCGTTGCGATGAAGATGGCGGAGGGGATCGAGGCGGGGATCATCGGGATCAACGATCCGGTTCCGGCGGCGCCGCAATGTCCGTTTGGCGGAATGAAGGAATCCGGATTGGGCCGCGAGTGCGCTCACGAGGGGCTCGAAGCCTATCTGGAGACCAAGTACGTTTCGATGAAGCTGCGGGATTGACCGGAAAACCGTTGTGACCGCTCGATTCGCTCCAACAGGAGTGGTCACAATTCCGTAACAACTGGGGAGTTTCGCGGAAATTGGCTTTGCCCAACTCCGCGACTCCCGGATATGATGAGCCATGAGTGGAGGCTCGTCCACCCATTTCATTCTTTTGTCGGCAGATGCGTTCGCCGGGAGTGACCCGATGGCCAAAAGCTTTACCGTTCCGTGCCCCAGTTGCGAGGCGGACGTGCTGATCAAGAGCGAAAGCCTGATCGGCAAGAAAGTCGACTGTAGCAAATGCAAGTACCGCTTCAAGGTTCCTGACCCGAAAGCGTCGGACAACGATGATTCCGACACTTCGGAAGCGCCGGTCACGAAGAAGAAAAAGAACGGCAACTCCAAAGTGCTGATTGGTGCCGGCGCGGGGATCGCGGCGCTGGTGTTGCTCGCTGCCGTGGGGTACTTCCTCTTCATGGGTGAAGATGAGAAGCCGAAACCCCCGGTCGTTCAGCGGCCGATCGCGCAGCCGACACCAACACCGACGCCAACACCGGATCCAAATGCTCAAGTGAGCCCGATGGTGGATCCGATGAACCCGATGCCGGGTACCGAACCCGTCGGCATCGCTCCGCCAGTCGGGATCGCTCCGCCCAGCGGGTTGAATCCGGGCACGCAGAACACCGCTCCGAAAGTTGATGTGTCGGTACCCGTACCTGCCGGCCAGATGAAGGATCCGACGAATCTTCTGCCCAGTAAGACACAAGCGGTACTGCACATCGACATGACTCGCCTGCAGAAGACGCCTTTCTATACGGCGATGTTCGATCGCAAGACGCTGGACTTCTTCCGGAATTCGATGCACTTTAGCGCCTCGGATATCTCGCAGATCGTCATGGGCCTCGTCGGTGCGGATCGCGAACCGTTTACCGTCATCCGGACCAAGGTTCCCGTCCAGTCTCTCAACAACCTCTACGGCAAGATGAAACTCGAGACCGGAAAACTCTCGCCGATCAAGGGCCGCCCCTACGCCATCATCAAGCCGAATACGAATCCGTTTCTGACTGCGATCAGCAAGACCATGAACACGGAATCGCTGATGAGTCAGACCGGACTGCCGATCAACGAAGAAGACAAAAAACGCTGGATTGATAAAGATCTCGCGATCTGTGTTTACGACAGCCAGACGGTGATCATCTCTGAGACGAACTGGCTGGAATCGTTCCTCGATGAACTCGGCGAAAACGGATATCCGCCGTTCCTCTCGCAACTGACTCCGCGTGCCGCGCCGCCAGCGCCCATGGCACCGATGGGCGAAGGTTCACCCGGATCTCCCGGTTCACCGGGTTCACCCGGGCCCGGATCGCCGGGTGAAGTCGCACCTATGGGTGGACGCTCTCCGAGTGCGCCGGGTAGCCAGCCTCGTGGTGGACCGGGATTGCCGGGAGGAACTGAAGAGGGCGGAATCGGAGGCGGAGCGCCGGCAGCGCCCACGAAAGCACCTCCGCGTCTGTTTACTTCGCTCCCGAACTTCCGGACCATCAAGCCGGAACTCAAGCGCATGATCAACCGCCTCGAAGAAGACGAAAAGAACCCGCCGACCGCACTGTATGCAGACATTCTCGACAAGCGTGTTTACAACCGTGACTATCAGTCCGTTTCCGCAGTCGCTGGACTTGTGATCGGTGTTCTTGTCGAACATGCCCAGATCATTGGTGCTGCACTCAAGAATCTCGATAAGGAAAAGTTCAACGCCGAAGTGGTGTTTGAATTCGTATCCGCCGAAGATGCGAAGACAACAGCCACCGAACGTCTCGATGGCGTACTGCGAATTCTGGCTTCCACGCTTTCCCGCCCGCTGGGTACTCAAATTGCTTACAACAATGGAGCAGCGGGTTCGCAGGGATTCCCGGGCAGCGGCGGTGGCACATTTGGTGATGAGGGGATCGCGACTGCAACGGGCCCGGGCGCTCCCGGAGGCGCGACCGTAGGCTCCGCTGCACCCGGCACCGGTGGTACGCCCGGGCCGGGTGGCCGTGGCGGAATAGCGCCCCCAGGGGGACTGTCGCCCGGTGGCGGGTCCCCTGATGGAGGTGCTGAAGGTGGGTATAACCCCAACCCAATGCCGACCCGCAACGACAAAACTTCGTTCATCGAAATGGATATTTCGGATATCTTCGTTACGGTGAGCACACAAATCCTGTGGTCGAACGAAGCCTACACAAAGATTATCGAGCCGGGTATCGCATCGACGGGCACGCAGTTCAAAGGTCGAATGTCCGTTCTTTCGGGAGCAACGCGACAAGTCGATCTCTCGATTCCTCTGAAGAAGCTGATCGAAGAAAAGCAGATGGTACCGCCGTCCACCATGGCGCGTGCGGCCGACATCGAACGATTCGGATTGCCGTATCCGCCCGATCATCGTGTCAGCTTCATGGCCGACCTTCTCCCGTTCCTTGGTCGCGGAGGACTGCGACAAACGATTCAGGAGAAGCGATTCCCCTGGTACGCCAAGGAAAATGAAGTAGCGGCTGGAACCTGGGTTCCGGAGTTTCTGGTTCCCCATTATCCGCAGTCCTCGTGGCGTGCAACGCATCCGCTTGGCGAAGGTCGATCCTTCGGTGGGACGAATTATGTCGCAGTCTCGGGTCTGGGATTGGATTCCGCCCGTTACGATCCGAACGATCCGATCATGGCGAAGAAAGTCGGTATGACCGGATACGACTGGGGTTCCAAACCGAATGAAGTGACGGATGGAATGTCAAACACCATTTACATGATTCAGGTTCCGCCGACGCATTCCCGCCCCTGGATCGCGGGTGGCGGTTCCACCGTGCAGGGGATCAATGAAGCGCTTGCCAATCCGGTGGAAGATTTCGTCGATCCGCTGAGCAAGAAGCGCGGAACACACATCCTCATGGGTGACGGTTCGGTGCGATTCGTTCCGGATACGATCGATCCTGCCATTTTCAAAGCCCTCGCGACTCGCGCTGGTGGAGAGAAGATCACGGATCTGAATCAGCACGCTCCACAAGTGGACGGGCCCAAGACCGAAGAGGTGGAACTGAAGGGCACTCCCGCAAGCGGGAACCCCTTCAAACCTGAAACGAAGAAGGAAAAGTAAGGAACGCCGATTCCTGTTTGAGAGGTCCGGATTGCCGGGCCTCTTTTTATTTGTTCATCCCACCGTGTAGATTGACATCATGAAAACACAGACGCCCTATTCCGAATTGATGAAACGGTCGCGCACGGTCGCACTTCTGCATTCCTGTTCGTCCGTCCTGCACTGGGATCAACAAACCCAGATGCCCAAAGCGGGAACGGAGTTCCGCGGAGAACAGCTGGCATTGCTCGCGCGCATGGCCCATAAGGAAGCAACCGACCCCGCGATTCGTGATCTGATCATCGAAGCGGAACATCAGTCCGTCGCGCCGGACTCGTTCGAGGCGGCCAATCTGCGGGAGTTGCGTCATTCGTTC
Source organism: Limnoglobus sp. (assembly GCA_041742055.1). Lineage (GTDB taxonomy): Bacteria > Planctomycetota > Planctomycetia > Gemmatales > Gemmataceae > Limnoglobus. The sequence goes on along the minus strand of JBGSJI010000148.1, from coordinate 97,574 downwards.
GACCGGGCGATGAAAACCCCGCCACGACTGGTCGAGGAGGTCGCGCGTGTCTCAGCGATTGCCAATGAGGCGTGGATCGAGGCCCGTGCGCAATCGCGATTTGAATTGTTCCGGCCCCATCTCGAGACCATCGTCCAGTTGAAACGAGAAGAAGCGGCTGCGGTGGGTTGGCACGAACATCCCTACGATGCGTTGCTGGATGAATACGAACCGGGTGCGACGACGACGGAAATCACCAAGCTTTTCTCGCAACTCTCCGAAGGACTGGTGCCGATCCTTCGCACGCTCCGTGAAGCCGCCAGAAAACCTGATCGTTCGATCCTCGAACGCGATTATCCCGTGGATCGCCAGCGACTCTTCGCTGAGACAGCCGCCGCCGCCATCGGCTTCGATTTCCGGTCTGGCCGACTCGATACCACAACCCACCCCTTCTGCTCCGGATTCGGGCCGGGCGATTGCCGAATCACGACACGCTACAACCCCAAGGCGTTTCATGAAGCGTTTTTCGGCGTCCTCCACGAAGCGGGGCATGGGATCTACGAACAGAATCTCCCTGGCAAACGATTTGGGGAACCCGCCGCGCAAGCCTGTTCGCTGGGTATCCACGAATCGCAGTCTCGATTCTGGGAAAACCTCATCGGTCGCAGTCATGAGTTCTGGCAGCACTTCTTCCCGCGACTCCGCCAGACGTTTGCCAACACGAACGATATCGGCCTCGATGACTGGGTCTTCGCGATCAACGAAGTCCGTCCGTCGTTCATCCGCGTGGAGTCGGATGAAGCGACCTACAATCTGCACATTGTCCTGCGCTTTGAACTGGAGCAGGCGCTCGTGAGCGGCGATCTGCCGGTCAGCGATCTCCCGACAGCCTGGAACGAGCGTTTCCGGAGACTCTTCGATCTGGTTCCGCCATCGGATCGCGAGGGATGCCTGCAGGATATTCACTGGAGTTTTGGCGGGATCGGCTACTTCCCGACCTATACACTCGGAAATCTCTATGCGTCTCAGTTCCTCAAGAGTGCCCGTCAGGAACTGCCTTCGCTCGACGACGATCTCGCACTTGGCCGGTTCGATGATCTGCGAGAATGGCTGATCCGGAACATTCATCAGCACGGTCGGCACCATCGTGCGCCTCAACTGTGCGAGAAGGTGACTGGCCGACAACTCGAAGTCATGCCGTTTCTCGATCATCTTCGCGGGAAATTTTTCCCGATCTATGGTGTATGATCAGATGATGTTCGGGCCGATATCGAATTCTTTTCTGAACCCATGAGCGAACTTGAACACGAGACCGATTCGAACGGCAACCAGCCAACGGGTTCGATGGCGGATCCGTTCGCGAACGCCGAATTCGACACGCTGATCCCGAAGCCGGGCGATCGGATCGATCGGTATTTTCTGCAGCGGCCGCTGGGGCAGGGCGTATCCTGCTTTGTGTTCCGGGCATGGGATGAAGTGAAACAGATGCCTGTGGCGATCAAGATCGTCAACTGGACTAACGTCCGGGACCGGGAAGCGGCCCTGAAGCAATTGCGGACCGAGACCGCGGTTCTTTCGCGTGTCCGCCATCCGCGTGTCGTCCGGCTCATCGATTTCGGTCATGACAAGCGATGGCCGTATCTCGTGCTCGAATTTGTCGAAGGCCGCCCGCTCGGTGCGATGATTCGCGAAGGAGGACCGTTTCCGGCCAATTGGGCGCTGTATCTTCTGGAACAAGTGGTTGATGGGCTTTCCGCCGTCTGGAAAGCCGGGATCGTGCACCGCGATCTCAAGCCCGACAACGTGATCATCAATGTGAATGGTACGGCCAAGCTGATCGATTTCGGCGTCGCGAAATTCGATGCGCTGTCGCTGGCGGATGTTGCGAATCGGAAGGAACTGGCCGGGACCGCGGCGTATCTCGCGCCCGAACAGGCACGGGAAGCAGGAAGCGTGGATCTGCGGGCGGATATCTATTCGCTGGGGGTCACTCTTTATGAGATGCTCACGGGCCGTTTGCCGTTCGACGCCCGAAACCGCATGCAGATGATCATGCAGCATTTCACAGCGGCAGTCAGGCCGCCGCGCGAACTCGATGGCGAGATTCCGGAACGCGCAAGCGACCTGTGCCTGTGGATGCTTGCCAAGAATCCGAACGACCGGCCGCGCGATGACCGGGAGCTCCGCGAAGCGCTCCGGATGGTCGCAAGCTCGCTGCAATCTGCGTGAAATCAATTCGAATACGATCTAACTCTTGAAGACCTCAACCGGTTTGAAGGACTGACCCAGAATCGGTTTGTGGTCGATGCCCAGCCAGTGATCGAGGATCGAAGCGTAGACTTGGCGGAAATCAATGGAGTGAACCAGATTGCCGTCCGGAATTTTCTCGAGGCTCGGGTGCGTTCCCACCGTCCCCGCCTTAACCTTCCCACCCACAAGGAACATGGGCGCTCCGCTTCCGTGATCCGTGCCGTTACTGCCGTTCTCCTTGGCCCTCCGGCCGAATTCTGAAAAGGTCATGATGCACACGCGATCACCATGACCGCGTTCGGCAAGATCGCGATAGAAAGCCGAAAGACCGCCCGTGAGCGTCGCGAGCAGATTGGCGTGCGAACCGGTTTCACCACCCTGACCGGAGTGTGTATCAAAGCCATCCATCGAGAGGTAGAAGATTCGGGCGCCGATTCCGGCATCGATAAGTTGAGCAGCCAGTTTGAGCCGGTTGGCGAATCCGCTGGTTGGGTAGGGAACTTTGGGTTCGTATTTCGCTCCGATCGACTTGATTCGGTTGGTGCTTTCGTAGGTGTTCACGGCCGTTCGGCGGACGAAATCCAGCAGGCCTGGTTTGGACGGTTCGGCCATCGATCCTTTGGCGACCGCTTCAATAACGTTCTTCTGCTGGCCTTTTTCGGACCGGTTGACCCCGCCGAGTTTCAGCTGGAAATCCTCGAGATTGCTGATCGTGGGGACTCGTGCGGGCGCACCCGTCAGCGCCAGCGGTGCCGCCTCATTATCCGCCGCGAGATGAAACGAGGGCAGCGGTTTCGCCTTCAGTGCTTTTCCGAGCCAGCCTTCCGTCAGATCCTTCGCGGTACTTGCCGCATGCCAGATATCCATGCTGCGAAAGTGCGATTGATCCGGATTGGGATAACCGACGCCGTGCACGATGCAGGCGGCGTGCTGATCATTGAGCAACCGACCGAGAGGCGCTGCCGAAGGATGCAAGCCGATGTCGGATCCGATCGAGAAGACCTTATCTTTGGCAATCTTGATGGTCGGGCGATACTTGTAATAGAGTTCGTTCTTGTACGGGATCACGGTGTTCAGGCCGTCGTTTCCACCCGTGAGCTGGACCACGACCAGGATGGTATCCTTTGCCTTCGCTTTGTCGCTGGTGGGTGCGGCGAGGGCGGTGTTCCCGAGGAAGGTCGGGACCGTGGTGCTGAATCCGAGCAACGAAGAGGTTTTGAGAAAGTCACGTCGCGATGTCATGATCAACCTCGGTTAATTCAGTTGGAATTCGGGGATGGTGAGCGTCAGGTGGGTGAGAGCCCGCAGGCGGTGCTGGGCACGGTCTTCCGCGCTCCAGAATGGCGGATAATTGGTTGATTGCGAATTCTTGACATACGCTTCGATTTCCGCCTGTGCGTCGGGTGAAGCATCGCCTTGAAGGAAGAGTTCCAGCAGGAATGGAATGGTATCCTGTTCTTTCGTGATGCCATATTTTTTGAAGACAGGAACCGGATCGCATCGCCGTCCGAAACGCGTATCTTCGGTTGACGTCATCGCGAGCGCGAGGTTCTGGCGGAAGAGGAGCGTCTGGGCGTTCAACCAGGTTCTGCCACCGTCCCATCCCTTGACCGATGGCGGAGCGAACAGGACCTGCCCCAGCGTTTCGAGTGCATTCGCGAGGTTGAGTGGTCCGACCTGTCCTTCGAGCGAGCGTACGATTCCGACCGCGAACTCGACCGGCGATTTCACCTTGGCGCGGTAGATCTCAGGCGAGAAGAAGTGGTTTGATCGCAACATCGTCCCGACGAGCTTGGCGGTGTCGAACTTCGATTCGCGATACTGCCGAATGAGTGGTTCAAGAAATTCGGTCGCAGGCGCATCCTGATCGGTGAAGAAATAGCCGTAGAGTTTGGACACGATAAATCGCGGACAGGCCGGCTGTGACAAACAAATGTTCACGATGTCGGCCGCTTTGTGACGACCGGATTTTCCCAGCACATTTTTCACGCTGGCGTCGTGATCGCGTTCGCTGAAGACTGCTTGCCCGCCTTTGAGTGTGTAACCGGTGAACGCCTTGGCAGCCTCACGAATATCCGTTTCCGTGTAATGGCCGATCCCCAGCGAGAACAATTCCATCAGCTCGCGTGCGTAGTTTTCGTTCGGCTTCCCTTTCTTACTATCTTTGGTATCCAGCCAGATCATCATGGCCGGGTCGAGCGTCATCTCCTGCAGGAGTTGATCAAAACGACCGAGAGCATGTTTGGCGATCAGTTGATACTGGCCCAGCATGAAGCGAGCATTCTGGACTTTCACGTTGCTGGTCGCGAAATGATTGTGCCAGAACAGGCAGAGTTTTTCCTGCAGCGGGTGGTGCGTGCGAAACATGCGGTAGAGCCACCACGCCGCCAGTTGAACCGTTGGCGCACCCGCAGGCATGCTGCGCTCGCGGGCCATGAAGTCGGACGAAGCCGTGAAATCCGGATCGGCAGGTCCGCCCTTGAGGATCGTTGTGATGGTCTTTTCAGGACCATCTTTTAATCCTTGCTCGAGTTCGTGGTGATTGGCACCGAACCCGGCACGGCGATACAGGTGCCCGACCTTTCGGCGATCCCAGGGATTCTCTGCGGAGGGAGTGTAGGGTTCCCAGGCGTTCATGTCAGTTCCCATAGTTCCAGGCGATCCGGAATTCGAAATAATCCTTCGCATGATCGATGCTGATTTCGTAACTTCCGAGTTGACCGAGCCAGTTGGCCAATTGATTGGTTTGCTTTTGCGCTTCCGCAAGGCCGATACCCTGAGACAGGATGGTCTGAGTGATCGTGGCTTCGGGATTCGCCTTCAGAAATTGACTCGCGCCCTTCATGATAAAACGGCCCTGCCAGACTTTATGAGAACCATCAGTGGCGGATTCTTTTTTGATCTCGGGGATGAGTAGCTGAACGATTCCGGGCGTGCTGCCAAGTATGATGGAATCGTTGACGATGGCGAAGCTGGGGGCGGCATTGAATCGATACTTTTCCGGGTCATCGTAATTCGGAGTACCCGTTTCCGGGAATCGGTAGGTCACGATGTTCGTTCCCATGAATTCCTGTTCAGTCATCTTCCATTTCGTCTGAAAACCCGCAATCAGGCCGCCCGCACGAAGCAGCGCCTCCATCGTTTCGCCATACGTACTCGATCTCATCGAACCGATATAGGCAACGGGCGGAATCGATTGAGCCGGCTCGGATGTGTACAGTTTTTCACCGGTATGCGCTGCGACCAGCCGATGATAAGGCCCGGAGTTTTCGAGGATCTGACCGAACGTGGTGTTGGGCAGAACGCGGTTCAGTTGCTCGATCCCTTTTTCAATGTCTTTGAGATTGTCCTGATTGAAGATCCGTTTGCGTTCTTTCCAGAGGAATCCGAGATCGAGGTAAAAGCTCTGGGAGTAGATGACACCTTTGGGGCGGAGCAGGGGCTTGGAGCCGGATTCGCCATGGAACGGCGCATGGATCGCGAGATCCGGATCAAGCTCTGCCCGTTTGGCCGGGAGACGGACACCGGCGGAGTATCCGGTCTCTGTTTTCTCCAAGACGAATGTGATGAAGTCGGAGCGCCGGGCGGCATCGACCGTGCTGCCGAAGATCATCGTCTGAAAGATGTCTTTTTTGGTACTCGCAAAGAAATCCTTGGATTCCTTCGACTCCTTGACCTTGGCGAAATTGAGCCATCCCCACGCGACGGCTTTCGGTCCGGCGAGTTTCCGGGCTTGGATCACGGTGGCGTGATCGGTGACTTTGGTCTTGATCTTGCCCAGCGCGAGTTTCACAGCTTCGCCGATTGCATTCTTGTTGTTGGAAACGAAAATCGTTGTGCCAATCTGAGTCGTGAAGAAGTCCTTGCCGATCGAGGTGACCGTCACATTCTCAAATTCCTCAGTGACCAATTGCGTTTGCGGCTGATTCCGTTCCAACTCGTCGCGGATCCCTTTCAGAAGCAATGCATGGGCCTTGGCCACGAACTCCGCATCTTTTCCTTCGATGATAAAGAGTGCAGGCTGAGGTTCTTTTCCGAAGGCGACGCCGACCGCGAGGCCATTTCCGGCGACCCTGTCCAGCAGTACGGGCCACGGTTCGCCCAGTTCGGTTTCGAGATATCGGATCGTCTGAAAGAACCGCCGGACGGGTGTCGATTCAAGGATCTCCCTCGCCTGGGGAAACTGCTGCAAACCCTGATAGGCGTCGATGGCGATCACGCCCTCGATCAGGGAACGCGGATGTTCCACTTTGAAGACGAGGTCTGCCTGAATGGGGATTCGTTCCAACGCATCCGTCTGATCGGCGGCAAAAATCGCATCAGCAGAAAAGAAGAAAAGAGCAAGACAAGCGGCAAAACGAGACATGGTGCTTCCCCACTGATGATTCACTTTCTTTACCTGGTTCCCGCGATCAGAGTTTCAGCTTTTTTCATTTGTCCAGCAGCGTACTCGAGTTGTCGAGCCAATCCGTGCAGCATTTTGACCTCCTGCGAAGTCGGTGCGGCGCGGCCAACCAGATGACGGAACGCATTCATTAATGCCTCGGCATTCTGACCGAACAGAAACCGGACGTCGGTCAGGGCACGGTGCAGATGATTCATGGCACGATCGAAGTCTTCGTAGTTGGCGGGTTCCCGTGCCAGAGTTGAATCGACCGATTTCCTGTGATCAACTGATTTTCGCAGCTCATAGAGCGCGATTCCAACAGATAATGCCAGATTCATCGAAGTGTAATCCGGGTCTGTCGGCAGGTAGAGGAGACCGTGGCATCGCGAAAGTTCGTCATTTGAGAGTCCGTGAGGCTCCGGACCGAAGACGATCGCGCATCTTGTGGATGCGAGGCTCGCGACGAGTTTTGGCATCCAGACCTCCGGTGTGCCAAGCAGCGTCTGTCTGAGCGTTCCGGCGGTTTCGCCCGACGTGCCGAGAACCATCCCGCAATCCGCCACCGCGCTTGCGAAATCGGGAACGATACGAGCCAGATCGAGGATCTCCACGCCACCGGTGGCCAGCATGCGTGCTTCGTGCGCGAGCGGGTCGGCGATGGGATCGACGAGCACCAGATCGGACAGGCCGAAGTTGCGCATCGCGCGGGCGGTGGATCCGATATTCCCGGCGTAGTGGGTCCGGACCAGGACGATACGACAGTTGGAAATCATTCCGACAGTTTACTTCAGAGACAGGGACTTCGCGAGTTCTCCGACTGATTTCAAATCCAACTTACCACTGCCAAGCGAAGGGAACGATTCCACCAGGATGCAGTGCCTCCGGTCGGGAATCCAGAGATTCGGCAGACCGGTTTTTGCCAGTCCGCTCAGAACCTCGTTCAGCCGGCTTTCGGCTTCGGGAAGATAGAGCACGACGAGGCGCTCTCCGCGTTTCTCGTCCGGGACCGCACAGATCGTGACGATGCGCTCGCCGGTGCCGTACAACTCCTGCATCTCATGTTCCACTTTTTCAAGCGGCACCATTTCGCCGGCGATTTTGGCGAAGCGGCTGACGCGGCCCGTGATGCGGATGAATCCGTCCGGTTCAATTCGGCCGATGTCACCCGTCATGTACCACCCATCTCGAAGAACCTGCTGAGTTTTCTCAGATTGTTTCCAGTAACCGACCATTACGTTCGGCCCTTTGATTCCCAGCATTCCTTCCGCGCCATGCGGAAGCGCTTCGAGCGTTTCCGTGTGAAAGGCTTTCGCCGCAACTCCGGGAATCGGCTGGCCGACGGTACCAAGCGTGTTGGCGACCTGCTTGAGACCCTTCACCTCGACGTCGTGGAGATTGGTGCTCACAACCGGTGAGGTCTCTGTACAACCATAACCTTCAAGAGGCAGAATCCCGAATTGATTCTGAAACTCCTGAGCAAGCTTGACAGGAAGTTTCTCCGCCCCGCAGATCAGCAGCTTCACCGAACGAAAATCGTCCGGACCACATCGGCGCAGATAGAAACGCAGGAACGTTGCGGTACCCATCATGATCGTGCAGCCGTGCTTCCTGCAAAGTTCACCGACTTCCTTGGCGGCACGCGGATCGGGATAATACACGCTGCGGCAACCAATGTAGACAGCAGCCCAGAGGCAGACGGTGTAGCCGAAGCTGTGAAAGAACGGCAGCGTGGCCAGCATGGTGTCCTCCCGTTCGATCGGAACACCGTGGAAGAAGCCCTCCACATTTCCAACGATATTCTTCTGCGAAAGCATGACCCCCTTGGGTTCACCTGTGCTTCCGCTGCTGAAGATGATGGTTTGGAGATCGTCGGTCGCTTGCCGAGGTACACCGATCAGGCGTGCGATCAACCAAGCCGGAAGCAATAGCACTGCCAGAAATCGCGTGATCTTGGAGCGGCGGGAAATGGCGCCGAGCGCATCTTCAAGATAGATTCGCTCAATCTCAGCCGGCAATTCCAGAGGGATTCGTTCGAGAAACCGGCGAGAGGTGATCACAAATTTGATCTCGGCCTGCTGGCAGGCGGATTCGACGGAATCCCGGCCGGCCGTGTAGTTCAGATTCACGGTTGGCCGATTCAGATATCCGATCGAAATGTTCGCGAGAGTCGATCCCAGCCCGGTCGGCAACCACAATCCGACCGGTCCGCGGCCCAGATCGAGTTTCGATCGAAGCCAACGGGAAAGGCACCAGGTCGCGACGAGCACCTGCCCAAACGTGAGTTTTCGCTCGGTTCCGGTGGCGGAGTCGACAAACCCGATCCGGAAGAGATTCCGCCAGCGCGACGCGGTCTTGATGAAACCGTACACGACGGTCGGCAGATCGCCGGCTTCCTGAATTGCCAGTTCCGCTTTCATTTCGACGACACGGGCACGGATTTCCGCCGCGGAGATCATGCCGTGGATCGGTTCGCCAAACCAGACCGAGATCTTTCTGCGAAACGAGAAGATCCGCTCACGCAGGGAAACATTCTGCTTGTGGCTGAAGATCGTCCCCCACATCCCATCCGTCGCCGCTGGAATCACGGGCACATCGACGGTGACCCGCTTCAGAATCCGTTCGATGCCGCGATGAAACGGCAACATCTGACCATTTCGAGTCAGGCGGCCTTCCGGGAAGAGAATCACGACTTCTCCGCGATCCAGTGTCGCCGCGATTGCATCCAGCGCATCGACCATCGCATGCGGTCTTGCTGAACGATTGTCCAGACTCACGACACGATTGCGGACAAACCAGAGAAAAAATCGCAGGAGGGGATTTTTTCGATATCCGGCCCACATGACCATTTGCACGCGGCGCGGGGATGCCAGCCAGAAGGTCATCCAGTCCAGATGATAGGCATGATTGGCGACGATGAGTGCGGGGCCGGTCTTCGGAATGCGATCGTGGTGGTAGAATCTCGCACGGTAAAGACTCTTCAGGAAGATCCACCAGACGAATCGTAATGATCCCGGCCAGATTGCAAACAAGCCGAGGGACGAAACGACGAGCAGGAACAGGATCACGATAACGGTGGAGAGTTCAGTCATCTTAAAATACTAGTTAGTTGATGGAGTTATTCTCGGCGAGAGGAACGTTCAACTCCGAACAAAATATGAAGAATTCCCGCTTGCGGTTCCCGCATGCGGCCGTTATACCCTCCGCTCGTCAGTGAGAAGCACCGGATGGGGTTTTGGTTGGTTGGGGGCGGTCCGTTGGGGGACGGGCCGCCCGCCGATCAGCAGTGGCGGGTGCTGTGGGGGCCGTATATGACCGTCGATTGCGATTCGCTCGTCCGCGAGATCGTGCGCGATGAATCTTTGACCCGCGGTTTGGGTGATGAAGAAGCCCGCATGCTGGTGGAGTGGGTTGTGGATTGGGCTGAACTTCTTGCAGATGCTTCACGAAGCGAAGAAGATGCTCGTGATCTTGTGGGCCGCCTGCGCAGGCGCGGCCGCGCGATCGGGCGATTCGTTCAGCTCTGGTGTGACGATAGGATTCGTGATCGTCGGGGAGCGACTCAACTGGCGGCTTCTGAACGTTTCGCTTGGCCACTGCCCGACGGGCGTGTGGACCCGCCGGATCTCATGCAGCATATCCTGATGTGGGAAAATCAGAATCCTTCCGATTGAATATCGTTCATCCCATCATCGACACGAATCGCGTTGAGACGCTGAATCGAAGTTCGATGAAATGCCATTCAACAGAATTCTCAACTCTCAGGGAAGTCACTCGCTGATGTGACTTCCCTGACTCTGATATGCCCGGATCAGGAACATCTCTTCCAATCGCAATTATTTGGCAGCAGGGTTTGGTGCCGCCATTGGTGATGGATAAGGTACGGTGGGAATGGGGCTTCCGTAATTGGCATAGGCAGGAGCAGCCATCGGTACCGCTGGGTTTCCGCAACCAACACAACCCGGATCTCCGTGTGCCGGCGCACCGTAGGGGATCGCGTAGCTTGGCGAATAGACCGGTCCGGTGGGGCAGCACGCGCCGACTCCCACACAGCAGCCATGGTTGGCACGTACCCGATAAACGAAATTGCGCAAAGCACCATGACAACCCATGGAGGAGAGCGCGAAGCCAGCGAACAAAGTAGCGAACAGCAATCGGCGGGTCATTGAGGACCTCCATTTCGTGACACGGCGAATCGCGGAACGTGCCGATGCCCGATCCTTGGGAGGCAGTTGGAATCCGTTCACGGTCTCATGTTCCAGGGCCGTCAATGGAGTATGCGCCGTGTGGCGATTTGGGCAAATCGTGGAAGAGTTGTTTCAAGCCGCAAGGCTGTTAAACGACGTGAAATGAACCGGTTCGCGAAAACGAACCGGTTGCAGGCATTTGACGGAGATCAGCGGATATCCGCTCCGTTTTTCACGGAGCGGGGCAATAACCCGCCGGTGGAGGCAGGTCCATCGAATCCCGTTGTGATCCCGAATTGCATCCGCTGCGAGAGAATCGACCGCGGCAACCGATCGCCGTAGTCAGCAGGAACGCGGCAACCATTAAAAGAATCAGGCGGTTTTTCATAGCGATACTCGAGAGACGGTGAGGGTCCACTTCACACGTCGAATGATGATTCCTAGTGCAATCTTGCGCATCGGGCCTGAAAAGACTTGAGAGAAACCCTATCGATTTTTGAAATTCCCGTTGATCGTGACGGTTAGGAAAGACAGCGAAACTTTTGGGATTATTCCGAGGGCTTTGGCGCCGTCTCGTCGTCCGAATTCGGATACTCGAAAACGGGAAGGGGATCGAGTTCCAGAAAAATCCTCGCCTTGGAAACCTCGTTCATGAGATGAATTCGAGTTTCCAAATGATGTTTGAGTTTCTCGGCCGGGACGACAATAGGAGCGGCTGTTCCAACGGATATCGTCCGCTTCCCTACGATCTGCTTGTTCTTGGTTGGCGGGCCATTCCAGTAGGACGAATAACTTCCCCAGCCACCTTCGATCCAGCAGCACAACACGGGCGTTTCGGGTCGAGCCTTAAGGATTTCCCAGACTCCGCGACCAAATCGGCGTAGAGGAATCTCTTCCTTCCGACGAAGGAACGCTTCGGGAAAAAGGACGACGCATTTTCCTTCGTCCAGCGAACGAATGGCGTCCTGGATTTCCGGCGCTTCCCGCCTAACGCGAGCGTCTTCGACTCGGATCGTTTCAAAGACGTGGACCATCAGCGGTTTCAGAAACCAACGATCGTAAAAGACGGAAGTCATCATCGGCGTGACGGGCCGTGGTAAGACCTTGGCCAGAAACAGCGGATCCCACCAGCAGGCATGATTGGCAATGACCAGAAGCGGACCGTGGACCGGAATGGTTTTGGTCGCAGGGCCAACGGAATGAATCCGATAACTGCGATGGACGAGCACTTCCACGAATAATTCAAACAGCGGCCGGAACAGTCGGACCCACGTGTACATGACAAGGATCGCTCCGATTCCCAGAGTGAACGCTTGAAGGATACTGTTCCGCTGCCCTTCTTGGATGGTCGAATCGAGAAATGGAATAACGAACACGGCGACGGAGATAGCCATCACCATCAGGAAAAAGACTTTATCAAAGGGCAACTGATTCCACCGAGGATGGCTCGATTTCCTCCGATAGCGAATCGCAAGGAATAACGCTGTGATCTGAGTGGAGAGCGAGCAAAAATAGATCACCGCGGGGATCAGGCCTGGACCCGTCAACCAACCTATAAGACACGCAATGAAGAGAAACAGAGTCGCGACGGGAATCAATCCCAAAATTCGATACGGATGCAATTGCATCAAACGGATCAGAGCGGAGAGCCCCAGCGCCACCGCAAACGGCAAAAGCCAGATGGGATTTGATAAATCCTCAATATACCTGATCGCGATCGCAGACCAGCAACAGGAGGCACCGGCTGCGGTGTACGCTGCGCTCAGCCACGGATCGCGAGGAGGAGCGGGCAGATCAGATCGATCGGTTTCAGTAGTCATGTCAAAGAAAATGTTATCCCGGGCCGTGATGATGCCATCTGTTCAGGCTGTTTGATTGTAGAGATCTTCCGCCACAACTTGAGCAGTTCGGAATCCGGATGTTAGTGCACCATCGATACTGGCCTGATCGCGATGATCCCCGCACACGTAGAGCCCGGGACGGATCCGCACCGGACGTTGCCACTGTTCCAGGTGCCCGGCTGATTGCGTCGGCAGCGCATCGGGTATCTGATAGTTTCTGAGAAATCTCCAGGAATTAACAGCATCGCCGTACCAGTCTTTCAATTCCTGGAACACCTCGTTCTGGAGATTTTCTGAATTATTCGGGACTCCGAGGACCGAAACGGAGATCAGGGCTTTGCCTTCCGGAGCATAGGATTTCGAGACTTCGGAGAGCACGACAAGGTTGTTGATCCTACCGCGGCCTTCGCCATTCAATACCAACATCGGTTCCGGCACCGGAGAGCGATCCGCCGAGAAGTAGAGCGTCGTTGTGCCCGTCATACCGGGCCTGTCGATCGCGCCATTCAGAAGTTGTGCGGCGGTGCCGGGATCGCAGGCGACAACGATCGCGCGAGCCGTCATACTGGAGTTGTCAGCGAGAAACACCCGGGATGGTTCGATCTTCCGGACTGCGGTGTTCAATCGAATCGCATCCTTTGGCAACGAGATCGCGAGTTGATCGGGAATGGCCGACATCCCCAATTCGGGAATCGCAGCTCCGCCTTTCGCAAACATGGCGAACACAAAACGAAAGAACCGTGATGATGTCGTCAGATTTCGATCCAGAAAGATTCCGCCAAGCCAAGGACGGAAAAAACGTTCGATGATTTTGGGCGAAAAGTGATAGCGGCCGCGAAGATCATCGAGAATCAGTTGTTCTTTGTCATTAATGATCTTGTCCAATGATCGCGATTGAAGTTCAGTCTTCAAAAGGCCTATTCGCAGCTTATCCCGCAGGCTTCCAATCGGATTGATCAGACTGAACGCCGCCTGGAACGGGCGTTCCATGGGGTCACTGACCTGATGAAATCGTCCTCCGAATCGCACGATTGCTCCGCGACGAAACGGGCGGAGCTGGAGTTGTTCGTAATCCAGGACGCGAATGCCTTCCGGATAGGCGGGCAGATAGACCTGGAAACCCCGATCGAGCCGGAACCCGTCGATCACATCCGTCCGGACACGGCCACCCACGGCATCGCTCGCTTCAAGAACTTGAAATGCGATGTTCGACTGATGCAGTCGTCGTGCGCAGGCCAAGCCCGCCAACCCCGCACCGATGATGATCACGTCCGTGTCTGGCATGAGTGTGAGAGTCAATCTGTGGAGGCGGGGGCTGTTGAACCGTCGTCCGTTGCAGGGTTCGTTTTTTGATTCGCTTCGTAGGAGAGCTGATTCAGGAGCATAAAGCCGGGAAAGAAATTCGTCGCACTGACAGGTAGCGTGTAGAGCGGATCTTTGCCGCCGCGCTTGAACAGGTAAAAATACCCCTCCTGCAGCGAAAACAGACAATTCACATAGGGCAATTTGCGGCTCTTCGCTTTGTTCAAAATGCCGCCGGCGACATCGATCTGCAACCCTTCAGGAGTGAAGAGCATGCCTTCGGTCCAGCGAATCGACTCGCCAGTATCCAGCCGCCGTTTCATTTCCGATGCGATCACCGTACTGACATGATCGCGAAGATTCTCCAGTTCCGCATCGATGTTCTTCATCGTCGCCGAATACTTGATCGGCTCCGCATCCGCATCCGGTGACGGTTCGAAATTCATCGTGACCGTCGTTCCCGAATAACTGCCATTCACATACTGACGGATGGCGCCGTAACTGAAGACTACCATGTCCTTGTATTCCAGTTCGCGGGTCCGCTTGGTGGTCATCCGGCAGACGCCCTTGGTATGACATCGAAGGACATTGATTCGGTTCAGCCACACGAGCAACGGTATGCCGATACCGAGAAGCAAAAGAACCCCAGCAAGAATCGCGGGACCGGTCGGGTTACGCTCCTGGGATGCGTAGTACGCAGCGACGAAACTTCCGCCGACCATAAGCGCACCCAGGATGAAACAGAAGACCAGCACGCCTGAGGAAATGGAGTGATCGCGCTCGAAAATGATCCGGCCGAGACCCGGTGCGTCGTCGTTTGACACGCCACGATCCTGCAGCCGTTGCCCGAGGATTCGCAGCAGGACCAGAGCATTGAGCGTTTCAGCGGGAATGCGCACTTTGGGTTTCGCTTCGCCACGCAACCAGATGCAGACATGATTGTCAACCACATCGATCGCAACGAAATCATCCGGTGAATGCGTTTCGCTCTGGCGGTTGTCCCGGATGTGAAATTCACGCTGTTCCAACTCCCAGTTCGCACCCGCAAGCGTTTCGCTTCTGGCAATCTGATCCTTCGCGATGTCCGTGAGTCGCTGGAGATTCCGCTCCAGAAATTCCGCATGCGGATCGGGCCTTTCGATCGGGAACGAATACTGGAAATTCAGATCGCCGCGATACTCCCCCGCCTCCAGTATGAGCCGGCAGGTGCGGACGATCGATTTCGGCACGCCATTGTTCAGTTTGGTGCGTGCCCAGGTCCCCAGTTCAACGATATCGTCATCAGAAAAATCAAAGACCCCTCGACGATCTTCGTAGGTGAATCCGTCTTCGGTGACCGTGAGCCATTTGCGATTCCGCGAGATCGACCAACCTTGGACAAGAGCAATCAGGACAAAGAGCGCACCCAAGGCGAGAATGGCGATCCCCGGTTCGGGGTGAAACGCAACCAGCACGCCTCCGCCAATGAATGAAAGGATCGCGAGTACGATGCTGGCGATGAACCAGCCATTCCCGTATGACGAACCTACTGAAATCCGCTCACTCATTTTCGGATTCCCCGTGTTCTATTTGTCCGCTTTCTTCTTCTCGATCGGCTTCCACTGATAGACGAATCGTTTGATCGCGAACCATCCGGCTTTCCAGATGATGAAAAGCGAAAGGACAGTAAACGGCAACGAGCACGCTCCCGGTGGTAAGAGTAACTCCTTCTTTTTCGTGATCGGGTTCTCCGACTCATCCTCAAGACCCAATTCCAGAAACAGGTCTCGCATGTAAAGGATCGAGAGCACGATCAAGGTGATGAATATCGCGACCACGAGGACGCACGCGACTGCCGGAAGATGGTGTTTGAGGTAGTCGCCGGTTGTGAGGGCGTGGACTTTTTTGCTTTCGTGGCGCCGGCGCTGGTCGAGGTCGTATCCGCAGTTGAGGCAGATTTTGGTGTCGGGCGGATCGAGTTCCTGGGCGCAGAACGGGCAGCGGGGAACATCGAGATCGTCCTTTTGCGTGCCGTACGGATCGGCATTCTCGTCATCGTCGTCGGGTACGCGAGCAGGTGGCGGAGTTGCCTGCGCCGGTTTCGCGGGTTTGGCCGGTTTTGCTGCCTTCACGGGAACGGTGATGACCGTTTCGCAGCCTTTGCAGCGGATTTTTTTGCCAGCCACGCTGACCGGCACCTGCATCTTTTTGTCACATTCCGGACAGGTCACCGGGATCGTATCGGCCATATGCGGACCCAGACGAGGAACGGAACGACGATCGACCACGCTTTTGCTATCGTATCGAATGAGATCGGCGTTGTCATTCGACCGATCGTTCCCGAGCGACAACACGACCTATGAAATCCGAACCCTGCATACTCGTCTCGCTGGCCACCTACAACGAGTCCGGCAATCTTCCTAATCTCATTGAAGCGATTCAGAAAGTCGTTCCCGATGCCAACATCCTGGTTGTGGATGACAATTCACCCGACGGGACGGGGCGATTGGCGGATGAAATGGCCGCACGTGATCCGCGGATCCACGTGATGCATCGCGCCGGCAAACTCGGGCTTGGCACCGCGATTCTGGCGGCGATGAGATACGCCATGGACAATAACTACGACTTGCTCGTCAACATGGATGCGGACTTCAGCCATCCGCCGCGCTACCTTCCCGGCATTCTTGCGGGCATGGAACGCAACGATGTCATGATCGGGTCCCGCTACACCAAAGGCGGTGGTACGGAGAACTGGCCGTTCGCCCGGCGTTTCATAAGTCAATCCGTGAATCTGCTGGTTCGATTCCTGCTCCGCATGCCGGTGAAAGATGCCAGTGGGGCCTATCGCTGTTATCGCGTGTCGAAACTGCGCGAGACCGCGCTCGACCGCATCCGCAGCCGCGGTTACTCGTTCCAGCAGGAAGTGCTGTTCCGCTGTCACAAGGCGGGCGCCAAACTCGGTGAGTATCCGATCCTCTTCGAGAATCGCCGCGCCGGGTCGAGCAAAGTGAATGGTAAAGAGGCATTGCGCTCGATCAGTATGATCATTGATCTGGGCATCAGGAACTTCGTCGGGCTCGAACGGCCGACGAAGCGGCTCGCTACTTCGTGAAGATCACGTTGCCGACACCGAGAATCTGTTCCAACTCTTCCACAATCACCTTCGTTGGGTCGATCGCATAGTCTCGGGCGAGTTTGAACTCCGCCACGCGGCCCGTTGTATCGCGCACCGAGAGATGCACCGGGCAGTTCCCGCGGGCACGGGTCAAAACCCCGCGAAGGCCAGCGAACTTTGCGATCGTCTCCGAGTCCTCCGCATAGTTCATTCGCAACAGCAGCACGCGAGTCATTTCGCGACGTGCCTGCTCGACATTCATCACGCGTTTCACAATCACATCGCCCGGCCCGGCACCGTCGCGCCGCTCGATCGTTCCTTCAAACAACACAATCGCATCCTCCGTGACCACATCCTTGAACTGAAGGAACGTCTCGCTCCACAAGATGCACTTCGCCTGTCCGGTAAAATCTTCGAGCTGAAGCATCGCCCAACGCTTGCCGTTCTTCTGCACCGTGCGATGCTGAAGTGCGGTCACCATCCCCGCCACAATGACCGGCGCGCCCGTTGCCACCTTCACGACTTCCGCGGCGGTGTGCGTGCGCAGGCGGCGGAGCTGTTCCTCGAACTGCGCGAGCGGATGCGAGGAAATGTAAAAGTCGAGAGCTTCCTTCTCGAATTTGAGTTTTTCCACTTCCGGCCATTCCTTGATTTCCTGAACCGTTTCGTTCTCGATGCGGTTCCTGACATGTGATTCTTCGTCGCCGCTTTCATTGAACAGATCGAAGAAGTTTTTCTGTCCGCGTTTCTTGTCCGTCTCGCGCTGCTCCGCCGCTGAGAAGGCTTTTTCCACCGCCAGGATCTGCCCGGCCCGCGTGCCGAATGCATCCATCGCCCCCGCCTTGATCAGGCGCTCCACCGCCGCGCGGCTGACGATGCGCGTATCCACACGCTCGCAGAAGTCAAAGAGATCCTTGAATCGCAACCCCTTCCGTGCCTGAACAATCTCTTCAGCGGCGTTTCTTCCAAGCCCTTTGATCGCAGTCAATCCGAACGTGATCTGGCCATTTTTCACATCGAAATCGGGCATGCCGACATTGATGTCCGGCGGAAGCACATCCACGCCGAGTTTCTTCGCATCCGCGATATGCTCGACCATCACCATCCGCTTGTTGGCATCATCGATTTCGCTTGACAGCAATGCCGCCATGAATTCGGCGGTGAAGTGCGTTTTGAGATACGCCGTCTGATATCCGATCTGGGCATACGCTGCTGTATGCGACTTGTTGAAGCCGTACGAACCGAACTTCTCGATCAGCCCGAAGATTTCCTGAGCGGTTGCTTGATTCAATCCCCGTTCCACGGCTCCGCGGACAAAATCCGCTTTGCTCGCATCGATGACGTCCTGCTTCTTCTTGCTGATCGCTTTGATCGCCGCGTACGCTTTCGAAAGCTCGATTCCGCCCAACCGGTTCAGCAGGCGCATGACCTGTTCCTGATACACCTGGACACCGTACGTTTCGTCCAGAATCTCCTTCATGACCGGGTGGGGGTATTCCCATTTTTCTCGACCGTGCTTGCGATTCACGTAGCTATCGACCATTCCTCCGCCCAGCGGCCCCGGACGATAGAGCGCGAGCACAGCAATCAGATCGCGGATATTGTCCGGCTTCATCCGCTGCAACAGACTCCGGATCCCTTCGCTTTCCAGCTGAAAGACACCTTTGGCATCCCCACGCTGTAGGAGTGCGTAGGTGGCTTTGTCATCGAGCGGAATCGTCATGGGATCGACTTTGATCCCGCGGGTTTTTTCAATCAGTTTGACAGTGTTATCGAGGACAGTCAGGTTTCTCAGGCCCAGAAAATCCATCTTGAGCATCCCGACTTTTTCCAGGATGCCCATTTCCCATTGCGTGGTGACGACGACTTCTCCGTTTCCCTTCACGCCCATTTTGTCGTCGTTTTTCCGGATCGCCCGTTGCACTGGCACATAATCCGTGATGTTACCATCCGCGATGACCACGCCTGCGGCATGAGTGCCGACATTGCGATTCATCCCTTCGAGCTTCATGGCGATATCGACGAGCTTCTTGGTCTGCGGATCGGATTCGTATTCGCGTTTGAAGTCCGGCGTCGCCATCGCATCGGCAAGATCTAGTGAAATCGCTCCTTTCATCGGAACCAGCTTGCAGAGCATGTTGACCCGTTCGAGGGGGACGTCGAGCGCACGGCCGACGTCTTTGAGCGCCGCTTTGGCCGCGAGCGTACCGAACGTGCCGATCTGGGCCACGCTGTCACGACCGTACTTTTCCTTAACGTACTCAATGACTTTTTCCCGCCGTTCCTGGCAGAAATCGATATCGATATCAGGCGGTTCCGATCGGTTTTCGTCGAGAAACCGTTCAAAGAGCAGATCGTATTCCAGCGGGCAAACGTGGCTGAGGTACAGCGCGTAAGCCACGATCGCTCCGCAGCCGGAACCCCGAGCCGTGGAGGGGATGCCTTGTTCGCGGGCGAAGCGGACAAAATCCCAGACGATGAGGAAGTAGGCGGAGTATTTCATCTTCGCGATGATGGCGAGTTCGTGATAAAGCCGGTCCCAGACCGCTTTCGACGGATTCTCGCCGTAGCGCTCGCGCACTCCCTGCTCGCAGAGTTGCTTGAGGTATTCGTCTTCGCTGAGCTTCTTGGGCGTTTTGAAGACCGGAAAATGCCGTTTCTTGAAATCGAGTTGGATATCGACCTTGTCCGCAATCGCCTGCGACATGGCCACCGCTTCGGAGTGGTTGGGGAAGAGCTGATACATGTCCTGCGGGCTGCGGACATAATACGGGTTTGGCATCCGCCCTTCGGGGTAGAGGCGTTTGCGGGGATCGTGCTTCTTTTCCATGTTGATGCAGAAGAGGACGTCGTGCGCTTCGGCATCGGTCGCGCAGAGGTAATGGGCATCGGCGGTGGCGACCATCGGGATGCCGACTTTCTTCGCGATGTCATCGACAACGACCGTGCACTGATCCTGAATCTCAAGCCCGTTGTTCTGAATCTCCAGATAAAAGTCTTCCCCAAAAACGCGTTCGTACCATTGAGCCAATTTGATCGCTTCCGGAATGCGATCCTTGAGGATCAGATCGCTCATTTCGCCGGCGAGGCAACCGCTTAAACAGATGAGTCCTTCGGAGTGTTCTTCCAGGATTTCGCGATCGATTCGTGGGTTGTAGTAGAAGCCCTCAAGAAATCCTTTGCTGGAAAGCTTGATGAGATTCTGAAAGCCCTTGTTGTTTTTGGCGAGCAGGGTCAGGTGAAAGTAATTGTTGCCGTCGATTTTTTTGCGTTCGCGGCGATCACCGGGTGCGACGTAGGCTTCGATTCCGAGGATTGGCTTGATTCCGGCCTCGGTACACTTCGAATAAAACTCGATCGCTCCGTAGAGGTTCCCGTGATCTGTGATGGCGCAGGAATTCATGCCGAGACTTTTCGTTTGTTTCACGAGATCGGGAATGCGATTGAAACCATCCAGAAGGCTGTAGTGAGTGTGACAGTGAAGGTGGCAAAACGATCGGTCGGACATGTCAACATCCTGATGTTCATCGCGAGTGTGATCTCTTTTTTACGATTCCATTTGCCCGCCGTCCTGAAGTGCAAAGTGATTCTCTGAATCAGTCATAATGGGTAAGGTCAGACCGGAAATTCATTTAGCCAAGAGCGTAATTTCTATCGATCATTTTTGGAACGTTACGACTGGGTTTGTTGACGTAAGTGTTTACGGCGCATAGGCGCTTCCGAAAAAATGGAGTCTTTCCACGGTAGGGTGTGGCAGTGTCGGTGGAAAGACGAGTGAGTATTTGAATGAATCCGTCCGATGCCAGGTTCGGGTTGATTGTTTCCGGTTGCGAGACTATAGCGCCGGCCCGCGCAGGTCGCGCGGTCAGTGCGAGGTACGGATGACGCTGGCTCGATGGCAGGCTCTGATATTACTGGCGATTGGCACTGCAACGCTTCCGGCGTGCAGCAAAATCTGCTGCCAGTTGAAACGGACTCATGAAATCCCTGCCGAAGTGGTCACGGAACTCCCCGCACCCAGGATTCAGACGTTCCCGGAACTGGCGCCTGGCGATCGAATACCCAAGATCGAAGTGATTGCCAAGTCGCCGCCCGTCGCTGAAGGCCCGCATCTGGGGCCGATGCCGCCACCGGAACCGGTACCCGCAGTCCCAAGCCCGCAATCGGGCAATCAGGACATTCAATACGGTTCCCTGCTCGATCAGAAACCTCGCGGACCCCGACACGAGAACCCGCTGTCCGCTGCGGTTCGCGCTCATCTCGACAATCAGTACGCATTGGCCGTAGGCCATCTTTCTCAGTTCGATCGTCCCAATCAGGAATTGTTGTTACTCCTGTTGCCGATTCTCGATGCCGCACAGACGGTTGACCTGACGGGCCGCAATCCCGCCGGCGCTTCACAACTGACACGCCAACTCGAGACCGCCGCAGAATTGACTTCAAAGCATCTGCCGCTCACGATCACGACGGCGGCTTTTGTCTACCGCGTTGTGCAGTTTGGTGTTTATGATCCCCTGCCGGTTGGCCATCGGTTTCTGCCAGGTGGCATCGGTATGCTCTATGCTGAGATCGACCATGTGCCCGTGCTGCCCGCGACTCAGGCGAACGGTGAACAAAGTTACGTGACACGGTTGAGTGGTTCGATTCAGATGCAGGATGACAAAGGTCGAACGGTTGAACTTTACGATGCGGAAAAATCGAAAATGGTGCCTGAACTGCCGTTTTCCCGAGCGGATTTTGCCAGAAGCCCGGTACGAGATTTCTTCCTGAAGATTGAGTTCCCCGTTCCCGTCAAGCCGGGCAAATACTCGTTGGCTCTTGAAATCCGCGATCCCACAAATCCCGCACTTCGTCCCACACGAAAAGTTGTCGATTTTCTCGTCGGTCCCTGATTCCCTTTGCTGAGCTGAGATTGTTGGCTCGTCACACTCGATTCAATCCCTAAACCAGCTTTGGCATTTCCAGTCCGCCGGTTACCGGAGACGATCATGCGTCGAACGAAAATCGTTGCCACCATTGGTCCAGCAACGGACGATCCGGCAGCGCTGGAAGCAATCCTTCGTGCTGGTGTCGATGTGGCGCGGATCAACTTCTCTCACGGTACCGAACCGGATCATCTCGCGCGTGTCGCACGGTTTCGTGAAGCCTCGCGCCGCATTGGCAAAATCACGGCCATTTTGGCCGATCTTCCCGGGCCGAAGCTTCGGTGCAAAATCACAGCCGAACGATCCCTGGCGGTCGGTGATGAACTCACATTCTCACTCAGCGATTCCCCCGTCGCCGCAGAAGACATCGTGATCACGGAGCCCGAATGTCTGGCAGACGTCCGTCCCGAACATCGCGTTCTGCTGGATGATGGACGATTGCAACTGGACGCGATCAAAACCGAAGGCGGTCGGTTGTTCGCGCGCGTCCTCGTTGGCGGCGTGCTCAAACCGAACAAGGGGATTAACCTTCCCGATACGCCGTTGTCCATTTCCGCGGTGACAGATCGCGATCGTTTGGCGATCGCGATTGCGGTCAAAGCTCAGTGCGACTGGCTCGCGCTCTCATTTGTTCGCGGTCCTGAGGCAGCAGACGAACTCCGGCAGATCGCAGCGGAATACGGGTATAAAGGCCCGGTCCTGGCCAAAATGGAACGTCCCGAGGCGGTCAGTCGTGCGACCGCGATCATTCATGCGTTCGACGGCATCATGGTCGCACGGGGCGATCTGGGCGTTGAAATTCCGCTTGAACGTGTTCCAATGGTTCAGAAGCAGTTAATTGCCGAGGCGATCCTTGCCGGTAAACCGGTCATCACGGCGACGGACATGCTCGATTCGATGCAGAAGAATCCGCGACCGACTCGTGCGGAGGCGAGTGATGTGGCGAATGCGATCTTTGACGGTACGGATGCGGTGATGCTTTCCGGCGAAACCGCGGTCGGGCAATTTCCGACGGAAGCGGTTCGTTGCATGTCGCGGATTGCCGAGGAAGCGGAGAATCATTTGCAGTCTACCGGACAAACGCGAAGATCCGCAGGGCTGTTCCCACTGCACGAGATTGACGATCCGCTTGCGCAGGCGGCCTGCGACCTCGCGGAGGAAGTTCACGCCGGCGCGATTCTGGTGCCGACCTTGACCGGACGGACGGCCAAACTCGTGGCTCGTAACCGACCAACGTCACGCGTCATCGGACTGGCACCGGGCAATGCGGTACCTCAACAGTTGGCTCTGGTGTGGGGGATTCAGCCCGTTCAACTCGGGTGGCTTGCGCCGGGCGAAGACCGGTTGGAGGCCGCGGTGCGTGATGCGTTTCGCGCAGGAGTGGTGAAGGAAGGCGAACGAGTAATAATTCTGGCGGGTCACCCGATTGAAGGTGGTCCTCATTTCCCGACCGTACGGGTTGTTCGTGTTGGAGAAAACGGCACGTCTCGGAAACCTTGATCCATTAGTTCAATTGGTTGGATTCTGGTTAATCTTTGGCTGTTCAAACAGTGAACACGTCAAATCCGGATCAGCTTTCGTGTGGTTGAATCGCGACTCGTTCCGATGATCGATTGGACAAAAGTCAGGCACGGATTGCCCCGAACCGAATGTCTCGGCGGAGATTCCTTGCGCTTGCGGAAGGATTCTTTTCCGATTCTCGGTGATGGGGACGTGTTCATTCACGACGCACAACCGGGAGTATCGGATGCGGTTCACACCCATCGGTCGCGCATCACTGCAACTGCAACAACTCGAAACCCGAGATACTCCCAGCACGCTTCTATCGGAATCATTCGATACCGCACACTTTCCCTTCATGCCCACGGGATGGAATGAATGGACCAGCAATGGCGAAGAGTATTACGCGACATCTCGCAATGCCGCCACGACCGGTCAGCAATCTCTTGCCATTTACGGTAACATCAACGTTCTCTCACGCGCCTGGAACGTCGCCGAACTGCCCGCGAACGTGAAACTGGAAGCGAGCGTCCGATCCGATACACCCGCGCCGATTCTGCTCTTCGCACGCGGAGGCAACCTTCAGGCCGGCAATGCCTCATATGTCGGAGCGGTGATCACGCAGAATTCGATTTCGATCGTCGAATCAGCGAACGGATCGATACATACACTTGCCAGCGTGTCCTTCACCCCAGTCAGCACCACCTGGATGAACGTCGGCCTCACCCTCACAGGAGATAAGGTTGACGTGAGTCTTCAGCGTGCGGATACTCGCCAATTTCTCGCCGGTTCGGGTGGGTGGCAATCGAATTCAAATCAGGTGATCTCTGCAACGGTCGCGAATCAATCAGCAGGAATGACGGGCGTCGGCCGGCTGCCCGGTTTATACGGTACCGCCTACCTTGACGGATTCGTCGTCTCATCGAATGACGTTGTTCCCGTTCCGCCACCGGTTTCTCCACCACCACCGACAGGCGGGCAAATCCCCGAAGTACCTCCACCACAACCGCCCTCGGCCCCGCCGATCTCACCAACGGGTCAAAACTACTCGCATATTCGGGTCGCGCAGCTCGCCTACGACAGCACGAACGTCGGTGACTTCGAGCGTAATCTCGCCGCCAGTTCCGTCGATCTCATCGTCCCCAATCCCAAGTTCCTCAGCACATTCGAGAACGCATCACCTGATAGTCAAAAGTTCATCTACAGCAATGCTTCGAATCTTTACCTCAATCTGCTCTCGGGCTGGATGACCTATGCGGAACAGTTGGGAACAGATCCCGAGGCGGCATTCTATCACGTGGCCCAAGCGACGCCGTTCACCGGCAACAGTCCTTCGGCACAACCCGTCACGTGGCTCTGGAATGTCTACCGCTCCATGGTCGATGGTTCCGGTGCGATCACCAATCTGACCTCGCATGCGCGGGCGGGTCGTAATGTCGGAGTCACCTTCGGCGGTGTGGGTGAGGCGATTTCGATCGGTCAACTCGACCCATTCCGCGAACTCAACTTCACCATCACCCGGTCCAAACAGCCGGGTTGGAGCGGCGTTTGGGAATACGTCGCCCGGACCGATGCCAATGGAACGCCCACCCTCTGGAAAAGTCTGCCCATCGTGAGCGACGGCACGAATGCGCTGTCGCGAAACGGCCAACTGACCTTCGACCCGCCGTCCGACTGGGTTGCTTCGACTCAACCGAACAGTTCGGATCGGTTGTACTCGCTGCGGTATCGCACGCTCAGCGGAACGGCGGCGCAAGCACCCGAAGCGAAGTCCATCTTCGGAAGGGATTATGTCCAGGCGAAAGGGAAAACAACGGGTACCATCCCCGCATTCGATTTCGCCTCGGATCGCAATGGAGACGGATACCTCAACGATCAGGAATACGGCTTCCGAAAAGCGGGATTCGACGCACGGTTCATCTCGGAAACGCGGCTCTTCTACCCCTATTACGGTCAAATGCGGTTTGTCGCCAATCCAACAAGCGATGCCTACAAGGACTGGTCGGCCGGCTATCACTCCGACTTGCTTGCCGCCGCTCCGCTCGCGGATGGAATCTTCCTCGATAACGCCAGTGGACGCATCCCGTTCAACGGCACACCGGTTTACGAATCAACCGCGAACTTCAAGGCGGACTCCGCCGCGGTCATCGACGCCATTCGCTCGGCGACCGGAGGGAAAGCCATCGTCGCGAATACCGCCGGCGGACGAACCGACGCCAACGCCATCACCGAGGCGGCCGGAATCGCATATGAAGAGTTTCTGCTGCGGCCAAACGCCGCCAACTGGGCTCAGGTGAATGATGTCGCCAACATTGTGAATGGCAGACTCGCTTCAAACCCCGACGCCGCAGTGATTCTCGATTCGCTCCCGGCTTCGAAACTGAAAATGACCGATCCGCGAACGCAACTCGGCGCGCTCTCGTACTACTACCTTCTGGCCGACTCCGAGCGAACCTATCTGATGATCTGGGGAGGATTCGCACCAAGCGCTGCGTGGTCGCAGAAATGGATCCCCGCCGTTGAATACAACGTCGGACAGGCAACCGAATCCATGAACGTCTTTGCCGAAGGCGCCGATCCTCAAAACACCAAACTCACTTACAAGATTTATTCGCGCGACTACGACAACGCTCTCGTGCTCTACAAACCGCTCTCCTACAAGCTGGGGCAGGGGACCGGCACAACCGGCGATGCCACGGCGACAACGCACGCCCTCAGCGGGAATTATCGCGAGCTCCGCGCCGACGGTTCGCTTGGGCCGATCGTGCAGCAGATCACGCTGCGCAACGGCGAAGGCACTATCCTGATCAAAGCCTGAATGACTGAATCGATGCACCAAAATCGACCAGCATGATCGCATCGCCGCTGAACCTGAATAAATATCCTGCGAAAAACTTGACAAACCCAAAATCACACACGACTCCGCCACCTGCTGTTCATGCACTTGGCGGAGTTCTTGTGAGTGAATCACTGCAATCAGAATTTCCATTTTTGTGGAAAAATGTTCAGTTGATCGAAAATGTTGATTTTCAGGAGCTTTTCCACATTCGCTGCCAATCTGGCAGGCGAGTTCGCCAACTTCGCCAACTCAAAACACACACCCCTTGGCGAAGAGACATTGACGAGCCGATATAATGGACATTTGTTTTTATTGAGCTGTCAGCTTTCACAAGCCCGCAGTCAGCAAGGGACACAACCCGCGCTCGTCGCGGATCTCCCCGCGCTCGGCGAAGGTCTCCTGACCTCGACGTCACAACCGACCGTAGGTCTCATCTTTTTTCGACAAGCCCGCAGCGTCAGCAAGGGACACTTCCCACGCTCGGCGAAGGTCTCCTGACCCCGCCGCACGCTCTCGGCGTGGGTCTCCGCAAGCTCGGCGCGGGATCCGAGTTGGTGGCGGCCCTTGCTTACGCTGCGGGCTTGTGGAAGAAGAGGAGACCTTCACCGAGCGCGTGTTTTTGCCCTCGCATGAATCGGCCTGGGCATGAAATTCGATGATTCGCAACACGTGATCATCATATCAGTAAGTGAACAAAATTGACGTAAGTTCTTACCGCGCCTAGGCGCTTCCGAAATTTTGGCGTCTTTCCACCGTAGGGTGTGGCAGTGTCGGTGGAAAGACGAGTGAGAGTTTGAATGTCCTCGCCAAGAGCGTGAGCAGCGGGTGGCGGAGTCCTGCTCAAGAAAACGAGGAAAGTCAAATTATCCATCTCACTTTTCTAAAAATCTCCATCAAGACTTAATTTTGATTTCTGAACAAGTTCCCAGATTTCCATTCTCTTGAGACCGAGTGGTTCAGAGCCGATCGGTCAAGGCAATGGGAATACTTGAACATAATGTGAACTGATGCTCAAATCTGAACGCGCCGGTTGTAGAACCACCATTCCAGCATCACGACGAGTAGTCCGAGTACGACCACGTACTTCCAGAGATCGCGGGGCTGCTGTCGAACCGTGCCAGACGTTACGGTCTCCGCACCGATCCGAATCTCGTTGGTTGCTTGCAAATCGCTTTCATCGTGTTCGTTCGTCGGACTGAGATTTACGGCGAAGAGTCGGCGGGTTGTGTCTCCTGTTCCGGGTTCCAACCATGACACACGGTAGATCCCGACTTGATCAGTATCGGTGACAATCAACTCGGGACGTCGGGCATTGCGTTCGATCACGTTGTCCGTTTCGTCCGGTTTCGTGATCCGGACTTGGCCTACGGCCCCAGTGATGATCGATTGTTCATTACCCGGATTGATTGGTTCATCGGTCGCCGCATCACGGACGTTACCAAGATTTTTTACCAGGTTGCGGGTGAACAGGACAAAGCTCGGATCCAGCGGCCAGAGGGTATTCCAGTCGGTCGGCGAAGTCATGAGCGGAAAGCACATGACGAGGTCCATGTACGCCCCGCGTGGCAGGCTGGCGATCAGCACCTGCCCCATGGACGCCTCGAGCAATCGCAGTGTCCTATTGGGGATCGTCGGCAATTGAAACGATTCATCGATTGCGATGTCTTCCAGTCCTCTGAGATTCCGCATGATCGGATCACTTTTGAGCGAGCCTTGAACCTGAGGGCCTTTGACTGGAATTACGCTCAAATTGTCGCCCGCATCATCTTTCTTCATTTTAAAGGGCGGTGGGGCGTAACCGATAAACCAAGTATTCGCGTTGGGCATCTGCGGTTCGGTCAGGGGACCGCATCGGTCGAAGATGACGAGATCGTATCGCCCTTCCCGTGCCGGGTTGAGATATCGCTTCTCGTCGGTTAAAGCCGCCGGTGTTTCCCAGGTGACGTCGGTGAACGACTTGTGCGTTTCACTTTCGAAAAAGGCTCTGAGAAGTTTGTTATTGTCCGGTGTGATAATCAGGACTTTCGCCTTTCGCGAAACACCCAGCGCCATCCAGTATTCGTCATCGATCGGAAACGCATCCTTCGCCTGCTCGATGCGAGCGTGCAATATGCCTTCCGTATCGGGGGGAAGGTTGGGGATGAAGAATTGAATCGCTTTCCCGGATTTTGCCTGGTCGCGGTTAGCGGCGGGGCGGACCTTTCGCACGTACGCGTTCCTGAGCCGGCCTTCACCATCGAGAATTTCCAGAGAGACGGGGAGCGCTTCCGTCGGTCGATCGCGGTAATTCTTCACGAAGACCGTGACCGTTGCACGATCCGGATCATCTCGCTCCTCGGGCCGAACAATCCGCGTCGGATCGCCGGGATCGTTCTCCGCATCGTCAGGCAATGGCTCCATCCAACCGCGGTCGAGCATCATGCGAGTGATGGCGATGTTGTCCGAGCCCGAAGCCGGCGGAACGTGATAGGTGAGATTGAGATTCGTGAGCGCAAAATCGGCCGGCATCGGGAATCGACCATCGGAAAACAGGTGAACGTCCGCAGGGATTCCTTCCGTCGGAACATACTGGCGTTCCTTGCCCGGCTCGACATCTCCCGGCACCGTCGATTCGTTTTCCGTGGACTTCAGAGGATTGGCCAGACTTGATGCGAGGCTCAAGGCTTCATCGATTCGCGTGGGCTTTTGAGTCGGTTCGATATTCCGGACCGCAAGCCGGAGTTCATTTCGATTGTTCGTGTAGGATTGGCGTATTTCCGCGCTGGAATCGAACGCAATGACCATCCCGATATCGTCATCGGTCGCCGCATCGATTTCACGCAATGCCTGCTGTTTGGCCCATTCCAGACGACTCGGTGCGACATCGGTTGCCGACATGCTGGCAGAATGATCGATAATCAGGATGTAATGGCGGCCTCCGAAAATCGAACCGTGAAGTCTGGGGCCCAATACGGCATAGATGCAGAACATGACGATCAGCAATTGCATCAGCATCAGGAGGTTTCGTCGCAGCCATTGCATGAGCCGATTGACGTGCAGATCCTCGATACTTTTCTTCCAGAGATAGGTTGAAGAGACGCTCTGCGGTTTGCGTCGAAGCCTCAGGAAATAGAGAAGGATAATCAGCGGCGGAATGCAAAACAGAATGATGGCGGCGGGAAGACCCACGGCCAATCGATGACTGATGCTGAATCGCGATTCGAGCCAACGGTTGATCTCACGTCCGTAGCCCAACAGATCCGCGGCGAATACCGCGACTCCGGGCAGTGCGAAAAGCACCAAGACGATCACTGCGATGGGAAAAACCGTGCGCATGAAACGCATCCGTTAGTGTGAATTCAACCATTTGTCTGCGAATGTCAGATAGATTTTCCAGTCCGGTGTCGTCATGGAGTGCGCGCCATCGCGGATGAAGTAACCCAGACGGCTCGAGACCAGCTCTCCATTTTTGGGCATCGCATCGGCTACCAGCCCTTTGATACCGTAAAGTTTGTAGACCGGACTCGCGAGTTTCAACATTTCGAATTGCCCGCTCGGATTGGCCCAAAGATCCTCGGCCGCATTGGTGTAGAGTACGGGTCGCGGTGCGCACAGCGCCACAAGACAGTGCTGATCGAAGGGAATCTTCTCCGTGGCATCGTTGAACTGCTTGAAACTGGT
This sequence comes from Limnoglobus sp., assembly GCA_041742055.1. Classification (GTDB taxonomy): domain Bacteria; phylum Planctomycetota; class Planctomycetia; order Gemmatales; family Gemmataceae; genus Limnoglobus. The sequence goes on along the minus strand of JBGSJI010000148.1, from coordinate 67,613 downwards.
CGAGAACCAATGGGGAAACGAGGTGTTGATGCGCTTGACGCCTTCCGCTTTTGGATCATTATGCCGACTCGGTCCTGTTCCACCACAACCAGCCTGGTGCGGGATCACGAGCGCAATGCGATCATCGAACGCGCCGGCGAGCAGCACCGTTTTGCCCAAGCGTGAGTGACCAACGACGGCGATACGTTTGGCGTCCAACTCCGACACCGTCGAGAGGTAATCGACACAGCGATGTACGCCCCACGCCCAACTCATGATGGTAGCGGTGGTGTCGTCCGCGTCCGATTTGGGCATGAGCGAGCGGAAGCCTTCGTTCACATTCGGCCTGTCGGGCTGTATGTCGCCGTTGTAAAAGGTGGCGATGGCGTATCCGCGATCGATCGCCAACTCCAGAGGCCAGACATCCGTCGCTTTCCCACGACCCGCTTCCGTCGCGCGGTTGTTAACAACTCCCGGATACTTCGCATACATCCATGCCGTGGGGATTCGGATTTTCTCATCGGTGCAATAAAGATGGTTTCCGCCAAAGTTCGGGCCGATGAACACGGGTACCGGTTGCGAACGCTTGTTGGGAAACGCCAGCATCAGATAAATCGGCAGAGGATTCTTCCGGCCGTAGAGATCGAATTGCAATTCGACTTCACGAAGCGTGCCTTTGCCACCGAAGGCGGCGCGATCTTCGTGTCGGATCACACCCGTGACTTTGACCGCTTCCGGCAATCGGCCATACATATATTTCTGAAAGAGTTCTTTCAGTTCCGGCTTCCGAACAGACTCCCATTCGCTTTGATTCGAAATAACAACTCCATCACGAGTTTTGAGAGGGTCCGGAAAATCAGCACGCGTGTTTAGCGCAGTTATCATCAGGACTCCAGCAAGTGCGAACATGAGTCGATTCATCTCAGGACCTCGACACGGGGAGAGGATGAAAGTGATCAGCGCGAATAGTGCGCAACAAGTCTCGGAAGTTCATTTTTGATATTAAGAGATCGCAGGCCGCTCGCCAGTTTGTGCTTGAGCAACGCATTGAATCCGTAACTGTCGTCGATCACTCGCAGCGCTTCGCGGATTGCCACCTCGCGAGGTCGCTCCGGAGTCGTGAGCAATCGGGAAAGCCACATCGTCATGGGATAAATCAGAACAAGCGATTCCAATCCCGTCCAAAAGGGCAGATGAAAGTTGATCGCTCCGGCAAACTGGAAGGAATCGAGTTTAATCCGGAAATAGCGAGTCAGAAGTTCTTCGGATTCTTTAGGCAACGGCCCCGCTGGACGGTCTCCATCCTCGAATCGCGCTCCCGGCCTTAAAAGCCCGTTGATCGGCGGAATCTCTCCTTTCCCCAGTGCGAATCGATACCCAGCCAGCATCCGGCCAAACCATCCGCTTTCCGTCATCGACCCCCGATTCGGCCCAAGATCGACCCGACTGTGAATCGCGACAAGCTGTCGAAAGACACTTCGACCAACCCATCCCGGCGGGGGAACCCGTTCAAACGGCGTGACTTCTTCGAGAAGTGATTCACTTAGCAGGTCGAGGAGTTCGGTCAGTCGATTACCGCTGACCTTGTCGAAGACGAGTTTGCGAAGTTGCACGGAAAGCATGAGAACATGGCGGAGTTTCTGCTCCATCGGGAGGTTGGGCATCGAAACAATCTTCGAAAATGACTTGGTAAATCGATGAAGATCGGACCACGGAACGGTCTGTCCCGACTGCAAGGGCGGTGGAGGGAGTTCAAGATGCAGACTTCGCGGTTCAAGTTCGGCACCGTAGGCGGCGGCGTCCTTTGTATGAACTTCGAACGATCGCCCTTTGTTTTCTGCCACTGAAGGACAAGTGAACCGGAGCCCGACGCGCCAGTGATCGCCACCGGGCACCAAAACAAACGGGTAGGCCCGGCAGGCGAGCGGCTTAGCAGAAGAACCAAACTTCTCATGAATCCGGCAGCGACCCGATTCGTTCAGAAAGACGCACCCGCCTCCCGGACGATGGGCGAGTGATGTCGTGCCTTTCACCGTTGAAAAAAGCATAACATCTTGAAATCCGGGTTCCTTTTCCCAGTGCTGCTGAACGATGCGATCGTATTCTTCGGTCGAGACCGGCACGGCATATGTTCGGCAACAATCCGAACAGCCATGGCAGTCCCAATTCTGCAGCACCGGTAACGAGCGAACCGGCAACGCCATTGTTTACTTCCTTGGGTTCCATTCGATATGGTCGAAAAAGATCTTCACGTCGCCGGCATCGTGGGTCAAAAACGCACCCTCAACCGCCGTGGCCAACACCGTACGTTCGATGCGATACACGCGGATAATTCGGCGCGTATTCCTTTCCGCTAATTGGAAAACCATTTCCCGTCCCGGATAACCAGGCAACCGAGCTTCTGTTTCGCTCACGAGAGTTCCACCCGAAGCCGCTGTGGCTTTATCTCTCATTTCATCAAAAAATTTTTGGTCAGGCTGCTCATTCAACTCCACTGGCTGCCGACCGTGAGCAACTATATATGTCGCCGGATCCTCAACGTCTGAAGTCTGATAAACCTCCATCGGGATTCCGTCAAGAAGCACGGCCGGTCCTTCTCGCATCGGGCTGGGAACACGGGCCGCGAACTTCCGATCCTTCGAAACAAAACGGATCCAGCGATCTTCATTCGCACGCCCCAATTCTTTGCGAATGAGTTCGACCCATTCCGTCTTGAGAAAGTAAAGGAATCCTGAACAGAAATGCATCACAAGGACAATCGCAAGGATGCCTTTGACCCGAGTGGCGAAAGTCCATTCGGCCGCAAGTACGATTCCCATGCAAAGTCCGGTTGACGAGATCGCGATCGCCATGGGTAACGTAAACGTGAATATGGCCTCTTTTCCGGTAATCGTAGGGCCTAAAATCCAGAGCAATGGAATGATGAACGGCAACAATGCCAAGCCGAAGAGGACATTCTTGGGACCTGTGGGATCGACCTGATCATGAATTCGGTAGTCAAAATCGTCTGTGACCTTCGTCGGTTTCGGATAGACGGTAGGAATTTCAAATGTTGAGGATTCCGCTCGAAACGAATGATTGCAAAAAGGGCACAACACGGTTTGACCGCGCGCCAACGCAGGGATCTGCGAAAATTCCTGACATTTGGGACAAAGCACCGGAATAGACATAGTTTTAAGATAGCGTCTTGATGGAAAATAAAAGTATTTGAGATGTAAAAAAATTGCATTCTCCGCTTGGCGTTTGCACGAGGAATTCGTCTAATGTCTGTTCCGACAAAGATGTCGGAAGTGAGGAACGTATGCCGACGATCAATCAATTAACGAAAAAACCGCGTAAACCCCAGCGCTCAAAGCCACGTCACCCGGCCATGCAGGGCTGCCCCCAGAAGCGGGGTGTCTGTACGGTTGTTAAGACTATGACACCGAAAAAACCGAACTCCGCACTTCGGAAGGTGGCACGGGTGCGACTGAGCACCGGCGTTGAAGTCACCGCCTACATTGGTGGCGAAGGCCACAACCTGCAGGAACACTCCATCGTTCTGGTGCGTGGCGGCCGTGTCCGGGACTTACCCGGCGTTCGCTACCACATCGTGCGTGGTGTGCTTGACTGTCAAGGCGTGCAGGACCGAAAGCAAGCCCGCTCCAAGTACGGTTCGAAGGCTGAAGGAAAATAATCCCACACCTTAAAGTTCTGAGAGTTGAGGATCATCTGGAATGGCGAGCAAAGGACGAACCGCAAGCTACGAAAAGCTCATACCGGACACACGATACAACTCGCTCCTGCTGAGCAAGTTCATCAATTGTCTGATGTACGATGGCAAAAAGGCAACAGCGACCCGTGTTGTCTACGAAGCTTTCGACCAAATCAAGAAGCGGATGCCAGACGCCGATCCCCTCGAAATCTTCACGGGTGCGATCAATAACGTCAAACCATCACTTGAAGTCCGATCCCGGCGCGTTGGTGGGGCGAACTATCAGGTTCCAATGCAAGTCAAACCCAAACGTCAGGAATCGCTCGCGATCCGCTGGATTCTTGCCGCGATCCGAGCCAAGACTGGCCGCCAAACCTACCTCCGCCTCGCCGATGAATTGATGGCAGCCTATCGTCGTGAAGGTGAAGCTATGGCCAAACGAGAGCAAACCATCAAGATGGCTGAAGCCAACAAAGCGTTCAGCCACTTCGCTTGGTGAAGCAATTCGTCAACTATGTCCACTTCAGGCCAGTCCAATTATGGACTGGCCTGTTTCTTTGGCTTATTCGCCCAGTTTGCCCATCAATCAATCGCAATTGACCACTCTCACTCGTCAGGGTATCACCTGATGACCGAAGAGTCCGGCAGGACCGCCGGAGGGCAAAACTATGCGCAAGCGAATCCGATCAATTCTGATGGCTGTTGGATTGTTGATCGCATTGTTGGGAATTGTCGGCGGAACGCTCGGCGCGATCGTCAAACAGGAACCGGAATTCTATAACCGGCTCCAAATCGAAAAGAATGACTGGCAGTCCAGCGAACGCGCGTCTTCGCTTCTCACCCGCGTCCAGGACCTGAAGAACGATATTCGCGCCAAAGCGGAATGGTCTGCGACGTTCTCGGGTCAGGACTTGAACTCGTTCTGCAACGAGAATCTGTCGCTCGGATCGAGTTATGCCAACATTTTACCGCGTGGCTTTCATTCACCACGTTTAACGATCGATCGCGACCGGATTCGGCTGGGATTGCGATACGGATCGGGATTCTGGAGTACCGTGATCTGGGTCGAACTACGAGCCTGGCTAGTCAAAAATGATACGAATGTGATCGCAGTGGAATTGACCGGAGTCAAGGCGGGAGAACTTTCAATCGGTTGCCAGTCTCTTCTCGATTCGCTGTCCGAGGCGGCTCATGATTCCAATATCGATGTCTCGTGGTATCGGAATCAAGGGAACCCGGTCGGACTGTTTCGTTTCTATGCCGATCAACTCCGACCCACAACTCAAATCCACACCTTCAAAATCCACGATAGCTCGATCACGATTGGTGGGCGCACACGACTGGAAAAAGTTCAATCGAATGCACCCGGCCTCGATCTGATCGATGGCGATTGATTACGGGAAGATGAACGGCAGGCCGACCAGCACGGTCGATTGCATCATCAAACCGCTGACTGTATAACCACGCGGATAGAGGTAGTAAGGCGTCGGATCGCCCGGTAGACATTTGCCGGCGCTTGTATCCCAGCGGTTCTTCCAGACTCCGGAGGCGACATTGTGCGGTAATTGAAGAAGATCACGTGCGAACCAGCCTGCGGAAACGAACGGCTGGATCGCTCCCAGATCCCAACCCCCACGCTCGGCATTTTTGTCTTCGAAATACAATCGGCGGTGGATGACGTAAGTGGGTTCAAGTTTCGCTTGCATCGCAGGATAATTGACGGTCTTGGGTACGTATTGCGTACCCGGATCAATCAGTGAACCCGCTTTGGGAAATAGATCTTTCTGATTCCCCAGTTCCCTTTGAATCTGTTCATGGAGTGTTTGATCATTATCCAAACGAAAGACATCATCTTTATTTGGCAGAACCCTCGGAACAACGACGTTCGGACCCTGTTCCGGTTTATTCTGTGTGCTGACCGGCGAGCGTTCAATTTCAATCGGTGGTACTTCGATTGTGTATGACTGCTTATTTGAATTCGACCGTGAAGTTGTTGTCGGAACCGCTGGCACGCTAAGCACCCGCACAGCGGGAACCGCAGGGACCGGATCGCTCTTCTGAAACTGGACCGTCTTTGGCACGACACCCGGTGGCGCCGTCATTGATCCGTTCGAAACCGTCTTACCTGCCGGACTTTGAGTCGTGGGTTGAGTCTCAGTGTAAGGGGTCCAAGGCGTATTTGGCTTCTGAACGGGCGATTGCGCATTCGCGGTCAGCATCCCGCTTGCCAGACACGCCATGCTAATCGCCATCGGAGATCGCATGACTCGCGATACTATAGTTTGGAGACTCTTGTGTGATCGCAATATCATGAGGATGGCTCTCCTGTACCGATGCCCCGCTTATCTGAATGAAGCGAGCTTTGTTTCTAAGTTCTTCCAGTGTGCTGGCACCAACGTAGCCCATGCCGGATTGCAACCCGCCCACAAGCTGAAAAACAAACGGTGTCATTGGGCCTTTAAACGGTACGCGACCTTCGACACCCTCCGGCACCATTTTCCCATTACCCATACCCGCGGTCTGACTGTACCGGTCCGCACTCCCGGATTGCATAGCGCCAATCGATCCCATCCCCCGGTACGTCTTGAACGTCCGACCGCGGTATAGAATCACCTGACCCGGACTTTCCGCCAAACCCGCGAACAGCCCGCCGATCATCACACTGTGAGCACCGGCCGCCAGCGCCTTGGTGATATCGCCCGAATAGCGAATCCCGCCATCGGCGATCACGGGAACCCCGGTGTCTCTCAGGCCCCTCACCGCATTCTCTATCGCTGAGATCTGCGGCACTCCCACGCCGGAAACGATCCGTGTCGTGCAGATGGAACCCGGGCCAATCCCCGCCTTCACCGCGTCCGCACCCGCTTCGTACAGCGCCCGGGCGCCCACCTCGGTGGCGATATTCCCTGCTATCACATCAATCGAATGGCGGCGCTTGAGTTCCTGCACCGTTTCGATCACGTTCCGCGAATGCCCGTGGGCGGAATCCACCACCAGGACATCCACACCCGCCTCGATCAGCGAATCCGCACGTTCGAAATCCCGTGCTCCAATCGCCGCTCCCACTCGCAGGCGCCCCCGCGAATCTTTACAAGCATGCGGGAAGTTCTGCGCCTTGTCAATGTCCTTGATCGTGATTAACCCCTTCAGACGATATTCATCGTCCACAAGGAGCAGTTTCTCCACTTTATTTTTTGTTAAGATGCGCTCCGCTTCCTCAAGAGTCGGAGCCTCGCCACCCGCCACCACTGCCGTAACCAGATTTTCCTTCGTCATCACATCCGAAAGCTTTTGCTCGTTGTCCGTCAGAAACTTCAAATCGCGTCGCGTTAAAATCCCTCTCAGGTAGCCATTAATCGTGATCGGCACGCCGCTGATATGATGCTGCTCCATGATCCGCCGGGCGTTGCCGACCGTTTCATTCGGCGAAAGCGTGACCGGATCCGTGATCACGCCGTTCTCTGAACGCTTCACCTTGTCCACTTCACGTGTTTGTGCCGCAATCGAAAGGTTCTTGTGAATAATCCCGATCCCGCCCTCCTGCGCCAGCGCGATCGCCAACTCGCTCTCCGTCACCGTATCCATCGGCGATGAAATAATCGGGATGTTCAGGCGAATGTTCCGCGTCAACTGCGTTCGCACATCCACATCGCGAGGAACCACTTCGCTGTAACCCGGTTCCAGCAAAACATCATCAAATGTGATACCCTTGTAAGCGATCCGATCCGCCATGTGTGAACTCCCCGTCCGCGTTTGTGTCTTTTATTTGAATCCAATTATACGAACATGGCTCCGTTGCTGCTAACAAGCTTGATATGGGTGCTCAACCGCGAGCGCGATTTGTATAATCAATTTGCCGGAGGGGTGGCCGAGTGGTCGATGGCAGTGCTCTTGAAAAGCACCGTGGCGTAAAAGTCACCGTGGGTTCGAATCCCACCCCCTCCGCTCTCAAATTTGCACTCTCAATACCAACCAATTTTGTTGCCAATACTTAACAAATGTCCACTCCCTAGGGAGAACTCCGCCACCGGCTGCGCATGCTCGTGGCGGAGATGTTCTGACACTGACTCGTCTTTCCACCGACACTGCCACACCCTACGGTGGAAAGACGCTCAATTTTCGGAAGCGCCTATGCGCCGTAAGGGTTTACGTCAATTTTCGAATTTCGAAATGACTGATCGAAAGACGATTCCGACTCCGCAAACACACCATAACGATTCGTTCACCTTGAAAACTGACTACTCAGAACCGAGTGTCCCATCACTTTTTCCGATTTTTTTTCTGCCCTTTATTAATCCGGATCTCGGCATCGTTTTTCTGCTTCGCACCCGGCGTGCTCCGGCCCTCACTGACATAAGACTCCAGGAGTCGTGTCATTCGCGCCACCGTTTCCGGCTCCGCACTCGCAAGGTTTCGCGTTTCCCCCGGATCGATCGATAGGTCATAAAGCTGAATCGCTTTGCCATCTCCGCCTTTGCTCCAACCTCCGCTTCCCTCACACAAGCACAACTTCCACGATCCATCACGAATCGCGAATCGGCCTTCAATGCTGTGATGCACCACCGGCTCTCGCGGCTTCATTTGCTGACCCAATAACGCCGGCAAAAAACTCGCGCTGTCCTCGCCCGCATTCGCTGGAATCGTCACATTGGTCAACTCCGCCACCGTCGCGAACAGATCCGTCAGACAAACCAGATGATCACTCTGCGAACCCGCTTTCACATGCCCAGGCCAGCGCACCAGAAACGGCACGCGATGCCCGCCCTCCCAGATGTCCGCCTTGTATCCGCGATACCGCTCACTCGCAAAATGCCCCTGCTTCTCCAACTCATTCGTCCCCGCCACCGGAGAGCACCCGTTGTCGCTCGAAAAGATCACCAGCGTATTCTCCGTAATCCCCGCCTTTTCGATCGCCGCGAGCACCTGACCCACCGCCCAGTCGGTCTCCATCACGAAATCGCCATATTCACCGAGTTGGCTTTTCCCTTTCCAGTCCTTGCCCGGCACAATCGGCGTATGCGGAGAACTGAGCGGGAGATAAAGGAAGAACGGCTTGCCGGACTTGGAACGCTCTGCCACATAATCACTCGCTTTCAGGGCGATCAGTGGAAGCATGTTCACCGGTTCGACGTATTTCGTCACGCGGTCATTTTCGAATACCGACCTCATCATCCGTGCATGGTGAAACCCTAAGAACTGATCGAAGCCGCGGGTCACCGGTCCGTCCTTCGTCACGGACCCCATTGAGGCACCCATCATTGGTTTTTTGGGCGGATCGGCCTTTCCGTTTTCGCTGATGGTGTATCCCAGATGCCATTTGCCGATGCAGGCGGAGTGATAGCCCTGACTTTTGAGCAGTCCCGGCAAGGTCATCCGATCTTCTGCGATGAGAGGTTGAACATAATTACTGAGCACTCCGCTCTGCAACCGCGTCCGCCAGGCATAGCGGCCGGTCAGCAGTCCGTATCGCGTGGGCGTGCAGACGGCGGAACCGCTGTGCGCGTCCGTGAACGTCATCCCCTGCGAAGCCAGCTTATCGAGATGCGGCGTTGCGATTTTCCCCCGCTTCGGATTAAGGCAGTGCACATCGCCATATCCCAGATCGTCCGCCAGAATCAGAACGATGTTCGGCTTTTCGGCAGCGCTAGCCTGTTGAATCACAAACAAAAATACTGTGAGCGAAAGAATGAACCTGAGCGACATCGTGCGATCTCCGATTTCTGCCGGGCAGACTCTTTTGGTTCTCGATCATTATTGAAGCGATTGCGTGAACGGCTATTCGAGAATTGAATCGGTACAAAGGACCGGCCTCAGAACAAGCTTTCGTGTCGGCTCCGACGAAAGTTGTTTCAGTCGGCTCTGAGGAGATCACGAACAAATTTCTCCCGGTATCATCAAGAACGTTTCTCAAGCCGCCGGAACAACTTGACCTTGCCCGGGAAATCGCGAAGACTAGGATTGTCTATCCGCTGATCGCTTCACCTATTCGAGCCTCTCTCCATGCAATCGACACTCACACTGGTCACGTGCACAGTATTGCTCGCCTCGCTTCCGGCTGCGGAGCCGTACACGCAGAAGCCGGAGATTGCTCCCTCGGTCCTGCGCGATACGACTCCGAACGACGCCCCCGTCAAACCGGACGACACGGTCGACCTGTTTCAGGGGATTGCTACGGCCAACTGGATCTGGGGCGCCAATGATAATACGAACTACACCCTGAGCAAGACCTTCACGAATGACGGAATCAAAAAAGCCCGCATTCGCATGTCCTGCGATAACAATGTCACGCTTTATCTCAATGGAAAATCAGTGGCATCATCGGGCGAGTGGCAGGAACCGGCCGAAGTGGACATCACCAAGTACCTCGTCCCCGGAGAGAACCGGCTTGAGGCGGAGGTCAGGAACGAAGGCGGAGTCGCGGGTTTTGTGCTTCAATTGGCCACCGATCGGAAAAATGTCACCGTCGTGACGGACAAGTCTTGGACTGCCAAGGCCAAGCGTGGTGAGGCGAAGGGGCAGCCGGTCAAAGTTATCGGCAAATACGGCCGTCAGCCCTGGGGCAACATTTTCGATCGCGAAGCCGCACCGGCCTCACGAATCCCCGCCAATACCTTCGTTACTGTGCCCGGCTTTCAGGTCGAGAAGCTCTTTACCGTTCCCAAGAATGAACTGGGATCGTGGGTCAACATCACCGCCGATGATCGCGGACGATTGATCGTGAGCGATCAGGGTGGGCTAGGCCTCTGCCGCGTCACGCCGGCGAAGATCGGCAGCGGCGAGGAGACGAAAGTCGAGCGCATCCCCGCCAAGGTCTCGGGCGCACAAGGACTGCTCTGGCATAAGGGAGTTCTGTACGTCGTTTGCAACGGCGGACCTGGCAGCGGGCTTTATCGTGTGAGTTCGTCCAAGAACGATGACATTCTGGACAAGGTGGAGAAGTTGAAAGCACTGCAGGGCGGTGGCGAACACGGCCCGCATGCGGTGCGACTCGCGCCGGATGGAAATTCACTTTATGTGATCTGTGGGAATCACACGCAACCTCCTGAAGGGTTCCAGCACAGCCGCCTGCCGCGGAACTGGAGCGAGGATCATCTGCTGCCCCGGCAGTGGGATGCGAATGGCCATGCACGGGGCGTGCTCGCGCCCGGCGGTTATGTGGCGAAGACCGATTTCGATGGGAAGACGTGGGAGATTTTCACGTCGGGATATCGCAACGCCTACGACTTCGCCTTCAATTCCAGCGGTGAAATGTTCGTCTACGATGCGGACATGGAGTGGGACATGGGCATGCCCTGGTACCGCCCCACGCGCGTGAATCATGCGACCAGCGGCAGCGAACTCGGCTGGCGCTCCGGCACCGGCAAATGGCCGAGCTACTACCCCGACAGTCTGCCCGCCGCCGTGGACATCGGACCCGGTTCGCCGGTCGGTGTCGATTTCGGATACGGCGCCAAGTTCCCGGCAAAGTATCAGAAGGCGCTCTTCATTTGCGACTGGACGTTCGGCACGATGTACGCCATCCATACCGAGCCGTACCAGAGCACTTACAAAGCGACAAAGGAAGAATTCCTCAGCCGTACTCCGCTGCCGCTCACGGATGTCTGCATCAATCCTGTCGATGGCGCTATGTACTTCACCATTGGCGGACGCGGCACGCAAAGCGAACTTTATCGCGTGACCTACGTGGGCAAAGAGCCGACAACAAAGTTCGTTCCCAAGGCCGATGACGAAGTGGGTGCACGCACGATCCGTCATAAGCTCGAGTCGTTCCATATTCGGCAGGACGATCCGAAACCTGCGGTGGAATTCGCGCTGCCCGCGCTCGCACACTCGGATCGTTACATCCGCTACGCCGCACGCATCGCGCTCGAACACCAACCAGTTTCCGCTTGGCAGGATCGTGTGCTCATGGAGAGCAACCCGGAAGCGATCATTGGCGGCGTGATCGCTCTCGCGAGGCAGGGGGACAAATCGCTTCAACCGAAGCTGATCGCCAAGCTCGGTGAACTTCCGTTCAACAAGCTCGGTGTTACGCTGAAGCTCGAAGCTTTGCGAGCGTGGCAACTCGTCTTCATCCGCATGGGCGAGCCGGCCAAGGAACTCGCGGCGAAACTGGTATCGACCTTCGATGGCTCGTTCCCGGATGCGGATGACAACGTGAATCGCGAACTGGCGCAGCTACTGGTTTACCTGAAGTCGCCGACGATCGTGGTGAAGGTGTGCGATGAGTTGAAGAAGCCTTCGAAGCCGTTGACGACGGAAGGACTCAACGAGTTGATTCTGCGCAATCGCGGATACGGCGGAACCGTCGGCAACATCATCAAGAATGCGGCCGATCAGCAGAAGCTTTCGTATTTCTTTACGCTTCGCAATGCGACGATCGGCTGGACTCTCGATCGCTGGAAGATCTACTACGCTTTCCTTGCGGAAGCCCGCACGAAGGCCGGCGGTTCGAGTTATCAGAAGTTCCTCGCGAATATCGAAGCGGATGCGTATCAGAATGTGGGCGACAGCGATCGGCTGGCGATCGAGGCGGCAAAGCTTCGACCGGCCTATAAAGCACCGGAGTTGCCCAAGCCGACCGGTCCCGGGAAGGCCTGGACTGTTGCGGATCTGGTGGCGCTGGAGCCGAAGCTTAAGAGCGGGCGGAATTTCAAGAATGGCCAGAAGGCGTTCGCTGCCACACGCTGCGTGGTTTGTCACCGGTTCGCGAATGACGGCGGCGCGACTGGGCCGGATCTGACGCAACTGGCAGGCCGGTTCAGTCTCAAGGATCTTGCGGAGGCGATGGTCGAACCGAGCAAGGTGATCTCCGATCAGTACAAGGCTTCGGTGGTGGAAACGCTGGCGGGCACTACGGTGTCGGGCCGGATTGTTTCGGAATCGGGCGGGAAGCTCGTGATCGTGACCGATCCGGAAGACTCGACGAAGGTGGTGGAAGTGGCGAAGGCGGATGTGGATGCGATCAAGCCGTCAACAACTTCGCTCATGCCGGACAAACTGATCAACGTTCTCAATGAGAACGAAGTGCTCGACCTGCTGGCGTATTTGTTATCGCGTGGCGATCCGAACGATCCGGTCTTCAAGAAGCGATGACGATGCCGAAGTTGGCAATCATTCTTAACAAAAGTGAATTTATGTACACATTTAAGCGAATGCACTTGGCGCTGCTTTGCCTTGGTCTGTCTTTGAGCGAACTGAACGCTCAAAAGCCGCCGTACGATGTGTTTCCGGAAGCGCAACCGCCGTATTATCGCGTTCGCTACGAGGCTTCGAAGGAACCCGGCAAGCTCAAGTATGGCGTGAATTACACGATCTGGATTCCGAAGGGCGTTGCGAAGCTTCGCGGCGTGGTCGTTCACCAGCACGGCTGTGGCGAGGGTTCGTGCAAGTCCGGGCTGACCGGTGCGTACGATCTTCACTGGCAGGCGCTCGCGCGGAAGCACGATTGTGCCTTGCTTTCACCATCCTACGAGCAGCCGGAGAAAGCGGACTGCCAGATGTGGTGTGATCCGCGGAACGGTTCGTCGGAGGCGTTTCAGAAAGCGCTGGTCGATCTGGGAGCGAAATCCGGGCATGCGGAGCTGTCGCAGGTTCCGTGGGCCTTGTGGGGTCACAGCGGAGGCGGGCACTGGGCGGGCGGAATGGTGCTCATGCACCCGCAGCGCATTGCCGCGGCGTGGCTGCGCTCGGGTGTACCACTGCTCAAAGGCATATCTTCGACGAACCCGAACGTGAAAAGTCACGAGCTACCCGAAGCGGCTTTGAAAGTCCCGATGATGTGCAATCTGGGCACCAAAGAAGGCGTTTCGGATAAGACCGGCCGCTTCGCGGGTGTCTGGTCCGCGAACGAGGCGTTCTTCAAGGCGGTCCGCGCTCGCGGCGGGTTGATCGGCGTCGCGGTCGATCCGCTGACCGCCCACGAATGCGGGAATCAGCGTTACCTCGCCATCCCCTGGCTCGACGCGTGCCTCACTGAACGTCTGTCCAAAAACTCTTCCGGCAATCTGAACGAAATGCCACTTTGCCAGGCGTGGTTCGCGCCGCTTCTGGGTGCGGAAGCCGTGTCCGCGAAACGCTACGAAGGCGAGACGACTAAGGCGATCTGGCTACCGAACGAATCGATCGCGAAAGCCTGGATGCAATACGTCAAGGATACGTCCGTCAGCGACACTACGCCTCCGCCCGCGCCGTCGAACCTTCGCCAGCAAGGCGACAAACTGATCTGGGATGCCGAGGCGGACCTGGAAAGCGGGCTGGCATATTTCGAGATCGAACGCGATGGCAAGCCGCTCGCGAAAGTTCCGCAACAAGCCAAGAACCCATTCGGCCGCCCGATCTTCCAGAGCCTCCAATACAGCGATACGCCCACGCAACCGCTCATCCCACTGTCGTTCACAGTTACGGATGCCAAGGCGAATGATAAGCACTCTTACCGTGTGATCGCCGTCAATACGGTTGGCCTCAAGTCGAAACCCAGCGAAACGATCGAGGTCTCATCAACCGTGAAATCAAACAAGAATTGAGCCTCGGGAATCGCAATCGAACCCGTGCCGAAGATCCCGCGACTTCGCTCCTGCTGTGTCGCTCATACACTCATCTGCCCGTCACGCGTAACGATCTGTCCAACCGTTGATTCAAAGACGTTGCAAATCACGAGGTCGATCATGCGGCATTCACTCGCTTTCTTCATCACGGTATTCTTGATCGGCCTTTTCGCGATACCAGCGTGGGCGGCTGAGCCGATCCGGCATTCGTTTCTCGCCACCGGTGGCGAAACTTACTTGGTCAACGACACTGGCAAGGTGACCTGGTCGTTTCCGCAGTCATCACGGGATGGTTGGGTTCTCGACAACGGTCATGTGCTCTTGGCGCTCTCGAAAAGCAAGATTTACCCGGGCGGTGCTGTTGTCGAGGTCAATCGTGAGAGAAAAGTGCTTTTCGAATTCAAGGGAACACAAAGCGAAGTGAATACCGTCCAATTACTCGACAACGGAACCATTCTTCTCACGGAAGCCGGGGACAAGCCACGCATTCTGGAAGTCAATCGCGACGGAAAAGTGATCACCGAAGTGCCACTCACCGCGCAAACAAAAAACCATCACCTGCAGACACGCATGACGCGAAAGCTCGCGAACGGCAACTATCTCGTGCCCCAACTTCTTGATCGAGTTGTCCGCGAGTACGATCCCAAAGGCAAAATCCTTTGGGAAGTCAAAACGCCTCACATGCCGTTTACCGCGATCCGCCTGCCCGATGGACATACGCTCATTGGCTGTACACTCGGCAATCTGGTGATCGAAGTGGATGCGGATGGAAAAGAAGTCTGGCGAGTCACGAATGACGATCTGCCGAACAAGCCAATCAACGATGCCTGCGGAATCCAGCGACTCGACAACGGGAACACCGTGATCACAAGTCATCATGCGACGGCCGGTCAGACGAAACTCCTCGAGGTGACTCGCGAGAAAAAAATCGTCTGGACCTACACCGATCAGCGAAAAGGCGGCATCCACCATTTCCAGATTATGGGTGCTGCGGGCAAGCCCACTCAAAATCCCCGCAGATAACAGCCCGCGGTTCAGCGCTGGTCGTTCAGTGCCTTGGTGAAGAACGTGACAACGGGTGAAACGTCTTTGAGGCCGTGAGGGTGGTGGTCCTGTCCGGGTTTGACGATCCGTTCGACTGGACCACCCAGTTTTCGATAGCGATCGTAGATCAATTCCGAATTCTCCGCATGCGGGACGACGGTGTCCTTATCTCCATATACGAGAAGCAGCGGAATCTTGTGCTTCGCTAGTTTTGCCAATTGATCAACCGGGTTACCTTTGAAGTTGATCGCTTCGTCATCTGTTTTGAAATCGTAGGCCGCGAGCAGTTTCTTCCATTCCGCCGCTGAGCCTTTGCCCGTGCCGAGTTTCATCGACGTGCCGCCGGGCCAACTCTTGAAGTCGCATACGGCATTATCGAGATAGACGGCGAGTGTCCTCTCCGGATATGCGATCGCCCAGTTCATGCAATACAAACCACCGCGGGAAAGGCCGATGAATCCCGGCTTGGCGTGCAGTTTGTAGTCGTTCACCATTGAATCATAAAAAAGTTCCCATTGCTTGACGGCTTTGGGCGAACCAAACAAGTCGGGAACCTTAAGATAAGCCAGATGCCAACCCGCCTTGACCAGAGCGGCATCGGCATCGGCAAACGCACCAAAGAACTCCCCGCGCCAGACCCATGGCCGGCCGGATAACGGCTGATTGGGGACGACCATGATCGCGGCATGATTGCCCGCTTTGAAATCATGACGGACGAACCCCTGCCACTTCGACTGCGAACCGGGAAACGGTTTCAGATCTTCGGCAGGAATATTTACTGAACAAAAAGACAATATCACTGCCGCAAGAGACCATCGTGAAACTGTCATGACGTCACCATCAGCAGGGGAGAATTTTTTGAAAGCAGACCTAAAGGTCACGGATCGGTAACGTTGGGCGCCCAGAGCCCGGGCCTGACTTCCGGAGTCTGACCCGAAGGCGGGAAGGTGTTCTTCACGGCGGCACGTAGCTGGCCTGAAAGTTCCGCAATCGTCTTAGCATGGGCGGGATCCTTGGCAAGGTTCGTGATCTCCTTCGGATCCGAATCGTGATCGTAGAGCTCGCTGCCAGCTTTCCCTTCGTCCCACTCTGTGTAACGCCAGCGAGGCGTCCGCAGGCTATAGCCGAAGAAGCGATTCTTGGCACCACCACGGGAGACCTGCGTCAGTGCCCATCCGCGACCTTTGGCTGATGGGTCTTTCAGCATCGGCACAAGGCTTTGCCCTTGGATATTCGTGGGCGCTTTGACTTCGCACAGTTCCGCGAGCGTAGGGAATAGGTCGACCTGCGAGACGGGCGATTTGGCAACTCCGCCTTTGGCCGCGAGACCGGGTGCGACAATCAGCATCGGCACACGTGAACTTTCTTCAAACAGGCTCATTTTCTGCCATAGGCCATGCTCGCCCATGTGATAACCGTGATCGCTAGTAAAGACGATGATCGTATTGTCTGCGAGGCCGAGGCGATCGAGCGCATTTACCACGCGGCCGACCTGCGCGTCCATGAAGCTGATGCTGGCGTAGTAGGCTTGTTTGCATTGTCGGCGAAGATCGTCGGTCAGTTTGTCCTGTTCTTTCTTGTAACTTCCGAGTCCCGGTGGTGGAATATCCTCCTGATCTTCTTTCACGCCCTGCACAACGGGCATATCTTTTTCAGGGTACCACTCGTAGTACGGTTTCTTCGGCGCGACATAGGGCGTGTGCGGGCGGAAGAA
This sequence comes from Limnoglobus sp., assembly GCA_041742055.1. GTDB lineage: Bacteria > Planctomycetota > Planctomycetia > Gemmatales > Gemmataceae > Limnoglobus. Next base: position 50,635 of record JBGSJI010000148.1, on the reverse strand, counting down.
ACCGACAGCGAGGAAGAACGGGCGGTCCTTCTTTTTCGCACAGCGCTCCAGCACCCATTCGGCATCCTGTGCCATCAATCCATCAGTGTGCTGGTCGTCGCCTTTGGGCGAAGCATACCAGCTGAGGGTTCCGCCGAACTGGCCTTTGGTCAGCGTGAAGATTTTCGGCTCTTCTTCGAGCCGATCGACACCGGCTGGGTTGATTTCCATTTCCCAGGATCCGGGATCGTCGTGCCCATTCGTGCCGACGGACCGCGGAACGTTGTAGTGGTAGAGTTTGCCGATCCGAGCGGCGAAATAGCCCGCATTGCGGAACGCCTGCGGCATGCTGCGCTGCGAGGGAATCGTCTGACGGAAGATTTGCGCATTCGCGAGGATGCCGGTGCTATTCGGGTAAAGGCCCGTCAGCAGGGAGTTGCGGCTGGGTCCGCATAGGGGGAAGCTGCAATAGGCACGGTCAAAAAGCACACCACGGGCGGCGAGTTTGTCGATGTTGGGCGTCTTCGCCAGCGGGTCGCCATAGCAACCCAGAAAGTTATTGAGGTCGTCGGAGATGATGAAGAGTACGTTGGGTTTCTGATCGGCGGCCGAGAGAGAGGTTGAAACCAGACACACGAAAATCGTGACGAGGAGACAGCGGTTCCGCATCGTTTTGCTCCTTGCTGTGAGGCCCATGTCAGGGGAGAGATCGGGCGTCTGGGGAGCGATTGTACACGGATCGCCAGCGTGAGACGAATGAAATCGACTCAATTCGCGCGGACTACCCGGACCTCTCCTTGTGCGTATTGCCGGAGTCAGGGCAGATAAGAGATTCGCCGATCAATACCGTACGTTCAGCTGGATGATCGTCTCCAGGGCGTAGACTCTCGGACCGGAGATGGGCACGTTGGTTCCCAGATTCAAACTGGATCGCGAACCGAGTCCGAAGGACGTCCCGAAGGTCAGGCTCACGATGTCGGTCACGCCGATCGGGAGTTTGAGAACGTCGCGATTGTTGAACGGAGTATTGACGTGTAGTTCCGCGATTGGCGTTGCAGACCTCACGAAACGCGAATTGCTCGTATCCTGATAGAGCAGATAACCCAGCTGAAGACTGTTGAACATATAGACCGTATCCCGGTCATCCGTCGGCACGGCAATCGAGCCGATGTATTGTGTGTACGCTCTGCGAAATGTCTTGATTGCCCCGACGAATGGCTGGAAAAGCGTCGGGTGAATGATCGGATCCTGCGCTGTGAAGGCCGCCGATCCACCCGTGGGTGCGGTGATCACGATCCCCGTCGAAAGGACTTCGCCACCCAGCAGCGTACCATCGGCAGTGGGTTCGAAGGGATTATTGATGATCGCGTATTTCAGTATCACGCTGAGATCGCCGACCGTCGATCGATCCAGATTGGTTGGGCCGGAAATCTGAATGAGTGGCAAACGCAGACCGATCGAAGCGTCTCCGCCTAGGAATGTTTTTTCTATCCCAAACGTCTGACGGTGAACATTGGTAATGGGCAAACCGGGTATACCGCGCCGCTGTGCCGGATTCACATCATAAAAGTAGTTGTAAGCGATGTAGGCGCGATCCGTAGGCCGTGGCCCTTCGTTTTCCGTGATCTTGTACGCACCGCGGATGACCGGTACGGGCAACCCCCCGGCATTTCCTCTCGGAGGCGGACCATCGACGAGAATATCGGTCGGCGTTGGCGTCCCTCGAAGCAACGTTCCACCGGCACCGACCTGTACGCCACTATTAGGATCTCTCGTCAGAGTGGTGTAGTCGGAAATCGTCTGTGTCAGGATCGTTCCGGTCGGCAATTGCTGCGACTGTCCTGGAAGGATTGTCACAAGCTGTCCGTTCGGCGTCAGTGCTTGGAGATAAGGCGAATAGCGAAAGAGTTGGAGATCGCCGTACATGTTCGGCAATTCAATGGGGCGAGCGGTTGTGCCTGCGGAAGCCAGATCGAATGGCTGAGAATTGGGACCGAGTGAGATTCGCGGGCTTGTCGGAACGGCCGGGGTGGTGGGCGTGGTCGGTGCCGCTGGTGTCGCTGGTACCGGTCTTGGTTGCGGCGCCGGTGCCTGCACGAGAACCACGGATTGTTCCGGCTCCTGTGGGTATGGTTCCTGCGACTGGCCCCACGCGCTTGCGGACAGCGTTGAAATCACAACCGTCAGAACTGTGTGCATGCGCATGGATAACCCTCCGGACCGACAATGTCTTATCACCTTTATCGGTTCACTGGGTAATCTCGGATAAACAGGAATTCCGGGAAATTGAGTCAGAGAATTGTCTTTGCCATTTGATTCTTCTTGAATTCATGAATTAGCGTAAAGATGAATTCAAGTAGGATCCGGACTTTACCGAGACGGGATCGAATTCTGAAATCAGATCGGTTTGATCAGAAAACGATACGCCCTTCACACTCCAACCGATGCAAGGATCGGTATCATGAATCTCTTTCGATATTATTCTGTACTATTGTTCACACTGATGGTCTTCCACTCCCATCCGCTTCTCGCTGAAGCACCGCTCGCTCAACATCCCAATATTCTCCTCATTCTCGCGGACGATCTTGGTTACGGGGACGTCGGATGCTACAACCCGAAATCCCAAGTTCCCACACCGCATCTGGATCGACTTGCGCGAGACGGAATGCGCTTTACCGATGCTCATTCCCCCTCGACTGTTTGCACACCAACGCGCTACAGTATCCTGACTGGCAAAATGGCGTTCCGCATCAACTATCGCAGTGTCTTCGTCGGCGTCGGCGGGCCGTGCCTCATCAAAGAAAAGCAACTCACGCTGCCGCAAATTCTGCGCGACCGCGGCTACGCCACCGCCCTGATCGGCAAATGGCATGTCGGGCTGAGCTTTCAAGTCGCGAACGGTCAACGTATCACCAGCGGAGGTGTCGATGGCGTGAAACAGGTCGATTTCACGCGTGCGATTTCCGATGCGCCCATCCATCGCGGCTTCGACCGGTTTTTTGGCACAGCCTGCTGTCCCACAACCGATTTCCTCTACGCTTACATCGATGGAGATCGGATTCCCGTTCCGCCAACGACTCTGCTCGACAAGTCCAAACTTCCAAAACATCCCTACTCGTTCGACAATCGCATCGGAATGGTCGCTCCGGATTTCGATCTGGAAGAAGTGGACATGGTCTTTCTGAAGAAGAGCCGGGAGTTTCTTGAATCACATATCAAGCAATCGCCCAGAAAACCGTTCTTTCTGATGCATTCCATGCAGGCGGCGCACCTGCCTTCGTTCCCCGCCAAACAGTTTCAAGGACGCACAAAAGCTGGACCGCATGGCGACTTCATCCATCAACTCGATCATATTGTCGGTGAACTGATGACCACTCTCGAGAAACTGGGGGTCGCCGACAATACGCTCGTGATTTTCACGAGCGACAACGGCCCCGAGACCACCAGCGTGATCCGCATGCGAACCGATTATCAGCACGACGGTGCCAGACCGTGGCGCGGAGTCAAACGCGATCAGTGGGAAGGCGGGCATCGCGTACCGCTGATCGCCCGCTGGAGCGGAAAGATCGCACCGGGCAGCACGAGCGATCAGACCGTTTGCCTCACAGACATAATGGCCACATGTGCGACGGTGACGGGTGCGAAATTGCCCAACGAATCAGCGGAGGACAGCTATGACATCCTCTCGGCGCTGTTGGGTACGGATGGCGGAAAGCCGATTCGCGACTACACACTCCATCAGACAATCAATCTTTCACTCGCCATCCGTCTGGGCCAATGGAAATATCTCGACCACCGCGGTTCCGGCGGGAATAGCTATGACAAAGGGCCACTCAAGCAGTACGCGATCGCGGATGCCGCACCGGATGCACCGGGCCAGCTATACAATCTCAACGATGATCCTGGGGAAACCAAGAACCTCTATTTCAAGCATCCAGACAAGGTGAAACAATTGAGCGCCATGCTTGAATTCAGCAAGTCGAGCGGACGCAGTGCACCAATTCGAACCAACAAATAGCGAACTTTAAGTTCGGAGACTTTGTATAAGGAGGAATTTACTTGCTGACAGGATCACCGATGCAGTACAGCGTTTCTTTTCGCTTCCCGCCCACATTGGAAGCGACACGCATATAGATACGACCTCCGCAGATCGTCGGTGTTGCCATAACTTGATCACCCAATTTGTTGACCGCATGTTTGGCAAAACTCTTCGGCGTGACCGCGCACACGTAGGTCTGTCCCGATTCATTCGTGGCATAGAGATGATCGCCCACGAGAACCGGTGACGAACTGAATCCTCCGCCAAGTCGCTCACTCCAGATCTCCTTACCCGTCTCGGACTCCCAGCACATCGCGATGCCCGCATCCTGAACGCCGTACAGATATCCATCACGTACCAGGAGTGAAGGCACATAAACACGGGTTTTCGTCTCCCACACAAGCATTCCAGAACCGTCAGCCATGACTGCAGAGACGTGATTCTTGGGGTATCCACCACTTGTGAAGACTCGCGTTCCATCGGTCACTGCAGAAGTGACGCATTCCGTTGTTGCGCCCGGTGTCTCCCAGAGTTTCTTTCCCGTGAGTGGATCGAGACTGGTCACCTTCTCACACCCAGTGAAGACCAGTTGGTCACGTCCCTGAGCTTTGAGGATGATGGGTGAAGTGTAGTTGGGCATCTTCGGCCGGTCGATCGACCAGACGACCTTACCTGTTGCACGCTCCAAACCCTGAATGCGCCCTCCGCCTTTGTTATCCGCGGAAACAATAACCAGTGGCCCGTAGATCGCAGGCGATGACCCGTATCCCTGATGAACCTCGTACTCCGTGATTTTCGTCTGCCAGATCTGCTTGCCGGATCGATCAAGAGCGGTGGTGTATACAGCCCCATTGTTGAAAAAGTTGATGTAAACACGTTCGCCATCGCATGCCGGAGTCGACGACGCAAACGAGGCCTTCGTGTTCATCCGCTTCGAGACTACGCCACCACGATGAACTACAGTTGACCATTCCAGCTCGCCACTTGCCCTTCGGAAGCACAGCACCGATTGTGTCTGCGCTTCCTCATCCGCCGTCGCCAGGTACACATGATCCCCCACGACAATGGGCGATCCGTGACCGCGACCCGGCACCGACACTCGCCAGAGGACATTTTTGGTCTCGCTCCATTCGGTCGGAGGTTTCTGGTCAGGGGATGCGATCCCGGTGCGGTCCGGCCCACGCCACCACGGCCAATCATCTGCACCAAACGAGATTTTCTCGAATCCAGGTTCACCGCCAGACGCTGATGGAGCAATCAACGCGAGAAAACAGAACGCGACAAGCGACATGCGGATTCGGGGCACTGGAGACTCCCTCTGGTTGCTTCTGATCCCATCGATATGTGACGGGATCGAATTCGCATCAGTATCAACGGATGCCCGTTCCGTGTCAAGCGTTCAACGGAGGTCCATCCTCAAACAATCACTCGTCTTTCCACCGACACTGCCACACCCCTCCGTGGAAAGACACAAAAATTTCGGAAGCGCCTATGCCAGATCAGCACTTACGTCAATTGTTGTCTGTAATGAACTTTTGTATCGTAATCTTGTTTCCGACGACATGAATGATGAAAAACGTCACACGTGGCTCAGATTGATCACCCAAAATCAGTGTTAACGAATCGTTACAAGCCGAATATTCCGACAAATGCTCAAAGTTAAAGATCCAAAAGCCATTGCCAGAGCGTAATATCTTGGTCAAGATAGAAATCTTAGCCGAATTGACACAACGCCTTCTTCATAGCGTTGAAAATTATGCCCAGATCGTCATCACCTCGTGTTCGAAGGCAATTCCCTTGGCGAAGGTTTCGCCTTGCTTCGGACATACGGAGTGCGATGGAGGAACTGGAATCCCGTGATGTCCCCTCGACGTTTCTCGTGAACAATACCAATGACTCGGGTTTGGGATCATTGCGGCAGGCGATTTTGGATGCGAATCTTTCAGCCGGACCCGATCGCATTGAATTCAACATCCCCGGTGTCGGGGTTCAGACCATCACCCTCAACTCCACGTTGCCGCTCGTCACCGACCCGGTGGACATCGACGGGTACACGCAGCCAGGCGCCAGCCCGAACACGCTGGCCGTCGGCAACGACGCCAAGTTGCTGGTCGAACTCGTGGGCAGCCAAGCGGGTTCAGCGCTGGTCCTGAACGCCGGCAACAGCGCCGTCCGAGGGCTGATCGTCAACCGCTTCTCTGGCAACGCTTTCACTTTGCAGAATGCGGGTGGAAATACAATCCAGGGAAACTGGATGGGCGTGGACGCAACCGGCGACACGCTCTTGCTCAACGGGCGTGACATCTTCATCCAGAACTCGCCGAACAACCAAATCGGCGGCACGTCGCCTGCGGATCGCAACGTCTTGCAGGGGTCGGGTGCCAACGGATCGCTGACGATTTTTACCGGCGGCGGCGCGACAATTCAAGGCAACTACATCGGCACCAACGCACAAGGCACGGCCGGGCTGGGTTTCGGCAGCATCGACATCGGGACCAGCGGCAACCTCGTCGGCGGCACGGCGCCGGGCGCCGGCAACGTGATCAGCGGGTCCCGAAACCTGAACATCGGCATCGGCGTCGGCATCGCGTCGAACAATCGCGTGCAGGGCAACACGTTCGGCCTGAATGCCAGCGGCACGGCGACGCTTGCGAACAATTTCGGTGGCATCTCGATAGCGAGTTCCGAAGGCAATCTCATTGGTGGAACCACCGCCGCGGCGCGGAACGTGTTCGCCACGAGCGGGACGGGGATTCGCGTTTCGGGCGCCGGGCCGAACGCCGCAGGCAACACAATTCAGGGCAACTACATCGGCACGAACGTGGCTGGAACGGCTGCGGCGGGGGTCTTCGTCCCCGGCTCCATTGGCCTGTTAATCGACGGCAAGAACAACCTCATCGGCGGGACCGACTCGGGCGCCGGCAACGTGATCGCCAACTACGGCGTCGGCATCCGTATCGAGACGGCCGCCGGGACGAATACCGTCGTCCAGGGTAACCGGATCGGCACGAACGCCGCGGGCATGGCGGCCATTCCCAACGGTACCGGAATCGCGATCGCGACCGGCAGCGACGCGAAGAACAACCTGATCGGGGGCGCCACGCCCGCCGCCCGGAACGTCATTTCCGGCAATCTGGCCGACGGCATTCGAATCAACGTGCTGGGCAGCCTGACCACCATCCAGGGGAACTACATCGGCGTGGCGGCGGACGGCGTGTCGCCGCTGGGCAACGGCGCTGCGGGCGCCGTCGGCTCGCGCAACGGCATCACGATCCTGGGCACGAACAACCGGGTCGGTGGCACGGGCCTGGGGGAGGGCAACACGATTGCCTTCAACGCCTTCGCTGGCGTGGCGGTGCGGGCCAGCTCGGGTACGGGCGAGGGGAACGCCATTCTCGGCAATTCGATCTATTCGAACACGGGTTTGGGCATCGATCTCGAAAACGACGGCGTTACCCCGAACGACGTGGGCGACGGCGACATCGGCGGAAACCGGCGACAGAACTTTCCTGTCCTGACGACCACGGCAGCTGTCGGGGAAGGCATCCAAGTGAGCGGCACGCTCAACTCCGCGGCGGGAACGTCCTACCGGGTCGAGTTCTTCGCCAGCGACGCCGCCGACCCGTCCGGGTTCGGGGAGGGGCAGGCGTACCTCGGGTTCACGACCGTCACGACCGACGGGGCCGGAAACGGCTCGTTCACGGCGACCCTGCCGAACGTCCTCGTTGGCAAGTTCTTCACGGCGACCGCGACCGACCCGGCCGGCAACACGTCCGAGTTCTCCCAGGTATTGGCCCCGGTCTCGAACTCGCCGCCAACGAACCTGGCGCTGAGCAACACGATCGTCGACGAGAACGGCGGCCCGAACGCGACGGTCGGCACGCTCTTGACGACCGACCCGGATACAGGCGACACGTTCACTTACACACTCGTCGGCGGAACCGGCTCTACGGATAACGGCCTGTTCAACATTGTCGGAAACCAACTGCGGGCGACCTCGTCGCTCGACTTCCTGGAAGCGGCGACTCGCACTGTCCGCGTCCGCACGACCGACCAGGGCGGTCTATTCTTCGAGCGGTCGTTCACGATCACCATCGTGCCGGACTTCGTCGTGCGCAACACCGACGACATGGGCTTCGGCTCGCTACGGCGGGCAATTTTGGTGGCCAATGCCGCCGCCGGGCGGGACACGATCACGTTCGCCATTCCCGGTACCGGGGTCAGGACCATCACTCCGCTATCTGCGTTGCCGACGATTACAGACGCGATCGAAATCGATGGTTTGACGCAGCCCGGCTTCAGTGGGCAACCGCTGATTGAATTGAGCGGGGCCTCGGCCGGTATCACGGACGGACTGATCCTTTCAGCCGGGTCGAGCCTCATTCGCGGTCTGGCGATCAACCGGTTCCTGGGCAATGGGATCGTCGTTACGGGTCAGAATGCCGTGGGCAACCGGATTCAGGGGAACATCCTTGGTGCCGATGCCAGCGGGACGATCGCTCTGGGGAATGCTTTCAGCGGTGTCGAAGTGAACGGTGGGGCGAGTGGAACAGTGATCGGCACGGACGGCGACGGGGTGAACGACGAGGCCGAGCGGAATTTGATTTCGGGGAACTTCAGCACGGGGATTTTTGTTGCGAGTGCGGATACCACGGGCACGGTGATTGCCGGGAATATCATCGGACTCGACGCCTCAGGAACCGCACGCCTCGGGAACGGCACCTGGGGGATCGGCGTCGAGAACGCACCGGTAACTCGTATCGGCGGTGGCGTGACGGCCGAGCGCAACATCATTTCCGGTAACAGCCAGGGCGGTGTTTTCGTCATCGGTAACGCCGCCATCGGGACAGAAATCCGTGAAAATTACATTGGTACCGACATCACGGGTGAACACGATCTCGGCAACCTGTTCACGGGCGTCTACACCGGCAGTTCGACCGGATTCACGACTGCAGGCGTGCCATCCGTAACTGGTACGGCCTCAAAGACGACCATCTTCGACAATGTCATTTCCGGGAACGATAATTACGGCGTTTGGATTCGTGGTACTCCTCCGGTTGGTCAAATCGTTGTGACCGAAAGCTGGGTCTACGGCAATCGCATCGGAACCAACGCATCCGGGACGACTGCGATCGGTAACTCGCTCGAAGGCGTGTTCATTCAAAACGCATCCGGCAACATCATCGGCACCGACGGCGACTATTCCAATGATCCGTTCGAGAAGAATCTCATCAGCGGCAACGTGTTGCACGGCATCCAGATCTTCGGTGTCGGCTCGACGAATAACATCGTTGCCGGGAACAGGATCGGGACCGACATCGCGGGGACTTCGATCATCGCCAATGGTGGTGACGGCATACGCGTTTTCAATGCTTCGAACAATCGGATCGGCCTCAATGGCAACGGATTCGGCGGCCCCGATGAGCGAAACCTCATTTCGGGCAATGCGGGAGATGGCATTCTCATTCAAGGTGCGACAGCCAATAGCAACGAAGTGCGCGGCAACTTCGTCGGGACCGATGCCAGTGGGACTCTCGGTCTCGCCAATCTGTTCAGCGGCGTGGTGATCGATCAGGGCAACAACACGAAAGTCGAAGGCAACGTCATCTCCGGGAACGTCGGCAGCGGCATGCGGATACTGAACGATGCCAAGAATAATTTCGTGACTGGCAACTTCATCGGAACGAATGCCTCTGGTACAGCCGAAATCCCCAACGGTGTCGCAGGCATCGAATTGATCACGGGCGCTTCAGACAATACCATCGGCGGCACGGCCATCACTGATCGCAACGTCCTTTCGGGAAATATTCAATCCGGCATCATCATCGTCGGCGCGACAACCACGGGAAATCGCGTGCTGGGCAATTTCATCGGCACAAATGCCGACGGAAACGCGGCCATCGCCAACGGAATCGATGGCATTGTGATCAATGGAGCGCCCGGGAACGTGATCGGTGGCGCGAAGAGCGTCGGCAATCTCATCTCGGGCAATCAACGAGCCGGTGTCTTTATTTTCGGCGTGGGAGCGGATGGGAATTTCGTCGCCGGGAACTTCATTGGCACCGATGTGACCGGCACGGCTTCGGTTTCGAACTTCGGCGGCGGGGTGATCGTCTCCGACGGAGCGACGGGCACCATCATCGGCACGAACGGCGATGGGGTCAGTGACGCACTTGAGGGGAACCTCATTTCGGGGAACGGGGTCAATTCCACCAATCACGGAATCCTGATCACCGGGTCGGGGACACGCTTCACGCGAATCGCGGGCAACCGGGTCGGTACAACCGCGGATGGGAATAGCCGATTGGCCAATGCTAGAACCGGTATTCTGATCCAAAATGCTGCCAGCGACACAATCGTTGGCACAAACCTTGATGGCGTGAGCGATGAGGTGGAAGGCAATGTTCTCGTTGCCGGGTCGGGGGTCATCATCGAGATTCTGGGCGTCGGGACCGACAACAACCGGATCGCGGGGAACCTGATCGGGCTAAACGCAACCGGGACCGCCTTGATCGGGCCGGTTATGAACGAGTCGACAGTTGGGATTTTGATCAACGATGGTGCCGCGAACAACGTCATTGGCGGCCGTGGTGGGGTTGGTCCCGGTAAGCCGGGGAATGTCATTGCGGGAGTAGCTACCGCGATTGCCATGGGAGCGTTTGGCTTTTCTTCAGGCCAAGGCAACGGCATTCAGAGCAACTACATCGGCACGGATATCACCGGCACCGTCCTGCTAACCGATCCCGACAACCTAAACGGCGGCATCGGAAACATCTCAGCTGGCAGCATTATTGGTGGCCAGATTGTCGGAAGTGGGCCCAATGCCGAGGGGAATGTGATCGCCGGCTCGGATCGCGAGGGGATCTTCAGCACGGGTCTTGGCGGATCGGTCGGCTACATCATCCAGGGCAACTTCATCGGCACGGATGTCACCGGCACCAAGGCATTCGGCAACCGCGAAGGTATCCGCATCGATAGCACCTCGGCACCGGTACTCATCGGCAGCCTCGATCCGCTGTTCCGTAACGTGATCGCTGGCAATACAGGTACCGGCGTCGCCGTCAGCAGCCAATTCGCAGGGCCATCACCGACGAACACCACAATCGTGGGCAATTCCATTGGTGTGGATGTGAACGGTGTGGTCTTGGGGAACGGCGAGCAGGGTGTGAGCGTCAGTGGCACAAGTCATCTGATTCAGGGGAACACGATTGTCGGGAATGCTGAGAACGGCGTCGAAATTGTTGGCAGCACGACAACCGGCGTTCGTGTTCAGGGGAACCGAATCGAGGGGAACGGCACAAACTTCGCGGATGGCGTTCGCATCTGGTTCGGAGCGTTTGGGAATATCATCGGCACGGATGGAGACGGAGTCAACGACGCGGCCGAAGGCAATGTCATCTCAGGGAACATGGGCAATGGAGTCGCGATTCTTTTCAGCGAGACCTTCGGCAACCGCATCGCCGGGAACTTCATCGGCACGAACGCCGCCGGCACGGCGGCGTTCGCCAACAAGAGTACCGGCATTTTCCTCAGCGGGGCCCTGAACACCACCATTGGTACCAATGGTGATGGAGTGTCGGACGACCTCGAACGAAACGTCATCGCCGGGAATGTCGGCTCGGGAATCTCCCTGACCGGCACCGACGGGACGATCATCGCGGGGAACTTCATCGGCACGAACGCCGTCGGCTCCGCGGCGATCGCGAACTCGGGAGAGGGCGTCGGAGTTTCTTCGAGCAAGAACACGCGGATCGGGACAAACGGCGACGGCGTGAGCGATTTGCTCGAAGGGAACGTCATCTCGGGGAACACGAAAGTCGGCATTTCAGTCGCTTCGAGCACAGAGAATACGGCTATCGCCGGAAACTTTATCGGCACCGATAAGACCGGCACCGTCGCGATCGGGAACCAACAGGGGATCCTCGCGGGGCCGCTGGCTTTTGGCGTGCGCATCGGCTCCGACGGCGACGGTTCGCCCGGCGATGCCACCGAGCGCAACGTGATCTCCGGCAACCGTGCCGACGGCATCGTGTTCATCGGTTCCGGCGGGTCCGACGGCATGATCGTGGCCGGGAACTTCATCGGAACGAACCTTGCCGGGACGACGGCGATTCCCAACGTCGGCATCGGCATTCTGACGTTCGGCTCCAACTCCCGCATCGGCACGAATGGCAACGGCGTGAGCGATGATCTGGAAGGCAACGTTATCTCCGGTAACGGCCTGGCCGGGATCTCGATTTCTGCCTCGAACACCGTCGTGGCCGGTAACCGCATCGGCACGAACGCCGCGGGCACGGCCGCGATTGCGAACGGGGCGGAAGGTATTCTGGTCAGCGGCGGCAGCAACAACCGCATCGGCACCAACGGCGACGGCGTGTCGGACGATCTCGAAGGCAACCTCATCTCGGGCAACAGTACCCTCGGTATCAGCTTTGAAGGCGGTGTGAATGGCAACCGCATCGCCGGCAACCGCATCGGCACGTCCGCCAATGGACTGTCGGCGATCCCGAACAAGAACGGCGGAGTCCAGATCGCCTTCGCGGCCTTCAACAACATCGTCGGCACCAACGGTGATGGTCAAGGCGACGCGGTCGAAGGCAACCTGATCTCCGGCAACGGCGGCGACGGCATCGCGATTTTGGCCGGCGGGGGCGGGTCGAGCGGTTCGGCGGACAACAACCGCGTGGCCGGCAACATTATCGGGCTGAACGCGAACCAATCGGCGGCCTTACCCAACGCCGGATTCGGCGTGCGGTTCGGCGGCTTCGGCTTCAATCACATCGTCGGCACGAACCGGGACGGCGTCAGCGACGACCTCGAAGGGAACATCATCTCCGGCAATACCGCAGGCGGGATCATCATCGGAGCCGGCTTCGGCCTACAGTTCGTCGGCACAAGGATCGCGGGCAATCTTATCTCGGCCAATGGCGGTGACGGCATCCGATTTGGCGACAACGTCGTCTCGACATTCATCGAAAATAACACGATCCGCTTGCACCAAGGCAGTGGCATTCGGGTGACGCGCGATGGGATCATTGGTTGGATGCCGGCGACCGGCAACATTTTCTCCCGCAACCTCATCGTCGGGAACAACGGGTTGGGCATCGACCTCGGCAACGCCGGCCGCAATCCCAACGGCGCTCCTAACTCCGCACTGGTCAATCGCGGGATTAACTCGCCGATCCTTACGTCAGTTACAACAAATGGTTTTGTGACCACTTTTGATGGTACGTTTTCGGGACGACCGAACAGATCCTACCGGATCGAGTTCTTTGCGAATACAAGCACTGACCCGATCAATACTCAGGCAGAACAGGACATTGGTTCAGTCGATATCACAACCGATAGTAGTGGATTGGCAACCTTCAATTTTGGACTATCCAATACCGCTTTAACCACAATATTCACCTCGTTCACTGCCACCGCCACCGACCTCGATCCCTCTGATCCTGATGGCACTTCAGAATTGGGAACGATTTCGCTACTGAGTACTCCGCTTCCTGGGACCATCGCCACGACAACCCTGACGGGAATCGAGGGAACGGATATCGATTTGGTCAATGCAATCGTGATCGACGATCCGGACGATACCACGGGCGATCGGTATTCGCTTTCGTTCGCCCCTGTTCAGGGAGGTCTGGTCGTTGTGGATCCGGCCCTCCTGCCGACGGGTGTCTCATTTTCCTCCTTCAGCACGTTCGTCGAACTCACCGGATCTCTGTTTGATTTACAACAAGTCCTGTCGACACCGGGTGCTATTGTCTTTCAACCGGATATGTCCTCCTTCGCGGGCGGTCGTCAGGTTTCTGTCGGATTCCAGAACGTTGCAGAACCCGGATCCTTCGTCGCGGATCTGCTCGATATCATCATCCTCCCACGCGCGACATTCCTGACACCGACTGTGCGGGAATCCGAGGGTCGCGTCGGTCAGGCGATCTCCGTGCTCATCGATCCGGGAATCAACGAGGACGCCGATGGATCGGAACTCGAAATCTTTACGATCGAGGGCGTAGTTGGTTCGTTCAATCGCGGTATCGAAATCTCGCCCGGAATCTGGCAGTTCACCCGATCGGAACTTTCCGATGACGAGCTACGATATTTTCCAGTCAATCAGGGAGCCTTCTCATTCCTCGTCCGCCTGCGAGTCGTGGACACCGTTTCCCTTCTTCCCGTGCTATCCGAAAACCGGCAGGACGCTCAGGAATCTCTCGAGTTCCTCAGCATTACCGTGTTGCCGGCGCAGACCTTTTCCGGAACAGTGGTCGAAGGAAGTTTACCAGGCACGTCCGTCACGCAGTTGAACCTCAACGATCTGCTCAACGAATTCTTCTTCCCTCCACCGGTGCGACCGGGACCGTTTCCGATTCCCACGTATTCTTTCGCGATCGATGGTCCGCTCGACCCCTCAACGACCTACGACTTCACAATCGATCCCGACGGTTCGATTCGAGTCGGTACCGACTCGCCCGATTTCAACGACTTGGTGCGCCGGCAGTTTACGCTACCCGTCGTCCTGTTGAAAACAGTGAACGGCGTCACGGAACCGGTCCAGATCATTCCCGTTCAGATTTCCATTCTGCCGTCAACTTTGCTGCCGACTGTCAGTGGTCCGGTGCTGAATGACGGCCTGGAGGATACGCCGCAGTTTCTCGAGGGATTGAGTTTCACGGCACCCGGCGCGATCGGCGGACAAGTCCGTGTCGTTCTGACAACGACGACCGGCACTTTGACAGTCAACTCGTTCGCACCGGGTGTCAGTATCAGTGGTAGCGGGACTTCACAGGTGACACTCGACGGCATGGTGGAAGTCATCAACACTTTGTTTTCTGCGACGGGTGCATTGACCTTCACACCCACACCGAACTTTGCCGGAGCCGGAACGTTCCTCGCAACCATCGATGATTTCGTCACTATCGCTCCCCCCTTACCATTCCGCACGTTCCGCATTCTTCCCGTTGCCGATCCCGTCGCCGATCCGCTCACGCCAGGTGGACTGTTTGGTGCAGGGACGCCGGTAGCGCTCTCGGTACAAGCGCCAACTTTGGCCGATACAGATGGTTCTGAGGCATTGCAAATTCTCGTCAGCGGAATCCCCGCCGGTGGCACACTGAACAACGGCTCACAATTCAGTTCCGATGTCTGGATCTTGAGTCCTTCGGAACTTGCGGGTCTGGTGTTCACGCCACCAGCGAATTTCGTGGGTTCAATTTCTCTGACATTCCAAAGCGAAGTCACAGACACTGTCTTCTTCAGCAGTTTCGACCTGGGTTTCGATCGCTTCATCTCGAATGGAGTTCAATCACTCCTGGTTTTCGTCGCCCCGACGACGCTGACGCTCGATGGGAACTCGGTCGCAGAGAACCGGCCGAACGGTACGTCAATCGGCCTGGTGACGGTGGCGAACGGTTCGCCGAATGAATCGTTCACGTTCACAAATCTGGGAACATCGGGATATGACTTTGTCATTGACAGCAAAGGGGTCGTCCGCCTCGGGTCTGCGATTCCCGATTTCGAATTCCAATCAGGTGGCACGATTACCGTTCAGGCGATTGGCAGTCTGGGAACAACCCTGACCGAAACATTTTCGATCGCGATTACGAATATCAATGAACCTCCGTCCATCATTACTCCATCGTCCTTCCGCCTTTCAGAAGATGTCCCCGGAGTCTTGAATGGATTCGTCATCACCGATCCGGATGCGGGAACTCAACCGGTTGAAGTGACGATCAGTGTCTCGCGTGGTCGACTTTCCGTGAATCAGCCTCAGGGTATATCGGTTCTCGGACAAAATGGCCGAACAATCACGCTCACGGGCACGATCACCGATTTGAATTTGCTCTTTGCCGACCCAACCGGTCTGACCGTGACCCCGGATCAGGACTTCAGCGGCCTGGACAATTTTGTCATCCGAGTCGATGACCTTGGACATTCCGGAACCGGCGGCCCGCAATCGGCGACACGCAGCGGAATGATCTTCGTCGACGCCGTGGCCGACCTTCCGCTGGTCTCAGTCGAGCCCGCGACCGGGAACGAAGGCACATCGATTCCGCTCGACATTCTGGCCGACTCGACCGATCTCGACGGTTCGGAAATCATCACAATTCGAGTTCAAGGACTGCCATCAGACTACACGCTCTCTGCGGGAAATCGCGAACCGAATGGCGACTGGGTTCTTTCACCCGACCAATTACCCGGCCTGAGTGTCATTGCTCCCCAGGATTCGGGTGGCGATGCGATTCCGTTGATCATCATCGTCACCGCAGTGGAGCCTTCGAATTCTTCAAAGGCCGAGGTCTCGCAATCGCTTCCGCTGACCGTACTGAACCTGCCGCCTGCACTCGATGGAACCCTATCATCCATTACGGGCGAAGCGGATCAACCAATCGAGTTCCCTCTGGGACTCTTGATCGATCCCGGCACAGAAACGAACTGGGTCTTCACCATCGAATGGGGAGATGGGACCCGTGACGAGTTTCAGGTGACGTCGCCTGGCGAAGTCGAGGCGCGGACTCACACTTACGCCGAGCCCGGGGATTTCACGATCCGTATATCAGTTTTTGACGGCACCGACACGATCGTGAATGTGATCCCAGCATCGATCTCTGAAGAGCCGCCCATCATCGTTCCGCCCCCGCCCCCGCCGGCGCTTCTGCCACCGCCTGCCGGACCGATCCTTGTAACGCCGTCGCAACCCGAACTGGAGCCGATCCCAGAAGAACTGATCGTTGTCGTGCCTCCGAGTTCTGTACCACCAGTTCTGATCCCAAATACGTTCCCTAGCATTCCCATTGAGGATGTGGCAGAACTCTTCACACCATCAGGCACACCGTTAACGGTTTCATCTCAGAATGCCCAATCCATCAGCCGGACCGCGACTGTTCCAACACAATTCGGTTCTGAACTTGATGCCCAATCATTGACATCTTCGAATGGTGGTCCGGATGCCCCATTCCAGAATTTCGCTGGGCTTATCAATCTCGGGCTGGAAACGTCTGATCGGCCGGTGAAAATCTCAGAATCGTTCCTCGAAAATTCTTCGGTTACTGCTGGGCTTGCAACAGGCTCGAGCATACAACTCGGACTGTCGTTCCATCAACCGGATCGAAACCCTCCGACTGTGCTCCCGCTCGATCCGACCGCACCAACGGCGGGTTTTGGCGATTCAGGCGGTGAAAATCTGGAATTGATCGATCAACTGTATCGCGATCATGCCGGGATTCCCGCAGGAACTTCCGTGCCGCCGGAAGATTCCAAACAAGAAGAAAACGAGGAGTCTTTGCCAACCCAATCGAACGATGGTGAAGACACCGATGATCAATCGATCACGGACGAAATGGAGGAGGCATCACGGGAGGAAGAGAATTCGCGAAACGGATTTGGCATCGCGTTTCTGGGTGGTGTCTGTGTCGCCATGAGCGCTCTTGCCGCGAATACCCGGTTCGTTCGGAGTCAGAATCGATCCCGACCTCCGGTCTCGAACTTTTCGTACGAGGAAGTTTGATGAACGATCGGCCGACAAATCCCGAGTCCAAAGAGCACGGTGTCCCACCAAGCGGTTCACAATTTACCGAACAGATTCCGCACCAATCGGATACTTATCCCGTTGTGAATGAACCGATCAGCACCCTCACCGCCGTTCAACAGAAACTCTTTGATTCAACGAAAAGCTTGCAGTTCGATTCCCAGGAGCTTTACCCGCAACAGTTTGGAGCCTACGAATTGCTTGAGGAACTCGCGCGAGGCGGAATGGGAGTTGTCTACAAAGCGAAACAGTCGGGCTTGGATCGGATTGTGGCCCTCAAAATGATTTTGGGAATCCAGGAGAGCCATGCCGCGAAGCGATTCATCCAGGAAGCTCGCGCCACCGCTTCGCTGGACCATCCGAATATCGTGCCGATCTTCGATGTGGGTGAGCACGATGGTCGATTGTACTTCACAATGCCGTTCGTCGATGGACCGAGTCTGAAGATACTTGTGGAAGAATCCAGGGATCTGCCGATTTCCAAAGTCCTGTCGTTGTTCATTCAGATCGTTGCCGGGATGGCGCACGCCCATCGCCGCGGAATCGTGCACCGGGATTTGAAACCGGCAAATATCCTCGTCGATACGGACGGCCGACCGCGGGTCGCCGACTTTGGACTCGCGAAAAAATACGATGACGCCGCGCGAATGGAACTCACCGGAACCGGTCAGATCATGGGTACGCCGGCGTACATGTCTCCGGAGCAGGCTCAGGAAAGCAAAGATGTCACGCCGTCCTCCGATGTCTATTCACTCGGAGCGATTCTCTATTTCATGTTGACCAGACGAGCGCCATTCATCGGTACCAATGTCACAGAACTGTTAATTCAGGTAGTCACAAAATCACCCGATTCCCCCAGTACACTGAATCGCACTATACCGCCCGAGCTCGATGCGATTTGTCTGAAGTGTCTCGCGAAGTCGCCTGCGGATCGATATCCGCATGCTATGGCGCTGGCGGAAGCTCTCTCGCCCCTCGCACAGAAATTCGCGCCGTCCACGCAATCTCTGACTCCGCTGGAAACGACCAAACTTCACCTTCCTGACTCGTCCAGCGAAGAAGCGATGAGTCTGACCAAAGTTGAGCCTTATGGCAGTGTCAACAATCGACGGCTGATCCTGTTCGTTGTTGCCGGTTTCTTCCTGATCGCCGGCGCGACCGTGTTGATTTCCCAACACTTCAAGAAACCCAAACAAGAAATCGTTCAGACAATTCCTGATGACTCTCGACCGGATGATTCGGAAAAGAATGTGTCTCGCGGTGAGAATATCATCAATACTCAAACCAAACCCGACGACAGGCTCTGGCCTGATCCAATAGAGGATTTCAAACTTTCGGTCAATCTGGTTGCCAATGCTCAAAAAAAAGATCAGAACAGTATCATTCATCTGGCGAACAAAGCTCCATTACAGATCGAGTTGTTGTCCGCCGTCGATTGCTGGGTCTATGTTTTCGTTGTGGATTCCTCAGATCAAGCCATGCTCTTGTTTCCTTATCCTCAGGAGCAGAATAACCAACTTATCGGTGGTGTGAAACGAACCATACCGTCTCATCCGGATTATGTCGCCCGGGCTACACCCACGGTGGGCGAGGGATACGAACGCATCCGTGTCATTGGTTCGACAGTCAAACTTCCCGATCCCCCGCCTGGTCAGGTCGTTGGTAACTTTCGAGCTTATGTCGACCAGATCGAAAAAGCAGGACTGCAAAATGTGCTAAGTCAGGTCCGAGGAAAACGCGGGATCGAGATCGTCAAGAAAGATCAAACGACTCCAGCAAAAAAGTCGGCGATGAGCGAAGCGGAGCTTCGATTCCGTGTGGATTCCTAAGCCGAAGGTGACCGAGTATGACCTGCTTGCTTCTGATCGGTTTAGCCGCCTGGACTCCGCAGTTGGATGAGGTCCTCGATCCGCTGGCGGTGTTCAAAGAAGCGGAGAGTCATTACCAGGCGGATCGACCTTCAGCAGCGGAACCGCTTTATGAACTCGTGCTGAAATCGAATGATGCGTTCCTGATTCGCCAATCGTATACTCGGCTCATTTCCCTATATAGCAAGTCGGGTAGACCGGATCGGGTTATCCAAATCGCCAAGCCATACCGCGAATGGCTAGCTCGAGTGAACGATCGACCTGCGATCGTGCAATTGAATGTGGATTGCGCCGAATGTTACATCTTGCTGGCACTTTATGATCAGGCGGAAACAATACTTGATCAGGTCGAAAAATCTCAACTGCAATTAACAAGTCGGGATCAGTTGCGAGTACTTCATGGTCGAGCGAAGATTGCCCGGTTATTGCGTTTACCTAACGAGAAAGAACGGTGGCAGAAACTGGAATCCGCCGCACGTTCAATCCGTTCGGAAGCGGATCATGTGAAGGATCTCCGGCTTCGGATTCAGGCTGATCGTTCTCAGGCAGAAGCGAGAAACTATCGAGGCGATCCGGAAGGCGCACTGAAATTACTTGAAGAGCTTCCGCCCTTGCACGTCCAGATCAGCGATCCTTTGGGCCGGCGCGATACGCAACGTATGCGCGCGAATATCATGGCTGAAAACAAACTCTACACCGAAGCGATCCTGCTCTTTCGCGATGCGATTGAAATCCACAAAAAGGCTCGCCCCGCCTTGCGATTGCCGGTTGGGGATATTCTGACGGATTGGTCACATGCGGCACAACGTTCGGGAGATCGAAAAGAAGCAGGCCGGTTAAGGATGCTTGCGGCCGCAGAATTCCAGGCGATCATCGCCGACACGGAAAAACCATCCACTGATCAGAACGATCGCGAAAGTCCGTTTGTTGCATTTGTGAAATTGCAGCAGTTGAGCCGTTCCGCTCGCGAATTTCAGCAGGCGCTGGCGCTGGCGCGTGAGGCCGACGAACGATGGGCGGGTGATACGATTGTCGATAGCCGCATTTCGGCAGATCGCGGCATGATGGAGTTAATCTCATCTTCCTATCCCATCGCCCGCAATCTGCTCCGGAAATCATTGCGTGAACACGATGCTGCGGAAATTCAGGATGTTCGTGGGATCGTGATCGTTCTGGTCAATCTGGCCGCTGCGGACTTGGCGCTGGGCGAATCGCTAGAGGCGGAGCGGTTAATCAATCGGGTCGTGACGACTTACAAAACACGAAATCTGCCAGACGATGAGGTGCGAGCGGAGGCGGAATATCTGGCGGGTGTCGCTGATATGATGCGAGGCGGATACGCCGATGCCATCGCTCATTTTCGTTTCGGTCTGGAGGTCTGCGAGCGTGCAGGACCGAATACTGATCCGATCCGATTCAATCTTTGGCTGAATACGGCGCTCATCCACAAGGAGCAAGGTGACACCGCACTATCATCCGAATCGCTTGCGCAAGCCGCGATCGTGCTTTCCCGGTTCGCTGAACCTGGAGACATCAGTGTCGGATTCATCGCTGCGGTTCGAGCAGACCTCGATTTGGTACTCGGTAATATCCCATCTGCAGTGAAACGCATTCCAGAGATCGAAAAGGCGATCCAAACCAACGGCGTCACAGGCGGCTTTCTGATCGCGACCGCACAGCATGTCCGGGCTATGGATCACTTATCACGAAGGGAGTATCAACCTGCAGAAAAAATCTTTTCAGCGGAGGTGATACGCCAGCGGCAGGACAAACACATCCTTTTGGCACGCTCCTTGAACTACCTGGGAATCGTCTGCGAACTTCAAGGCCGTCCGGACGAAGCGAAAAATCATTTTGAAGAAGCGTTAAAATTCCAGTCCGATCGGCCGAGGTGCCCGCCGGTTACTCGTTGCATCACTTATTGGCGACTTTCTGTCCTTGAAGATCGTGAAGGGAATTATGATCGTGCCAAGCAACTCGCGATGGAGGTTTTCGAGGTCGCTGATCAGGCTCGATTGAACACGTTTGGCGAGGCAGCGCAGCGAGCTTCGTTCTATGCTCAGTTCAACCCCGTATTCGAACAACTCACTCGCTGGCATGCCCGAGACAACGAAGCGGATCGCCTCCTGCAGGTCATCACGAGAAGCCGCAGTCGAACGCTCATGGATCAGATTCTCGTGGCGGGAGTTGATCCGCGCGACCGGATTCGCGGCCCGAAACGGAACGAACTCTTGCGGAAGGAAAGCGCGATCCGGCAGCATATCGCGCAACTGCGGGCGAAGGCGCAGTTTCTCCTCTCCGATGATCCCACTGCCGGAACCGTGATCGAACAACTCGAAGCCGCGCAAAAAAGTTATGTCGAAGTCTGGCGCGAGATTGTCAACGAAGATCCCGTCACACGCGTCCTGAACATCGATCAAAAACTCTGGAATACGTCAAGTGTCTTTCCCAAAGACACCTCGACTGGAATGCTTGCGTATTTTCTCGGACGTGACGAAAGCTACGCCGTCCTTTATCCTGGCGGCAACAAGCCATCAGAACTGTTCAAATTGACAGTTCCACAAAAACTGGCTGCGTCGATCGGCGTACCACCTCTAGGTCAGACAGCCTATCACAAGAATCGCCGCGGCATCGTCATCGAACCAATCGCGAAACAACCCGCCGCGCCGCCGCTCGCGGACATACAGCAAACCGCTCTCTCCTCCACCGTCGCGTCCCGATTCGTCGATCACTACCTCCGCCAAATCAATTCCGATTCCTTCTCGCTGGATCGCGGCATTCACATCGTGCTAAAGGATACGCGATCATCCAGTACCGCCACCCGCGCCGAAACACTCGGCGACGTTCTACTTCCTCAAGCGCTCAGAACACGGCTCACCGCTCTCAAGCTGAAATGTCTCGTGATCATACCTGACGGTGCACTGCACAAATTACCCTTTGAAAGCCTGGCCATTTCAACACTCAACGGCACGCGGTTCGCCCTCGATGAATTGCCGCCGCTAGCCTATGCGCCTTCGCCGGCCATCCTGCAACTCGTTCTCGACCGTAAGCGTACCCCATCCGATGACATGCTGCTCACCGTCGGCGATCCGGCCTATGACAGCCAACTTCCTGACAACAATCCCCGCATCGCACGGCGCGATCTCAAAGCGATCAACTTCTACGGCAAACTCCCTCGCCTCCCCTTCTCCGCAGTCGAATCAAAGCGAATCCAGGACTCGTTTCCCTCAAACCGCGTCAAGGCTCTGATCGGAGAAGAAGCCACCGAAGAAGCCGTCACCTCACAGATGATCGGTAAGAAATTCATCCACCTCGCCGCCCACGGCTTCTCCGATGAACGATTCGGCAACCTCTTCGCCGCCATCGCACTCACTCCACCCACCGGCGAACCCATCCGCGCGGAAAACGACGGATTCCTGACACTCCACGAAATCCACCGGCTCAACCTCACCGCCTGCGACCTGACTGTGCTCAGTGCCTGCACCACGAACGTCGGACCCCAGCGCCCTCTCGAAGCGGGTGTCACTTTGGCGTCCGCATTTCTCTGTGCGGGTTCGCGACGCGTCATGGCCACCTGCTGGGCGGTGGACGATCAGGCCACATCCGAACTGATCTCGCAGTTCTTCAAAACGATCCAGAGCGGCCAGAGCACCGGAATGTCCTACCCCGAGGCTTTGAAATCAGCCCGACAAAAAATCCGCAATACACCCGGCTGGGAATCACCCTTCTTCTGGGCACCATTCGTCTACATCGGTGCACCGGACTGATCGCCCGCCATCTTCAAAGTGAATTATTCCCGTTAGAAACTTGACATTTGTCCACCAAATGAGAAAGACTCCGCCACCTTCCGCTCATGCACTTGGCGGAGTCCTCCGGAAAGTGCGGAACGCGGAATTTCCATTTTTGTGATAAAATGTTCAGTTACGAGAAAGTGTTCATTTCCGAGAGTATTTTCACATTCGCTGCCAATCTGGCAGGCGAGTTCGCCAACTTCGCCAACTCAAACACACACACCTTGGCGAAGAGACACTTGACGGGCAGATATAATGACTATTTGTTCAGTTTAACTCGCGGCTTCGGGGCGTGCTCCTTCGGATACTTCGCCCGCAGTTCGCGGTACTTCTTCGCCTCGTCCGGCTTGTTCGTAGCGGTGTAAAGCTCGATCAGATGCTCGAGAATCTGAGCGAGAACCTGTTCATTCGTCTTCGCCCACGGCTGCGGAATGCGGAACTTGATCAACCCTTCGTAACTGGCGATCAGATGAGTTTCCGCCTCATCAAACTCTCGATTTTCCAGAAGCGCACTGCCCAGGTGTAACTGAGTGTAAAAGGGATACCAGCTTTGGGGTTCAAGCTGTTGGCGAATATTCAAGCACTCACGCAGCAGGGGAATGGCTTGTTCCATCCGTTTCTGTTCAGCGAGTTTCTCGCCAATATAAGCGAGCGTGTGAGATAAGCTCAGACTGTTGGCTTTTATCTGCTTGCGCTGAACCTTCAACCAGTCCAAGAGCAGGGTCTCAGCCTGGTCACCTTTGCCAGCCAGGAAGTAGGTTGCCACAAGTTCACGGAAGATGGCCTCGGTTTGTCTGTCCGTTGGTCCTTTGATGCGGTGGAGCGGTGCATAGACAGTTTCCAGCAGTTCAATCGCTTGAACCCATTGCCCATCGGCCCGATAACTCATCGCCAGGCTACCCATGGTGTTGAGCGTTTGAGGGTGCTCGGTACCGAACTTGGTCTTCATGAGCGAAATCGTCTCATTGTAAAGTGGCAAAGCCAGGTCGAGCTTTCCGGCGAGTTGGTAGCCCCACGCCAGGTTGTTCATGCACTTGAGGGTATCGGGGTGGTCGGGGCCAAGCGTGGCTTTTGTCAGCTTGAACGCCTCTTCCTTGAGCGGCAATGAGAGGTCCAACTTGCCAGCGGACTCGTAGCACAGCGCCAGGCTGCCCATGCAGAGAAGGGTGTGGGGGTGATCGATGCCGAGCTTGGCCTTCATGAGCGAAAGTGCCTCCTCGAAGAGAGGCAAAGCTTGGTCGAGTTTTCTAGCGGCTTGGTAACCCCAAGCCAGGTTGTGCATGCTTTGGAGGGTATCGGGGTGGTCGGAGCCAAGCTTGGCTTTTGTCAGCTTGAACGTCTTTTCCTTGAGCGGCAGTGAGAGGTCCAACTTGCCGAGGGCCTCGTAGCACAGTGCCAAGTTGTTCATGCTGAGAAGGGTGTGGGGGTGGTCGAGGCCAAGCTTGGTCCTTCGCAGAGTGAGTGTTTCCTCGAAGAGAGGCAAAGCGCGATCGAATTTGCCCGCGGACTGGTAGCCCAGTGCCAGGTTGTTCATGCAAGTGAATGTATCGGGGTGGTCGGGGCCGAGCGTGGACTTTGTGCGCGCAAGCACTTCTTCCAAGAGCGGCCAAGCCCGGTCGAGTCTTCGAGCTTCTCGATAGCACACTGCCAGGTTATTCATGCTCGTAAGCGTGTCGGGGTGGTCGGGGCCAAGCTTGATCCTTCGCAGAGCGAGTGTTTTCTCTTCGAGCTGAAGAGCCAGGTCCAACTTGCCCACGGCCCGGTAGCCCCTGGCCAGGTTGGCCATGCTGAGGAGTGTGTAAGGGTGGTCGGGGCCGTGCTTGGCCTTCTGCAATTTGAGCGTATCCTCAAGGAGTGGCAGGGCCTTGTCGAGCAGACCAGCTTCCTGGTAGCCCACCGCGAGGTTGCTCATGCTGGCGAGGGTCCCGATGTCGTTGGGACCGAGCTTGGCCCTTTGCAGCTTGTAAACCTCCTCCTTGAGCGGCAGGGACAGCTCGAGTTTGCCAGCCGTTTCGTAGCTCGCTGCCAGGCTGCTCATGGTGATAAGAGTGTGGGGATGGTCGAGGCCGAGCTTGGCTTTTCGCAGTGCGAGTGTTTCCTCGTAGAGCCGAAGGGCCTGATCGAGTTTGCCCGCGGTCTGGTAGCCCAGTGCCAGATTGTTCATAAGGGTGAGGGTGTGAGGATGGTCGAGGCCGAGCTGAGCTTCGAGAGTTGTTCGAGCATTCTCAAAAACCGCAATTGCCAAACTGGCATCGCCCAGGCCGATCAGCGACAGGCCCAGGATGTTTTGCATCTCGGCGACGACGAGCGGGTCGCCGATGGCTGAGCCTTCCAGTTCCGCCACGGCCTTGGTCAGGTTGTTCTTGAGTGCATTGCGAAACTGGGCGATCGTGGCGTAATTCGCCTTTGGGTCCAGTCCGCTGAAGACCGAGCCGAGGATTTCGTTCCCCTTGGTGGCGTAGGCCAGGTTGATCTCGGCCTGCTTCCGCCGATCTTCTGCATCGGCCAGCGCCTTCGTCTCGGCTTGCAGGGCTACCTCCTTCGCCTCGGCTTCTCGCTTGGCCCTTGCTTCGGCGTTCTGCGTCTCGATCAGTTGCCGGGCCGTTTCCCCCTCGGCCTCCACGGCCTTGCGGCGCGCCTCCTCAGCCCGATACAGGCCCAGACCCGTGCCCACGACACCCGCGACCAACACGAAGAAGACGATGGCGGAACTGTACAGAAGGACACGCCGGCGGGCGTCGGAGCGGGCACGGTTCACCTCCGCCTGTTTGGCGCGCTCTTCGGCGGCGGCGCGGATGCGGGCGACTTCGTTCGCCACCTCCGTGCCGTTTGCGAAACGATCTTCCGGCTTCGCCGCAAGGCACTTCTTCGCCAGTGCGATCAGTTCCGGCTCCGCCCCGCAGGCATCCAGTCGGGCGAACGCCTCCGCTGTCTCTGAGCGGGCCGCCAACTGACGCGTTGATTCCGAATCCTTGCCGACGAACACCGCCTTGCCGGTGAGGATCGCGCAGAGGATCGCGCCGAGGCCGAAGACATCCGAGCGCTCGCTGATCTGATCGATGGCGCCGATCGCCTGTTCCGGCGGCATGTACGCGGGCGTGCCGAGGATCGTGCCGGCGGTGGTTTTAGAGTCGTCCGTCGATTCCGCGTCGCCGATCTTGGTGCCGAGGTTGGCGGTGGCGTCGGGGTCGTAGTCGGTTTGATCGAAACCGGACGCTGACGCGTCTCGGCTTGCCAGGACTTTGGCGAGGCCCCAGTCCATGACTTGGACTTCGCCGAAGGCACCGACCATGACATTGAGCGGCTTGAGGTCGCGGTGGATGACGCTGCGGCTGTGGGCATAGCCGATGGCGTGGCAGACGTTCTCGAAGACGGCGATGAGGTTCGGCGTGTCCGCGTCCGGGTGTTTGATGTGATCGGCGAGTGTACGTCCTTTCACCATCTTCATTGCGAGGAATGGTCGATTCTCGTCGTAAGATCCCAGATCGTAGATGGGCGGGATGTTGGGATGTTGAAGCTGTCCGGAGATGAGGGATTCGTGTTTGAAGCGGGCGAGGGCGAGTTCACTGACGCCGTTCTCGTTGATCAGTTTGACAGCGACGGTTCGCTGGAAGGTTTTGTCCCAGGCGGTGTGAACGGAGCCCATGCCGCCCTTGGCGAGCAGGCCTTGGAGTTCATAGCGATCACCGACGATGTTGGGGAACTCGGGCGTGAGTTGGGACAGTTCCGCGGAGCGCTTGAGCTGTTCGGGGGTTGCGGCGGCGGTGCGATTGGGATCGGGGGAATTGGACATCGTGTAGGCTCCGCGGGAGAGAGCGCATTATGGCGTAGGAGGGGCGAGATTCCAAGGGGGAAAGTGAGAAGAGGAGGCCTGAGCCGAGTGCGAGATCAGTTCCGTGAGAAGATGGGCCGCGTTCTCAGTTTGAACCAGTTGAGGTATTCGCGTTTCTGCTCGGGTGAGGTGATGAGCGCCATCGCATTATCAAACTCGTGTGTCGCTCCTTCTCGATCGTTCTGATGAAAGCGACACACGGCGACGACCATGCGGAGGCGGGCGTGCAATGGTTGTTTCCGCAACGCCATCCGACAGGCCGATTCGGCGGCGGTCCAGTCCTTCAAGCCCAGATGAGCCAGAGCGAGTCGAAAGGTGTGATCGAGCAGCGACGGGTTCATCTGTGTCAGCCGGGTGGCGGATTGCAATGCACCCTGATGATCCTGATTGGCCAGTTGAAATTCGGTGAGTGCGGTCAGTCGGGATTCGGAATCAGGCTCCTGTTCGCACGATTTCTGCTGGGCTTCGAGGGCGCCGAACAGATCGCGATTGAAGTAGCGAGTGTACGCCAGTCCATGCCAGCTTTCCGCATCGCCGGGCCAGCGGATTGTCGAATCGATGAGGAGATCCTGACCGCGCAGCGAGACGAAGTTTCGTGTCCGGACATCATCGGGCGGAAAACGTCCGGCCATCTGCGCGAGTGCGAGGCCGAGATCGCGATTGAGTTCTTCGCGCGGCGGCGAGTGGGGGGAATGAACGAAGGACACGATCGGATCGGTATTCAGGGGGAGTCGGCCGGGAGCGGAACGGGGCAGGAGTTTGCCGAGGCGTGTGATGCGATGATCGGTTACGGCCGTGTGGACGATGTTGGAACTGGCCGCCTTCGGCATATGGCATTCCGTACAGTAATCGTTCCGGGCGGCACGCTCCGCCGGCGCGGAACGGCAGTTCTCCACTTCGTGACAATTCAGACATCGCGTGCGATAGAAGCTGGAACGTTCCGCCTCGCTGGCCTTGGTGTGCGGGTCGTGGCAACTCGTGCAGCCGAGCTGGCCATTGCTTTGCGTGAAGCATTTGCTGACGGTCATCTGTTCGAACTGGCTGACGGAATGAGACGGTTCGACCCAGGCGGGGTGCCTGACGAAGACCGTGACGAATTGTTCGAACGGGAGACCCGGCCGGTAGTCGGTGGCGGATGTTCCGCGCCGATCAACTCGGACCTCGCCCTGTAAATGGCACTGCTGGCAGATCCCTGCCCGTAGTTCCGGTGAAAGGTGTTTGGGGTTCACGATCGAGGTATCGATGAGTTCCGTGGGCGCTTGCGCCCGGCGCTCGGCGCAGTGCAGTTCGCCGGGACCGTGGCACCGCTCGCAGCCTATGTTCATTTGTTCATTGAATACCGGTTCCTGATAACGATTCAGGGAACCGCGAACCGGAATCGCCTGATTCACGTGGCAATAGAGACATTCGGCGATAACCGGTCTGCGGGCGCCGTCCGGCAGCAAATAGCCGGGCGAGAGATCCCAGCGGTTTTCCCTTTGTCCGAACCAACTCACTGGAGACTGATAGACCGCGCCCGCCTCTTCCTTGTGAAGGTAAGATCGCCCGCGAGTGCCTGACCCGATCGCGACCAGGATTTCGGCCGATTGCTTCTCCGATCCGCCGGCACGTTGCATGATGTGCCGTTCGGCATCGGCTTTCGATTCGATGGTGAATTCGTATCCGTTGGCGGAAAAGGGATTGTGCGCCTGCGGCGTGAATTTCTCAGGACCCTCGCGCGGCCGGACATGCGAGGCGGAGCGGCCCATGGGATGAGCGTGATACGACTGGGCGATCGCGACATGACATCCGATGCATGTCGAATCGCCGACATAGCGGATGTCCGGCTTGACGTTGCGAAACGGTGTCTCGAATGTCAGCCGGGGATCGTTGACTGAATGAGCGGGCGGCGTTGCGTCGGGAGATTTGAAGTAGCCATACCAGACACCAGCGGCGCCTGTGATCAGTAGGATCGCTCCCAAAATGGATGCAAGAACTTTCCTGGAACTGGGGATGCGTGACTCCATGGCTGTTCGTTTCAAGGCCCGAGCGTTTTGTTCGACTGTTGAATCGTATGGTACTTGTCGCAGGCGACGTTGGTCCATTCCTGGTTCGTGCCGTTGGGCCAATGAATGGTCACGCGATCGACTTGTTTTGCGGGGCCGACGCCGAAGTGAAGCCGGCGATCGGGCGAGGATGCGTAACTGCCTCCGCCCTTGGCGAAGCGGGTCTGCTTTTGCTCGCCGACTTCGATCACGACTTTCGCACCCACGATATCGCGATTGCCTTCGCCTTTGATCTTGAAGCCGATCCAGTGATTCTCCTCCGTCGGAGTCGTATTTCTCAGCACGGAGACTTTGTCGTTCATATGGCAAACGACCAGGTCGAGTCGGCCATCGTTATCGAGATCCCCGATCGCGACGCCGCGACTCAGATGCGCCTGTTTGAAGTAGTCTCCGACCTGACTCGAGACATCGATGAACTTAGTGGCGTTTTTCGTGAAGAGCACTGGTCTCTGACGGCGTGCGGCGTGGGCGGGGTAGCGTATGGCGTGCCCGTTCGCGATGAAGAGATCTTCCCAGCCGTTGTGGTCGAAGTCGGCGAAGCCGGTCCCCCATCCGACGAATTTCTGTCCGATGGCGCCGACGCCGGACGATTGCGTTGCGAAGACGAACGTGGGCTGATCACCGCGGCCGAGATTCCGGTAGAGGGCGTGGAATTCGTTTTCGTAATTCGTGACCCACAGGGCCGGCTTCCCGGTGCGCTCCGGATCGCCGACGTCGAGCCCCATGCTGCCGTTGGGGGAACCGCCTCCGTCAAGCGCCACGCCGGCAATCAGCCCCTTCTCTTCGAATTTGATCTGACCTGTTGTGGAGTGATTCATGTAGAGAAAGTTTTCGACGGTGTCGTTGGCAACGTAGACATCGGGTTTGCCGTCCGCATTCAGATCCGCAATAACGACGCCAAGCGCCTTACTGGCTTGTGCCCCTCCGCGGCTGATCCCCGCCTTCTCACCCACCTCGCGGAACGTTCCATCGCCGTTGTTGAGGTAGACGAGACTGGGAAGACCATCGAATTTCTTGGGAGGACAGACATCGGGTGTTGAACCGTCATAGTTGCAGTCGGGGTGATTCGAAAACGACCAGTTGACGTATTGGCAAACGAAGAGATCGGAAAATCCATCACCGTCGAAATCGGCCCAGCCGGCGCTGGTCGCCCAGATGACTCCGCGATCAAGGCCGGCTTTCGCCGAAACATCCACGAAGCGACGCCCGCCGTCCGCCGACGGCTCGTTGTGAAAGAGTGCGATCCGCCGCCAGCCGGTGACCAGCAGATCCGGCCAGCCGTCGCGATCATAATCGCCAACGGCAACGCCGTGAGAGTAGAACCAGGACTGTTGACCAGCCAACTCGGATAGTCCTGTGGACTGAGTTACATCAGTGAACTTAAAATCACCATCGTTCCGGTAGAGCCGCGGAGGATACCCCAGAATGGTTTTATTGTCCACTCCGCCGTAGTGCCCGCCGCCGGGAATGAAGACGTCCTGCAGGCCATCCTGATTGAAGTCGATCAGTGCAAGTCCGCCACCGAGCGATTCCAGAATCGAAAGATGTGGAGGTTTCACTTCTTCGCCATTGCGGTAGGCAAAGTCGATACCTGATGATGCCGTTCGATCTTCAAAACGGATCGAAGTATCGATCGATGGTTTCTTTTCGGATGCGATTTGGGGTTCGGGAACGGCGGGTGCTTTTTCCGATCCGCACCCGGACCCGATCAGAATCAGGGCGAGGAATATGCCGATGCGGGCTAAAAAAGGGCACTTCATTGATCTACCTGTTCTGAATGGGGAACGAGTGGGTATTCGTTCAACCGTTCACTTGGATGACTTGTCGTTTCGCTTCGGAGATTCCACGGGTTTTCCAGGAGTCTTCACTTCCCGGAGATTGCTGCGGTAACGAACTGCCAGTGCGGTGTCACCGCTCGCTTCATAATAGTCAGCGAGTGCGCGATTCGCGACTTGATTCAACGGATCCCGTTCGATCGCCTGTTCAGCCCAGTACAGACCGAGTTTGGTTCGGCCGATTTCGAGCAGCAACTTCCCAAGTTCGGCACAATCATCAACCGCTGGAGTGCGGCTTTTCGCAACCTTGATGAGCAAATCGTTAGTTTGATCGACGATGACTCGTTTTCGATTATATTCCTCGAACACTTGAGCCGATTCCTGGGTGCGGCCCTGAACCTGCAATACGGTGGCGAGTTTGTGGAGTGCTTCCGTATCCGAGGAATCGGCTTCGAGGACCGTCCTCAGATACTTCTCCGCTTCGGCTGCCCGCCCTTCCTGAAGGTTCAATTCCGCAAGTGTAATCAGAAGGACAGGTTCGAAGGGAATTCGAGTTACGGCGAGTTCCATGAGCCTCCGCGCTTCGGCCATCTCACCTTCAAGAAACCGGCAGATCCCCAGCCGGGACTGGACCTGCGGATCGTCCGGCACTTGCTTGATGAGTCGAAGTAAGTGGGGCATGGCCTCAGGCGCCTGCTTGTCTTCGAGCAGCATCTCAGCGATCCGCAATCGGACTGGTACAAGATCGGGATCACGTTCGAGTGCTTTTTCGTAGTCTTCTTTTGCTTCTTTCGGACTATTCAGCCGTTCACGAACAACGCCACGCCAGTGGTAGGGCCTGGCAGAATCGGGATAGAGTTCGATCCATAAACTCAGACAGGCAAAGGCGGGCTTATATCGGAGATGGAGAATGTAGGCACGAGAGAGCGTTTGGAGAATCAGTGGAGCATCGGGATGCCCGTCCTGGGCGGTCTGAATGAGCGTACCCGAAAGTTCATCGATATCCCCGGCTTGAACGCGGAGAAGCAGGAATTCCAATTGGACCGCCTCGCTCGGTCCAGCGAGTTCGAGGCAACGGTTGAGATGACGTTCTGAACTCTGAATATCGCCCGTCAATCGATAGGATCGTGCCATGAGTAGGTGAAGATCACGATCCCATGGCCACAGTTGAATGACATGCTTCAGTCGATCGCGAGCTTCTGTAGGACGATCCTCCGCCATCGCAGTCTGGGCGGATCGCCATTCGCGGAGAACATACCAACGCAATCCCAAGCCTGCACCGATCACTAACAGCAATAAAGCCAGCGCGAATCGACGGATGTTCCTTCGAAAGAATCTCCAGATTCGGGACACGGTCAGAAGCATCGCGACATACGCATAGAGTAACTTACGGTTGTTTTATCCTATACAACCCAGCTGCATATCCTCAATCGGTCAAATCGAAATCGTGCACCTGGCGGCCTTTTGTCAGCGTGATGGTCAATGGCGAGGTATTTGCTTTGCCATATTTTTCCGGGATTTTGATGTAATTGTCCGTTGGTTTGGGAACTGAACTCGGTGCGGAGGACGATCCGGGAGACGAACTTTCACCAGGCCGACGCGATTCCATCATTTTCATGTAGCGTTGATATTCTCCAGTTCTTGCCGTTTTTGAAGGGTCATTAGCAGGATTGACCGATTCTGTTTCGACTATGACGACCATCTCACCTATGGGCAAATCCGTAGCCGAGTAAGTCCCATCAGAACTGATTTGAGCATCATATGCGGTACCTTCCAATGTGAGAAACTTCATTGATCCCGCTTTGATCGGTGCTCCTTTGTAAGTTAATTTACCGCTGATTCGTGCAGGTGCAGCGGGGTTGGAACTCGAACAACCGTATCCGAAGACGGAGATCACGAAAAGCAGAAGAGTACAGCTTATTTTTTTGAATTTTGTTGAGCGCATGATTTGTGTCCGTTTGTAACGAGATAAGTGAAATGATCAATGGACAATTCGCCAGACATTGATTCGATCAATGAATCAAATTACTGCAATCACTGAGCGATGTGGCCATTATCAGGAAGACCGAATTCCCGAATAAATTGATTTGTGAAGTAAATGTGCATGAGTGGGAAAAACCCATTCATGCACAAATAAAAGAACCATTTTCACTCGGTCAATTACCAATCGCTTCCGAGTGGCAAACCGTCGTCAGGAACAATTGCTCTTGATAAGGTGTCTTTATTCATATTGGCATTCACCGACCGCACACTTCCATCAACCATCAGTACTTGCATGCCGCTGGCCGTGAATGACTGAAGACGTCTTGGATCACATTGATTGACGGGAGGAGCAGCCTGAATCGGGAGCTGATACGCCGAGATCCCCGTTGCCCGATCAATCGGATACTGTGGTGTAGCCCTTCGCATCTCACCAGCATCAGCAAAACCAGAAAATGTTCCTGTGCCTGTCCAATAAGCTGGCGAATTGTAAATGTTCTGAGCAGCATAACGCTGAGCGATGGGACCCGCGTTCACACCGTCTTCCTGCCAACTTCGCTCTGCGTACTGCGAAGAATTATCCCATTGAGGGCCAGGTCCACAAATCGCATAACGCTCGAAGAATGCAATCGTGTTCGAGGTACCATCTTGGAAGTTGGTCGGGATACGAGCTTTGCCGCCAATTTGCCAGTCTTCACCCCAGCCACCACCAAAAGCGTGCCAGTTTGAATGATAGCTCGCAGCACCGCCACGATCCCATGCCAAACCGTCAACTGGGCCCGGATCAAGCGGAGCGTAGAAAACCTTAACTCGTTTACCTTGTTCCTGGCTCTTGGTCCGCCACGAATTGCTACCGGATCCGCCATTTCCGTCACCAGGCGAAATCCAAGGAGCCTTGTAGAGGTTTTCCTGCTCCAGATAGGGAAGCAGGTGGTAGTGCATCGTTCCCATTCGTGAAGGAACACTGTCAAGTTCCCAAATCGTACCTTCAGCCGTTTGCGGGTAAACACCCATGACCGTGGGAAGTTTACCTTGAGAATCGTGACAGGCATGGATCGCGATGCCGATTTGCTTGAGGTTGTTTGCACTTTGCGTGCGGGCAGCTGCCTCACGCACTTTTTGCACTGCTGGAAGGAGCAATCCAATGAGGATCGCGATGATTGCGATCACGACAAGCAACTCGATGAGAGTGAATGCTTGCGTGACTCGACGAGTAATATGACGCATAAAGAAAGTCCCGAGAGAGAAAGGACGTACAAATCTTCATGGCTTTTCAATTAAGATTGGAAGACACTGCCATGAAATATTTTTCACCTTTCTAATTTAGCCACCTGAACTCGCAATTGTCAACGATATTTCTCAAATTTCCGGATTTAATCAGTGTCGACATAAACGCTTACAAAATCACGTTGATTCGATCTCGATCGATGCAAAACTGCGACGGACAGACATGGACTTCCAGAAATTCCAAGACTAAATTGTTAGTTTGCAGCCTTTCGTGAAATCACAATGACTCTCCAGAAACCTGAAAACACTCAAGCGGATCCCAGAATCGTTCCCATTTCAGTCTCTCACAATCGGGAATCTCTCGCGAATCCCTCACTTGCAATGTTATTCATTGCACTCTTCGCATTTCTTTTGGCGTCGTTCCCCGCTCGAAATCTCGAACTTTGGGAACATCTGTCTGATGGACGTGCGATATTCGCCGGAACGGGACTCGGCAAGAACTGGTTGTTCGACCTGATGGCTTTTTTGATTGATTCGATCTGCGGTGGGGCGGTACTCGTTGGCGTAAAAGCCGCACTTGTGGCGATCGCTGCTGTTGTGATTCTTCGAGCCAGTCAGATTTCGCGCGAGTGGCGCATCCCGCTGGCGATCACGACATGCGCCATTCTTGCAACGGGAAATCGGCTACTTCTGGAACCGGAGACGGTATCGATTCTGTTCCTGGCCATTCTGACACGACTGATGAAACCGAATGCTGCGATCCGGAATCTGTTGTCCTGGAAGCTCGTGATAGTGTTTGTCCTCTGGGCGAATATCGATCGCGGCGCTGTATGCGGACTCGCGGTCCTCGCGCTGAGCTTCTTTGGCCGGTCGATCGACACTCGCTCATTTCGCGAAGGCTCCTTCCTGGCAATCGTAGTTCTTGCGATTGTTTGTTGCGTATCCCCAAATCACTACCACATCTTCCAACAATTCCTGAACGTCTTCCCGATCACAACGACAGACGAATCCGTGCTGCAATCGATCAATTCGCCATTCAGCGCCGGCTATTGGAACATCTTCAGGGAAAGCCCGGCCGCGCTCGCTTATTATCCTTTGCTGGTCTTCGGTTTGATCTCATTTATTCTCAATCGCAAGAACTGGCGCTGGAGCAGGTTTTTACCGTTCTTGGGTTTGGCGGTGATGAGTAGCCTTCAAGCCCGGACGATCCCCTGGTTTGCGATTGTCGCAGGTCCGATTCTCGCTTGGAATTTGCAGGAATTCTTTGCACTAAGGCCGATCTCCGTTACGCGACGTTGGTCGCGGTTTCTCGTGCGCTTCACATCAGTACTGCTCCCCATTCTGTTTCTGATCTCCGCTTGGCCGGGCTGGTTGCAATTACCGCCTTACGAGCCGCGCAACTGGGCAGCCAAACCGCCCGCAGACATTTCGAAGGCCGCGGACTTCTTATGCAATCTGCACAAGGAATCCCGAACAGCTGCGGACGCAAAAACGCTCCACTTCTCCCGTAAATCCGCAACAGTCTATACGTGGATCTGTCCGGAAGACCCTCAAGGGATCGATGAAGAAACGGCAGGGAACCTTTCACGCGGCGTTTTTGATTACGGAGCTTGGAAGAATCGTCTGATCGCTGAGAATATTGGACGTGTTGCGGTGAATGTCGCGGACGGCGAGCCCGCACGAATCATGATCGAAATGCTCCTGACTGCGAAGAACGAATGGCAGCTCATTCATGTGGGTGGCGGACAGGCGATCTTTTCATTACAGTCTGATTCATCCCCAACACCAGAAAAACAGCCTACTGCAATCGACTTTGATCAATTGGGCTATTACCCGAATGTCGCTGACCGCGCACCGCTCAACCCCGGCGAACGAAAAGGACCCAATCGCTGGTGGGAAGTCTTCTGGAAATCCTCCTATCCCCGCCCTGCCGACCGCAACGAAGCGAAACTGCTGATGCTTAAGTCAGACACAGATCGGTTACTCGCACCCTACCGAATGCTCTCGGCGTGGGAATCGTCACAGGTCGGCGGCCTGATCGGATCACTGGCCAATGGCCCCACCTTCGCCGCATACTCGGATGCGGCGCTGCGCCAGACGCTCTTCCGACCCGCCATCCCCGATCAGAATGAAGCGCAACCGCCGATCACACGCACGGTCCTCTCGCTTCAGAACTCCTTCGCCTACGCACACGGCGATACCGATCCCGGCATCCTCTACGCCGCGGTCCGAGCCGCACGCCGCGCCATCCTCGAAAACCCCGAAGACGCCCAATCCCACCTCTTCCTCGCCCAAACCTACCTGAAACTCCGTACATCGACCATCGAACGCAAGTGGATCGTGCTCTTCCCCCAACTCGGCCGCCTCCGCGATATTCAGGCCAGCACCGCCTTCAACAAAGCGATTCTGCTGAACCCCAAACTCATCGACGCTCACTACCAACTCGCCGCTCTCTATCAGCGACTCGGCTGCATCGATCTCTCGCTCGATCACATCCTCAAAGCCCGCGAACTTGCTCCCAAACCGGCTGCGCCGGCCCCATCCACACCTTCGGAACAGGAGATCCAAGTCAAACGCCTCCAGGATCGCATCGCCCGCGAACTCCGCGAATACGAACAGGAAGCGACACGAATGTCCATCAGCGAACGCGCGCTCTCCGCCGTTCGACGCGGACTCGGAGGTAAAGCCCGCGATCTCCTCCTCCAGTCCGACGTCTCTGCCTTCGGACGGCAAGGCACCTCCATCGAACTCGACTACCTGCTCCGCACCGGCCGCCCCGAAAACGTCCTCGACTGGATGACGCCCGTAGTCGAAGGCACCGTCGGCGCGTTCAGCTACCGCTGGATGCGAACCCAGTCCTTCGCCGCGCGAGGCGAGTACGACTCCGCCCTCGACGAACTCAATCACCTCATCGGCACCGACGGCAAAATGCCGCCCATCAAAACCGTCACCGGCGGAATCAGCGAACTCCTCGGCCAGACCATCCTCGACGAACGCCCCGGCATTACCACACTTCCCCAATTCATGCTCCTCGCCATGAACCGCTCCGACTTCCAGATCCGCATGCTCGAGTACAACCAAACCCTCCTCGCCCGCAGCGAAGCCAAACTGCTCAAAGGACTCCTCGCCCTCGAACTCGGCGACGGAGAACAGGCCCTCGAACACTTCCAGGACTCCATCACCTACGCACAAAACCCCTTCGGCACCGCACAACTCGAATTCAACGGCCGCTGGGTCGCCTTCGACGCCATCTCCCTCCTCAACACGGCAAAAAAATCTACCGAATAACTTGACTTTTGTTCACTCAGAGTCGTCCTTCTGTGCCGGATGATTCCGGCGCCCGCGCCCCACCCGACTCCGGACCCATTCTCAAATTCCGGAAGCACCTATACGCTACAAACACTTACGGCAGTTTGTGAACAGTTACTGAAACTATGAACACTGTACATGGATCGACGAATTTCATGCCGAAGCTGATTTACGTGAGAGCGTAAATGCGCGCGTTTTAGGCGCGGGCCTCTCGGTGTTCCGTTCCAGAGAAAACTTGAACGCGAACAGCACGGTGAAGTCGAACGTCGAAAAGCGGGTTGTATTCGAGGCGAATGTTTGAGAGTGGCGAGGTCGCCGCGTTACTTCTTCTCGGGCGGCAGGCGCTTCTCCAGTTGCGGTTCGCCGGGTACCAGGTCCTTACGGTGCTTCAGGACAACGTCCTGCAAACGTTTGACGACCTCCGGATGGTCCTTCGCCACGTTGGTCTTCTCTCCCGGGTCGCGGCCGAGGTGGTAGAGCATGGGCGGGTCGTGCTCCTCCGCCTTTGGCTGGCCGTAGCCGGTCTGGGTGAGGAAGTGCGCCTTCCACGGGCCGCGCCGTACCGCGAAGAGTTTCGTGCCGCGGTAGTAGAACATCGTGTCGCGCGGCGACTTTCCCTTGCCCGTCAACACCGGCGTGATGTCGTAGCCGTCGATCGGCCGATCGGTGGGAACGTCACCGCCGGCCAGCTTGATCGCGGTGACATAGAGATCCATTGTGGACGCCATCTCCTGCGTCGTCACGCCGGCCGGGACGGTGCCGGGCCACCACGCGATGCCCGGCTCGCGCATCCCGCCTTCCCAAGTGCTTCCCTTGCCGTCGCGCAAGGGGCCGGCCGAGCCGCCATGTTCGCCGAACGTCAGCCAAGGACCGTTGTCGCTGGTGAAGAACACGAGTGTATTCTTGTCGAGCTTCGATTCGCGGAGCGCCTTGAGCACCTCGCCAACGCTCCAGTCGAGTTCCTCGATCACGTCGCCATAAAGCCCACGGGCGCTCTGGCCCGCGAACGCTCCGGATGCGAACAGCGGCACGTGCGGCATCGAGTGGGGAAGGTAGAGGAAAAACGGCTTCGCTGAGTTCGCCCGGATGAACCGGATCGCTTCCTCGGTATAGCGCTTCGTGATGGTGTTCTGGTCGGCCGGGCGTTCGACGACCGTATCGCCGCGCAGGAGTGGCACGTTCCAGAACTCGCTCTTCGGTTCGAAAAACGCTGCCCGCCCTTTCGGCCCCTTGTCGGGAATGCGGTCCATGTCGTTCGAGTACGGTATGCCGAAGTACGAATCGAATCCGTGTTGGGTCGGCCGGTACTCGGGCCGGTGGCCGAGGTGCCACTTGCCGACGCAGGCGGTCGCGTACCCCTTCGCCTTGAGCGCCTCCGCGAGCGTGAGCTCCGACGCTGGCAGCCCGCCGGCGGAATCGGGGAAGAGCACGCGGCGCGTATCCGAACACATCCCGGACCGGATCGGCAGCCGGCCGGTGAGCAGCGCGGCCCGACTGGGCGTGCAGACCTCCGCGGCCGAGTAAAAGCTGGTGAACTTCATCCCTTCCGCAGCCATCTTGTCGAGGTTCGGCGTCTGGATCGTCGGGTGGCCATAGCACCCGAGGTCGCCGTATCCGAGATCGTCTGCGAAGATCACGATGACGTTCGGCGGCCCGGCGGCACACGCAGACGTGGCAAAGAAGCCAATGGCCAAGGCGGCGAGTAACTGGCGGAACACGGTACATCCTTTCAGTGGAGAGCGTCGCCCCGGTCAGGCGAGGATCGCGTCGATTGTCTTCCCCCTTCGCCGCCGGAGTAGGCTCGCCGCCGAGCAGGCATCCGTAGTCAAACGAAATGCGGTCCAGTAAGGGTTTTGCACGCAGACCGTCTTGGCGGGCGATTCGATACAAACCGAGTTGCCGCGGTCGATCGGGCGGGTTCGGTATCCATCACAGTGCGATTCTAAAGTGAAGGCGAAGCGTGAGCAAGCGAAAAGGAATGGCACGGTCGCCCCGCTGTAGATGCCCGATTTTGGACCAACTCAATCGTTCTTGGGGAACGGCCTCAGTCCGAGAAGCATTTCGGCTCTCTCGTTGAGGGGCTTGTCGGCGCAGGTTTGATCCGTGTGCTCGCCGAGGCTCTCGACGACCAGGGAATAAACGGTCTGGCGGTCGAGACTGGTGTCGATTTCGACACACTTCCCTTTGCTCTTGAAAAGTTCAACGATGGGCAGGGTCTCAGCCTTGAAGGTGTCGAACCTCAGCTTGATGCTCTCGACGTTGTCGTCACTCCTGCCCGAATACGGGGCACGGCCCAGAATCCGCTGTTCCAAAACAGCATAGGGACATTCAAAATACAGCATCTTCGGGAGTTCCGCCTTTCGGCCGAAGATCTCGTACCAGCCTTCCAGATTCGATAACGACCGTGGGAATCCGTCCAGTAGGAAGTTGTTTTTTCCCGTCGTCCGGGTCACTCGCTCCATCGTATCTTTGAGCAAAGTCACCGTGATGTCATTGGGAACCAGCTTTCCGGCGGTCACGAACTCTTCGATGACCGAGGCGGTTGGCCCTCCCGCACGGAGTTCGGCCCGGAGGAGATCACCCGTGGACAAGTGAGTCCAGCCGAGTTGAGACTCGGCCAGTTCGCACATGGTTCCCTTCCCGGCACCGGGTCCGCCGAGAACGAAGACGACATTGGGCTTGGGGCAGGGCAGTCTGGGATCGTAGTGGTGGAGCACGACCCTTGGGGCAGGTGCCACCCCCATCTTGTAGACCTCCCACTCTCGGTCGGTCGGTGGCAGATCGTCGTCGCAGGTGATGTGGTAGGCGAGGTGGCCATCGAGGCGGGAGATCCTCCAGGACTTGTAGCTATTGGAGTAGGAGAGGGAAGGGCTTCTGGCGGCTTTGCCGTCGGCACGATCCCAGGCCAGCTTGCCGTTCCAGTAACCGAGACTTGACAGGGTTCCCGATTCCGATTTCGCAGGCGGGGCCGTCGATGGAACGAACAGGCCATCGACTTCGGGGAGGCCGGCTCCGGACACGACAACGAAGTAGGTGTTCGGTTGGAGTTCGTTTGTTTCGCCCATAACGACATTCAAGCAGAGTTGACCCGTTATGGATCAAAAATAACGAAGGAAATTCAAAAAGACCATCGCCCTGCCGCACGGTCCGCCATCGACCTCCATTTGCTGCGTGAGGAATGGGCCGGACGGAATGGCCGGCGGCCGAGTGAACGATCATAATAAAAGATCCGATTTTCATTCGGTTATCCGATTTGATCCCTCTTTGGGCGTATCCGGATCTCGACAAACTCACAGGATTCTCGGGTTCAGAGTTCCGTCCGTCATTGATTCAACTTTCAAATTGAACCACGGGGACGGGTCCGATTGGCTCAAACATTTCTGATTATTCTCACCAGAACTGCGGAAAATCGTTCCCGGCACAAAAAAATTACATTATCTTGCGAGGGTGAAGATGAATCATCCCACGCCCGGAATGGCACACAACTCGGTTGGACCGAGCCGTCATGCGGTTCGCCGGATGATGGGTATTCCTACTGTGTCGGTCTTCGTCGGGCCTGTCACAGCAGCATGCCGAGAAGCGCGGTCGGCTCTGAATGCCACAGTCGTGTTCGCTCAAAGTACAGCGTTTCCGTGGGAGTCCTGGTTGTCCGAAGTCTGGATACAATCTGACTGGCCCACTCAGGCGGTAACCTCACTCGCCTCGAGAGCCGGGTGTGATCCGAATGTACTGCAATGGGAGTGGCAGCATAAAACACTTGCGGATCGCGAACATTTTTGGAAACGCCTTGCGCCACATCCGAACGATCCGATCGTGCGAATGCTTGCAGACCGACAGTTCGAATCGCTCTCCAAGGAAGGCGAGACAGTAGCGGGCACTCTGTTCAATCTTGAAATTCGCAAAGACGATTGGCCGGGAATTTTCTTCACCGCGACATCGATGGAGGATTTCGCGTCACTTGCTGAGACAATCACAACGATTGCTGTCCGACTGCCGAGACTTCCCCTGATGATCGCTGTTTCTGCCGATCTCTGGGCCAACTATCTCGACCAAGCTCCGGAATCACGAGCGAAGACAATCCTTCGAGAAGGTGAATGGCGAATTCCGATTCCCAACGAGGCAGAGATTGCACAAACGCTTTTGGACGCTGGTTTGTCTCATCCGGAAACCTTCGCCCAACAGATGGCCGCGCATGACGCTGATTCACGGCTGGTCGAGGCCGCTGCTGTTGTTGTAAGAGCGACCACGCCGCCTCCGGAATCCGAAGCGGACAACGATCGTGCCCGAAGTGCCGCCGAGCGATTCCTCTTTGACTTCCTGGAGATGATTCCCGAGACATCTGGCCGGTTTTCGTTGAATGAGAAGCTCGATTTCGACTTCGGCAACCGCCCGGCCGAGGTGGATTTGCTTTGCCGCGATCCCAAGATTGCCCTGGAAATCGATGGCTACTTTCATTTTCTGGAACCGACCGCTTATCGCCGCGATCGCCTGAAAGACTATGAACTGCAACGTCGTGGTTTTCTCGTACTACGATTCCTGGCAGAAGATGTTATCCCGCAAATGGAACTCATTCGCGATCGCATTCTGGACGCTCTGACCGACCCCGCACCTGGAGATTCGCCTTGACCACTGCCGTTGCCGCACCACCCACACCCACCATCGCCGACCTCGTATTGGTCCGCATGGCCTTGCCTTCGAATACACCGAAGGTCGTCCGCGAGGCCATCGGGAAACTGTGCGAGTCAGGCTTATCCGAAACTCGGTTCAATGAAATTCGCGACGAACTCGCCGCTGCTGGTTTGTTGAACAAAGGCAAGCGGAACACATATACCGTCAGCGATGCCGGTCGTGAGGAAGTCCTGCGAATTCTTGGCATCTCTGAAATGCCAGCAAAGATGAACTGGAGCCAGGTGCTTGCGAAGTATCTGCTTCCGAAGGCGACGAATCTTTCACCCGAAGCGGCTTCCAAGCTCAAAAGTGCTGACTCTCTGGCTGCCTTCTTGCTGAAAGAGCATTACGGCCTTGATCCCGCTGTGTGTGGCACGGTCGATAAGGTCATGGAAGCGATCGTCTGCCGCAAGTTGGGCTATCCCGAAGAATCGACGCTGACGGGTTTACTCGAAGCCGTCTTGAACAAAATCGTCAAGGCAAAAAATCCGCTCTCGCGTGCCGAACTCAAGAAACAACTCCCGCTCTACAAGACGGGCTTGACAGGTTCACCTCTCAAGGTGGACGAGATTCGACAACAGCTCGTCCGTGAGTGGCTTGGTCGGCGAAAATCGCCGGAACCGCAACAATCCGAAGCTTTCGATCTCCCTGTTTTTGCATCCACCGTGCTGGCGCTGGCGCGTAGCAGTCCTCCCGCCGACCGATTCCACGAGAACAAGGTCTTCATCTCGGCCGTGTGGAAAGCCAGTCAACGCGAGCCAAACTTCCCGCGACTCTCACTGTCCGAGTTCAAACAACAGCTTCTCGAAGCGAACGCGAAGGGTCTGCTGCACTTGAGTCGGGCCGACATGGTGCAGGTGATGGACCCGACGTTGGTTGCCGAATCCGAGACACAATTTTTAACGGCCACATTCCACTTCGTGCTTCTGGAAGGGGGTGTGGCATGACCACAGCCATAGCCACGCAGAAACCTGAAGTCGCGATCGATCCCCGCTTGGAAGCGTTCACCAGATATGGTGCGCCCGAAATCTTCCACGCGGTCGCAACGCCAACCGCGATCTGGAAGGCCGACCCCTACGACGTGGAAACGATCCATACCGAGGCTCGCGAGGCATTCGAACGGCTGCTGAACCGCGGCCGGCGCGTGCCGCCTCCACCGTCGGGAGCGGTCTTGGTTCTTCAGGGCGAGTCGGGCAGCGGCAAGACGCACCTGATGCGAGCGTTCCGCACCCGGGCCCACGGACAAGGTGCGGGCTACTGCGGCTATATGCAGATGACCTCGGAAATCAGCAATTATTCGCGCTACATGCTCGCGCACTTCGTCGATGGCCTCGATCAGCCGTACGCACCGGACGGCCCGTCACGCACGGGGCTCGCACGGCTCTCCGCCGGTTTGCTGGAACAGGTGCCCGGGTTGAGCGGAGTGGATTTGGGAGCATTCCGCGAGGGAGAAATCGATGGCGATCCGACGAAACTCGTCGACGAGTACGCCGACCGTCTGCAGGCCACCAATCGATTCCGCGAGTGCGATCTGGAACTGTTGCGAGTTCTCCTGCACCTGGAACGCCATGATTCGCAAGTCCGCAGCCGTGCGATGATGTGGCTGCGTTGCCAAGAGATGAGAGTATCCGACCGCGACCATATCGGCGGAGCAGTTCCGCGTATTGATGAAGGCGATTCGATTCGCATGTTGCGTGCGCTTGCGAGCGTCATCGATGCGGTTCACGGGGCCTCGATGGTGCTGCTCATCGACCAACTCGAAGATATGGCCAACCAGTCCGCACCCGTCGATCGCTTTGTCAAAGTCGTTGATGCCATCACCGCTTTCACCGATCAGATTCCGAACGCCGTCGTCGTCCTCGCATGCCTGGAAGATTATTTCAAGGAGAATGTGAAACATCTGATTAGGGCCAAGTACGATCGCCTGACCCGTGACCCCGATCCGCTCAAACTCCTCAGCAACCGCACACTCGAAGAGATTCGGGCGATGACCGCACGACGCCTGGCGTATCTCTACGACACGGCGGACGTCGAAGTGGACCGTGCCGATGAACTCTTCCCCTTCCGCGAAGCACACCTGATTCCGCTTCAAGGTTTCCGCACACGCGATGCCCTGGATTTCTTGCGCCGCCACCACGAAAAGTGCATTCACGCAAACGAATGGTTCGAACCAGACTCAGTACGAACCAATCCAAATGACACGACTCCGGCGGAGGTTGTTGTTTCATCTTCGGATCTTGATCCTTTGTGGAACGATTTCCATGTTGCGTTCAAGGCCGTTGTGCCGGATGAGGAAGAAGCTTTGGCGACGATTCTCGCCAAAGCCATCGCCTCGGTGTCAGCGGAGTTACCGGAAGGATATTTCATCGGCGAACCCGATGGTGATGAGAACTTCATCGAAGTTGATGTTCACCATCCCGATGACAGCATCGACAAACTTCTCGTCGCGATCTGCAACAAGAAAGCTCAGGGTGGAGGGCTTGGCAAGCAACTGACAGCCGTCCAGAAGCGACTCGGCGATTTCCCCGTCGCCCTGGTGCGAACCAGCGACTTCCCAGCCACCAAGACATCGGTGGTTGTGAAGCAAATCGCTGCGATTCTCAAGAAGGAGGGCCGACGTGTCGTCGTGGCGGATGCCGACTGGCGAAGGATGCTCGCCTTCGAG
This sequence comes from Limnoglobus sp., assembly GCA_041742055.1. Taxonomy (GTDB): domain Bacteria; phylum Planctomycetota; class Planctomycetia; order Gemmatales; family Gemmataceae; genus Limnoglobus. Next base: position 5,935 of record JBGSJI010000148.1, on the reverse strand, counting down.
CAGTTCCGCCAACAGCACGCGTCCCGGCCCGATTTCGCCGCCTGGCAGAAAGCCAGTCGACCGCTGGGCGATCTCGATTCGTTGCAAAAGATTCTGCGGCACAATTCGTTCAAGCCGGTCCCGAACGCAGTCACGCCTCCCGCACCCAAGCCACCCGCGCCGACGCCGATTCCACAAGCCGCCGTTCCCCCAACCCCGACAGTCTCGACCGTAACCTCCCATGGTATCGCCGTCGGACGTTCACGCGGCACAATCTCGTCTCCCGTGTTGATCGATCCACTCGAATTGACCATGCATGCCGCATTTCTTGGTGGAGCAGGCAGCGGAAAAACGACAGCCGCTTTGAATGTGATCGAACAGCTCCTGTCTCAAAACATCCCCGTGGTGCTGCTCGATCGCAAGGGCGATCTGTGCCGTTATGCCGATCCCGCAGCCTGGGACCGCCCACTCAGCGAAGCCGCACTCGTCACCCGGCGCGAAGAATTACGCCAGAAACTCGACATCGCGATTTACACTCCCGGCAAGGCGTCCGGTCGTCCGCTGGCGCTGCCCGTGGTGCCGACTGGCTTCTCGGAGTTGATGACTGACGAACGCGAACAGGTCGCGCAGTTCGCTGCGGGAGCGCTTGGCACGATGATTGGCTTCAGATCATCCGACGCCGATAAAGGCCAGCGGGCCATTCTCGCGAAGGCGATCGAAACACTTGCGTGCTCGCCTGGTGCCACACCCACACTCTCCGCCTTGCAGAATCTGATCAAGGAGCAAGACGATTCGCTCCTCAATGCCATTGGGGGCGAGTTCCCGAGTAAGTATTTTGAAACCCTGGCAACCCGCTTGCTCACCCTGGAACTCAACAATAACCAGTTGCTGAATGTCGGCGAACCGCTTGATGTTGACGCCCTATTGGGCAAGGGCATCCATGCGAAACCGGGACGTGTGCAATTGTCGATCATCAGCACGCGATTCCTGGGCGACGCCGCGAAGATCGATTTTTGGGTGTCGCAACTCTTGATCGCGGTCTCGCGCTGGTGTGCGAAGTCGCCCCAATCGTCATTGCAAGCCGTCTTCATGTTCGACGAGGCGGACAACTATCTGCCGGCGTTAAGGAAGCCCGCCACCAAAGAGCCTATGGAAGATCTTCTCAAAAGAGCGCGTTCCGCAGGGGTTGGCATCTTCCTGGCCACGCAAAGCCCCGGTGATTTCGACTATAAATGCAAGGAAAATGTGCGAAGTTGGTTTGTTGGGCGTGTGAAAGAAAAAACGGCATTGGAGAAACTTAAACCGATGTTCGCCGCCGCGAAGGGCGAGGTTCTGAGTAAACTGGCAGGTCAGACAGCCGGCGAGTTCTATCTGGTCCGCGACTCGAATGTCACTCCGATTCACTCGAATGAGTCGCTGATCAAAACCGAACAGCTATCCGAAGACCAGATCGTGGCATTGGCGCGGTGATCTGAAAGCTATCGCAGCGGCCATCGTAAGCGAATATGAGCGACATCGCCGGACCTACTTCGATTGCACCACCTGTTGCAAACTCATCGACGACGTACCGATGAGCCCGCTATTTTTCGGCACATGAGCTTCTGATTCCGGACGCAGAGATCGCGGATTCGAATCCTCACAACCCGACAAATATTTCGTTGGCTTATCATTCAGATTGTGCTCGTGTGGGCTGGCGTGGGTGGGAAATGTTCCACATGACTCTCCCCCATTCGTCCGAAATAGATGGCCCGTCTGCCCGTGATCTGGACGAAATACCCCACGCAACCCGCGACCATCGTCTTGCGGATGAAATCGAGGTAGGTGTGCTCGTTCCGCTGACTTTGGCGAACGGCGGCTTCAACGGCTACTGATGAAAACTCGGTAGCCATTGAATGTGAGGGATGGGGTGTGGCGACAACCTGGGATTCGCCATTCGCCAGATAATAAGTGATTTCCTGACGGCTGTAGTCGGCGTGGTAACGTTCAACGCCGATTTGAGCGAGCTTGCCAACGATTTCAGGAAAGTTGAGATCCCCGGATAGCGATCCTCGCGCACACTCTTGAGTAACCCGTATTTGTTCCGTGTTCATGGTTTTCCTTGAGGGGGCAGAATTCAATCAAATGGTAACTTTTTCCAGCCGTGTTGGCGGATCAGATCCTTGAGCAAGTTCACCAGCTTGCTTTTCTCTTTTGGCTTCAGATGCCCGAAGAATTCGCGATCGTTTTCATCGGCAAGCTGTGCCAGGACCGGCACCAATCGCTTTCCCGCCGCCGTGAGTGCGACGGTCTGATAACGCTTGTCGCCGTCCGAAGTCGAACGTACGACCAATTTCTTTCGGCATAGCCGCTCGATGAGTTTGGAAACTGTTCCTCTCGTCATGCCAACCGCAACGGAAAGCTGGCTTGGGTTGGCAGGCCCCGTGTCAAGCATGACCCGAGTGAGGACCCACTCTGCGACCGTGACGCCATGCGCCTCGACTTTCCGTGAGAATGCGTGTGAGACGTGGTTGGAGACGTACCGTAGCCAGTACCCCGTATGATCTTCGAGTGTGCTCGGTTCGTTCAATGCCAGTATCTCTAAAAGGTTTCCTAGGAAACTCTATCGTTCAACGATCGTGGAGTCAATCTTGAAATAATCCCGGATGAGTCGAACCTCAGGTTGAGTCAGTATGGAGTTTGAAACTTACGGAATCACCGCGAAGGATGGTTCGGATAAAAGGGTCTTTTGTGAAGACGCTTGGCATCGCTTGGACATCGAGAATCGAATTCGGTTATGATTCGTTGAGAATTGTTTCTGATTCCGCGGATTACACGACGGTGACAGCATACTGATCATGAATCACAGTTCCTCTCGATATGCCTCTCATGCATGCCACGGATTCCCGGAACGAGTTGGTTGCAACTGACAGAACTGCCTAAGATTATCAACGGCTACTGGTGAGCCGCAAAATGAGTTGATCCTCAATCACCATCCTCCCGGAGCGATCATTTCAATGAAAACGCGATTTCCTCGAATCAAATCCGCCGGCTGCGCCGTGCTCTGCCTCGCCACATCGGCGATCGCACAGAAGCCCGAGGTTGCAAACCCCGTCAAAAACCCCGCCGATGCCATTGGTAAGTGCCCGGTTATGGGGGCACCGATCCCGAATCGGCACACGGTTGCGGGTGCTTTGACGAACAAAGACTGGTGGCCGAACCAACTCAACCTGTCCATCCTTCACCAGAACTCCGCCAAGGGCAATCCACTCGGCACGAAGTTCAATTACGCCGAGGAATTCAAGAAGCTGGATCTCAATGCGGTCAAGAAAGACATCAATACACTGCTGACCACCTCACAGGACTGGTGGCCCGCCGATTACGGAAATTACGGCCCGCTCTTCATCCGCATGGCCTGGCACAGCGCCGGAACTTATCGCGTGACGGACGGCCGCGGCGGAGCATCCTACGGCACGCAGCGCTTTGCGCCTCTCAACAGCTGGCCCGACAACGCCAACCTCGACAAAGCCCGTCGCCTGCTCTGGCCGATCAAGCAAAAATACGGCCAAAGCATCTCCTGGGCCGACCTGATGGTGCTCACGGGTAACGTCGCCCTCGAGAATATGGGCTTCAAGACGTTCGGTTTCGCAGGCGGACGTGAAGACGTCTGGGAACCGCAGGAAGACATCTACTGGGGACCGGAAAGCAAGTGGCTCGGCGATAAGCGTTATAGCGGAGAGCGCATGCTCGAGAATCCCCTCGCTGCCGTTCAGATGGGCTTGATTTACGTGAATCCCGAAGGGCCGAACGGGAAAGCCGATCCGATCGCGGCCGCCAAGGATATCCGCGAAACCTTTGCCCGCATGGCAATGAATGACGAGGAAACCGTAGCGCTGATCGCAGGTGGTCATACGTTCGGCAAGGCTCACGGTGCGGCGAGCCCGGAAAAGAACGTCGGGCCGGAACCCGAAGGCGCACCGATCGAAGAACAGGGTCTTGGCTGGAAGAATGTCTTCGGCAAGGGCAACGCCGGCGATACCATCACCAGTGGACTTGAAGGTGCATGGTCGCCCACGCCGACGCGATGGTCGAACTGGTACTTCGAGAATCTGTTTGCTTACGATTGGGAATTGACGAAAAGCCCGGCCGGTGCTCAACAGTGGATCCCGAAGGATGGCAAGGGGAAGGGAACGGTCCCGGATGCGCATGATCCGAATAAGACCCATGCTCCGATCATGTTCACGACTGACCTCGCACTTCGCATGGATCCCGCTTACGAAAAGATTTCGCGGCGATTCCACCAGAATCCCAAGGAATTCGCGGACGCCTTCGCCAAGGCCTGGTACAAGCTGACCCACCGCGACATGGGACCGGTCTCACGACTGCTCGGGCCGGAAGTCGCCAAACCGCAACTGTGGCAAGACCCCGTTCCTGCTATCGATCACCCGTTGATCGGCGAAGCGGACATCGCCGCTCTCAAAGCTAAGTTGCTGGCTTCCGGACTTTCCAACTCGCAACTGGTTTCCACGGCGTGGGCTTCGGCATCCACGTTCCGCGGAAGCGACAAGCGTGGTGGTGCCAACGGTGCCCGCATCCGTCTCGCTCCTCAGAAGGACTGGAAAGCGAATAATCCCGAGCAACTGGCGAAGATCCTGCCAATCCTCGAAAAGATCCAGAAGGAGTTCAACGAGTCGCAAGCCGGCGGCAAGAAAGTCTCGCTCGCGGACCTGATCGTTCTCGGCGGCTGTGCAGCGGTGGAAGATGCCGCCAAGAAGGCAGGTCATACGGTCAAGGTTCCGTTCGCTCCCGGCCGCACCGATGCGACACAGGAGATGACGGATGTGGAGTCGTTCGCAGTGCTGGAGCCGAAGAACGATGGATTCCGCAACTTCTACGCTCGGCAGATCGACCGGCCGACCGAAGAACTGCTCGTCGATAAGGCTCACCTTCTGAATCTGACCGCTCCGGAAATGACGGTCCTGATCGGCGGATTGCGAGTACTCGATGTGTCCAATGCTCAGCTGGGTGTCTTCACGAAGCAACCCGGTGTGCTGACCAACGACTTCTTCGTGAATCTGCTGGACATGAACACCGAATGGAAGAAGTCCGCGATCTGCGAATACTTCTTCGAAGGCAGCGACCGCAAGACGGGTCAGGCGAAGTGGAAGGCGAGTGCGGTCGATCTGGTGTTCGGTTCGAACTCGCAGCTTCGAGCGATCTCCGAAGTGTATGCTTCCGAGGATGCCAAGGAGAAGTTCGTGACGGACTTTGTTGCCGCCTGGACGAAGGTGATGAATCTCGATCGGTTCGATCTGGATCATGGGCAGCGAGTGGGCGCCAAGCCGATCGCGAGCCGCTAATTTTTTGAGATTCAAGCAGTCATTAATTCGACCACCTGACACTGGGCAACCGGTTCAGGTGGTCGAGCTTTTTTTCAGGGTTTTCGTTTTCAGTCAAGTCGGTGGGCCTTGAGAGCGGTTCGGCGTCTGCGGCCTCACTCGGGGCGAAGGTCGACGGTTCCCAACTCCAGATCGACGGCCACGCACAACTCGCCGCCGTCGATGGCCCCACCCTCGGGCGGGACCGGAGCGTACACCACCACCCAGCCGACCGGGTGCTTTGACGCCCGACTCGGCGGCACCATCGAGTCCGGCCCCGCCCCTCGCAGCCGAAACCGGTCGCGGTCGGGCCGGCCAGCAACGAACGCCTCGGCCCGCCGTGTCGCTTCGTCCTGCGCCTCTGTCAGCGAGTACCGAAGCCTGCCCACCCCCAAGCCCTCCGCGGCCGAACTTGTTATGAGACAGAATTGCATTCCGCCTAATAACAAATATCATTCTATCTAGGCCGTATTGACGGAACATGGGTAATTTGCGATTTCGGGCGGGTGGATTTCCTTACCGAGGTTCGCCATGCTCAGCCGTCATGATATCAGCGATGCCCACTGGAACCGAATCCACCACCTGCTCCCGGGTCAGGCCGG
>JBGSJI010000147.1:0-90383 GCA_041742055.1 Limnoglobus sp. | reverse complement strand
CAATTCGTGAGCCTTGGCTTCGAGTTCGGGGCTGAGCGGTTCCGACATAACAGGGCTCCTGCCGAGGGAAAATTCCGACCGTCATTCCAAAGTACACCGAAGTGAACACATTTCCCACCAACTTTTGCGATGCTTACCCCTTTTTCTGCCTCTCCGATTTTTCCTTGCTCTGACATCGGTTTCCGGTTACAGTAAATTGTTGTAACCCACCGCACTGCGCACGTTTCCGTTTGGAGTAGCTCCCCATGCTCGTGATCCCCGGCGAAATCAGCCGCGATACCTGCGATGGCGTCAGTCGCCGTGAACTGATCCGCTTCGGCAGCCTTTCGGTCGCCGGGCTGTCACTGGCGAACGTCCTCGCGAATGAAGCGAAAGCGAATAACCTGCCCGAAGGCTCCAAGGACAGCGGCGGACGCGGATTCGGCAAAGCCAAGTCGGTGATCCTGATTTATCTCCAGGGCGGACCCAGCCACCTCGACCTCTGGGACCCCAAGGAAAATGTCCCGGACAAAGTGAAATCGGTCTTCAAGAGCATCCCGACCAAGCTCACCGGCACGCACGTCACCGAACTGCTGCCAAAAATCGCCACGCAACTCGATAAAGCCACGCTCATCCGGACCATGAGCTACACGCCCAACGGCCTCTTCAATCACACCGCCGCCATCTACCAGATGCACACCGGCTACACCACGGATAAAGTCTCCGCCTCCGGTCAGCTCGAACCGCCCAGCCCCAAAGACTTCCCCACGCTCGGTTCGAACATCATCAAGTTCAAACCGCCCGAAGTTCCCATGCTGCCGTTCGTGATGATGCCGCGGCCGCTGCAGGAATCCAACGTCGTGGGCAAAGGCGGAACCGCAGGTTTCCTTGGGAAGGCGTACGATCCGTACCTGCTCTACCCGTCCGGCGATGATATGGACATGGACAAGATGAGCCGGATCAAGGTCGATGACCTCAAGCTCCGCGAAGACCTCACGCCCACCCGCATGAACCGCCGCGCCAGCCTCCGCGACTCCGTCGCCAAAGGCATGCCCGAAATCGAACAGGCCGTCAGCAAGTTCGAGCTCGATTCGTACTACGGCAAGGCGCTCGGCCTCGTGGTGTCCGGCCGCGCCCGCGACGCCTTCGACCTCGCCAAGGAAGACCCCGCCCTCCGCGAGAAGTACGGCAAGAACACCTTTGGCCAATGCTGCCTGCTCGCGCGGCGATTGATCGAAGCCGGCACGCGGTTCGTCGAGGTGAACTGGCCCAAAGTGGCTAACAGCGACAACCACAGCTGGGATACGCATGCGGGGCTATCGAACCGCCTGAAGAATCAGGCCGCGCCGATGCTCGATGCAGGCGTATCGACGCTGCTCGAAGACCTCGACGCGCGTGGCATGCTCAAAGACACGCTGGTGGTCGTGGTGGGCGAGTTCGGCCGCAGCCCGCAGCGCGGGGTGAGCACCTCGGGCAATCAGAATCAGGACGACGGCCGCGATCACTGGCCGTACTGCTACACCGCCCTCGTGGCCGGTGCCGGCATCAAACGCGGATATGTTCACGGCAAGAGCGACAAGACCGCCTCCGCACCGCTCGAGCACCCGGTCCATCCGACGGAACTACTCGCGACGATTTATCACAGCGTTGGCATCAAGCCCGATACGATCGTCTTCAACCACCTGAACCAGCCCCGCGAACTGGTGAAGGGCGAAGTGGTGACCGGACTTCTGGGATAAGTCAGATGGTTCAAACACAAAGCCCCGCGAGGATTCTCGCGGGGCTTTTTCAATTCGGATGATTCCGTACGCACGCGCACTTTTACTGATAAATCAAGAATAATTCATTTGATTGGTCTTTGGTCAACCGTTAGGGATTTCTTTCTGTAATCCTCTCGCATTCATTTTCCTTTTGGATTGAACATGTCCATTTCCGTGCTTTGCTCGGACTGCGGGAAGCGTGCCAAAGCTCCCGATCAGGCGGCTGGCCGTACGCTGAAATGTCCCGCCTGCGGGTCGCCCGTTGTTGTGCCGCCACTAAGCGTTGAAGAAATCGATCCCTCCGCCATCCTGCTTGGCGACGATGTTCCCGCGTCTCAATCCATTTCCGACAAGGACAGTTCAGAGTCGTCATACGGTCTGAATCCGCAGTACAATGAAACGGGATCTCCGGAACGGATGGAACCTCCAACTCCGCCGAAGAAATCGGTTTTCAAGCAACCGAGTATCAGTCATTTACCGCCACTGACAACGAACGATCAGCCATTCTGGCGGAGGCACCTGCACTGGCTGCTTGTGCTGGCGATGATCCCGCTCGCGACATCGCTTCTGGCGAAGAAGGCAGACGACGACATTTTGGAGCGGTTGAGTCAATCGCTGGAAAGTGCGCCACCGGAAGTTCAAATCCGCTTCATGCAGGCGATCGATTCCGAACAATCCGTTGATGAACTCATCAGCATTCTGCCGGGCGGAAAATTGAAGGGCGCCTGGCTTCCCCGGAGCACCTTCACGCATTGGGGACTTGCGCTCATCGCGATTGCGGTCTATCTGGCGTTTTTCATGTTCCTGGCTTCGGACGGGTCCGCGCGACCGCTCCACGTGCTCGCGGTCGGTCTGTTCACCGCAACGATCGGCGTCGGGTTCCTGCTGATCATCCAGGCGATCGCGTCATACACCGACGGGCGAATCGTGGTCGGCAGGAGCGTCCTTGTCCTGATTTTTTATGTGTTCAAATTTATCGCATTTTCCTACGGTGCCGCGGCGAATCCGGAGAACGGCTTCATTCTGAGTTTCGTCGGCTTTACGCTTGGCGTCGGTCTGATGGAAGAACTCGTGAAAATGATTCCGTTGTTCCGGCATGAAGAACCAGATCAGGGGAAGGCGTGGCGGAGCATCTTCATCTGGGGTCTGGCATCCGGCGCCGGGTTTGGGATCGCGGAAGGAATTCTCTACTCCAGCCGGTATTACAACGGGATTCTGGGAGCGGATATTTACCTGGTCCGGTTCCTGTCGTGCGTGGCGCTTCATGCGATCTGGTCCGGTTCGGTGGCAATTACGATGTACCTGCAGCGCCATAAGTTCGAAGCGATCGATTCCTGGCAGGGATTCATCGGTCCGGTGCTGGCTGTGATCGCGGTTCCCATGATCCTGCACGGACTGTACGACACCTGTCTGAAGCGTGAGATGAACGGTGCGGCACTGGTTGTTGCGCTTGTGAGTTTCGCCTGGTTGGCATTTCTGAGCAGCCGGCTGTACGGAACGGACGACGCCCAGGCTCAGAAGGATATGCTCGCCGAGTATCAGCGGCGGAAGAAGATCATTGCTTGAATTGCAAAAACAGAAATGCCCCGCGAGGATTCTCGCGGGGCTTTTTCATTGGCTGCATCAGATGACTTACGACAATTCATCAAATTCAACGATGACAGGGCTGCTCGTTCGTTCTGTGATCATGAACGCGATGACCTGCGCCGCGGCGGGAGCGACATCCGTGCCGACATCGATCGGAGCCATCACGTCCTCAATCTCTTCCGGCAGTGATTCCGATTGCAGGGTCGAGAGCGCGAGTGTCGGTTCGCTCGTAAACGCGCTCAGGAATGCGGCGGCGTTGATTCCGGGATCGCGGAACGCTTCGCCATCGATGAAGCCGAAGGATTGCATCGACTGCCCGCCGACGGTGCCGGTAACGATGAGCGAGAACGAGTTCAGCGTGCCGGTATCACGGCGGCCGTTATCGTAGACTTCGAGAATCCAGATCCCGCGGGCATTCTTTGAGTCGAACGTGCTGAGCGACGTTTCGGGTCGGAAGGATCCGGTGAAGGGAGCGCGGCCGCGTGAAATCGCGGTGCCGGCCTCATCATCGATCGTGGTATTGATGAAGTTGTTGGCACTTCCGCCGCGGCGGTTGACCAGAAGCGAGGAACTACCGTCCGGAGCATAGAGCCGGATGATCAGATCGCTGTCGTAGGTGTGGGAGATGGTGAAGTTGACGTTGATGTCCGCGATGGTGATGTCCTGATCGATGGACAGTCCCGCACGGGTGAAGGTGAAGTCCCGGATGGCCAGCGGCAGGCCGGGTGCGGAGAAGGTTTGCGTACTTGAGACGGTCAAGGTTCGCGTGGCGGTGAACTGATCGCCGGGAACCTCGTTGTTGGTGCCGTTCTCATTCTGATCCATCGGGTTTCCGGCGAGGTCGAGGATACCGGGGCCAAATGTCAGTGTGTAAGCTCCGCCGGCGGTCTGCGTGGCGAATGCGAGATCGAACTGGGTGCTGGAACCAGCGACCGGCGTGATCGACGAGACGGTGAGCGGGCCGTTGGGTCCGGTGAAGCTGGTGACGTCCGCAAGTGTGAAGCTGGACGCGGAGATCGCTTCGCTGAAGGTGACGCGGAGGGTGTTGAGATTGCTCGATGAGCTTCCGGAGAAGGCGGCCGCGGTCACGCGAGCGCCGGTGAGGTCCGCCGGTGGTGGCGGAGGCGGGGGCGGAGGTGGCACGTTCGTGCCGATGAGTTCGCCGACGTTGAGCCGCTTTCCGCCCTGCACGACGGATGTCAGCCCGGAGACGGTGTCGCCGGTTTCTTTCAGACGTGCGATGACTTCCGCGGCGGTGGCGGTGGGATTGGCGTCCCAGTAGAGTGCGATGGCGCCGGCGACATGCGGCGTGGCCATCGACGTTCCGCTGTAGTTGCTGTAGGTGTTGTTCGGCGTCGTGCTGACGATGCCGGACCCGGGAGCGGCGATATCGACGGTGTTCACGCCGTAATTGGAGAAGCTCGATCGGGCGTCGGTGCTGGTGGTGGATGCCACGGCGACGACGTTGGCGACGTTATAGCTGGCGGGGTAGCTGGGCGAGGTGTCAATGTTGACGTTGCTGTTGCCCGCGGCGGCAACGAAGATGTGACCGGCGTTCTGCGCGGCCTGGAGCGCGTTGAACATCGTGCTGCTGTATCCGCCTCCGCCCCAGCTGTTGTTCGAAACCTTAACGCCCTGCGATACGGCATAATTCAGCGCTTCGACCGCATCGCTCAGTGAACCGCTCCCCTGAGCATTCAGGAACTTGAGCGCCATGATCTTGACGTTCCAGTTCACGCCGGCGACACCGATGCTGTTGTTGCCGATGGCGCCGATCGTCCCCGCCACGTGTGTGCCGTGGCCGTTATCGTCAAAGGGATTGCCCGAATTCGTACTCCCGATGAAGTTCGCGCCGTAATAGTCGTCGATGATGCCGTTGCCGTCGTTGTCGATCCCGTCGCCATTCACTTCGGCCGGATTGCGCCACATGTTGGCGGCGAGGTCCGGATGGTTGTAATCGACCCCGGTATCGATGACGGCGACAATGAAATCCCCGGACCCGGTTGTGGAATCCCAGGCGGTGGGAGCGCTGATCTTCGACATGCCGTAGAGCGAGGAATAAAGCGAGTCGTTGGGCGTAACATTCACCTGGATCGTGTAATCCGGTTCAACCGACGTAACGGTGGGCAGGCTGCTGTAATAGCTGATGGCCTGACTGTCTTCGATTCCCGAATTCATGGTCACGGTGTAGCTGCCGAACCCGATGTACCGGACATCCTCTGTGTACGGAGCCGCCCGCAACGTCGCGAGCGTGGATTCGCTCTCGGAGAGCGTGGACGTCACGAGATTGATCCGATCGCCCGGTGTATCCACGATCGTGATGGGTGCGGCAAACGGATCGACCAGTCCCGCGGGATTGACACGATCTTCGAGTGTTTCGATCGAAAGGCGCGTGCTTCGACGCAAAGTCGGACGATGACGACGTTCCATCGCGAGGTACCCTCTGAAACGGAAAATAAATGAAATGATGAGCGAGTCTCAACCCAAGAGTGTTGATCAATCGGTTGTAACATTTGCCGATTTTGCTTCCAAGAGAATTGCATGAGAGAATTTCATGATTCAATTCAAGTTGTTCAGAAGCTCAAACTCTGAGAAGAAATATCCGCTGCGAACGAAAAGTTGATCGCTCAAGATCGGACCGCTGATCAGAAGAAAGGCCATACGCTGCGCAGAGTTACCGACGATTGTGTTCTGGCATTAAGCGGGTTGAATTCGAGAGATGAAGTCTTTGAAGTTTGATGCGGAATTTTTCACTGATCAGCGTCAAGAAAAACTGACAATTGGTGTTTCTGTTCACACCAGATTACCCAACGAACACACCGCCGGATGCGCTATCGAAGGCGTCGAATTCGTTGAGCACTTCGGGGGGATTCATGCCGGCATCCGCGCTGGCGTAGATGCGCACGCGTGTGCCGTTGCCCAGTCCGTCGGCGGTGATCAGGCTATCCTGAGCGTTTCCATTGACGTTCTTCACGGCGACGCGAATCCCCGCCCGGCCAGATTCGTCTCCGGAGAAGAAATCCGCCAGCGGAACGCGTTGGTCCGATTCCGTGATGTCGCGCCCTGAGAGGACAAGCACCCGCGGTCCTCCGCCGGCGCCGGCGCCAATGACGAGATCGGCGAAGAAGTCCGCGTTCATCTGGCCTGAACCCAGAAAGACTCCATCGCGGAGATTGGGATCGAAGGCGAAGAAATCGTTGAAGAGCTTCTGCGGACTGCCGGACAGCGATTTGCCATCGTAGCCGGAAACACGCGGCCCGCCACCGACACCGGCCGCCACGAGCAGATCCAGCGAACCGTCTCCATTCACATCGCCGATCGCCGTGCGGGCACCACCCCGGAAATTCACGTCTTCAATGCCGAAAAAGTCCGCAATCGTGGCGTTGGACATGATGTCCATGATGCGCACGCGCGGCCCGCCACCGACATCGGCTGAGAGGATGAGTTCCGCACGGCCATCGCCATCGAGGTCGCCCACGGAGACGAAGACTCCTCCGGTAAACGATTCCTCGAAGGCGAGGAAATCCATGAGCGGCGCGAACGTGATGCCGTCGAAGATGCGGACGCGCGGCCCGCCACCGGGTCCGGCGGCGGCGATGATGTCTTCGATGCCGTCGCCGTTCACATCGCCCGCGGAGACGCGCACCCCGCCTGTGAAGAACGGCTCGAAGACCGGCATCACGCGGATCAGTTCATTCGTTTTGGTATCGAAGATTTTGACCGTGGGCGGGCCGTTCACGTCGGCACCCACTACGGTACGGCGCGTGATCTGAGGCGGTTGCGGAGGCGGTGAGACCGGCTTGGCAAACGCCACGAAAAAGCTCTCCGTGTACAAGTTGCCCGCAAGATCCTGGATCCCCGATCCTTCGCCCCGGAGTTCGACATTGAGAGAATTTCGTGCGATCACCTCGGCCGGGAAGCGCAGTTCCGCGGACAGCCCGTCGGCGGCGAAATCGAGCGTCGAAGCGGTGACGGAAACGGATTGCATTCCGTCAACTGCGAAGAAATCCTCGCGATTCAGCCCCGTGATCAGCTCATTACTGAACACGCGAACACCGACGAACGAACCGTTCTCGAAGATCCCCTGCATGGTCAGCACGGGCTTGCTGAAATCGGTCGTCCAGGAGACGGACTGCGGTGTCGGCTTGCGCTCCGGCTGACCGGCCGGCGCAGGAGCGTCGAGCGTCAGCGCGTAAAAGCCGCCGGCGCTGGTGAACGGTTCCAGCCCGATGATCGTGCGGTTCGCACCGGTACCGATCAGCGTCGCTCCGCTCAGCGATACGGGTGCGCCGTCGCGTGTCAGCCGGAAGTGGCTGAGGTTCAATCCGGGAAGCGGTTCGCTCAGCGAGAAGGAGATCGAGGTGACCGGCGTATTCCGCAGGCTGGGAACGATGGAATCCAGCGTCACCTCAAGACGAGCCGTATCTCTCGCGATCAGGAAATCGACTCCGCGAGCGACCGTTTGACTTGGGGTCAGCGCGATCGAGCGGGTCAGAGGCTGGGAGGCGGAGGGCCCGAATCCGGGATCGAGCAGCAGGGTCGGAGTGTGAAGTCCGTTGCCGAGATCGGGGAAAAAGTAATTCCCGAAGGCATCCGTCTGAGTGAGGAATTCGCCCACATTCACGATGCCGTCGCCGTTCGCATCGAGGAAGATGGTCGCGCCGGCCAGGCCGGTGGCGTTGCCAAAACTTCCGTCGCCTGAATCGAGCAGCACGCGCCCGACGATCCCGTCGGTGAGCGCTAAACCGATGCTCACCGGATTTGGGAACGGGACTGACAAATCGACCGAGAGAAACCCGCCTTCGGCAGCGCGATCGTAACCCGCCAGAACGCCAGCGTTCAGCAGGACCGCACCTCCCGTGGGGAGGCCGCTGAAGGTGAAGAACCCGTTGGCATCCGTGATGGCCATCGGTTCCGTCGTGATGGTGAGCGAAGCGGAGTTGTAGAAGCCGGTCGTCCCGGTCTGCAGATCCGCGACTTCGATCTCCCAGTTTCCGTCGGCGGTGCGGCCCATGAGCTGCGCCAGCGATTCCGCAGGTCGCAGGCGGAGCATGTTGATCGTGGGAAACGTGCTGAATTGCTCTTCGATCCCGTCTTCGAATGTCAGAAGGAAGATCGAGGATTCGCCCGGATCTTCGATCACGCGGCGGTCGAAGAGCATGACACGGGTGCCGTCGGGAGCGACGAGAGTGATGCGCAGATCCGAGAGTCGGGGGTGATGGATCGACAAACTGACGCTCAGGCTGCCGGACAGCGAACCTTGCCCGACGACCGGGAACCCGGCGCTCACGCCCATCACGTCCGCATCCGGGATCATCTGGCCGACGCTTGTGGAAAACGACACGCGATCGATCTGCCCGTTGCCGTTCATGTCAATGAAGACCGGCACGCCGGAAAGCACCGGATCGCTCGGATCGTAGAAGCCATCGTTGCGGATGTCGTGGTAGATGCGCCCGCCAAGCTGATACGCGACACCGAAGTTGCGGACGAGGTTTCCGCCGGCGGTGCCGTTGTTGTCGCCGTCGACGGCGCGTCCGAACGGATCTTTCAGCCCGCCGGCTTTTGCGGTGAAGCGATAGAGCCCGCGATCGAGCGTGCGATTCACTTCGAAGGTCAGATCGTTCGTGCCGATCTTGTATTCGCGGCCTTCGTTGATGGTGAACGGAATCAGTTGGTCATCGGCGGTGTTGAAGGTGTTGTCGATCCCCGCCCAGCGGAGTTCGAAGTTCGAAGTCGTGACGGTGGACGGATCGAGCAGGCTGTTGAGTCGAAGGTTGAAGGAGGTGAGCGAATCGGGAGCGTCGGCGCCCTCGGCGGGGAGGCCGGTCAGTTTGCCGAGTTTGGTGACAAAGGGCTGACCGGAGACCGCCTTGGCGGTATTGAGGCGACCGGAGCCGAGTTGATCTTCGAAGTTCGGGTTTTTGAGCAGCAGGCTGTCGGCGTTGGCGATGACGGCGGCGGCGACCTGGTCCCGCGTGTAGGTGGGGAATGCGCTCCAGACGAGCGCGGCCGTACCGGCGACGAGCGGTGCCGCCATGCTGGTGCCAAAGGCGCCGGTGTAACCGCTGATCGGAATCGAGGACAGGAGTCCGTCGTCCGATGTCCCACCAGGAGCGGTGATGTCGATCCCACTGCCGAAGTTGCTGTAGCTGGTTTTGACGTCGTTGCGGTCGCTCGCGGCGACGACAATCAGCTCTTCGAGTTGAACTCGTGCCGGGTTATTCGTGTTTGAATTCCCCGCCGAGTTGATGAGCAGGATTCCCCGATCGTACGCCAGCGAAACCGCGGCGGCGAAGGTGGGGTCGTTCACGAACGGATCGATGTTAATGCTGGTGTTGATGATCTTCACGCCGTTGTTGACGGCGTAGCCGATCGCGCGGGCGAGTGTCAGTGAGGTCGTCGTTCCGCCGGTGCCGATCACCTTGAGCGGCAGGTAGCGTGCGCCACCGGCCACGCCGGCGATTCCCTCCGCATTGTTGAACTGAGCGGCGAGCAGCCCCGCCACCAGCGTGCCGTGGTTGTCCGCTATGGCGTCGCTCGGGTTCACGTTGTTGTTATTGGCGACGAAGTTCCAGCCGTTGATGTCGTCCGTGAATCCGTTCCCGTCGTTGTCGATCCCGTCGCCCGCGATTTCCTGCGCATTCGTCCAGACCGTGTTCCGCAGGTCCGGATGGTTGATGAACACGCCATCGTCCAAAATCGCAACGGTCACCGATGAATCGCCGATGGTCTTATCCCAGGCGTTGGGCGTCTTGATGATCAGATGATGATACTGGGAACTGAATTGCGGATCGTTGGGCGTGACCTCGCGCAGGTCGCCGGCGGAACTCGAATAAATGAAATTTGGCGCGACGCTCGAGTAAAGGCCGGTCGTCAGAAGTTGCTGCTGGACGAGATCCCGCGGTGCGGTCGGCGTCAGCGCAATCTGGAGCAGCGAGCGATTTCCCGAACTCAAAACGATGTTAGAACGATTCAGATCGACGGCATTGCCAAGCTGGAATGCCGAAACGACGTTACGAAGGTCAAGCAGGGGTTGAGCGGATTCTGTTACGGCGAGAAGTTCGGATTGTGTGGCGATCGGCGTGAGGCGGTCTTCGAGCGGTTCGCAGCGCAAAGGGAAGTCACGTCGGACCTTATGCCGATGCTCGTTCCGCGTCCGCTTCGCTCCCCACTCGCGCAAGACCTTCATCGGGCGTTCTCAGGATGATGAATGACCCAAAATTTCGACACTTCGCCTCAGACTTGAGACGAATTTCCAAGGTTCGCCGTTTTTCACTTTACACGATTCCGTCTGATTCGGTTGTGAATCCATGGGGCAGGATTTGGGCACTCATCGGCCTGCCATCACAAATGGTACGCACGGACTAATCGCTACGATTCGATTTGTCATGAACTTTTTGACGTTTCAGGAACGAGAAAAATTCCCGAAACCGAACGCTCGATGATTCGTTATTCTACCAGCATGACCGACACACCGACTGAAGCGGCCGAAGGGCCCCTGCTGGCCCCCGAGTTCCTACGCCGACTGGAAACGCTCGAACTGGTTTCCCGGAAGATCCGCGCCGGCCGGATGAAGGGCGACCGCCTGAGCAAGCGCAAGGGCCGCGGCTCGGAATTCGCCGATTTCCGGCCGTACTGCGTGGGCGACGACCTCCGCTTTCTCGACTGGAACCTGTACGGCCGCCTCGACAAGCTCTTTCTGAGATTGTTCCTCGAAGAGGAAGACTTGCACGTCCATCTGGTGATCGACACGAGCGAATCGATGACATTTGGCCGCCCGTCGAAGCTTCGGTATGCGAAGCAGCTGGCGGCGGCGCTGGGATTCGTTGGATTGGTGAATCTCGATCGCGTGGCGATTTCGACGATCGGCGGAGCGACGGCGGTCGGTTCGCCGCAGTATCGCGGGCGGGCGAGTTTGTGGCGGATGGTGCGGTTTCTGGATTCGCTGCCGATCGGCGGAGTCGGATCGTTCTCGCGGTCTCTGAGGAACTTCAGCCTGCGGACGACCGGTCGCGGCGTAGTGATTGTGATGAGCGATTTTCTGGACAAGGATGGCTATGAGGAAGGCTTCCGCTATCTGCTGGCGCGCAATCTGGATGTTTATGCGATTCAGATTCTGGATGTGGAGGAAATCGAGCCGAAGTTCGTGGGCGACCTGAAGCTGACGGATGTGGAGGACGGCGACGAGGCGGAGGTGACGATCAGCGCTCCGCTGCTGGCGCGGTACCGCGAAACGCTGGAGGCATTCCGGGGCGGATTGGCGCGGTTTTGCAACCGCCGCGGGATGTCGTATCTGTTCACGAGCAATCAGGTGCCGTTCGAGCGGCTGGTCCTGAATTATCTCCGCACCCGCGGCCTGCTACGGTAATTTTTAAGGGGACTGCCACCTTTTTAATAAAAATATTTTTATTAAAAAGGTGGCAGTCCCCTTAAAATCAGGACCACTTGAGCGTCGGCAGCTTCTCGCGATACGCCTCCGCACGGTTCTCCTGGCCCAGAAGCTTGAAACAATCCGCCAGACGCCACACCGCCTTGATCACTTCGTCACGGTCCAGATTTTCCACCACCTCAACCCGCAACAGCTCCCACATCGCATCGCGCGGAAGCTCGCACTGAAGGTACAGCTCGCCCAGCATGTTGTGCCCGAACGCACGCACCGACGGGTCCGGAGTCTTCGCAATCACGTCCTCGATGATCTTCACCTGCGCCGTCGGCTTCTGCTTCGCCTTCTTCTCCGAAAGCGCATCGACCACCGCCTTCACAACCGCAAGCTTCTCCACGATCGGGCCGCTCTTCGGCAGATCCGTCGCCTTACTCACTTCGGCCACCAGTGGAGCGGACGTCAGAACATTTCCGCTGCGGATGAGCATCTCGATCTCACCGATGCGGGCTTCGTATTTCAGTTCCGGAGTCAGGTTGGCCACTTTCGAAAGCGAAGAGTACACCGTTGCGGCATCGGAGTACTGGGCCAGTTCGGCGTTCATGCGTGCCGCGATCTGGGACGCGTGCCAGACCTCCCATGCATTTTTCTTCGAGTACTCCTGGGAGAAATTCACGAGCTTGGTGATGACGGCGGGCGCTTCATCCGCGAATTCCTTGCCGATCTTCGCGTCGACCACCCGGGCGCTCCAGATGACCTCGCGATAATCCAGAAACTTCTTCGTCCGAGGGTCTGTGGGGTTCTTTTTGACCTCGGCGGCGTAGAGATCCCGCGCCTTGACCGCGTTCCCCTGATTCTCCGCCGAACTCAGTTCCAGCTTGACGCTGTCGAGTCCCGGCAGGCTTCCGTACTCGATCGAAACGATATCCGGTGCCGGGATTTTCACCGTGGACTTGTTGTTCAGCGTCACAACCAGCCCGGCGGACGTTTCCTGCGTGGTGCCCAGCACGACTTCTTCCTGATAGTCCTTCTTGGCGTTCCGGTAGCGGATGCGGTCGGTGGATCCGCTTTGCCCCAGTGCCGTGGGAATCAGAAGCACGCTCAAACCGAGTGCAAGCATCGCCAGGGAAAATCGTCGAGGCATGAATATCTCCGAATTCGTTGTGTGGGCTGCTCCCACCGTGTGACTGATCTCTGATCGCGGGGGTATCGTCCTGCGTTACTCTTTGGCTTCTCCGCCGCCGGGAATTCCCACTTCCGGCAGTTCGGAATCGGGTTCGAGGAAGGCCGTGCCACCCGCTTCCTGGTAGCCGGCCTTCATCTGCGGATATTCGTCCAGCAGAACGTGGAACCGCTGGCGCACGTCGCCGGTCAGCCCCTTGGCATAACCTTTCTCCAAGGTCGCGATCTGCTTGCCGAAGGCGGCGAGTTGCGATGCCAGTTTGGTCGGGTTGGATTCGAGCAGTTGGGTATTCGCACGGGCGAGGCAACGCTTCTCTTCCACGTACAGATCGAGAATCACCGGATAAAGCTTTTCGCGGTCCTGCTTCACGCGATTGATGTCGGCGTCTTTGGGAATGCGTGACGAAACGAAATTCACATACGGCCGTAGCACTTCGGTCCAGCCCGCGTACGCTTCGCTCCAGAGCTTGGATTTCTCCGCTTTCGGAGCTTCGCTCGCACGGTCTTCCTTCACATAATTCCGTTCGCGGCGGAACTCCAGCGACTTCGCCCAACCCGATTTGCCATCCTCGCCGACCGCCGGCTTGAGCAGTTCATCCGCTTTGTCGAACTGCTTGAGATACCGGTGCGCCCGGATCTGTTCGATGAGCGCAATCTGGTAGGCAACAACCGCTTCTCGCTTTTCCGGATCCAGTTGCATTGTGGGCAGCTTCAGCGTTTCCTCGTCGACCGTGGGAACTTTCTCCAGCACTTCGAGGGCCTTCTCGTACTGTTCGAGATCGCGAAGGGATCGGCCGAGAAACGCGCGGGCGCGGGCGGAGAGCTTCTCCTTGCCTGCTTGATCGGTCAGCAGTTTGCCCACGACATCGACCAGCTTCTGAGCTTCCTCGTCCTTCATCTGTTTCTTGAGTTCCTGAATCTGCGGCCGGACCAGCGTGACCAACCGCGACAGTGCATCCGTTGTTGCCTCGACGCTTCCACCGAGTTGTTCGAGCAGTTTGAAGAGTTCGGCGGCCTGATCCACAGCGCCTTCGCGGATGCGGCCCTGAAGGCCGAGCACGATGATTTCACGGCGGAAGCGGTCCAGGCTATCCGCCGCGACGACCGCCGAACCGGTATCGCCTTCCGCCTCCGTCGGCATCACTCCGCGATAGCTTTCCACTTCCTTCGCCGCCGGGCCCGCCTGCTTCATGATCAGCAACGCCGGTGTCAGTTTGTCCGCCATCTCCTTGTACTTGCCGTCCTTGTAAAGCGGTGCCGACTGACCATAAATGGCCCGCAGGCGGATCTCGTCGGCCGAGAACCGCACGTACTTCTTATCGCCCTCCGGCATAGTGGCTTCCGTGGCCCGCTTGGCGGTCGCGGATGCGATCGATTCCGCCTTCACGAATCCGCCGCCGCCCTGGAGCAGGTACAACTGAGCCAGGATGTTCTTGAGTCCGAAGAAAACTTTAAGTTGCGACGGGTTTGTCGGTTCCGGCACCGCTTCCGCGGCCGACATGGCCCGGCGGAGATAATTCGCCTTCATTTCCAGGGTGATGGCGGGGTCTTTCGAAATCACGATCATGTAAGCCGCGCGGCCCAGAAGCGTTCGCGCGGTCGAAACCGAGCCGAAGCTCAGACGGACCTTTTCCAGAACATTAAAGGCATTTCGGTATTCCTTTTCTTCAAGGAATAGCTGGCCGACGCGGAAGCGAACGCTGTCGGTGGCGGGGTCGTTGCCGAGCACTTTGTCCAGTTTGAGGCCGAGTTCGACGGCGCGGGTGCGATCGACATCCCGCGCTTCGGCATCGTTCGGATCGAGTTCCGCCCGCGAGGCGAGGTAGCTTTCGATGGCGACGACGCCGGCTTTGGCGGCGGTGTTCCCGCGGCCGGTCAGCGCGAGGTTTTCGGCAGCCACGGCGGCCTGCTGCGGATGTCCGCAGCGGAGGTACGCCAGCGAAAGCCAGAGGCGTGCTTCGGCGGCGTCCTTGGGCGGTGTGGCGGGTCCGACGAGATCACCTGTGCGTTCAAAGAGACTGATCACTTCGCGCTGGGTGTCTTTTTTGGTCTGAGTTTTGTAGTCGTCGAGATCGGTGAACTTCGTCTTGGCGGGCAGTTTGGTGAGTGCATCGATCTCGGCAAGATCCTCGTCGAGCGTGCCGAGCCGTACCTGGGCCGCCATGAAGCATTCATCGAAATTCGTGAACAACTTCGGTGAGCGGTTGGCCTCACCGACGATGAAGCGAATCGCCCGCATGCGTGCCCGGTTGGCGCGGTCGGTGTAGTCGTTGTCGAACTCCTGCAGCTTCTTGTACTCCTTCGCCGCGATCTGCAGCAGGCCGCGGGCATTCGTAGAGACGTTCAGCAGCTTGCGGGGGGTAGTGTCGTCGGCCGCCTTCTTTTCGTAAATGTTGCCGCTGTCCATCTCCGCTTCGCGCTGGGTCAGGTAGGCGTAGTAGTAGGTCATGCTGAGGCGTTCGGGCGTCATCCGGCTCTTGTATTTGTCTTTGTCGAGCCAGTTCTTCGTCCGCACCCGTGCTCCGCGAGTGGCTCCGAGATCGCCGCCGCGGGCGTTCAGGTATTCGTTCTGAGCCTCGAAGAATTCGACCATGCGAATCCCGTCCATGGCCGCGACCGGGTTCCGCCCGATATCCGCACGCAGACTGGCGAACGCTTCCTTCGCCTTGCCCGAATCGCCGATCTCCAGCTCGCACGCGCCAATCCACGCCCGCGCCACCCAGCAGATCGGATTGCTGGTATCCTGCTTGCTCAAATCAGAAAAAATCTGCTTCGCATCATTCAGCGCTTTTCCACGCTCCGCACCTTCCGCACCCTCCGCCGCGAGATATGTCTCCGAAAGGTTGAACTGATTGATCCCGCGATCCAGCTCCGCCAGCATCGCCTCACGCGTCAGACTCTTCTTGCGGAATGTGTCGGTCATCGGGCTTTCAATCAGCGCCTTCATCTGCTTGGCCGCATCGCCGAACCGCTTCGTCGCTTCAACGAACAGCGGGCGCACGTTCTTGAACGCCGCTTTCTTCTCCAGGAACTTTCCGCGATCCGGCCGCCCGTCTTCACCCGTTGGGATTTCAATCCGCGCCGCACGATTCAGCGCCATCTTCGCCTGCAACGACAACACACGCGCCAGCGCCAGCGACGCCTCCGCCGCACGCGGATGCTTGCCGTGATCCAGAAGGAACAACCCGAAATCCTGCTTCGCCAGCGCAATCGCCGCATCACGCACCGCCTCGTCCGATTCCTCCTGCGCCAGCAGCAACCGCGTCTTCGCCATCTCAAGCGGGATCAGAATTTTCATCTCCGCCGTCGGATTTTTCTTCGTGAGTTCTTCCAGATACTCCAGGGCCAGATCGGACATGCCGTTTTCACGAAGACCCTGAACCAGATCGAACGGATCGGGCGCACCCGCCACCGCATGAGTCGATTGTGTCGCCAGAACCACCACCAACAGGCACGAAACGACAAGACGTGACATCAGCAATCTCTCCGACAAGCAGAAGACCGTGCAACATATCGGACGCATTCGAGAAGCGGGCAGTTCCCGTAAACCAATTCTGGCGCGCCACTTGGACAAATCAAGAGCGCCAATCCGTTCCCGTTCCCCTCAAGCTTTTTTGTAGCACACGCATAAACTAAAGGAACTGTCCTTCTTCCCCTCATTCGAGCCTGATATGCCGCGAGTGCTCTCTTTCGTTTTGGCTCTCTGTCTCACCCTGCCTGCCATCGCCGGGAATTCCAACTCACTCCTCGACGTTTCCGCCGACGGCACACGCCTGCTCGTCGCCAATACCGACAGCGGAACCGCCACCGTCGTCAACCTCAAAGACCGCACCATCCACTGCGAAGTTCCCGCCGGCGATCATCCCGAAGGCGCAGCCTGGGCCGGCAAACTCGGCCTCATCGCCGTCTGGGGCGACGACCGCGTGCTCGTCCTCGATCCGGACAAAAAAGCCATCACCGGCATCATCCCCGTCGCCGACGAACCCTACGGTATCGTCACCACCCGCGACGGCAAATTCGCCTACGTTTCGCACGATTACCCCGGCACCGTCAGCGAGATCGACGTCGCCGCCCGCAAGGTCACACGCTCCTTCAAAGTCGGCCAGTTCTGCCGCGGAATCGCACTCGCCAACGACGAAAAAACCCTCTACGTCTGCGAATTCACCACCGCCAAACTCCACGCCGTCGACATCGCATCCGGCACCGTCACCGAAACCTGGACCGGCTACGAATCCGACAACATCGCACGCAACGTCGTCCTCCACCCCAAGCGACCCAAAGCCTACATCACCCACCTCCGCAGCCGTGTCAATCACTTCGGTGCCCGCGGATCGATCTTCCCCCACATGTCCATCTGCGATCTCTTCGAGCGGCCCGCCGGCGAGAAAAAACGCCGCGGCATCGACCTCGATACCTTCAACGGCGTCATCGTCATGGCCAACCCCTGGGAATCCGCCTTCTCACGCGACGGCACACGCTTCTACACCCTCTACGCCGGAACCAACGACGCCAACATCTGCGAAGTCATCGACGACGACTACCGCGAAATCCAGCCCCGCGGCATCGTCCGACTCGGCAAGCACCCCCGCGCCATCCGCGTCAATCCCGTCAACGGCGAAATCTACGTCTACAACACCCTCGACTACGAAGTCAGCGTCCACACCGATACGCTTCGCAAAGTCACCAGCATCCCCGTCTGCAAGCCCGCCCATTCCCCCGAATGGCGCCGCGGAAAGGAACTCTTCGTCACCGCCCGTTCGCCCATGGGCCGCACCGGTTGGGTCTCCTGCTCCTCCTGCCATCCCGACGGCCTCACCGACGGCCGCGTCTGGCACAACCCCGAAGGCCACCGCCGCACGCCGCACCTCTTCGGGCTCGCCCACACGCACCCGCTCCACTGGTCCGCCGACCGCGATGAAGTCCAGGACTTCGAATACACCATCCGCGGACCGCTCATGCAGGGCCGCGGACTCGCATCCGATCGACTCAAACCACGAACGAGCTTCAAGGAATTCGCCGAACTCGAAC
Source organism: Limnoglobus sp. (assembly GCA_041742055.1). Lineage (GTDB taxonomy): Bacteria > Planctomycetota > Planctomycetia > Gemmatales > Gemmataceae > Limnoglobus. Next base: position 72,467 of record JBGSJI010000147.1, on the reverse strand, counting down.
AACCCCTCTCCGACAAATCCGCCGACCTCGACGCCCTCGCCCTCTACACCAACGCCTTCAGCTTCCGCCTTTCACCCCACGCCCCCAACGGCCAGCTCTCCGACTCCGCCAAACGCGGCAAGGAAATCTTCTTCAGCAAACAGGCGAACTGTGCGAGCTGCCACAACGGCCCGTACTACTCCGACAGCACCATGACGAAACCGTTCGTCCGCCACGATGTCGGCACCGGCGATCACGAGGCGGAGAAGATCGGCCCGCTCTACGACACGCCCACGCTGCTCGGCGTGTACCGCCAAGGTCCGTACCTGCACGACGGCCGCGCCGCCACGCTGACAGATGTGATCACCACCTGCAACAAGGACAACAAACACGGCACGACAAGCCACCTGAAACCTGCGGAAGTGAACGATTTGGTGGAATTCCTGAAAGCGCTGCCGTACGAACTCCCCCCGGACGAAACCCCGAACAGCGTGAAGCACAAGTACAAGATGACGTACCCGAAGGTGAAGCTGGGGAAGTGAATTGGAAGAACGGGGGACCTTGCAAAACTGCTGTGTAAACTGTTCCGCTCACAGGAAGGCCGCGTGTGCGAAGTCGACGGCGCGCGTAACGCCGTCGTACTTAGGAAGTATGTGAAATTGGCGCATTCCGTGAACGAGAGGGCCGCGACGGAGAAATAGTCAAAAAGACGAAATGAATTCACACTTCAGTTTAAGGGGATACAGTGGGCAAGGCTAATGATCCGAAACAGAAGGGACAGGAAGAGCAGACTCCCGCACAGGACTCACATGGCGAAAGTGTTAACGTCACCGCAGCATCTGCTAACACGAATAGAACTACGCAGAAGGCGAAAACTGACAACGACATCTTTTGGCTTGAAGAAGTTTTTCACTACCCAGTGGATATATTTAACTATCAGATGGTATCATCGGATACATTTATCAATGATTGCATTTTCGTATTCGATGCCAATGTATTACTAGCTCCGTATGAAGTAGGGCAGGAAAGTGTAGATAATATCTCTGAAATTTATATGAGAATTGCTAATAGCAATCGACTGTTTGCACCGGCCCAAGCGGTTAGAGAATTCGGGAAGAATCGCACACGCAAAATAGCAGATATGCATGACCAGATATATAATCGCATTAGTAAATTACCGAGCTTTATCCAACTTGAATGCCCAATGCTCGACGGAATTAGTCAATTTGCTGAGCTAAAGAAATTAATGAATGAAGCAAAAGAGAAAACCAATGAATACAAAGAAAAATTACAAGCCCTGCTCCGGCTACTAGCCGAATGGGGATGGAGCGACAGGGTCAGTGAACTTTACAGGAAGATATTCACAACCGAAAGGATCATTCACCATAGTCTTGAAGCATCCGAACTCGAGGCTGATTTAAGAAGGAGAATTTCGCACCAAATCCCGCCTGGTTACAAAGATAAGGGGAAGCCTGATGATGGAGTCGGAGATTTGATAATATGGCACTCGCTAATCAATCTTGCTATCAAATCTGCAAAGCCGATATTATTTGTTTGCAATGAAGAAAAAGCTGACTGGCTAGTACGCAGTAATAATGCAACGCTAATGCCGAGGCCCGAATTGACCCATGAGTTCATTTATCGTACAAAACAACATTTTGCAATGCTTAATTGGCCAAGATTTTTGCAGTTAATGAACGCGAAACCAAAAACTGTGACCGAGGCCGAGCACGTGCGTTCTGAATCAAGTGTTTCGCCTGCTTTACCTTGGTCGTTATTAGTGTTAGATACTCTGAATTCTCTTCATAGTTTGCTACGGGACGTGCAAGACGCTAGAAATGGCGAAAATTTCTCTAATCAAGTACAATTACTATATCCGGAATTCCTAACGTTTTATGATCGATTTTCCAACCAAGTTAAAGAAATCGATGTATCTGCGAATACTTTGATGTCGACTCGTAGATTTGCAATTATTACAAAGAAATTGAATGATATTTACCATTCATATACTAGCTTAACTCAAGCTATTTCTAAAGGCGGTGCGCAATCCGCAAATATTGCCGCAAGACTTCTGACAGATATATCTCATTTCCTAAACCTTCACTCGCATCTTGCCGCGTATTCGAAGAACAAAACGCGCGTTCGAATTAATGATTTTGATTTTGGAAATGTGTAGTATTATCGCCATTTCAGATATTTCACGAGCGAAACTAAGAATGGAGCTGATAAATGTCTATGGCTGTATATTTCTGAGTGAAAGCGCAACTTGTGGACCTGTTTGACTGTCGAGCTGGCGAAAAAAAGTCGATGCCTGGCCGACAATGCAAGATTGGATAATGTCTGGCCCATCCGTCGTCAGGAATCTACTTGCCTTATTCAGCCAACACTATCAGCAATTTCTTGCACGACGTACCGGAGGTCATATCAGCTCTCCAATTCATAATCCAACCATTTGCCGATACCCCTCCCACTCGTAGCACTTCTGCCAGTCGACGTGGCAACTACTCCATTCGCAACACCATTGTCCGCCGTTCGTGATCGTGAACAGAACATGACAACACCGACCTGAGCTCTTCTTTCATTCATCCTTTCGACGATTTTCCTAACAAATTCATATCCTCTCTCTAGCTTTTACTCATCTCTCGTGATAAAAATTTCATTTGGTTCAGCACGCCCAGTCATTTTTTTTATTGGGAGTCATTTTTATGCGTCCTCAGTTTCGGCGGGGGGTTTACCCTGATCGAGCTTCTGGTGGTGATTGCCATCATCGCCATCCTGATCGGTTTGCTTCTGCCTGCGGTCCAGAAGGTGCGCGAAGCGGCCGCGCGGTTGAAATGCAGCAACAATCTCAAGCAGATTGGCTTGGCGTCTCATAACTATGAGAGCACGAATGGCCACCTGGCTCCGCGTCAGCATACCATCGTTCTGCCCCATCCGACGACACAAGTTCCCACGACCTATACCTCCGGCGCCACTCCGCTGGTGATCCTGCTGGCGTATGTTGAACAGGCGAACAAGTACAACCAGTACGACTTGAATTACAACGTGAACAGCGACGCCGCGATTCACCCGATGTTTCCCACGAAGACGGGGGCCAATGCGGCGGCGCGGTCGCAGGATATCCCCATCTATCTGTGCCCGTCCGATCCATCACAAATGTTCACGTTCACGAATGCGGGCCGGACCAATTACTTCGGCAGCATCGGCGGGGATGCCAATCCCAGCTCCAGTTCCCAGTTCCGGGGCATCTTCTCGATGGCTCAGGTCAACGGATCGGTCATGAAGGGGCCGCCCGTTGTCCAGATCCGTGACGGTTCGAGCAACACGGTCATGTTCGCGGAAGTCATGCGCTCCCGCGATACGAACTCCGCCACCGGCTCCGGCATCCGCGACAACATCACCGTGATCATCAACTCCGGCAATTCGGGCTGGAACTTGACCGACGGAACCACCATCCCGATGTGCCAGACGGGCAGCCCCTGGAGTTCGTCCATCAAGTATGTCGGGCAGCAGTATTATCGCAATCTGCCCTCGAATTACATCTTCACCCATACCCTGCCGATCAACTGGAACACTCGCGTGTCTTCCGGAACGCAAAAGTATAGCTGCGGAGCGTCGGGCTTCGGCCAAATGCACATCGCCGCCAGCAGCTACCACACCGGCGGCATCAATGCCGTCATGGCCGATGGATCGGTGCGCTTCTTCCGCGAATCGATCCCGGCAGCAACTTGGATCGCGCTGGGCAGCCGGGATGGCGGAGAGACGGCGACGAATGTCGACTGATTGTGTTTGAATTCCGGGAGCGAACGATCGATTCGCTCCCGTTTTCTTTTGATTCCCTCTGAGTGACCTATGAATCGCATACTTGGAATTTTGGCTCTTCTGGCGTGTATTTCGGGATGTTCGTCGTCCACGCCAACCGGTCCGGCGGGGGACAACCCGGAAAGCGACGTGCTCCGGGAAGTGGGTGAACTGATTGCGGCGCATGCGCCGGCCGGCCGCGGCAAGGCTCCGTCGACTGCGCAACTGGATCAGTACGATCCGACGTTTCCGCGTGCGGTCAAGGCGGTGCGCTCGGGCGAGATTGTGGTGATCTGGGGCGGGAAACCGGCGGATGAAGAGGCGGTAGCCAAAGGCGAGGCTGGCAAAGGAATTATGGCGTACGAGAAAAAGACACCGACCGAAGGCGGTCTGGTGCTTCTGCAGAATGGCGAGGTGAAAACGCTGACGGCGGAGGAATTCAAATCCGCGCCTAAGGCTGATGGCAAGTGACTTCTGCCCGTTGATTTTCATTTCTGAACGATAAGCTCACGGATCACATTCGTGGGCTTTTTTGTTTGCTCTCTCTCGTATTGGATAGTGTACAAATTACTATTATACATGTCCAGTCAAGAGGGTTCCGCGGCGGAAGTGTTCCTGTGCAGCCGCAATCACGTCTTCGATTCCGATCGGAATTTGACGTAACTCCTTACCGGGCATAGTCGCTTCCGAAATTTTGGCGTCTTTCCACCGTAGGGTGTGGCAGTGTCGGTGGAAAGACGAGTCAGGGTGAGAATGACAGAAACTTGAATATTGTCCACTTGAACAAATGTCAAGTATCTGTTTTCCGGATACACGAAATCGCTAGTTCTTGACGGTCAGCAGGACCGGGACGGCGGCGTATTCCTTGCCGGTGCTCTCGCGGCGGGAGAGAACGCTGATGGGCCGCGTCATGGGTTGCACCCACGGTTCGGCGTAGATGACGACTTCGCGCGAGGTGTCGCGTTCGGTGAGGAGGATGCCGTTGAGGCCGATGTTGAGCACGCGCACGCCGTGGGGCAGGCCGCGGACGTCGAGCGGGACGCGGCCCTTGAAGTTGTTGCGGCGTTCGACGTTGACCGTGAACCGCGTTTCCTTGCCCGGCTGGATGACGAGCGCTGGGGTTGAGACGGTGGTGACGAGATCGCCGGGTTCGACGAGTTGCGGTTTGCCGAGCGTGATGGTGCGTGTGACCGGTTTGCCGTTGATGGTGGCGGTGGCTGTCACCGTGATGTCACTGGTCGGCGGAGGGGCATCGGCGCTGGCGAAGAGCGTGAAGGCCGTCGAGACCTGTTCGGCTTCGATGGTAGTCGCATGGGCCTGAAAGCCTTTGGCGACGCCCGCAAGCGAGAGCGAGATTGGCCCTTCGAAACCGTCCGTGCGGTTGGCGCTCACGGTGATGGGCAGGCCGTTTCCTTTCCAGACACTGGGATTCATCGGGCTGACACTCAGTGTAAAGTCGGGCCGCGGAGGGCGGACGGTGAGGCGAAACGCGTGGGCGCTACTGCCTTCGCCGCGGGCATCGGTGATTCGCACTTGATACACGCCATCCGCCGGCGGATCGAAGAGGAGCATCGAGTCTTTGTTGAAGCCGGGCCCGCCGTCATCGTTTCGCCAGGCGATGGGGAAGACGGGCATGCCGTTGGGTGCGAAGTTGGTGCCGGGCGGATGGATCTCCACCTTGTACATGACGTTGCCGACGTAGTGATGCGTGGGCGTGGTGCCGAGGAAGCCCAGTCGTTGGCCGCTGCGGGCGACAAAGCGGCAGTCGTCGTCCGGGCCCTTCGGCAGAGCATCGATGCGCATGAGTTCCGTTCCGACGAAGATATAATCGTTGATGGCCAGTTCGTTCCAACTTTCGATGCGGATGCCATTCGTCACGGAATCATTGTCACGGAAGACGCTGTAGGTCTTGGCTACGCAGCGGAGTGTTGCACGCGGCAGCAGGTTGCCGGCGGCGTCGAGGAGTTCGATGTGGCTATCGAGCGGTGAGCCGAGTCGCCGTGCGTGCGCTTCCACAACGAGCGGTTCGCCTTTTTTTGCGGTGAATTTCAAGGTTCGCGATTCGCCCGGTTTGGCGATGATACCATCCGCTGTCGCCGGTAGACCGCGAAGCTCAGCTCCAGAATCGGCAATGATCGTGGACGGGAATTCACAGACGGCTACATTCGCACCGGGGATTGGTAGCGGGACGCGCGAACCGATGGCGGCATCGGCGGGTACGGTGACGGTTAGCGGTCCGGACTTCGAGAGGTGTACGCCATCCACGTGAACTGTGGCGGTACTGCCACGTGGAACCGCCAGCGGGAAGACCGACGTGACGACCGGCACGTCGCCGACGTTTAATCGATAGGTGAAGCCCTGTCCGCCGCGGAATTCCTGATCGCGTAGCGAGAGCACGTAGCGGCCCGCTTTCGGAGCGCGGAAACCGAGTTGAGAACTGTCGCTTTCGTGGAGCACGCGGCCTTCAACATCGTTGATCGCCAGCCGCGGCGCGATTTTGCCGTTAGTTATAAGAGCCTCGACTCCGATCGCTTCACTCCCCTTTGCTTCAAAGGCGAAATGATCCACATCGCCCGAGCGGTCCAGGCTGCCGATGATCGTGACAGGTCGCTTAATGTACTGGGCATCGTTTGCGGAATCGGTGGATCCGGCTTCGCGTATCGTCGTGAAGCGGTCGATCATGAAAGTGAATGGCAGCGAAGTGCCAGCGTCGGAAACCAAAGTCAGTGCGTTCGCACCGATGGGCGAGGAGGGTGCGAGCGTGAGATCGGCTTGGAGCCGCGTCGGACTGGCGGAGATGATCTTCGCAGTCACGCCGGTTCCTTGAATCGCGGTTGTCGTATCCAGTCGCTGTCCGTCGATTGTCACTCGGACGGTAGAACCACGAACGACGGCGTTTGGTGTGATCTTCGTGGCAGCGGGCGGCTTGGGTTTCGCAGGCAGGAACGCTTTGCCGTTCTCGTTTGAAGCGGGATCGAACAGAATGCCGGTACCATCGAAACGACCCACGGCGAGTTGTTTACCGTCGGGTCGCAGCGCCAGCGCATGGATGAATTCGGATTGCTTCGGGAACACTTTGCGTTCGACCATTTTGGCGGAGTCCCACAGCTTCACGACGGCATCTTCCCCTGCACTCACAAGTGTTTTGCCATCCGAAGCGTACTGGAGTTGCGTGACGGCCTTAGGATGCGCGAAGACTGAGTTCAGCAGCTTGCCCTCGGTCGCCGTGGCGTGCCAGGTACGAATACTTTTGTCCACTCCTCCGGCGGCGAGGGTCGTGCCGTCAGGCGACCACGCAACGGCGTAGACCCAGTCGGTGGGATCGCTGAGGGTGTAGAGGCGTTTGCCGTTGGCGGCGTCCCAGACTTTCACCGCCCGATCGGCGGAGCCGGAAGCGAGGAGCTTGCCGTTTGGGGAGAAGGCGACGGAATAGATGGTATCGCTGTGATCCTGCAACGTGTGCAATGGCGTATCGATCTTGGCAATGTTCCAGAGTTTGATGACGCGATCGTACCCGGCGGAAGCGAGTGTCTTTCCATCGGGTGAAAACGCGAGCGTATAAATGATGTCGCGGTGGGCCGGGATTTCTACTTTCAGCTTCGTAATGATCGGATCGGCGAGTTCAAAGAGACGGATGATTCCGGACTTGCCCGGCTCGCCGGACGCGACCGCCAGCGTACCCGCTTTCGAGAACGCCAGCGCCGTCACGCGGCTGGTCTGGCCGGGAAGCGATGCAAGATAATCACCGGAAGCAGGATCGACGAGCGTGACGGTACCGAGCGAACCCGCCACAAGGAGTTTGCCATCAGCGCGATACGCAAGCGATGTCACCGGTGGTGCGGCTATGGATGTGGAGGAAAAAAGCACGAGCAATGAGAGTACGCGGATCATGTATGGAATTCCGGAGAGATTATTGACGTATGATTGACGCGACCGCCGTACCAATTGTTAGGAATATTCCCACTGAAATAAGGACCAAGCAGCCACATCCTTCGAGACACCCCGTGAAGCATCCTTCCGCCACTGTATTACCATCAAACTGCCCAGCGGCCTCGGATAACAGATTCGTATCCGCGCGTGTGGAGGTGGACTCGTGATCCAACAATTCGGAAAATGGCTCGTCCGTCATGGGCGACTCGAGTGAATCTGTCTACCTGTTGAACAGGAATTCCTGGCTGGTTAGTACGGCCCAGAAGAGATCTTCCATTGCCTCTCGGCGATCGGCCGGTGTTTTCGCCTCCGCCAGGATCGGCAGCAACCGGGCCGATTCCTCCGATGTCGGTCTGCGGGCAAGCGCCAGCTGATACAACCGCGAAATCATTTCCACATCGCCGAGATTCTCCTTCATCCATTCATTGATCCGCGATTTCGGATCGCGGAGCTTATCGTTGAGTGTTACACCGTTGTTCAGGTGGAGTGCCTGCGTCACGCTGGAGTCCGATGTTCGCTCGCAGGAACAGACCTGCAACCGGTCCGCTCGGCCGAACGCATCCAGGAAGCGCGAGATGAGCAGGGAATCGGGCAGCTGCATCGCACGTGTTCCAACAGGGAAGCTGTTTTCGTTTTTAACTCCGCCGGTCGGGCCGAGCGAGAGTTTATTGAAGGCAGTGGGCACACCGGTCACATCGCTGTAAGAATCGAGGAGAACTTCCGCACTCAGACGGCGGACCAGATAGCGCGAATAATAGCGGTCGTCATTTGCGTTTTGCGGTAGCGGTTTCGAGGAACGCTGGTAGGTTGCCGAATTCAGGATCGTCCGCATCAGGTGTTTGACGTCGAACCGGTGATCGATGAAGTCCTTCGTCAGGACGTCGAAAAGTTCGCGATTGCTCGGTGGATTGGAAACGCGCAGATCGTCCTCTGCCTCCACAAGACCGCGGCCCATGTAGTTCTTCCAGACGCGGTTCACGAGAGCTTTGGCGAAGTACGGATTGCCTGGAGCTACAAGCCAGTTGGCGAAATGCTCGCGGCGATCAATGTGCGAATCCAGCGGCAGCGGCTCGCCATCGAGCGGCGTAGGTAGAGTCGGTGTTCCCAATCGCTGGTGTAAGGCGTCACCGGTCGGCAGGCTAGTGACATACACTTCGCCTGTGCGCTCGCCATTCTTGAGGCCGACGCGGCCAAACAGATTCGCCATCGCCCAGTACTGATCTTGTGTCCACTTTTCCAGTGGATGATTGTGGCAGCGGCAGCAGTTGATCGACATACCAAGGAACGTAACGGCGGTGGACTCCACGAGATCGGTGACGTCTTTGTGGATGACGAAATAGTTACCGGCGCCATTGGTAAGCGTACTGCCAGAAGCGGTGACGATCTCACGGGCGAACCGATCCCAGTGCGTATTATCCGCGACACTTTGCCGGATGGTGCGATAGTACGCCCACATGGCGGGGGCGGGGAGTTTGCGGGAGGAGACCAGCAGGAGATCAGACCATTTGAACGCCCAATAATCGACGAACTCCGGTCGTGCGAGGAGCGCGTCAATCAGCCTCGCCCGTTTGTCGGGAGTACCATCATCCAGAAACGATTTCACCTCTTCTGGTTTGGGTAGAATTCCACAGGTGTCGAGGTAGGCCCGGCGAATGAACTCTGCATCAGTGCAGAGTTTTGATGGCGGAATGCGTAGCAGCTTGAGTTTGTTCAGTACATGTTCGTCGATGAAGTTGGTTTTGGCAGCCTTGGTAAAGACTTCATCGTCGATCGTGTTGGTGAAGGGCGAGGTGACCGTCATGGTGGCGACTTGAGTGCCGAAGTTGACGGTCATGGACGTTTCGCCGTGGCCGTTGACTTTCACCAGACCGTCTTCGGAGATGCTGGCTACAAGATCATCACTGGAGGCGAACTTGCTCCAGCGGGTGACATCGCGCACAGTACCATTGGAATAGGTCGCGAGGGCAATCACTTGCAGTTTCGATTGAGGCTGCAGCAGGGCGGAGTGGGGCAGCAGTTCGATGCGCTCAAGTATCGCTTCTGCTGGGTTGGGCCCAGTGGCGCCGGCGGCGATCCAATCGCGGACGATCAAATAATGAACGCTGCCTTCAGGCAGGCGCTCACCGCCTGTGTGAGACATGAGCTTTGCGGCCTTTTTGAGAAGCAGACTTTCCTCGGGGCGTTCGCGATCAATGCGTCGCGCCAGCGCCTGCTTCGTCATCACGAAATGATCCGCCTCGGGATCGTAGCCGCGCAAGGACAATTTCAGTCCGCCCTTGCCAGCGAGAGCGCCGTGGCAGGCACCGGAGTTGCAACCCATGCGCGTGAGCACCGGTTCGACGTGATTGCGGAAGCTCCAGAGAGTCGGCTTCATTGTACCAGTGACGATAATCTTCGCGGAGGTCGACTTGCCATCAACGGTGGCGGTGAGTGTCGTCTCGCCGTCAGTCAGGGGAACGATCCGGCCACCCTCGTGCTTCGCGAAGTTCGGATTCGCGAAGGCGACTTTCGCTTGAGACGTCAGATCCGCGACCGTCCGCCCGTTCTGTACTTCGACGACGATGAACGTGGATGAATCGTGTTTCCCTGAGAGCGCAATCGAAGATGGATAGACCTTCATCTCGGCCGAAGTATATAAACTCAACGACAGCAGTAGGATGAGGGAGAGAAGAGTTCGCGGCATATCATTTAGGGGTTGGAGTTCTTGAGTTGTTCGAGTTCTGCACGCAAACGGACATTTTCGGCTTCGATGGAATCGGCGCGTTGCTTCTCTGTCTCGGCGCGTTGCTTCTCCGCCTCAGCGAGATCTGAGAACAGCGGTAACATCTCGCCGTTAGGTTCAAACATCCGAACCCAAGTGTTGGTTCCCTCCTGGAACTTGCCGACTTGAGTCCCGAGCCAGCAGCCAAGCGTTTCGCACCATAATCGGCCGTTTTCGGGAATAATCTTTCGATAACGGAACTTCTCGCTGAGGTGATAGCCTTCGAGTATTTGCGTTTCGGGATCATAGAGAAAGTAATCCTTGGTCATGAAGACCTTCTCGTAGATTTTCATCTTGGTGGTGCGATCTTCCTCTGCGGTTGAGGGCGAGAGCAACTCAACGATGACATCCGGATAACGGCCGTCTTCCTCCCAAACGGCCCCGTAGTCCCGCTCGCGCGTGCCATCGACATCCAGAACCGCGAAGAAATCCGGGCCGCGAAAATCTTGGTTCCGGACCTGCTTGGCGCTGAAATGAATGAACATGTTTCCGCCGCAATAATAATCCGTGCGGCCTCGCCAGCGCACACGCAGGCTCTCGATCAGCAAGTTCATCTGATCACGGTGCCACGCAGACTCCATATTCTCTTTGTCCTCAGAAGGCAGATCCTTGGGGATCGACGCCAACGGATCGCGAGGTGCCGTTTTCGGAGGCAATGCCGTCATGATAAACCTTGCTCTCAGAATAATTCAGTGATCGGTTTCACGCCGAAGTCCACGATCGGGATCGGCCGATTCTGCGGTCCCGGAATCTCGTGATGAACCTCAAGACCCAGGCCATGCGCAATCGTTGCCGCCACTTCGCCTGGAGTCACCGGTCGCGTCTTCGGGGCGTAGCCCAGCTCATCCGATTCGCCCACCACCTGTCCGCCCTTGATCGGTCCACCGCCGATCAGCATGCTCCATACGCCCGGATGGTGATCGCGGCCACCGGCGGGGTTGATCTTCGGCGTACGCCCGAATTCGCCCGTCGCAGCCACAATCGTGCTCTTGTACAGTCCTCGTTCGCTCAGGTCTTCGATGAGCGCCGAGTACGCCTGATCAAAATTCGGCGCGATCTCCTTCGCCATCTGCTGTATATCCGTGAACGGCTTCGAGCCGTGAATATCCCACGTCAGCTCATCGAAGACCGTCTCGAACATATTCACCGTGACAAACCGCACGCCCGCTTCAATCAACCGCCGCGCCATCAGCATCGACTGCCCAAACCGCGTGCGGCCGTAACGATCCTTCACCTTCGCCGGTTCCTTCTCCAGCGCAAACGCATCACGAGCCTTCGCACTCGACATCAGCCGGTACGCCAGCTTGAAGTTGTCGTCCATCTGCTTCGCCGCCGGCGTCGATTCAAAACTCGCCACCGCACCATCCACCGCATCACGCAGCTTCTGCCGACGCTCCGCCCGTATCGCACTCAAATACTCCGGCGGAAGCAGGTCCGGCACCTTGAAGTTCGGAACCGACGGATCCGCATTCAGAATGAACGGATCGTACCGCTTGCCCAGATACCCCGCCGACTCCGCATGCGGAAGGTTGCCCCCGGTCCGGCCGATCGGCTTCGGAATCATCACGTGCGCCGGCAGCTCCCCGCGGCCGCCCTTCAGATAACCCAGCGTGCACCCCAGGTGCGGATGCTCGATACCCCCGCTGAACAACCGCCCCGTCTGCATCATCTGATAGCCCGTATCGTGCACCGCCGTCGCGGTGTGATACAGCGAGCGGATCACCGAGAACTTGTCCGCCAGCTTCGCCACCCTCGGGAAAATCTCGCTAATCGTGATGCCCGTGGCGCTCGTCTTGATCGGCTTGAACGGCCCGCGCACCTCGGCCGGCGCTTCGGGCTTCATGTCAAACGTGTCGAGCTGACTCGGCGCACCCACCATCATGATCAGAATGCAATTCGTATCAGTGTCACGCTTCGCCTCGCCCCGCGCCTGCGCACCCAGCACGCCACCCAGCGACAACCCCAGCGGAGTCAGCACCCCCGCATGCAGGAAGTCCCGGCGGGACGAACCATCGCAGAACGTGGCCGGCTTTTCGCCATCCAGACGGATCATGAGAGAGGCTCCGTAAGTGGAGTCGTCGGGCGGGACTCTTCATCAAGACGCTATCGTGAGACTATCCGAATTCATCGCCACGTTCAACGAGATTTGACAGCTAACAGATCATCTCACCCAAAAGATTCCGTCGTAACCGGACGTTCTCATTTGACAAATCGCAATTCATTGAGGACGACTCCGCCACCGGCTGCTCATGCACTTGGCGGAATCATTCAAACGCCGACTCGTCTTTCCACCGACACTGCCACACCCTACCGTGGAAAGACATCAAAATTTCGGAAGCGCCTGTGCACCGCAAGGACTTACGTCAATTTCGACGAACTTCTCCATGCTGTAAGAACTCGATTCCGTTGATTTCGCCGTAAAGTCGGGAACGTCGAAACAGAAGGTGCTGGTTCTGGCGCGGGTGAATGCCGGTTGCCAATTTGCGGGGGGGGTGCTGAATTCAAGTGTCCGTAAGGTCCCTCACAAGCATGGCCATATTTGCTGTCTTGGGAATACCTCATTCTCTGACTGCCTTAACCACGCCAAACAACACATTGAAACGTACGGCCAATGGTTGATGGCCGAGGTCTCCCGCATCAGGAGTTCATTCGTGACGAATCCGCTGACCATGAAATCGTGGTCGCCCTCTGCGGGCGAGCATCCGCGCGGACGTTTGCATCGTCGCGGTTGAAGCCAACGAAAAATGAAAAAACGTTCCTGCCGGGACGAGTCCTCTGATCAGACCCCAAAGCACTGGGCATCGTGACACCAACAGGAAATCACGCGACAACAATCGCCATGCAACGACAACCGCACTGCGAGATCAGTGATTCGCCAATCGAGAACTGGAGATATGACCGATGAGTCAAATTCTAGCAAAACGTGTCTGCTACCGCTCCGAGGCCCCTGCGAAAACGCAAGGCGAAATCCAGGCCGCCATCTGTGAAGCGATCACGAGCTTTCAACAGAATTATCTGGGTCGCGGACCAAAGGATATTCACGCTCACCTGATCGGTGATCTTCTCGTTGTTCGACTTCGGGGCGTATTGACCGCAGCGGAACAGCAACTGGTCAAGTCGGTCCCGGACGAGAAAGGGAGGAATCTGCTCAAGCAAGTCCGAACCCACTTGATCGAAACAGCACGGCCACTTCTGGAAGCCATGATTCATGAGATCACCGGTGCCAAGGTGTTGAGCCTGCTCCAGGATATCTGTCCCATAACCGGCGAAGAGTTCGTGATCTTTACATTGGCCGAGACACCACGATTCCGTGAATCCAATAGGAGATAAACCGTGACGACCACGGAGTCGGTTCGTCAATATTTTTTGTACTTCGACAATTAACAGAGAGATATGTATTTTCTCTTACTTTTGCTGCTGCGTGCCGCATATAGTTGTTATGCGGGAGTTTCTCTCGCAGACCGAGCAGTTGCAACGATACGGATGACTAATTAAAAGGTAGGCCGATCCTTTCGGCAGGCCCGTTAAAAAGTAAGCCGACGAGAAGATTCACCGAAGAGGTGCGTTCTTCTCGTCGGCTTTTTTTTTGTTTTACGGCAAACTCTACCCATCACTCTCCGGATCAGCAACTCGACTCGCGTCCACGATGTGAACCTGTTGATAAGGAGATACGGATGAAAACACTACTCTTGAGCGCCTGCGTGCTCGCCTTTGGATTGGTCCAGGCCAAAGCCGAAGACAAGGAACTCGCACTCCCGACCGATCAGAAGTTCATCGCCAAGGCGATCGAATGCACCATCGCCGAAGTGAAGTTCGCCGAAACGGCACTGGAAACAACCAGTAACCCGGAAGTCAAAAAACTGGCTCAGACCATCAAGGACGACCACAACATCTGCCTCAAACAATTGATGGTCCAGGCTGACAAACTGAAGCTCAGTGTGGTGGAGGGGTTGAGCAAGGAGCACAAGGAAGACAAGGATCGCCTTTCCAAATTCGAAGGCAATGAGTTTGACACGGAGTATGTTCGCGGCGTGATCGAGCGCCACGAGAAAATGAACCAGCGCAGCAATGGTCAGATCAAGAATGGCAAGGATCAAGAGATCACGACGGCTTGCAAAGAAGCCATGACCAAAATCAAGGGTCATTTGGAAGCTGCCCGCAAAGTGCAAACGAACCTTAAGAAGTAAACCCCACTCATACGGGGAAACTGTCGGCATTGTCGGCAGGAAACGAAGTTCCTTCAAGGAGAACAGCAATGGCGACGAAACGCAAGATGGTCACGGCCGTATTTCGCAACCAGAATGACACCGAGAACGCTTTCGACGCGTTACGGGATCTGGGCTACCCCGAAAGCAAGATCGATGTCCTCATGTCAGAAAAGACACGAACGGACTGGTACTCGGATGTAAAAGATAGCGACAAGCACGAAGTCGGGAACCTGGGTGTGGAAGGTATGGGTGTTGGTGGAGCCATCGGCACCGCAGTTGGAGCTGCTCTCGGTGCAGTGGTTGCGATCGGTACTACGATCGCCCTGCCAGGTTTAGGTCTGATCGTTGCTGGGCCAATCGTCGCCGCCCTCGCCGGTGGCGGCGCTGGTGCCGTGACAGGCGGCTTGGTGGGGGGCTTGATCGGTTTGGGCATTTCAGAAGAAAATGCCACTGCCTATCAGGAAGTGCTGCGTCAGGGTGGGGTCGTCATGGGTGTGGAACCCCGTCTCACCGAAGACACGGACAAGATCAAAACGATTTTCGAGAACAACAACGGCGAGAACATCATCTGCAGTTAAGTGCGGATGATGCGGTCCGGGGGGGGCGAGAGAAACAGTTCTCCCGCTCCCCGGACTGATCAGCAGAAGGCGCCGAGTATATTAAAAGGGGACGCAGTGCTGCGTCCCCTTTGCTCCGTTCAAGGAAAATGAGCTGCCTTTTCTTTGTTTGCGATGTTAAAAACGCGCGATCGGCGAAGGTCTCTCGACCGATCCGCCGCAACGCGATCGTCGCGGGGCTCCGCCACCACTCGGCGCATGACTTGGCGGACAACTGTACAAAAGTGACCAGTGGCACCTCCGCCGTGCCAACACCCAATTGGCGGATCATGTCAGACAGTAATTCCCAATCATCCGGGGGTACCAGCCATTGTCCGGGAGGATCGACATTTGCAGGTTGAACCACAGTCAAGACCTTTGATAGTTGATCCGACGGTTCCAGACCAACTGCGCTTACGGCAGCTACTGGATCGCGTCCGGAGAAGTAAAAGGGGACTCAGCTGAGACTGTCCCCTTAGATCTCGCTACTCCAGCGATTTCAGGACCGCCGCGGCGCCGGAGTCGCCCAAGATCGTCAGCCGCTTTTTCAACACGTCCCCCGCCGGGCCGTACGCCGTACGCAATTCCGCCTCGCTCAGCGTCTTTCCGGCTCCGCTCACGCCGCCCGCGATCACGACGCGCTGCGCCTCCGCCAGCGCCGCAAGGTGCGCGACGTCGCCCACTTCCCGCAGAATGCCCGGCGCCAGCATGCCCAACCGCTGGCCAACATACGGCTCATCGGTCACGTAACTCGCAAGCGAATTCACCGCCGCCACCTTGGTGATGCGCGGGTCCGTTGCCGCGGCGTACAACGCAATCATCCCGGCCGAGCCCTCACCGATTACCACGAGTTGCTCGGATTTCACCTGAGCCGCCAGCCGTCGCAGATCGGCCACCCACTGACCCAAAAGCGGCCGGTCGATCCAGAGAGACCACTCCGCAGAGTTGTGATCCGGGGCGCGACCAACTCGATCCCGCGTTACCGCAGTACTGCCACACGCTCGCGGTTCCAGGATCACCAGCCGGTGACCCAGAGCGCGGATCGCCAAAATCAGTTCGCTCTTTTCTTCGTTCGACCGATCCTCGAAGCTCAGATAAATGACGGTCGTCTTGGTGCGCCCAGGATGATCCGCGAATACGAGCGGCGGTTCCTGCGATTGGTCCGAGTCTACCTTGAGCATTTTCACCAAATTCATTCGTCGATCATCCCAATCTCTAGGCACAGCCAGTCGCTTTTTCGCCTCCCGTGCCGCGAACTGCGGAATCGTCACGAAATCCTTCGGCCGCGTTTCACCCGGATAACACCGCAGGTCCTCCGGCTTTTCCGTCTGCATCGCTGGCTCCTTGATCGGCGAACCGTCTCCTTCACCCTTCAGGTGCAACGTCATCCAGCCGTACATCGCCTCGCGCATCGCCTTGTTGTAATCGTGTCCGCTCTCGAAGATCGCATGATGCAGGCTCTTCTCCTTGCCATAGAGTTCGAAGACCGGCTTCGCACCCGCGATCGAGACCTGGGCGGCGCCCACGGAAAACTGCGGAGCGTCGCGCGTCGCGCTCACCACCATGAGCGCTCGCGGAGCCACCAGCGCGAGCAAGCCTGATTCCTCCGTGAACTTCAGCGCTCCCGGCACCACCTCGCACATACAGCACGCCGCACCCAGATACGCCTGATAGTTCCCGACGGAACAGACCGGCACCGCCGCTTTCAGACGCTCGTCCATGGCGGCGGCGTACATCGTCTGATTCCCGCCACCGCTGGCGCCGGAGACACCGATCTTCTCGCCATCGACTTCCGGCCGCGTGAGCAGATAATCGACGGCTCGCATGTTTTCGTAAACCTGCAAGCCGGAAAGCGGAAGACCGACCGGCAGAAGCGTGGCCGCGACCATCTCGCCGTGGTATTCGCCAAGCGCGGGCTTGAGTCCGCGTTCGCCGGCGCCGAAGGCATCGACACAGAGCACGAAGAAGCCGAGCTTCGCCGCGCCGATGCAGCGGGCCTGCACCGTGGGATCCTGCTTGGCCCCTTTCCAGTGTCCGTGAACCATCAGCAGCGCCGGGTGCTTGCCTTTTGACTGCGGCACGTAAGCGTTCGCGGTCATGCGAATGCCGGGGCGGGTCTGAAAGCTGATCTTCTCGACCGTGTAGCCATCGCGTTTGAGTACGCCGTGTTTCTGGACATCCAGTTCGCACGGCTGATCGGGGAAACCGCCCCACGCAGCCATCAGTCTGGCCCGCAGTTCCGCTCGCTGCTTCGTCCAGGCGTCGAGCGATGCCGGTGGCCGATCGTTCTGGCGCATCGACTTCGCCTGCTGTTTGACGAAGTCCAGAAACTGTGTTGGCGAAGGATCGGCCGCGAGCAGGAGCGGCAGCACGATGAACAATGTGAGTCGCATGGAGGTGATCTCGGGAGGGAGGGCAGAATTGTTTTACGAGTCCGCTTTCCAGCCGGTACAGCGGCCGGTGCGCAGCGATTCGGAAAAATGTTTGCGGCAGAGGGGAACGTAGCGATCGTTTCCACCGATCTCGACCTGTTGTCCTTCGCGTTCCACATTTCCGTCAGGCGAAACGCGGACGACCATGGTGGCTTTCTTGCCGCACCAACAGATGGTTTTCAGTTCGGCGAGCGTATCCGCCCACGCGAGCAGGGCGGCGCTTCCGGGGAAGAGTTCGCCGAGGAAGTCGGTGCGCAGTCCGTAGCACATCACCGGGATGTTCGCTTCATCCACGATCCAGGCGAGTTCGCGGACCTGCTGTTTGGTGAGAAACTGCGCTTCGTCGATGAGAATGCAATCGGGCTTTCGTGGTGGACATAATTTCACAAACGACGTGGAGGCATCGAAGGGGATCGCCTCCTTGGCGATGCCGATGCGGGAGCCGATGCGGCCCTGTTCGCGATCGTCGATCCGCGCCGTGAAGAGCATGGTCCGCATGCCGCGTTCGGCATAGTTATGCGCGGCTTGCAGCAGGGCGGTCGATTTCCCCGCATTCATCGTCGAATAGTAGAAGAACAGCTTCGCCATGAGGGGGCGGCCTCAGGTTCCGGAACGTTGCGTTCTTCATAGAGTCTTCACACCCGGAATCGAGATCAAATCTCGAAGCGGATGCCCTGCGCCAGCGGCAGGTCCTTCGAGTAGTTGATCGTGTTGGTTTTCTGGTGCCATGCTCACGGCTTTGCGTGAGCATGGTGATCTGTCAGGGAGAATCATTCATGCCCACACCAAGCTGTGGGCATGGCACCCGATCGTTGTCGTCCCTATACCCGATTCCCGTACATCGCTTGATGATCGTCACCTCAACCCAGCTGCAGAACCAGATCAAATCTCGAAGCGGATACCCTGCGCGAGCGGCAGGTCTTTTGAGTAGTTGATCGTGTTGGTCGCACGCCGCATGTACGCCTTCCATGCATCCGAACCCGACTCGCGCCCGCCACCGGTTTCCTTCTCACCGCCGAACGCGCCGCCGATCTCAGCACCGCTTGTACCGATGTTCACATTCGCGATTCCGCAGTCCGAGCCGTCCGGCGAAAGGAACAGCTCCGCTTCGCGCAGATCGTTGGTGAGAATCGCCGACGCCAGCCCCTGCGGAACGCCGTTCTGCATCGCGATCGCTTCGTCCAGATTCTGATAGGTCATCACATAGAGGATCGGCGCGAACGTTTCCTCGCGGATGATCGGTGCCTTGGCATCAATCTCCACAATTGCCGGGTGAACGTAAACGCCGGGCCGATGGAGGCGCTCGCCGCCCGTGATCGTGCCACCGCTCACGCGTGCCGCCTGCAGAGCCGCCTGCATGCTGGCGAAGGCGGACTCGTCGATCAGCGGTCCAACCAGCACGCCCGTTTCGCGGGGATCGCCGATCGGAAGCTTCGCATAGACGGCTTTGAGTCGTTCCACGAGTTGGCCCGCGATCGATTCATGGACAATGAGTCGGCGAAGACTCGTGCAGCGCTGCCCGCAGGTGCCGACGGCTGAGAAGACGATCGACCGGACGGCCAGTTCCAGATCGGCAGAGGGCGCGACGATCATCGCGTTGTTTCCGCCGAGTTCGAGCAGGGATTTTCCGAGGCGTGCGGCGACGACCTGCCCGACGGCGCGGCCCATGCGTGTGGAACCGGTTGCGGAGATCAAAGGCACTTCGTGCGCGGCCGCGAGCGCTTCGCCGACATCCGTTTCGCCCACGATCACGCTGGCCACGCCGTCCGGAACTTCGGGCATCTCCTTGAGGACGTTCATGACAATGGCGTGGGTCGCCAGCGCACAGAGCGGCGTTTTGTGCGAGGGCTTCCAGATGATCGGATCGCCGCATACGAGGCCGAGCATCGCATTCCAGGCCCAGACCGCGACCGGGAAGTTGAAGGCGGTGATGACGCCGACCGGCCCGAGCGGATGCCATTGTTCCATGAGTCGGTGGCGCGGGCGTTCGCTGGCGATGGTCAGCCCGTGGAGCTGCCGGCTCAGGCCGACGGCGAAATCGCAGATGTCAATCATCTCCTGTACTTCGCCCTGCGCCTCGGCCGTGATCTTCCCCGCCTCGGCCGTCACCACCTCGGCCAAAAGCGCCTTCGATTCGCGCAGGGCGTTCCCGATGCGCCGGACGAACTCGCCGCGAACCGGTGCCGGGACCTGACGCCACACACGGAACGCCGATGTGGCCGACGCCAGAAGGGCGTTCAAGTCCGATGCGGTTGCAAGGGGGAATTTCGTCAGCAGCGAACCATCAATCGGTGACTGAACGGGTTGAACAGCACCCGATCCGGTTCGCCAGGACCGACCGGATCCGATGGCGGACGCGCTGGAGACTCCCAGAGTTGTCAGGACGGTTTGCACGGGATGGCTCATCATTCACCTCCTGGTTCTTCTTTCTCATGACAGCGAATTTTCCTGTTATCACAAACAGTGTTCGACGGAGAAGTTTGTGAATCGCGAATCAGTCCGTCCTGCAGGATCGTCTCATGAACTAGAATGGAGTGTCTGCCATTGAAATCCCCGGACGGACGAATCACTGATGCGTGTTGACCAATCTCTTCGAGCGATCCTGCGAGTTGAAACTCTGGAACTTCGATGGATGCCCGCGGTCACGTTGCGCGTGGATTATACGTACGATACGGAGAATTATTTTACCGGTGAGCGACGGATCGCCATCGAACGGGTGGCGGCGGAAGTCAGCGCACTACTGGGCGACACACTCACGGCGATCGCGCCGTCGGGCTCCAACTCCTGGCAGGCGTCGTTCTTCAACACGATCACGAATCAGGATGTCACACTGACGAACCCGACGATTCCGGCGAATGAGATCGTGGTCTTCGCCGCAGGTGGTGCCATCAGCGGAACAGAGCTCGGGATTGCGTCCGGTGGCTCATTCACAGCGAGCGGATCGCGGCAATGGCTCGACACGGTTCGCGCTCGCGGTCAATCGGGCGCGCTGGGAAGCATGCCGACCGATATTGCGCCCTGGGGCGGATTCCTTGCATTCGATTCCGCCACCAACTGGGATTTCTCCGCCGGCGCACCGGGAGCGTTTCAGTTCGACTTCGACAGCGTCGCCCGCCACGAGATGCTTCACCTGATCGGTTTCGGCCTCGGCGATTTCTCCTTCGAACGCCACATCGTGAACGGGACATTCACCGGGCCCAACGCGGTCAGCGTGTTTGGGCAGGCGGTTCCGCTGGCGAATGGCGACGATGGGCACTGGGCAACCGGGACTTCGATCAATGGACAGGTCGCGCTGATGGTTTCCACGATTCCCACCGGAGTCGTTCGCGCGATCACGCCGCTCGATAGCGCGGCTCTGGCGGATATGGGCTGGGAAATCACCGGCGGTATCAGCCCTCCGCCACCTCCACCACCTCCGCCTCCGCCACCTCCGCCTCCGCCACCCACAACGAATACCGTGGTCCGCTTTGCCGTGGCCGCAGGGACGGGTGCGGCATCGACCGCATCGACGGTGAACAGCGATGGCGAACCGATCACGACGTTCGATCCGTTTGGAGATTTCGCGGGTGGCGTTCGAACGGCGACGGCGGACTTCAGCGGCGACGGCATTCGCGACATCGTGCTCGCGACGGGGCCGGGCGGCCCCACGCTCGTGCGGATTTTCGACGGCGTGACGCAAAATCTGCTCTTCAATGTGCAGCCATTTGAAAGCTCCTTTACCGGCGGAGTGTACGTGGCCGCCGGCGACCTGACGGGCGATGGCGTACCTGAACTTGTGATCACTCCGGATGAAGGGGGCGGGCCGCGGGTGGATATCTATCGCGGCGCGACGTTTGAGCGCTACGAGAGCTTCTTCGGAATCGATGACGTGAATTTTCGCGGCGGAGCGCGTGCGGCGGTCGGCGATGTGAATGGCGATGGCCGCGGAGATTTGCTGGTGGCGGCGGGGTTCGGAGGCGGGCCGCGGGTGGCGGGTTTCGATGGCCGAACGCTCGGCACGGGCACACGCGAAAAGCTTTTTGGCGATTTCTTCGCATTCGAAGAGACCCTGCGGAACGGCATTTTTCTGGCCGTGGGCGATCTGAACGGCGATGGTCGCGCGGATCTGATTGCGGGTGGCGGACCGGGCGGCGGACCGCGGGTGCTGGTCTTCAACGGCCGGTCGCTGCTTTTCAACCGCTACGTTCCGTTGGGGAATTTTTTCGCCGGCGATACCGCCAGCCGGGGCGGAGTGCGATTGGCGGCGAGCGATGTCAACGGCGACGGGCGGATCGATTTAATTACCGGTGCGGGAGAGAATGCCGGCTCGCGCGTCACGGTCTATGACGGGCGGACGATCGGTCAGCCGTTCCCGTCCACACTTCTGGATGGGGATTTTTATCCCGCTTTTTCCGGCGGGGTGTTTGTGGGATAATGCGAGGTGACCCGTCACGAACGTCTTGCATAGTGACTCATTTGCGGCTACTGTACGTGATCGTGTGATTCTTTTTTCTCACTGGGTGAATGATGTCCCTCGCTACGCGTCCTCTCGGAAAAACCGGCGTCGATGTCTCGCTGATCTGCCTGGGTGGCTGGCACATCGGTCAGCCTGAGATTTCGGACAGCGACTCGATCCGGTTGATTCAAACAGCGCTCGATGAAGGAATCACGTTCTTCGACAACGCCTGGGATTATCACTGGGGCCGCAGCGAGGAACTGATGGGGCAGGCGCTGGCCGACGGCGGACGGCGCAAGAACGTCTTTCTCATGACGAAGAACTGCGGACGCGACGCCGCCACCAGCCGTCAGCATCTCGAAGACAGCCTCCGCCGCTTGCGGACCGATGTCATCGACCTCTGGCAGTTTCACGAAATCAATTACGACAACGATCCCGAATGGATTCTGGAGCGCGGCGCACTCGCGTTCGCCATCCAGGCCCAGAAGGAAGGCAAGATCCGCTTCATCGGTTATACCGGCCACAAATCGCCGCACATTCTCGCCAAGATGCTCCCCTTGTACCACTGGGACACCTGCGAACTGCCGATCAACGTCTGCGATCATTTCTATCGCAGTTTCCGGAACGAACTGTTACCTGAACTTTTGAACCGTAACATCGGGCCGATCGGCATCAAGAGTCTCGGCGGCGGGAATCTCGCCAACGGTGGAGTCTTCGTTCGCAAGAACGTCGTGACGCCGGACGAAGCGATCCGCTATTCGCTCTCGCAGCCGATCAGTTCCCTCGTCGTCGGGATCGATTCGCTGGAAATCCTCAAGCAGGATGTGAAAATCGCCCGCGAGTTCAAGCCGCTCGAAGGTGCGGAACTCGAGGCGCTCCTGAACCGCATCCGGCCACTCGCCGGCGATGGCCGATTCGAGGAATTCAAGAGCATGCAAACCTATGACGGACCGTACCACCGCGAGCAGCACGGTTTCGCGGCCTGATCACAACCATCGTGAACGGATTCCTTCTCCGGATCAGACTTGTCGATTCTCGTGGAGTCTGGCACAATGGCCCGCATGGAACTTGCACGAAATCTGAAGATCGAAAGCGTCGCGCGGTTGCACCCAACCGCGCCCCGGCAAATCGAAGCTCATCGGACCGTTGCGGAAACCGTCGACCTGATGCGTATCGAACGCGTGGGTTGCATCGTGGTGATCCAGGATGAGAAACTCATCGGCATCTTCACCGAGCGGGATCTTCTCAACCGCGTTCTTGCGGCTGGAAAAGCCTTGTCCCTCCCGATCTCCGAAGTCATGACTCCGGATCCGATCACCGTCGAACCGACCGATTCGATTCGCACCGCCGTCAAACGGATGCAGAGCGGGAATTATCGCCACCTGCCCGTCGTCGACGACGCCAAGCGCCCCATCGGAATCCTGTCGGCCAAACGCATCGTGCATTATCTCGTCGAGCACTTTCCGAATACGATCTACAACCAGCCTCCGGACCCGAAGCAGGTTCCGGAAACGGCCGAAGGCGCGTAGTCCTCACGCATACGGGCGGCCGAGCACGCGCAGGTAAAGCCGCTCGTATTCCAGCGCACTCCGCCCCCAAGACCAATCCTGCTTCATCGCGCAGAGCACCACTTTCCGGAAATCCTCCGGCCGATCGCGATAGAGCGTGACCGCCCACTTGATCGTCTGGTACAGCGCATTCGCGGTATACTCGTCAAAACTGAATCCTGTCGCCATGTCTTCGTTGAGTGTTTCCTGAGTCGCCCCGACCACGCTGTCCGCCAGCCCACCCGTCGAGCGGACCACCGGCGGTGTGCCGTACTTCATCGAATAGAGTTGGTTCAATCCGCTCGGCTCGTAGCGGCTCGGCATCAGGAACAGGTCCGACCCCGCCTCGATCAAGTGGGCCAGACTTTCGTCGTAACCCAGATAGATGCCGATCTGTTTCGGGTGCTTCTCCTGAAACTGCTTCAGTTCGTTGTGAAACTCCGGATCGCCTTCGCCCAGAAGCACCATCTGGCAACCGAGATCAAGAAATCCCGGTGCGGCACTCAGAATGAGATCGATCCCTTTCTGACTGACCAGCCGCGCGACAACGCCCAGGAGCGGTTTGTCCGGCGCCAGCGGAAGATTGTAGCGCTTCTGAAGCGCGGCCTTGAGCCTCGGCTTCACCTCGAAGACGCTGGTCTCGTCGTACGTTTCGGGCAGGTAGGTATCGGTGGCGGGGTTCCAGGCGGAGTAATCGACGCCGTTCATGATGCCGAAGAGTTTCATGCGGTTGACGCGAAGGAGCCCTTCGAGTCCGCAGCCGTATTCCGCCGTTTGAATTTCGCGGGAATAGGTCGGGCTGACCGTGTTCACGACATCGGAGAAGATCAGGCCCGCCTTGAGGAAGTTGAAATGGCCGTGGTATTCGAGTTGGGCATGATTGAAGAGCCAGCCGGGAAGGGTGGTCAGCTTCATGACATCGGCGCTGAACATCCCCTGATAGGCGATGTTGTGGATCGTGAAGATGCTGCGGGTATTCTCGTACTCCGGGCGGTTGCGGAAGACTTCATTCAGATACACCGGGACGAGACCCGTCTGCCAGTCGTTGGCGTGGATGACGTCGGGGATGAACGACATCTTGTGCGCCGTTTCCAGCACGGCCCGGCTGAAGAAGACGAAGCGCTCGGCGTTATCCAGATAGTCCGCCTTGTAGCCGCCGGGCATCGATTGCTGATACAGTCCGCGACCCTGCGCCGGATCGTCGCGGTCGAAGTATTCGGGCTGATCGATGAAGTAAATGGGAACGTGACTGCCGGGCAAAGTGGAACGATAGAGCCGGCAGGCGAGGGTACGGAGACCCACGGGAACCGGAATCACATGCGGAGTTCGCTCGACCGGATGCTTGCTCTGCCGCACGCACCGGTAATACGGCATGACCACCGCAACCTGATGACCCCGTGCCGCCAGCGCCCGCGGAAGGGCCCCGGCCACGTCCGCCAGTCCACCGGTCTTTGCAAAACCCACCACCTCCGACGACGCCAAAAGTATTCGCAGTGACACAATCTCCTCCTCGCTGACGATCCTTCCTTATCGTACCGGAGGAGGGTACTTTTGTCGCACCCGATCAAAGAGCGGACCGCGGAGCAGCGGACCCAGATCCGGATCCGAATACCATTGCGACGGATTGTAGGGGTGCACGCGGTCGAACTCCGCCAATACGCCGTCCGCATTCCCCTGTGCCGCAAGCACCAGAACGTGGAACAGCCGGGAAAGCGGGAACGATTCCTCGATATCCGCCAGCACGTTGGCGGCGTCTTCGGCACGCTTGAGGCGGACGTACGAACGGATCAACCGCTCCGCCATGCGCAGCGGCTGGCGATTCTGCGGACCCGAAAGATCGCGATACTGCGTGAAGTACTTCACTGTCGCTTCGTAATCGTTTTTGAGATAACTCACCTCTCCGCGCCAGGCGATCAGCTCGCGATCGCCCGAATCGGCTTTGGCGTGAAGCCCGATCACCTCCTCCAGGCCCTGGATATTTTTCTTCTCCGCCAGCCGAATCATCAGTTGATCGAACGTATCGACCTGAGGACGCAGTTCTTCGTAGGCCCGTTTCCAGTCTCCGGTTCTGATGAGCAGTTCGGTCCGTGTGCGGCGCAGGAGATCCCAGTCTTCGGTCATCAGAGCGGCCACTTTTTCGGGAGCGACTCGTTGTGTCCGGGTCGGAGGCGTGAGGCGCTCGAGACCAGCGATGAGCGCTTCGTCGGCGGCTTTCGCATCGCCCTTTGCGAAGTGAACCATCGCGTCGCCATACTGCAGAATCGGATCGTCCGGCTCCTGAGTGCGGTGAGCGGTTGTGAGTGTCTGCACTTGGTTCAGGAGTCGCATGCGCACAGCGGCGGGGATCTCGGCGAGGAACTGCTGACCGTAGTACGGTGCCAGATTGCGGTACGCAACCCGGCCTGAACCGGTCATCGCGATGGCCGTGTAGTGGTCCACGGGCGTAGGCGAGCGAACCGCCTGATTGATCAGATAGGAAATAAGATCGGACCGTTCGTTGTCCGGCAGGCGCTTCAGGAGTTCGCCGGCGTCCAGCGGCTTACGGAACGCGACTTTGGCCCGGACCGCGATTTCGATCACCCTCAATTCCTTCGGTTTCTGTTTCAAGTAGCCTTCGCACAACATGTCCAGCAGATCTGTATCGGACTTCTCGAACAGCATCGCCGCTGTGGTCAGAATCGCGGGCCTGTTGAGCCGGGCGAGTTCCTGACCGTACGCTTCGCGTTCATCCGGCGGCAGCCGGCGGGCGAATTCGATCGCGAGGCTTTTCTCACCGGGGAAAGCCTCAAGCCCTTTGCGAAGTTGCACGATGGCGGCATTGGGTCCATCGAGCGCCGCAATCGCCTTCGCCTCTTCGAGGTATGCGATCGGATCATCGCCCACCAAATCGCGATAGCTCCGGACCAGCTTCCGAACCTCGGCGTACTGACCCTGCGCATTCTTCAGAATGATCTGCGCGAGCTGGGCGACTGCGGAGGCCTTCATGATGGCCGGGATCGCCTTCACATTCGCTTCGACCTCCGCCACGTTCTTGCGCAGCGCCGCCTGCCGGGCCCGGGCCGTAAAACGCGCCGCCTGAACATACGGAATCATCGCCACCGATGCGATCTGCTCGGTCCACTGTCCCGCCGCCTGACCGGCAGGATCATCCGCTTTTCCCGCCAGCATCAACCAATCGAATGCCGTCTGATAGCGCGTGAACGCGCCCAGATCCGTTTCGCCTACAGTTCCCAATCCGGGTCGGCCGATCCCATCACGCACGGATTTGTTCAGAAGGTAATTGCGAACCGCCGTAAAGCGCAAACGCGTATTGGGGAAATCGAAATCATAGACTTTCCACATCCCGAACTGATCGCGTTTCATCCACCAGCGCACGAATCGTGTCCCGTGTTGCTGATGCTGATGTTTTGCGACGATCAACGCTTCCTGACGATCCGCGCTCCATCGGATCTGTTTGATCTCGGCCGATCCCTGCGGAAAGATCAACGGTTTCTCGATCGCCAGTTGCATGAGATCGTGTGCGCGATCCTGCGAGGCCGTTTGAAGGATCAGAGGTGTGGGGTTCTGGCCGCGTAACTGGTAGATTCCCAGCGGGACTTCTTCCTCCGCCATGCGCTTCAGGTCCAACTCCTTCAATATGGGTTGGAGTTCGCGAGATTCCAATGCCTTGGCAAGGACGTCGAGCGGTCGCTTGAACTCCGCGGCCTGCCTGCCGACAGGTGGTTGCGGAGGCTGGAACGCCGTGAACGCGTGCGCTGATTGTACCGGAAGCGTAGTCGTAACCGCGACGGCCGGCCTTGGTGCGATCCACACGTTGTTATTGGGGCGGCGGGGGCCGATGAATCCATTCAACGCCCAGCCGAAGACGGTCGTTCCTACGAAACATCCGATCGTCACGAAGATCCAGACCATGAAACGTCGTTGCATGACTTGTCCTCAGGTCGCACGCGCGGCTGTATGATTTTCGCGGATCGGGGGCCGATCTTGCAAGAATGAGTATGGAATTTTGGCGAGATGATAACCAAAAGAAAACCCCGCCCGGTGAGATTCCGGACGGGGTCGTCGTATCGCATGCTGCGAGTGGACTTATTTATCGCTGGCCTTGCCTTCAGGATCGTTGAGGATGCGCTGCAGAGCGGGCTTCAGCTGGCGCTGGAGTGCTTCCGGAGCCTTTTCGATGGCCTGTTCGGCGAGATCGCGGGCCTTGATCTTTTCGTTGGCGCCGTAGTACGCCATCGCCAGTTGATACATCATGATCGGCTTGGAGGCGTCGCTGGCTTCTTCGACGGCTTCCTTGGCGTACTTGTCGCCGGTTGCCTTATCACCTGCCGTGAGGTAGGTGCGGGCCAGCGTGGCTTTGATGCCGGGCTTGGCGGTGTCGGCGGCGGATTCGAGCGCCTTCTTCGCGTATTCTTCCGCGTCTTTCTTGTCACCTGCGGACAGGAACGCGCCCACGAGCTGCGCTTCGAGGCTCGCCTTCATCCGCTCGCCACCTGCTTCGATCGCTTTGTCGGCAAACTCGAGACCGAGCTTCTTATCGCCGGCCGTGATCGCGGTCGAGGCCAGCATCATCGTGATCGAGCTCTTGCTGCGGGCATCGGCCACTGCGAGAACCTTCTCGGCGAATTCCTTGCCGCGCTTCGCATCGCCAGCGGCGAGGTTCGATTGCGCAACGCCGAGCAGCGCCCGCATGTCCTTGTCACCGGCCAGCTTCAAAGCTTCTTCCGCGGCGCTCACGGAAATCGCCAGCAGGTCCTTCTGACCCTTGGCATCTGGGCCACGCAGCGCGTTGGCGATGTTGCCCAAGAGGGAATCGTCGGAATTCTTGATCGCGCTCTTCATCAGATTGCGGGCCGCGATCTTGAGTTCATCAAACTTCTTGAGCTTGAGCATGTTCGAGAGTTTCGGCGAAACGAAGTACGGCACCTTGTTCATCGCCGGGTACTTCTTCTCGAAGCTCGCCAGCGTCTTCATCGCCACTTCCGGGCTGCCGCTGAACGAGGCGAACACCTCGCTCACTTCCTTCTCAACGTCGTCGATCTTCTTCACGTCCGCGTCCGTCCATTTGCCGTCCACGAGCTTCGGCAGAACGAGATCGAGGTACATCGGATGGCCGATATACGCGATCTTGGTCTCGCGATCCACGACGAAGCAGCAGGGAATGCCGTTTTGACCCGCAGCCGTCATCCAGTTCTGATACACCGTCGGTTCTTCCGCGAAGCAGAAGGTGTAACCGAGCTTCGGGCCGCGCTTCTTGACGAACTCTTCCACCTTCTCAAGCGAGTTGTTCTGATCCTTCTTCGTGAAACCGATGAAGGTCACGCCCTTGTCGCGATACTCCGCCTGCATCTCCGCCATGTGCGGCATCATCACGATGCATGGCCCGCACCAGGTGGCCCAGAATTCCACAACGTAAATCTTGCCCTTCTCGAAGCTCTTCACTTCGTCGCCTTGCAGCCACTGATCGGCGACCAGCGCCGGCGGGGCATCCCACACCTTCAGCGTGGGCTCGGGGCGGGCGGGACGCGCCTGACGGGCCGCGACCGGAGCGGCTTTCTTCACCGCCACGGGCTTTTTCTGTTCTGCCGGTTTCGGCTCCTGCGCGACAACGCCCAGCGCCGCCGACGCCACGCACAAGCTGGCCAATAATTTCCGCATAACGGGAACTCCACAAGAAAAAGAATCGTCACTGGAGAACTAATGATTCTACTTGAAAAGTCGAGATCGAGGATGGCTGACAGACGATTCAGAATCGAATATCTCACCGCACAATCCGTCGCCACCCGTTTCCCAAGCGTTTTCCCGCCGCTCCCGTGAACCCGCTCAACCGCTTTTTGTCCCTACTTTCGCATTGTGGCAGCGATGGCCGTGCGGCAGAGTCGAACCGGATCGCTCCGTTGTTCCTCCCTGTTCCCCTACGGATTCCAAACCACCTGCTCAGTGCGCCAAGGGTTAGCTCAATGGTAGAGCTCCAGACCTAGAATCTGGCTGTTATCGGTTCGACTCCGATACCCAAACCGAGCCTGTCAAGCTCGTTGGAAACGCGATTACCGCGTTACTCAGTGCCCGACGGTGGCGAACGGAACCTGCGGAGAGCTACGGCTCACCGTGTCCGGCACATCCGCCCCTCTCGCGCAAGCCGACTCGTTGCGTCCGGCAGCCCGCGTCGCTCCTTTCGATTGGCCCAGCAATCGGAACCGACCCTCGCGCGGCCCCCGTCCGCCAACGCTTCCGCTCCCGCGAGATCGGCCGTGCCGCACCGGTCCGCAGAGATCGAGCGCCGCCGTCGTGGTCTTTTGTTCAGATGAAAGAGGTGAACGATGTTCAAGAAGATTCTGATCCGCCCGTACGAGTACGGCCTCGTGTTCCGCAACGACGCCTTCACCGGCCTGCTCGATCCCGGCGTCTACCGGCGCTTCAAGCTGTTCAACACCGAGCGCGTCGAAGTCGTGAGCCGCCGCAACCCGTGGCTCGCCCACGAGCAGCTCGACCTGATCATCGCCAGCGGTGCGCTCAACGGCAAGGCCGAGGTCCTCGAACTGACCGACCGCGAGCGTGCGCTCGTCTGGATCGACGGACGCTTCGACCGCGTCCTCGCACCGGGCCGATACGCGCTCTGGACCGGCTTCCGACGCATCCGCACCGAAGTCATCGACGCCGCAACCGTGCGCTTCGACCACGCCGACCGCGACGCCATCTTCGCAAGCACGGGTGTCGCCGCGCTCCTCGATCTTCAGGACGTTCCAGCCGACCACGCCGGCGTACTGTTCCTCGACGGTCGCCCGGCCGATACGCTTGGCCCCGGCCGCTACGCCTTCTGGCGAAACCGCGCCGCTGTGAAGATCGTCCGCGTCGACCGCCGTGAGCAGGCGCTCGAAGTGCCCGGACAGGAGGTCCTGACCGCCGACCGCGTGACCCTGCGACTGACCGCCGTCGGTGCCTACCGCGTCGCCGATCCGGTCAAGACCGTGACCGCGACCGACAACGCCCAGCAGGCACTGTACCGCGAGGTGCAGCTCGCCGTTCGGGCCAGCGTCGGAAGCCGCACGCTCGATGCGCTCCTCGCCGACAAGGACGCGCTCGCCAAGGAACTGGCCGAGATCGCACGCGCCAAGGCAACCGCCATCGGCCTCGAGCTGATCGCGCTCGGCGTACGCGACCTCATCCTGCCCGGCGAGATGAAGACGCTGCTCAACCGCGTGATCGAAGCACGCACCGCCGCCGAGGCCGCCGTGATCACTCGCCGCGAGGAAGCCGCCGCGCTGCGCCACCAGGCCAACACCGCCAAGCTCCTCACCGAGAATCCGACGCTCCTCAAGCTGCGGGAGATCGAGGCCGTCGAGCGCATCGCCGCTCACGGCAAGATGAACGTGGTCCTCGGCGAAAAGGGACTCGCCGACCGCGTCATCAACCTGATGTAACCCCACGGGCCATTCGATCACTCGAATGGCCTTTTCCATTCGCCACCACCGCAATCCGGTATCCTATCCTCTGAGTTCTTCATGATGCATGTTCCTCCGCACGGGAAGGCCCGACATGACCGAGGCGCTGACCACACAGTACATCGACCTCGCCGAGATGACCGGCGGCTTCATCCACGATATGAAGAACCACCTCGGCACGGTCCTGCTCAACCTTCAACTGCTCGGTGAAGACTTCGAAAATCCGCAGTCCCAGCGCGAGCGCCGCGCCCTCGAACGCATCCAGCTCATGACAGAGGAATGTCAGCGGCTCGTCGATCTCTCCAACGATTTCCTCCGCTTCGCCCGCGTCGACGATATGCACCGCGAACCCGTCAAACTCGAAACCGTCGTCAACCGCATGATCGACTTCATCGCCCCCACCGCCCGCTCGCAGAATGTTCGCGTCCACTGGTACCCCGCTCCTGACTTGCCGGATGTCTCGCTCGATCGCGAAATGTTCGAGAAGGTCCTGCTGAACCTCATGCTCAATGCGGAGGACGCCATGCCGAACGGCGGCACGCTGACGCTGCAATCGCGGGCGGTCGGCGACTTCGTGGAACTGGACGTGATCGATACGGGCATCGGCATCCCGCCGGAGGTGCAGAAGAAACTGTTCCGCCCGTTCCTGACGACGAAGGAGAAGGGCAATGGCCTCGGCCTCGCCACCGCCCGGAAGATCGTGGTCGCCCACGGCGGTACGATGACGGTCCAAAGCGAACCCGGCCGCGGCACGAAGTTCACGATCCAGCTGCCAATCCATGTAGAGAAAGATGCGGAAGCGAAAGAGAACTAATGCCAGATTTCACTGCCATTCGTGAGACCTTACTCGGCGTTCTTTCGTGGTTTGCGAGAGTCGATTGGCAGATCGATTACCCGTATTCGACCGGTGAAATGTACTGTCAGTGGTTCGATGATGTCTATCATCCAGAATCAGCAATTTGGGGTGAAGTCTTTTCAGAACACGAACAGAAAGCCATGGAATCCTTTTCCGATACACTCGGCTTGTACTCTGACAGCGTTACTTCACGCGGGCTATGCGAAGTCATGGGCACAAAGGAATGGGACGAGATCATTTCTTCAGCGAACAATGTACTAACTGTTTTTGCACAGAATGGAACGGGGACACACTTTGATACGTGAGTATCGGAGCGAATTCACTGGTACCGTTGCGGGAGTAGATGATGAAAGGCAGTAAAAGAACGGCTGCCATAATCGGGATCACTGTCGCAATCTTGGCTGCGACTGCATTGATTTTTTATTGTCTTCAACCAAGCCTGAAATCACAATTGGACGCCATCGCAAAGCCAGGTGTCGAAGCTCGAGTTCTGACCGATTGGTGCTCAAAAAAAGGCGTGACATACTATGTAAATTCACAACAGCATCTGACGATTTACATTGATTCCAGTCCACTTTTGGGGTTTGAATCGACTGATACATATGAAGTAGAAATCGTTGATGGCATCATCACGAAAGTGGAAATCTCGACGGCAGTGCTGGGAATCTAGATCAACGCTCGTCACGGGTCTCCGGCCCCGACCAAAATGAACTCAAGCGCTCGGCGAAGGTCTCCCGACCGAGCCGTACCCCGGACCGCAGGTCTCCTCTTCAATCAATCCGGATCCCCAATCAAAATGAACGCCGCCCAGAACATCGGATGGGCAAATGGTTTCTCTTTGGGCTGCATCGGTTGAATCTTCCCTTTTTTCAATTCAATTCCAATACCACGGCTTCTTCGTTCCACATCTTTCGAATACTGTGCGTAGATCTTGTCCACCTCTTCCTGTGACAAGTTCCGCAGCCAGCGCTTCGCCTCATCCAGTGCGGCGGCCTTGCCCATCGGCTTCGAAAGCCCCTCGCGCTTGCCAAGCAGGTTCTCATAAAAGCGGCTCATGAGCAATGCCGTCGCAATATCATCCACTTGCCACAAACTGAGGCATACGCTTCTCGCACCCGCCGTCAGGAACGCCTGCGCGAAGCCGAGCAAACCATCCCCGCCGCCGCTCTTGCCAATCGCCGTCTCGCAAGCACTCAGTGTGACCAACTCCGCATTCAGCTTCCAATGGTCGAGCACCTCACGGGCGGAGAGTTGACCATTCAGGAACGGCTCACCCGCCTTCGGCATCAGCTCTTTGGGCAGATTGTCCTGCGAAAGGATCAGCGACGACTCGAACGCCTTCACGTTGTTCCCTTCGCCGTGCGTGGCGAAATGCAGATAGCGATACTTGCTCAAATCGCCTGATTTTCTCAGTGATTCGAGCGTCTGCTCGCTCGCATTCCCATCTGTGAACACTTTGGCATTATCGCCAAAGAGTTGCTTCAGCCGATTCGTCTCGACACGCGTGCCGGGCAGGTCGCCCCACTCGCCACCCCGAATCGACGCCAGCATCGCCTCCGTCTTCCGCCGATTCGCAATCGCCACCGGTGCCGGTTCGAGATCCAGCACCACGCCCATACGCCCCGCCGCAATATCAGTGGTGAAGGGCTTCGGCCGCCCCTCACGCCAGATCGTCAAACTCACCTTCTCCGCCTTTGTACCCGCCGTCGCTTTCTGCAGGTCTTCGAGTTTCGTAATCTCTATCTCGCCGTACTTCAGAATCACATCGCCCACCTGTAGCCCCGCCTTGTCGGCGGCACTCATCGGAATCACTTGAGTGATCAAAATGCCACCGGGAGGCAATTCCGTGGACGTTTTGACCTTCGCCTTCTCGGTCTCGTAGATTGCATCGCCGAGCGCAAGAAACTGTGTGCCCATCGGCTTCGGCTGATCTTTGAGTCGTGCGAGATAGGTACCCGATGGAACGTAACTGATCGTGAACTGATCCGTCATCAACTCGACGGGAATCCCCGCCATTTCGTGGACTCCGACGACATAGAGCGTCTTTACGCCGTCGAGATGCTTGAGCACGGGAACGATCCGTTGGGCGTGGAGTTTCTTCGCCAGCGATTCGATCGTGGATTGTGAAGGAAATTCTTTTGAAAGTTCATCACGAAGTTGGCTGGGAAGATGCAAATCGTCCTTCGTCCACTTCCCGTCCGCACCCATGCCAGGAAGACGAACCCACTTCGGCTCACTCGTGGAGCGTACAACACAGGCGAAGTGTTCTTCGACGCCACCGTTACCAGAAACATCGACCCAGAGGAGCAGCACGGCGTCGGCCGGAAGCGCGGTCTGAATTTGCTCACTGCTGGCCACAGCGCGTTCGCTTTCCAAAGTGCTACTACTGGTTATAGTATCTTCTAGGGTGCTGCGTTGCTTGAGTAACTGCTCCAATTCATGCTCATCAGTATTTGAGCGGTTCAATCGCGTGACAAGTTTAAGAATTCGTGGTTCTGTAGATGCCAGTCGGTTTCGAGCATCTTGCAATTTCTCTTTTTCGGTTTGTGTTAGAAATGTTTCGTACACTTGTTGATCAAGGAGTCCTCTAGCCAATGCGGCTTCGATATTGATCCATGCCGAAATGGGTCTGTCAGTTGCTTCGATAGCTGCTGTTAGCACTCGAGGATTATTGGTTTGAATATTTCCCCGATCGATCCCGCTGGCCAGTTTTACACGCATTCCCTCGAATGCTCGCACCGCACGAGTAAGAATCATGTGGGCTTTTTTCCTTTCTTTCAATGCTATTAGATTAGATGCTAAGCCTTCATAACTGTTAACTGTGAGACGGTGACTCTCTCCAAGAACTCGGAGGTGGATATTTAGAGCTTTCTGATGCAACGACAGGCTTTCGACCAATTTATCTTGAGTTAATAAATTCTTAGCCAAGCCACCATAGATCTGAGCAGTTGTTGGGTGATTTTCACCAAGTAACCGACGATGAATTCCCAAAGCTTTCACGAACAGTGGTTGGGCCTCGGTCAAATTCCGTTGTTCAGTCAAGTTACTTGCTAAGTTGTAATAACTAAAGGCGGTATCAGGGTGACTTTCTCCCAAAACCCGGCGGCGAATATCCAATACTTTTTTTAGAATCTGTTGAGCCGCGGTCAATTTTCCGAAAGCATGCAGATTTAAAGCCACATTGTTGAAACACAGAAGGGTATTGGGGTGGCTCTCCCCCTCAATCTTCAGAAAGATGTCCAGAGCTTTCTCGAGTAGATGCTGGGCTTCAGCCACTTTGCCCTGAGTAATTAGATTAGCGGCCACATTGTTGTAACAAACAGCAGTTTCTGGGTTACCTTCTCCAAACGATATTCGACGGATTTCCAATGCTTTCTCAAAAAGAGGATGCGCCTCGGCAGTTTTTCCTAATGATTGCAGTGAAAAAGCGACATTATTGTAACTGGTGGCGGTATCAGGATGTTTTTCCCCCAACAACCTGCGAGTAATATCTAAGGATTTTTGATGTAGTAGGTAGGCCTCGGTCGCATTCCCTTTTGTTTGCAAAATGAAGGCCACATTGCTATAACTTGTGGCAGTTAGTGTGTGGCTCTCCCCCAACAACCGGCGGCGTATATCCAATGCTTTCTCGTAATGTTGTTGTGCCTCAGTCACCTTCCCCTGATAGGTTAGATTCCAAGCGAGGTTATTGTAACTATTAGCAGTATCAAGGTGATTTTCTCCCAATACACGGCGGCGAATTTCCAATGCTTTTTCATGCAGCGGTTGGGCGGCAGTCATATTTCCTCGAAGATCATGGGTGAATGCTAAGTTACTGAGACTCATGGCGGTTTTAGGGTGATACTCCCCTAAAGCAAGTCGATTAATGTCAAGAGCTTTCTGATTGAACTGTTGCGCTAGGTCAGATTTTCTTTGTGTATTGAGGAGAGAAGCAATCTCGTTATAACTAACGGCTACTTCGGGATGGTTCGCTCCAAGTATTTTCAGATTGTTGTCTAGAATCTCTTGTTCAATCACAAGAGCTTCCTCATACTTTGATGCTTCTCGTATTCGTTTGGCTTCAATCCAACGAGAACTCATTTGACGCCAGGTACTACGCTCACTTGCCGTTAAGTCTGATATTTTCTGCAAAGCTACGATTTCTTGTTCTAAGCTCTTGACTTCATAGTGGTCGTCGCCTTGGATACGTTTTCGTAGAGCGAGCAAGTCTTTTGCAGCATTGATCGCGGATTCATAATCATCCTTATTTTCAAATTCTTTGATTTTCGCTTTCAAATTTGATGCATTCAACTTCTGAAAAAACATAAGTGTCCGCTCGTACATCGGCTTCTTTTTCAGTTCCGCCTGTTTGGGGTCTTCAGCGATGAGAGTGAGACTGAGTGTGCTCCAGATGATGGCGAGGATGAGTGTGCGGATCATGGGAGGCCTCCGGTGCTGGATGCAAGGATGAGCGTACCACCGTGATGGTGAAAGTGCCAGCGAAAAAAGCTTCTCTGATTGTGAACTCCGCAAATCGGGGTGAAAGCCATCATCGGGAATTGCGGATTGCGGATTGCGAATCGAAAAAAACTGACAGCTGACGGTTGTAAGCTGACCGCTCAAATTGACGTAAACCCTTACGGCGCATAGGCGCTTCCGAAAATATGGCGTCTTTCCACCGTAGGGTGTGGCAGTGTCGGTGGAAAGACGAGTCAGGGTTTGAATGACGCCGCCAAGCGCAAGAGCGGCACGTGGCGGAGCGTTTGTGAGAGTTTTTGGATGTGTCAAGTGATACTGAACAATTTGTCACAAACTGTTCAAATTCACAGTTCTATTAGGGGTTGGTCGTCAGTTCGCCGGCGGGTTTGCCGGTTTTCGCATCGAACACGCGGATGGCGCCGGTGAAGTCGCCGACGAACGCGCGTCCGCCATCGTGGGAAAAGACCGCCTTCGTGGGCAGGTCGGCAAAGCCTTCGAGTTTGGCGAGCTGGCTTCCGCTGGCGTTCCAGATGCGGGCGGAGTTGTCGCGGCCACAGGTGAGGAAGCTGCCGTTGCGGGCGAAGTCGACGGCGAGTACGCCCATGGTTTTGTTGCGGTCGGCGGGGCGGGAGCTGGTCTGAGCGGTGATCTGGCGGGTGGGGAATCCGTCTTCGGCGTACCAGAGGATGACGCGGCCGTCTTCGCTGGACGAGGCGAGCATCTGACCGTCGGCCCGCCAGCTGAGTTCGGTGACCATGTCTTTGTGGTCGCCGAGTGTGAATACGATGCCGCCAGTCTCGGCTTCCCAGACGAAAGCACCGCCGTTGCGGTCTCCGCTGGCGAGCAGCGTGCCGTCGGGGTTGAAGGCGATGGCGGTGACCCAGTCGGTGTGCTTCTTGATGCGATACTTGAGTTCACCGGTGGCGGTGTCGTAAACCTTGACGAGTTTACCGGGCCCGCCGAGGGCGACGAGTTTGTGGTTGGGGCTGATGTCGGCGGCGAGAACCTGGTCGGCTTCGTCACCAATTTCGGTGACGCGCTTGCCGGTGGCGACATCCCAGATGACGACTTTGCCCATGAGAGCTCCGCGTCCGCCGGCGGCGAGGAGCCACTTGCCGTTGCGTGAGAATTTGAGGACTTGCGGAATGCGCTCGGGGAAGGCGAGTACGCCGGCGAGTTTGAGGGTGTCTGAGTTGTAGAGGACGACACGTTCGTGACCTGAGACGGCGATGAGTGGCGCCCAGGGGCTGGCGGCCATGGCGGTGACGGCGTGTGCGCGTTGGGTTTTGGGGAGCGAGACCGAGACCCAGTTTCCGGGCATGGGCGGCGGGCCTTCGGGTTTTCCTTGAGTCAGCGCGACGGGGTCGATATCGACTTTGCGCGAGGCGTTCTTCGCGGCGCCGACGGCGGTCTCGGGTGCGCCGCCTTCGATCCACTTCTTGAGGATGGCGAGTTCCGCATCCGGGACTTTGTTGCCTTTGGGCGGCATTTTGGGTTCGACTTCGTGTGCGGTCACACGGTAGAGCAGGCTCTGCCCGGGGTTACCGGCTTTGACCGCTTCGCCGCTGGCGCCACCGGTCATGAGTGCCTGATAGGTACTGATGTCCAGATCGGAGGAGGCCTTGTCCGCGTTGTGGCAATTGAGGCAGTGCTTGCGCAGGATCGGCGCGACGTGATCTTTGAAGGTCACCGGTTCGGCTTTTTCCTTAGGCGCTTGCGCCAGCGCAAAACCGGGAAGGAGCAGAACGAAAATCGATATCCGAAGCATAGTCAATCGCTCGATGCAAGTTTTGGAAACGGCGGTACGAGTCTGTTAGTGGTTGAAGGTGAACTCAGTGGAGTTGAAGAGACTCCAGAGGATATCACCGTACACGGCGGCGGAGGCGTTGGATTTGTATCGATCTTCGATCGCTTCAATCTGGCGTTCGGCGGCCTTGATCTGGCGTTCGGCCGCGATCAGCTCGGGGCTGCCTTTCTTGAGTTTGGCGGCGGCGGCTTTGGCGCTGGCGAGGCGATCCTTGAAGCGAGTGTACGACGGGTCGCTACCCGCCTGGAGGCTCACGAGTTCCTGCACGCGCTTCGGATCGTTGATCTCGCGATTCACGATGTCCATCAGCCGTTTGGTCTCGCTCTCGTTCGGTTTGCGGCAGAGTGTTCGAATGTACAAATCCTCGATGATTGCTTCCGGTTTTTTCTTGCTGGCGATCAGTTCGGCAACGAGCTTTCCGCGGGCGACTTTGCTAGTGATGGTATCGCCATTCACCAGGTGCAGTGCCTGCGAGAGGTTCGCTTCCTTGTTGACTTCGCAGGAGCAGGGTGTTTCGCGGGGAGCGCGGCCGAAGGTGGTGAGGAAGTAGGTGGACACTTCGCCGGTGTGAATCTGAACGGCACGCGTGCCTGGAGGCGAGAGCGGGAAGCGGTCTTCCGTGCCCGTGATCTGAGTGATCGAATCGAGCAGGACCTCGGCCCGCAGGCGGCGAACGAAGGCGTGGCTGAACTGCGTTTCGTCGAGTTCGTTCGTCGGGTTGGTCGTCACGGACAGTTGGTATGTCCGCGAATTGCAGAGGTCGCGGATGAATTTCTTCTGATCGAACTTGTACTCGACGAGTTTGGCACCGATCGCTTCGAGCAGTTCTTTGTTGCTGGGCGGATTGCTGATGCGCACATCGTCCACGGGATCGACGATGCCGCGGCCGAAGAAGTGAGCCCAGATCATGTTGGCCATGGTCTGCGAGAAGGCGGCATTCTCCGGCGAAGTCATCCATGAGGCGAGCGCCTTGCGTGGGTCTTTGCCGTCGACTTCAGGCAGATCACCGCCGAGGAACTTGGGCTTCATGCGCCGATTATCGATGGGATGCGGCACCGTGTTGGCGTTATTATTGTTGGTCACAATGACCTCACGCCCTTCGACGCCGCGCTTGAGATTGACGCCAGCGAAGAACGCCGCGAACCCGTAGTAATCGTCCATGGTCCAGCGATCGAACGGGTGATTGTGACACTGCGCACACTGAATGCGCGTGCCGAGGAACACTTGAGCAATGTCCTCTGCAGTCTTCATGGGCGTCAGACGTTCGGATGCAGTGTAGAGATTCGACGTGGGCTGTTTAATGTTGCTGCCGGTGCCGACGATGAGATCCGCGACGAACTCATTGAGTGGCCGGTTCTGCTTCATTTGCTCCTTGACCCAGCCGGCGAAGGAGTACATCGCCTTCGCATCGCGGCCGTATTGCGGTTGATTGTTCGTCGCGCGAATCCGCAGCAGTTCGCCCCACTTCATTGTCCACATGTCCACGAATTCCGGGCGCTCGATGAGCGTATCGACGAGTTTGGCCCGCTTGTTCGGATCTTTGCTCGCCAGGAACGAATCGTATTCTTCCCGCGTTGGCGGAAGCCCGATCAGGTCGAGATACACGCGACGCAAAAAGGCTTCGTCCGTGCACAGTTCGGATGGGGACATCCGCAGTTTCTTGAGCTTGTCGTAGACGAGCGTATCGATGTAGTTGTGCTCGGGCACGCTGGGCCAGATGAACTTATCGTCCTTCGGAAGAACGATCGCCTCCGTACCCACGGTGAACTTGCTGAAACGGGCGAAGACGAATGCTGCACCGCGTTCTCCACCTTTGACCAGGCCGTCTTTGTCGATCGCGGCGATCGCTTCGTTATTGGAGAGGAACAGCGCGAGGCGTGTCACATCGCGAACCGCGCCATCAGAGTACTTCGCTATCACAACGGTCTTCTGAGTCTGGCCTTCGCCGGGGAACACAATCTTCGGCGGTAGCAATTCGATGCCGACCGGTTCGGGCACGTTCTCGCCGTCATCGGGTGCGCCGGCTTTCAGCCAGGCGAACATGGTCTTGTAATCGTCGTGATTCGTGTCGAAGAGTTTGCCGCCAGTATGTGGAACGGCGTTGATCGACTTCTCGAGAACCATGCTCTTTTCGGGCACCGCGAGGTCGA
The DNA here is from genome assembly GCA_041742055.1 of Limnoglobus sp. Taxonomy (GTDB): domain Bacteria; phylum Planctomycetota; class Planctomycetia; order Gemmatales; family Gemmataceae; genus Limnoglobus. The sequence goes on along the minus strand of JBGSJI010000147.1, from coordinate 32,065 downwards.
TGCGTCGTCCGACGATCTGCCGTGTGAGGCGATGGAAATCGCCGGCGGGATCGTAGCCGAAGAGCGAGAGCATGAAGCCGTCTTTGCCGCGGGCGGCTCCGTGGCAGCTGCCGTTGTTGCAGCCGTGCCGCATGAAGATCGGCATCACGTCGAGTCGGAAGCTGATCGGGCGTTCTGTCTTCGCATTCTTGACAAGGACTTCCGCTTCGGCTTTGAGTGATCCGCTTTGGACCAGCAGTTTGGTTGTGCCGTCGGCGAGAGGCGCGAGCGTCCCCTTTGTGAGCGAAGCAAGTGCGGGGTCGGCCAGCGTGATCTTTGCGGTGGCGGTCACATCGCGTGTCAGACCGGCGGCGTCGATCTCCTGAACCACCAGGCTCAATCGATCATCCTGACCATTCAGAACAATCTGTGGTGGATAAATTTTCAGCGTGGCGTCCGCAGCCTGTGATAGCGCGGGAGCCGCAAGAAGCATCGTCAGGGCAAGCATTCGAGATCTCATAGTTCCACTCGTCGTGTTCTGTTTTGGGAAAATTCTGTTCGTTCTCAGTTCCGTTTACTTTTTGGGTTTCACGCCGCGCTCAGCGTCTACACGCAGAATGCCATAACCGCTGAGTTGGCGAACTGCCTGACCTTTCTCTATCACCGTCAGATCCATCGTCACACCCGTATAATTGCCAACCAGTGCTTCATTGGTGGCACGCAGTGTGAACGTCACTTCCTTATCTTCGCTGCTGATTTCCTGGAACGGATCCACCAACGCGACTCCGCGTGGCAATCGTGCGAGGGTCGCTTTCGCTTTCCCTTCGAATTTTTGCAGGTGATTGAGTCGACAGGTGAGCGTTGCGGTCTTCCCCCGTTCGATGGACGTTCGTGCGATGCGGGCTTCCACATGCGGCTCCGAGATCGTGAGCGTGAACGGCTGAGAAGCCACGTGCGTACGATCGGTTCCGTCTCCGGGGCGCGTACGACCTCCGCGACCGCTCACGGCGGTGAACACCACGGAATACTCGCCCGCCGAGGCATTTCGCGATGCTCCGAGCAGATATTCGCCCTCGGTTTCGTCCCCCTTTAGTGTGACCGGCGTCGTGCTGAAGATCCCACCGGGCCGCCAATCCATCTGAACCGTAACGGAACCGTCGTATCCATCTTTGCGATTCACTTTGAACTTCACACGCATTTCGCCGTTCTGCACCAGCGACGTTTTGGGTTGTTCGACCTCAACTGAGAACGGTGCGGATTCCGTGATGGCCAGCGCCAGCTTCTCCACGGGGCAATGCAGATAGTAATCGTTATTGCCATATTGATTCATCAGAATGGTCTGGCGGTAGCCGCTCTTCATTGCGGTCTGGTCCGAGCCGACCGGCCGGGCAACGAGATCAATGAGTGCCGCCTGTGGCTTGGCATCGACGGAGGCAGTGAACACTACGGGAACCCGTGTCATGCCTGGCTTGATCCGCGGTGCCGTGATCGTGACGCCTTCGGGGAGATTCACTCCCACGAGTTCCAGTTCACCATTGAAGGTACGATCCGTGCTGAACAAAGCGATCTGCGAAGTCCAGCGATTGCCCGGTGCGACAACGATCGACTGACGCAGCTGAGGGTTGTTCTGATTGTCTGGCTCGGGAGCGATGTAGGTGTAGATTCCGCCTGTTTCCTGCGTCACTTCGATGCGATAGACATAATCCGCTCCGCCTTCGTTGCGCTCATCTTCGATCCCCACCACATAAAGCCCATCGGCTATGGCGGCGAATTCGATAACAGGATCGAGACTTTCGCGATTCAGTCCGTTCGAAGGTGCGTAGCCGAGCTGATTCGGCCGCGAATCGGTCGCGCGGACCATCGCATTGGTTCGGCCTTCGAGCGGGCGGATCCAGATGGCGGGGTCGACCGGCGAACCCAGAGCATTCGCGAGAGCATGCACCCGGAACCGTTCGCCTTTCTTGGCCCGGAAAATGAAGCAATCTACATCACCCGGCTTTTCGATGATGCCATTGAAGGCGATAGGAGCGGAGACGGCTGAAGTCTTCGCAGCCGCTTCGGGAGTATCGTTCGGCTCGGTTTCCAGAACGTTCGGGAACGGCGAAACACGCAAGGTGTTCGGCGACGGTGCGCTTCCACCGTCATCCTTGGCCAGGAACGCCAATTCACCCGGTGTGTTGGGCAGTTTCGCGATTTGACTCCAGGCCCCTTTCGGATCTCCGAGAATCGTGACTTTCAACTCTTCACCCACAGGTCCGCCGGCGGGATAAAGCCCCGTGGGTCGCGAGAAGGTGCCGATGTGCAGGCGGTATTCATAGCCGCTGCCGTTGTACATTCCGTGACGTGCTTCGACGAAATAGGTACCGTCGGCAGGTGCGAGTATCGAAAACACCGGATCCTGCAGAAACAGAGCGGAGTCATCGACACTCGCCAACTGCTTGCCCTGAGCGTCGTAACAGGCGAGATAGAGATCCGGGATCCCGCGGTCAACGCCCAGCCGGGCCGCTTCCAACTCGGCTGAGATTCGCTGACCCTTCTTCACTGTGATCTTGTAGAAATCAACGTCGGCCGCTTCGTTGAGTCGCCCGTAGACTGTGGAATTGACCGGGACTTCGATCGCGGTTTCGCGTTGGTCGTTTCGCTTTTGTGTGGTTTCATCCTCTTCAATTGACGGATACGGGCCGACGAAGAACCGGCGATATTCCGTCAGGCCGTCGGCTGTTCGCACGCGGAAGCCATGCGGGCCCAGCGCACACTTCTCGTCAATCTTGAGTTGGACTTTGACTCGCGTCCCTTCCGGTACCGGCACAGTTCGACCGTTGGATGCCGCCATCTCCTTGACGTGTTCGATCTTCTCAAAGGTGATGCCAGGCTCGTAAAAGAGCAGGTCGCGGGCATCTTCGAGGTGCGATCCCGTAAGTTCCACCGTCACCGTTGTGCCGCGCTGTCCGCCGGGCGGCGAAACGCGGGTCAGGTGTGGTGATCCCGCCTGGGCCAGCGGTGTGATCGTCATCAGACTCATGACAGCAAACAGAAATAACAAACGGTTCCGCATCATTGCGATTCGCTCCCAAACTGTGACGATCGGACGAAGTGAAACAGGGCAGGCTGGTGGACAATCGAATATCCGCACGACTCCGGAATGGGCAGTCGTGCGTTCGTAAGACTTCCAATTATACAATCAAACCTTTCACCACTTCACCACCGTCGATGATTTCGATGGGCCGGTTGCCCGGAGCCATCAATTCCTTGTCGGCGTTGATGCCGAGTTGGTGATACACGGTGGTGAGCACGTCTTCGACACGCACCGGGTTCTCTTCCGGCTCGCTGGCGGTCGAGTTGGACGAACCGTACACCAGACCGCGTTTGAATCCGCCACCCGCCACCGCATGCGAGAAGACGCGAGGGAAGTGATCGCGGCCGGCCGAGGCGTTGATCTTCGGCGTGCGGCCGAATTCGCTCGTGACGAGAACGATTGTGCTGTCGAGCAGACCGCGATCATCGAGGTCGCGGATCAGGCCGGCGAGAGCGGAGTCCAGACCCGGGGCCTGACGGCGCATGGCGTTCTCGATGCCGGAGTGCATGTCCCAACCGCCGTAGGAAACGGTAACGAATCGCACGCCCGCTTCGATGAGACGGCGGGCGAGGAGGAATCGCGGACCCGCTTCGGTGCTGCCGTACTTCGCACGCGTCGCCGATGTTTCCTTGCTGATATCGAAGGCGGCTCGCGCTTGCGGCGAGGAGATCATCGCGTACGCACGGCGGTAGAACTCGTCCATCGCGCCGAGAGCTTCGGCATTGCCGGCCTGGTAGCGGAAGTGATCATCCACCACGCCACGCATCTCACGGCGAGTGGTGAAGCGGCGATCGTCCACACCCGGCGGCAGGCTCAGATCGCGGACTTGATAGTTGCCGCGGCCCGGATCGCTGCCGATGCCGAAAGGGCCGAACTGTGAACCGAGATAGCCGGTGCCGCCGTACTCAGTCGCGTTGGGAACCGCGACGTAAGGCGGCAGGTCCTTGCGCGGGCCGAACTCGTGGGAAACCACCGCACCCATGGCGGGGTGTTCGATGGCGGGGCTCTTGCGATAGCCGGTGTACATGGTGTAGCTGGCGCGGCCGTGATCCGCTTCCTTCCCGGCGATCGAACGGACGATCGTCATCTTGTCCGCGACCTGCGCGACCGAGCGGAAGTTCTCGTTGAGTACCACGCCCGGGATCTTGGTCTTCGCAACGCTGAACGGTCCGCGATACTCAAGCGGAGCATCCGGCTTCGGATCCCACGACTCCTGATGCGCCATCCCGCCCGGCAGCACGATCTGGATCACGCTCTTCGCCACGCCTTCCTTGCTCTCATAGTGCTTTTGCTCGGCACGAGCCTGCAGCGCGAAGAAATCGCCCAACGTGAGACCCAACGAACCCACAACACCAACCTGGATGAATTCCCGACGCGAATTCCCGACCCGGGACGAAGCGGGTGATGACATTGGCATGATCCGAGACCTTTCCAAGAGTGAAAATGAGTAGATGGCAGGGTGTTTCGGCTGGGAGGGCAGACGGTCACGCCGTCCGGTCGTTTATCAGCGACGCTCTAGCATGATGCCTCTCAGGCCCCAATGCAAGCGCAAATTCCATTCCCTTATTAGAACACCGTGAGCGAATTTCGGTTCCGTGCCAAACTCAAATTCTGCGAATTTGCGACGTTCCATCTTTTCTGGCGCTTTCGCGCCCAGCGTGAAACGTTTCCACCGACACTGCCACACCCTACGGTGGAAAGACATCAAAATTTCGGAAGCGCCTATGCCAAATAAGCACTTACGTCAATTTCCACGCAAACGAATGAAGACTCCGCCAACCCGCTGCGCACACTCCTGCGGAGTCCTCATTCTTTTCATGATTTAATTGATCAAGTATATTATGATTATGTCTCTGCGAATGATTCTGGAAGAGATGGCAAATCATTGTGAAACTCAAAAACACAGAAGATTTTCATTTTCTCTTCATTCCTCAATGATTAAACTCGTTTTGCCTCCCCGTTCATAACCCCCAAGATCACTCATGCGCACCATAGTCACACTCCTGATCTGTTCGGCCGCAGTCGCCGCCGATGATGTCAAACCGAAAGTCAAACGTGAAAGCGCCCCCGAGCCGCGAGTAGCGTTCGACCTGACCGGGTATCGCACCGTATCCCAGGCGATTCCCGGCGATCCGTCCAAATTCGATTTCACCGAGTCCAACGCTCTGCCTGGCTTTCTCGGCGTCGAAGTCGATGACGAATCGCCCGGCCGGCCCAGAATCGCAACCGTGCAGACCGATTCGCCCGCGGATGCGGCCGGATTGAAGTCCGGCGATATCGTTCGCACCATCGACGGCAAAGCGGTCACCAGCGCCAGGGAACTTCGCGAAGCGCTGCGCGGCCTGAATGCGGATCAGGAGCTCGCCATCGCCTTCGAACGCGACGGCAAGACCGAAGAGACCAAAGCGAAGCTCAAACCACTCAGCAAGCCGTTTCAGCCGTCCGCCCCAGCAGCGGACCGCGCCATCCTCGGCATCCAGCTCTCCAGCGCCAAAGACGGTGGCGTGGAAATCACGTCCGTGACTTCGGGCAGCGGGGCCGATCGTGCCGGGCTGAAAGTCGGCGATGTCATCCTCAAAATCAACACGGAAAAAGTCGCTGACGAAGTGAAATTCCGCGAACTTATGACCGATCGCAAGCCCGGTGACATCATCACCTGCCTCATCAAAAAGGCCAAGGAAGAACTCGACGTCCGCATCACACTCGGCAGCGAACGCCGCGGCCGAATCAGCTCCGGATGGGACGACCGCCTCCCCCGCGGCTGGCGCAAACCCTCCTACAAACTCGCCATTCTCGGCATCGACTACGCCGACGTCAAACACAACAAGGACATCAAGGATTCGGACTGGAACGACTCACTTTTCAGCATCGGCAAGTACTTCGACAAAAGCGCCACCGGCCAAAAGGTCTACGGCAGCATGAACGACTATTACAAGGAAATCTCCTACGGCACCTTCAAGGTCGATGGCAAATTCCTCGGCTGGGTCGAAGTCTCCAAGAAGCGAATGGATTACTCGTCCGGCACCGGGACCAGCACCCGCGAGAAATCGGCGCTGCTCGTCGAGGTCTTCGACAAGTATCTCGAGAAGAACGGCAAGAAGGCGCTCGACGACTACGACGGAGTTTTCTTCCTCTTCGCAGGTGAACGCGTTCAGACCACCCGCGGCGGACTGTACTGGCCGCACCGGGCGAACTTCCGTCACAACAACAAGACCTGGCCGTACTTCATCGTGCAGGAAGGCGGACGGCGCATGACCGACATCAGCGTGTTCTGCCACGAGTTCGGCCACATGCTCGGCCTGCCCGACCTCTATGCTCGACCGGAAGTGCCGGGGCAGGAAGGCGTGGGCGGATGGTGCGCGATGTCGCAGCAGAACAACGGCGGACGCCCGCAGCACTTCTCTGCCTGGTGCAAACAGGAACTCGGCTGGATCAAACCCAAGCTCATCGATCCCCGCGTGAAACAGAAAATTGTTCTCTCGCCGATCACCGAAGTGCCGACCGATTGCCTGAAGGTTCCGCTTCGGCCGGATGGTAGCGAGTATCTGCTTCTGGAGAATCGCAAGCGGGTCGGTTTTGACTCCGGCTTGCCGGCAGAGGGGTTGCTGATCTGGCGTGTGATCCGCGGTCAGCGCGGCAGTCAGCCGGTCTTCCTGGAGGAATCGCATGGCATTCAGGATGCGTCCGGTCCGCGGGCGTACACGGGGGCGGTGCCGTTCCCCAGCCCGGCGAATAACTCGTTTACGCCGTACACCACGCCCAGCAGCAAGAGCCAGCTCGGCGGCGGGTTCGATGTCTGGATCACGAATATCCAGCGCCTGCACGACGGCCGCATCGCCCTCATGATCGGCTACGAATTCCAGTAAGAAAGCGTGCGGCGTTTGATATTCAGAAATTGAATTTCCGTTGGAATTTCGTTTTCCTCTGATCACGCTAACCCGTTGAATACTCCTTCGGAGCTGTTCGGTTGTATTCTGCTTCAGATCAGGAAACTGATCCGTCTTGTGCCTCGAAGGGGTACTCACTTTCGGAGCCGACCGTTGTATTCTCCTTCGGAAACGCAATCCAGATCTGCCTTTGTGCCCCGAAGGGGTACTCGAATGTAGCCACGGGTGAGCGAGCGAAGCGAGCGTAACCCGTGGAAAAGAGTCTTTCTTGGAACTGCCCCGGGAGGGGCAGAGGAACCTTCCTCTGCCCCTCCCGGGGCAGTTCAAAAATGAAAATGTTTACGCATTCCACGGGTTGCGCTGCGACCGGCTGCGCCGGTCTTGCTGACCCGTGGCTACATCCGTTGGCTCCTTCGGAGCCGAAATCCATGGCCTTGCTTGATTTTGCTTTCGTTAACTCCTTGAAACATTCGCAGGCTCCTTCGGACTTGCTCGACAATTCCACAAATCCAGCAGACGGATTTCCGACTGACTTCAATAATGCCAACTATCCCCGAGATTGGTAAATGACGATCAATATCAAAAAACGAACCCGGCTGTGAAAGCCGGGTTCGTTTTTTACTATCGTGTTTGCGAAGCTTATCCCTTCTTCGCTTTACCCTTAACTGGTTCCGTGGTTTCGACCGGATTGACGGCTGCGATTTTCGCAGGTTGCCCCGGCTGGCTGCGCCAGTACTGGCGCGGGATCAGGCCTACGCCCATCAGTGCAAGGTGGCTCAGCCAGAACCAGCGGCAGCCCTTCGCGAGGCGATCGTCGAAGCCGTAGGCGTGCAGGCCGATGCCGAGCTGATTCGTGCCAAACCAGCTCCACACCGTGACCATGCTGCCGAAGAGCGCCAGCACCGCCATGCCGCGGACCTTCACCATTCCGCCCCAGCGTGCGTGCAGGATGAGCGCGTTCCAGATCACAATCAGCACGGCGCCGTTTTCCTTCGGGTCCCAGCCCCAGAAGCGGCCCCAGCTGTAATCGGCCCAGATTCCGCCGAGCACCGTTCCCACAAAGCTCAACAGCGTGGCGAAGCAGATCACGCCATACATCATCTGACCGAGCGACTTGGCTGTCGCATCGTCAAGCGACGTGGTGAACACACCGCGAATGATGTAAATGAGCGCGATCGCACCCGCCACGAGCGTCGCGGTGTAACCGAGCGTGACCGTGGTCACGTGCGTCGCCAGCCAGAAGTTCGTATCCAGCACCGCGACGAGCATCGCCATCGTGTCGCCGCTGCCGCCGAGGAAGTGCGCGAGCTCAAGCGTCGCCGCGCCCACGGTCCCCGCCACGATATTCCCGACACCATTTTTGTAATAGGCTTCCAGAAGCAGTGCCAATCCCACCGCGCCCCAGCCGATGAACACGGCCGAGGCATAGAGGTTCGTCACCGGTGGCCGACCCTGCACATACATCCGCACGATCAGTGCGATCGTGTGCACCGCAAACGTGAACACGCCCAGCCACAGCGCCGCCCGGTTCATCGGCCGCATCCAGACGAGCCAGCCGGTCAGCGCGAGGATCACCTGCGGAAGATACAGGAACGCACAGTGATAGAACGGCGCGAACTGACCCAGCCATTTCGCTTCGATCCGGTTTTTGAAGCGATCTTCTTCGGAAACCTGACCGAGGTAATTCGTGGTGTAATCCTCGACAGCGGTTGCGACCTCCTCGCCCTTGTCGCGGCGTGCCGCTGACATGATGGTCGTGAACGCCGCCGCTGCCGGGCTCACCTTCTCCCGGCGGTAGCGCCCTTCCATCATCAGCTCATAGCGAAGCTTCTGCTCGACTTCGCGCTCGATCATCTTGCGGCCCGGTTCGGGCATGTTGGTCAGATCGCCGAACTGCTTCGTGTACTTGTCCAAAACCTCTTTGCGGGCCTTTTCATAGATCTCTTCGGATTCTTTTTCCGTCAGCGACTGCGCGGCACGCAGGTCGATACTGCTGAACGATTGCCAATCCGCACCCGGTTCCTGCGGCGGGATCGGACGAATGATGCGCTCGTTATCGCGATCCGAGGTGCGTACGAGGCGGAAGAACTGTTCCTGCTTCTTGAACAGCTCTTCGAGCTTGGCGTCGTAGAGGTCGAGCGGTTTCTTTTCCTCGCGTTTCTGCTGCGATTTTCGGAACTCCTCTTCGAGTTTCTGGGCGTTGCGCATGATCTCCTTGAAGGAGTAGCGATAGAAGCCCGGTCGCCGCGGAAGTTCGAGAGCACCGAGCAACTGATCGTGCTCGATGCGGAAGATCTTGTACTCCGCCGCCTTGCCGTAGAACGCATCCGGATTGTCGAAGACCTGCACCAGCCACTCGACGGCGGACGCTTCGACCTCGCCCTTTTCGTTCTTCACTTCGGTCAGGCCGCTGATCGATTGCAGCGCCGTGCGTGCCAGCGTATCGAAGGGCATCACGCGTCCGCCTTCGAGAATCGGCAACCGGCCGATGGATGCGTAATCAACCCCGCCGGGGGATGGCTTCTGCGGTGCGGCCTTGCTGAAAAGCCAGCCGCCCAAAACCAAAACCACAATTAAGGGAAAGTATTTTTCGAGGGTATTCATGCCTTGGGCCCCTTCGGTTTGTCAAGGAATCCCAGCAGTCGGAAGCCGAAGTGGATCAGCATGCCGAGTGTGACCATGATGCACGAGATATAAGGAATCAGCCGCCCGCGATTCTCCACCACCTGCAGCACGGTTCCCGTGTCGCCGGGGAAAAACTGGTGCTGGTACAGCGAATCGTCGCCGTGCCGCAGCGGGTTGTTCATCCAGATGCGGGCTTCGCGTTCATATCCGCCGTCTTTTTCCCGCAGGATGACGGTGCTGGCGAAGTCCTTCGGAATGCTTGTGCCCGGATAGACACCGTGCTCGAAGTTGAGCAACTCGAGCGTGTAATCGCGGAAGACGCGCTTGTGCCGGAGCATCAGCCAGTAGGTCTTGCCGTCGACTGTCACCGTGCGCTCGGCGAAGGCCAGAAATCGCTTGTTGCGTTCGAAGTTCGGGTAGAACCACAGGGACAGAAAGTGCTTGCCCAGATCTTTGCCGGTTTCCTTGTCGATCGCTCGCACAACGACCGACGGCGCATCGCTGCGGGAGTCGATATCCACGCCCACGCCTTCGGGCTTTTCGGTGAAGCGATACCAGCGGCCCTGCGGAATGCCGAAGACGAATTCGCCATCCGGCTTCGTCATGAATTCTTCGCTGGCGGTGTTGGGCCAGTAAGCCACCACTTCCAGATCGAAGGGCAGTTCCGGGTTCTGGATGATCCCCGGCTTCTGGAAAAACCGCATGGGGACCACCGTCACCGTATCCGTGTCCTTGTCCGACGGATCGACGATCGCGATTTCGAACTCCCGCGTCACGTCCAGGAAGTCCGACTTCTCGCCAATCTTGAGCGACATCGTCGATTCGACCGCATACAGACCTGTAACGAGTTCACCGACCATGAGAAGGATCATGCCCGCATGCAGAATGATAATGCCGGACCGTTTCCAGGTCAGACGGAAGCGGACGAGATGCGCTGCGAACAGGTTGATCAGCATGAGTGCGCCGATCGACCAGCCACCCGGGAACGGGAACGCATACGGCCACGGCGTACCGTCCTTGGGAAGGTCGAAGAAGACGGTGCCGAACTTGCGGATCAGATCGAACGGGATCCACACGATGGCGGAGCGGAAGTACTGATCGACGACGGTCCAGAGTCCGGCGGACATCATGGCCACGGTGCCGAAGAACACCAGCACCATCGACATCGCAAAGAGCACGACCGTGAGCTGCAGCGAGGCGACGGGCTTCAGATACGTGCGCAGCGTCTTCCGCCAATCGACTGGCGGAGACGGGGGAGGGGAATCTATGTCCATGTTCGGATTTCTCGAGAAGAATTATTGACCGCCCATCATCCGTCCGGTCGCGGGATTCTTGGGACCGCGCAGGTCGGCCATCAGGCCCTTGATTCCTTGAGCGTCGATCGGCTTGGTCACATTCGCCATGTCCGCGGGCGTCAGATCCGGGTTGCCAAGCAGGTTCACGTACCAGCGTTTGATGTTGGCAAACGGATCGCCCTGCGCCGCGGTCACCGTAATCTCCAGGTTTTTATCCCCATCGATCAAGATCGTTTCCGACGGACCCGCAATCATGATGCCGCCCATCGCACGGCCGGGCCGGCCTCCGCCCAGCTTCCAACCTTCGGGAGTGTCCCAGGTGGGAGGCTTCGCAAGCCCGTTCGGGAAGCGGACGGTCTTGAGCATCGCTTCGAATTTCGCCTTGTGCGGATCGAGGGTGTCGCTCGGTGCGACCACGCGGAAGAACCATTCCGGCTGATCCGCCGGGAACATCGCGCCCAGAATGCGATATTCCTTCGCATCCGGAAGCGGAGACTCCGCCCGCGCGGCGTTCGGATTCGGCGAGTCCGAAGTCTTCGGGACTTTGTAGGTCTGGATCTCGTCCGGCTTCTGGCATCCGATGAGACCCAGAACCAGTCCCAGTGCCACGGTGCGTCCCATCATGGGCTTGGTAATCCGAAAAAGGAATCGAGGCGGGCCATTTCATTGTTGACCGGATGAACGATCGCGTCAACCCGACCTGCAAGCCGGTCCTGAAACCTATTGTAGGAATGAAATCTCTCGTGATAGCGCCGAATTCGTGCGCAGTGCACATGATGAAGGAAACTCCTAAACAGAGAGTTGAGCTTTCCTTCGTCCGCATCGTCCTCTTTCCCGTGGTTGGATATGCGATCGTTGTTTCTCATTCTGCTGATCCCTCAATTCGCATCCGCAGGTGTTTACTCCGTTGCCGAGCCGTGCCCGTTCACGATCAAGCCGGACGGCACCGCCGAAGAGTTATCCTTCAAACCGGATAAAAGCGGGCGCTTCAAACAGGAATTGAGCAAATACGAACTGATTCTCAATTCCGAGAAGAAAAGCCCGGATCGCGATGCGGTTCTTGCGCGCCTGAAAAACGAACAACCGCCCGCCGACCGCGCCGCCGACCTGCTCCGACTCGGCCGTCTGGACGACGCCCTCAATCTGCTCGAACCGCGCACGCGCGACCGCGTGCCCGATTTCCGCGTGCTGATCAACCTTGCCCACGTCTACGCTGTGCGCGGCGACTGGGCCGACGCCATTCGCAAGTACGGCGCCGCCTGGCTCGATGCGGAATTCCCCAGCGAACTCCCCGGCCACACGCCGGAACAGCTCAAGTGGCTGCGGCGCGTCGAGAAGGAGTATTATTCGCGCTGGCTGCGCATTCACCGTGATCGTGCTGCCCAGAAGATTCCCCCGGAAGACGAGACGGTGTTTCCGCTCTTCGAAGGGAAGCCGCCGGCGGATGCGATCGCGATCGTCCAGCAACTCCTCTTGTGGTCGCCGACCGACACGCAACTGTTGTGGCTGCTGGCGGAGCTTTACGCCGCCGAGGGGCGCCTGCGCGAGGCGGAGGTGCTGTTCGACGATTGTGCCTGGAGCCGTTCGTTCTCGAATCGGAAGGTGCTGATGGCTCATCGCGACGAGGTGCGTCGTGCGGTGGCGGCGCTGCCGCCGCTGCAGGAGCAGCAGGTGGAATTCGCGCCGGCACCGGAGAAACCGCGGAAGGAAACGACGCTTGAGGACATCGGCCTGAGCGAGAACAGCCTGATCGCGTTCGCCGCGGTCTTCGGAGCGCTGGCGGTGCTGTTGATTGCGTTGCAGATCCGCGCCAACCGCCGTAAAAGGGGACTGGCACCTTTTAAATAAAAATATTTTTATGAAAAAGGTGCCAGTCCCCTTTTGAATCACTGAACGGACCAGAGTTTGGCGGTGCCGTCGGCGCTTGCCGTAACGATGCGACGGCCGTCGGGAAGAAATGCCACGGCGATCGTGCTGCCCTCATGGCCCTGAAGTGTGGCCTTCAACATTCCGGACGAAGTCTCCCAGATGCGTACGAGGCCATCTTCGTGAACCGTCGCCAGGCGCGTGCCGTCAGCGCTCAGCGCCAGACTCATCGTCATCCCCGTCGGACCGCTCCATTCGGGAAGTAACTGGCGATTCGCGACGTTCCAGAGCTTGATCCTGGTCCCGCTCCCAGCAGCGTAAAGAATCTGGCCATCAGGGGAAAACGCCAGCGCATTGATGTGCCCGCCTACCGACTTCACGCTCCCGATGAGTTTCCCACTCAAATCCCAGAAACGAACCACGCCATCGCTGGCACCGCTCGCAACCGATTTCCCGTCCGGCGCCACCGCCACCGCATGCACATGCTTCGAATGGCCCTTCCAGGAACCCAGATACTTCCGGGTCTCGACATTCCAGCTGTGAACGAGTTTATCCGCCGCACCCACAATCAGTCGCGTGCCATCAGGGGTGAAGGCCACCGATTCCGTGGCTTTGGATACGTCGGTGAAGCTGGCAAGTTCCGTGCCCGCGTTGGCATCCCAGATTTTGACATCGTGATCGTCGGAGACGCTTGCGAGCTTGTGACTCCCGGGAGCGAACGCCAGACCACGAATGATCTTCGCATGCCCGGGCAGTTCGCGCAGGCGGGCATAACGCATCGCATCCCAGATCACGATGGCGCCGTCGTCGGCCGCCGTCGCGATCAACTGGCCATCGGAGGAGCAGGCCACGCAGCGCACAACCGTTCCGTGACCGGTGAGCGTGGCGAGTGAGTGATCCGTTCGCGCGAACACGAAGTAACCGCCCACGCCGAGTCCGGCGGCGAGAAGTGCGAGCAATGCCCAGAGCGAAATTCGAGACATGCTTAATCCAGACTGACGGTTTCGCCGCCGGATCGCGTGCCGATCGCTTCCCATACGGTTGCGGGGATCGTGTTGCGTATGAAGCGAACGCTGCCATCGCCGAAGAGCACATTGATGCCACCGGTATGGAAGCTACTGGAATCTTCGACGTGGCCGAGCGGATTGTTCGGCGTTCGTCCGTCAGCCGCCACTCCCGTATTGGTCGTGCAGAGGATGTGCGATTCTTCTTCTTCGAAGGCGGGGTTGATCGGCGGTACCAGTGTGCCGGTCACGGCGCCGACCCAGGTCGTTTGCGGTGAGAACTTGCTTTGCCGCTCGGTCACGATCATGGTGTTGCTCGAACCATCGGTGATATCGGTGACTCGGAAGCCCCGTCCGCGGTTGGTGCGGTCGCGCGTCATGAGCCCGGTATTCGAATCGGGGAAACCGCTCACTTCGAACGTTCCGCCGACGCCGACGTAATTGGCGAAGGCGACCGTCGCGACCGGCGAACCGCTGTCATTCGTGACTGTGAACGTGTCCTGGGTGGGCGTATCGGATGGGCATCGGTAAAGGCTGAGTACCTGAGTTCGAACGGTGGCGTGGGCGGGATCTTCGATGCCGACATTCTGGTTGATCTGACGAAAGAGGTTTTCCTGCTCGACTTGGGGCAGAATCAACGCGGCCCAGCCCCATCCCGGCCCGAGGCTTTCCGAATCAATGCTGACCGATGTGGAGTTGAATCCGCACGGAAATCGCTCGTTGGCGCTGTGGTAGTTGTGGAAGGCGGTGCCGATCTGTTTGAGGTTGTTCTGGCACTTGAGGCGTGCAGCGGCCTCGCGGACCTTTTGCACGGCGGGGAGGAGCAGGCCGATGAGGATCGCGATGATGGCGATGACGACCAGCAATTCGATGAGCGTGAATGCGTTACGACGTTGCGAACCAGACATAAACGAACCTCGAACTGGGAATAGCGATATGGTATATCAACGTATAACCACGGTCAAGGGTTCGCATAATCTATGAGAGAAAATAAAAATCCTCGCGACAGATCGCGAGGATTGGATGAGTTCGGCCTGAGTATTGACCTATTATTTTTTGGCCGCCAGTTCTTTCACGAACGCGAGGACTTCTTTCGGGTGATCTTTGGGAGCAACCTTATCATAGATCTTGGCGATTTTTCCATTCCCATCGACTACAAAAGTGACTCGTTGCGCAAGCTTTCCCTTAGGAGACTGGATACCCAGTGCCTGGATGAGTTTGAGATCGGAGTCGGACAAGAGCGGGAAGTGGTAATTATTTTTGTCGGTGAATTGTTGGTTGAGACTCACCTTATCCGCGCTGGCACCAAGCACGACCGTGCTGGTGGGAAACTCCTTCTGGAGATCGCGGAAGCCGTTACATTCGATCGTTCAGCCACCCGTCAAGGCTTTAGGATAAAACGCGATGACCACAATTTTGCCTTTGAGGTCGGAGATACTGATCTTGTCGGCGTCCTTTTTCACGAGATTCGCCTGAGTTGCGGCTACGGCAATATCCGGGAACGGATCGCCAACCTTGACCTTCAGTTTGGTGTCATCTGCCATGATCGGAACCGTGATCAAGAGCAGAAACACCGCTGATGTGAACCAGCGTACCATCGAAAATCCTCCGTTAGGAAGGGAATGACCGACCGCCGCATTGTCAACGGTGGACGATCAAATGGCAAGAGAGAGGGAATGATTTTTCCCAGAACCCGTTGACGACGTATTTAAACTAGGGTAAGGATGAAGTAGGATTGAATATCCCGATATCTGCGTGAATCGGATTTTGTTTCCTCAACAAGGAGTCTTGGTATCCCTCCGTTCGATCGTAATGCCCCGCCCCGTGGTCCTTCTGGGCCGCGGATGAATGAACAAATCCGAATTAGCCCCATCCGCCTGATCGGCGCTGATGGCGAACAACACGGCATTGTCCCCACAATGCAGGCTATGGACATGGCACGCGACGCCGGGATGGATCTGGTCGAGATTGTCCCGACCGAGCGTCCCCCCGTCTGCAAGATCATGGACTTTGGCAAGCACAAGTACGATCAATCCAAAAAGGCCCACCAGAAAACCCATCAGCAAAAACTCAAGGAACTTCGTGTCCGTCCCAAAACCGGAACGCACGATATTGAGACACGCCTCAATCAGGCTCGCGACTTTCTCAAGCACGGCGACAAGGTGCAACTGAAAGTACAGTTCCGCGGTCGCGAAATGCAACACATCGAAGAAGGCCGGCGAATCATCGACGGCATGCTCGAACAATTGCAGGATGTCTGCAAGGTCGAATCGCCACCACGCATGGAAGGCAAGCAGATGACCGCGCTGCTCGCGCCAAAGACCGCAAGCCCGGCCAAAAAACCACCGAAGAAACCGGCGGCACCCAAGCCGCCCAAACCGGTCGAAGCCAAACCTGCAGAATCTGCCGCGGCCGAACCGGCACCAGCAGCCACCACCTCAACTCCGCCGGCGGCCACGTAATCGTACCCAATGATTCACTGCGGGCGCTGACGACCCGCCCGCAGTTCGGACGACGAACAATCCACGCGGAACGCAGTTTCCGGGATACCCTCAAACAGACCGCTCAGACCGTCCGGGACCAGCGTCTCGTCCCAGACTCGAAACGATTCTCCAAAAAATCGTCCGCCCACCAGAAACCGGCAGCCGCTCACCACCAACCGGCCCAGACACACATCTCTCTGCTGAAGACTGTTCTGATAATACTTCGTGTCGATCAGTCGAATCGCGGTGTCGTATCCCACGACGAACGTGCAGCCGGGGAACAATTCCGCCTTGCGCTCGAATGTGGCGGCTCGCGTCAGCCAGACCGGAGCATAACCTCGAAAGGAACTCAAACGTGACGTGAAGTCCTCGACGTTCAAACTCGGTTTATCCACATTGGTGATGCTGAGTTCAAAGGCGACAGGCCGCCCCAGCATCCGCGACGCCACTGCCGCCAACGTCCGATGCCCGTCATGCAGCGGATTGAACGATCCGGGAAAAAGGACCGTTGGCGCCCGGGTTTCCTCCATCCACGATCCGTCCGCATTCACACCCAGCAAATCACGCTTGCCCTGGACAAGTTCATCGACGAGTGGATTCATTGCGGGCCTTCCGTTTCAACCGTGGCGGACACATGATCAGCGCTTGAAGCACGAGTGCGCCGAAGGCAACATGCAGGACCTGAATCGCTTTCGTCGGCCAGACATCATCAATGAAGAGCAGATCGTGCAGAAAGCGGCCCATGAAAGTTCCGCCCTCGACCGCTTGACCGCCCAGCACCCGCAGCTGCTCTTCCCAGGTCGTGAGCGGGCAGCGCCAGCCCATGAATTCTTCGAGGACCACGATGCCGATCGCGAGAAGGTGAAGTCCGCGGAACCACGGATTGCGCACCCACTCTCGCTGAAACCCCGCACCGATGATGATCACCAATTGGCCGATCACCACAAACGCGACATAAGCCACATGAAGGGCCACCATGCTATCGGCAAGGAATCCGTACATCGCCGTATTCTCCGAAAGATGCCTATCATGACGACGCGCAGGCATGGGGAATTATTCCCGCCAGCGGAAATCACTCGACACACGGATTCCAGCGTTCAAGATAAAACCCATGGCGATTCATCGTTTGAAATGGTCCGACTATGCTGCTGATGAGGTTCGCGGTGGGTGCGTGACCATTGGCAATTTCGACGGCGTGCACCGCGGTCACCGGGCGCTGATCGAAACCGCGAAGCGCTGGGCGCAACGCGTGGGCGGGCCGGCCGTCGCCATGACCTTCGATCCGCCACCGGTGGCGCTCCTGAACCCGGCCGCGTGGAAACAACCGCTCTCGACACTCGAGGATCGCATTGATCGACTTCACGAGGCCGGTGCGGATCACGTCGTGATTCTTGAAACCGACGCCAGTCTGCTCGCGCTGAGTGCCGAGGCCTTCTTCGAAGATGTGTTGCAGCGACAGTTGGGAGCAAAGGCGATCGTCGAGGGCTTCAACTTCCACTTCGGCCGCAACCGCGGAGGCACGATCGAAACACTGCGCACGATGTCCGCCGCCGCCGGAATTACCTTCGAGGAAGTCCAGCCGCTGCTCCACGGCGCGGAGCCCGTCTCGAGCAGCCGCATCCGCGACGCCATCACCACCGGCGATGTGTCACATGCCGCCGAACTTCTTGATCATTTGTACACAATCTCGGGAACCGTGATCACCGGCGCACAGCGCGGGCGAACCATCGGCTTTCCCACCGCGAATCTCAGCACGATCGCAACGCTGTTGCCGGCGGAGGGCGTGTACGCGGCCCGCTCGCGCACCGGCCATGCCGCGGCGGTGAACATCGGTCCGAATCCGACCTTCGGCGAACATGCCCGCAAAGTCGAAGTGCATCTCATCGATTTCACCGGCGATCTTTACGGCAAAGAATTGCAGATCGAATTCGTCCAGCGCCTGCGCGGCACGCGGCCGTTCGCGAATGTGGAAGAACTCAAAGCGCAGTTGCATCGGGACATCGCGGACGTGCGGCGGTTGGTGAAGCGTTAATTCGGCAACAGATCGGAAACGGCGACTTTTCCGTCCGGCTTCGCCAGCGGTGATGCGAACTGTCCCGGCTTCAGCGTGACCAGACTCGCGTACCCGGCACCGAATTCCTGTGTCGCATCCGGTTGCGGATCGCGGCGAATCTCGAGTTGCCGATCCACAAGATTAAGAATCCAGTAATCGGCGATACCGCTCGCGGCGTAGAGACTCGCCTTGCGCGTGCGGTCGAATTCGAGACTACTATCACTAATCTCGACTACCAGGAGAGCCGTACGCGGCACATTGGACTGAGTGGACCAATATCGCACAGAACCACTGACAACTGAAAGATCCGGATCAACGACGGATTCGGCGTCCAAATCGAGAGTTCCAAGACTTCTGACCCAGAAACAATTCAAATCAAAGATTTCTTCAATCGCATCTTCAGCCATGGAACGTGCGCCGCAATGATAATTGCTACGCGGCGGCCAATCCCAGATCGTCCCATTGATCAGTTCACACCGCCGCCAAGCAAGCTCACCACGGTCTGCCATCTTCCAATACTCCGCCGCCGTGATCAGTCGCTTCTTGGTTGCGGTCATGATCATTTTTCCTTTTTCATTCGTCATTTCTCATTGGCTCGAAAAAGCCGAATCACCACTCACCCTCCGCAACCGGTCGGTTCCTGCCCCACGGCCTCCGCCATCACCTTCAGCTGGATCACACTCCGCTCCTGCTCCTTCTCCATGTATGCGCGGCCCTTCTTCACGTTCACATGATCCCACGGCAGGCGCTCGCCAATCGGCCGCTGGCGCTGCGAGTAAAACGGCACATCGATCCCCAGATCGCGGAACGAATTCCACCAGAGATCGGCCTTGAAGCATTCCCGCCAGCCATCCATGCGGGCGCCGCGCTTCCAGGCTTCGTACAGCCCCGGCGAGACGCGCCGATCGCCACGAGTCAGGATGCCTTCCAGCAGGCTCGTCTCGATGTCGTGCTGCTTCACTTTCACGCTCTTCATCCGTTTTTGACGGTGCAGGTAATCGCCCGCCCAGCGGAAGTACTCACGCGTCTGCATGCCGTTCCACTGATACGGCGTGTGCGGTTTCGGCACGAAATTCGACACGCTCGCCGTCACGTCCTTGTACCGCCCCGTGACCTCGCGGCTGATCTGCGAGATCGTCTCCGCCATCTCGATGATGCCATCGAGATCGGTCTCACGCTCGCCCGGCAGGCCGCACAAAAAGTACAGCTTCACCTTCTGCCACCCGTTCTTGAACGCTTCGCGGCAGCCGATGTACAAATCTTCATTCTTGATCCGCTTGCGGATCTGCTCGCGCATGTCGTCCCGCGCCACTTCCGGCGCCAACGTCAGACCCGCCTTCCGCACGCCCTGAATGAGATTCGGCAGCGTTCGCAACTGATGGTTGATCCGCAAACTCGGCAGGCTCACGTTCACCCCCAGCGGATGGAACACTTCGTGCATCCGCTTCACCAACTCTTCGAAGTACGGATAATCGCTAGAACTCAGACTCAGGAGGCTGATCTCGTTCGTGCCCGTGTTGCGGTAGCTGTCGAGTGCCGCCTGAACAATCGTATCGACTGAACGCATGCGCAGTGGGCGCTTGATCGTCGTGCTCTGGCAGAACCGGCACTGGTGCGGACAGCCGCGCATGATCTCGATGGCGATGCGGTCGTGCGGTGTCTGCACAAATGGCACAACCGGCTTCGTCGGCAGTGGATACTCATCAAACGACTTGCTGATCTTGCAAGACGCGATCTCCATCGGCACATCCCCGCGAGTGCGGTGGAAGCTGGCAATGGTACCATCGGCATGGTAATCGAATTCGTAGAACGCGGGAGCGTACGCCCACTCGCACAATACCGCAAGTTCGCCGAGCATCTCCATGCGGCGCTCGTGGCTGTCGTCGCCATCCGATCGGGCCCGCTCTTTCAACTCGATCCATTTCTCCATCACATAGGGCAGCGATTCCTCGCCGTCGCCGATGATGAAGAGATCGACGAACGGAGCGAGCAATTCGGGATTCTGGGCCCCCGGCCCGCCGGCGATGACGAGCGGATCGCTAACTCGCCGCTCGGCACTGAAGTGCGGGATGCCGCCGAGATCGAGCATCGTCAGCACATTGGTGTAGCAGACCTCATATTGGAGGCTGAAACCGACGATATCGAATTCGCGAAGTGGCGTGAAGGATTCGAGACTGTACAGCGGCAGCTTGTGAGTGCGGAGCACCGCTTCGAAGTCGATCCACGGCGCGAACGCCCGCTCACAGGCCCACTGCGGATCGCGGTTCATGGTGCTGTAGAGCACTTGCAAGCCGTGGTGGCTCATGCCGAGCGTGTAAGCGTCGGGAAAGCACAGACAGAGCCTGCCGCGGACCTGGGAGTGGTCCTTGACGATGCTGTTGACCTCGCCGCCCATGTACTGAGCCGGTGTGGTCACCCGCGGCAGATGGCGGTGGATTTCAGTGCGGAGACTCATGATCCCGATCTCCGAACGCGTTGAACTTCGACAATCTGACTTTCAGCATCGACCCAATAAATCACTGCCAGTGGCGTGTCGAAACAGATTCGCCGACCATGATCACGTGATTCGCCGATCGTGAGCGGCGTTGAAATCAACTGAGAATCAATGCGTTCGGCTGCCTCTGCTATTTTTTTACGATCGTTGGACTCCAGCCAGAGAGCGGCAAGCTCATCTTCGGCACCCGGTAGCCAGTTGACTTGAAAGCTCACGACCGTTTCTCCAGATCGGCCAAGATCTCTGCCAAAGGTCGTCCGCCACCCAATTCATGCCTCCGGTCGAGTTCGGCTTCGTCGATGTCAAACATCTGACGCGGCGTGGTGGGAGTGAAATAGCCCAGGAGCGTCCCGTCAGTCGTGATCATTTGGATCGGTGAATCTGCGTTGACCAATTGTTTCGCCAGTTTGTCGCTCAACAGCACCGCACTCATAACCTGCCTCCAGAAGAACATCTTTCATTCTAAGGCCAGTATTCTCTCACTCAACTCGATAATCTCGAAAACAAGTTGCGGGCGTTCGCGTCAAACACGCCCTCGTGCCAGGCGTCCGGCAGCAGGTCGGCGACAAAGCGCTGATAGCCCTTCATCGGGATCAGCGGCCAGTCGCTGCCGTAAAGAATGCGGTCCGGTTTCTCTGCGTAGTGCAGGGCGTGCAGCACACGGCTGGCGATGTCGCTCAAGGCGTCGTCCCATTCGTCGTCGCTGAAGAGGCTTTTGTCGCCGACGATCAGTCCCGAAAGATCGGCCCAGACGTTGTCGTTTTTGTAGACGACCTCGGCGGCGTCGAGCATCCAGGGGTTGCCGAGGTGGGCAATCACAAACCGGCAGCGGGGATGATCGACCGCCACGTCGTCAATTAGCAGCGGCTGGGCATACTTCAGCTTCGCCAAACGCGAGTAGGTGTCGCCCGTGTGGAAGATCACCGGGACGCTGTGCTTTTCGGCAAGCTCGTAGTACCGGCGATAGTTGGCGTGCGAGGGTTCGTAGTGCAGGTAGCCGAGGTAGCCTTTCATCGCGGCGATCCGCTGGTCCGCCAGGGCGGCGTCGACCCGCCGAAAGTGCTCGCGGTCATCCCGCGTCGGGTCCATGACGCCGATGGCAAAAAGCCCCGGCACACTCTCGATCAGTTCGAGCGTGCTCGCCGCACCGAGCGGATCCTGTGCTGAAATCGAGTAGGCACCCATCGCGAGCACAGTGCTCATGCCGCCGCTTTTCATCTCGCGGCGGATCACTTTCACCCGTTCCACGACGGGAAGCTCGAGCGTGGTCGAGAGCGGACCCGAGCCGGGGAGATTCGGCGGCACCAGATGCACATGCATGTCGATCATGCAGGCGTTGATAACAAAAAACGCCCGCGGATTGTCCTCCGCGGGCGGGCGAATTCAGCAAAACTTACTTCACGATGGTCGGCACGATGGCACCCGGAGCGGGGATCACCTGTGCACCCGGAGCGGGTTGCGTCTGGCCCGGCGGCACGATCACCGTCGGCGGCGGAGCGAATGCGGGCTTGCCCGGCACTTCAGTCGCCGGCACTCCCGGCATGCCTGGGATCGTCGCGGCTGCGGGCTGAACTGCCGGTTCCACCGTGCGGAAGCTAGTCATATCGTGCCGGCGGATCACGATGCCGCCACCCTCGCCGGGGCCC
This sequence comes from Limnoglobus sp., assembly GCA_041742055.1. GTDB lineage: Bacteria > Planctomycetota > Planctomycetia > Gemmatales > Gemmataceae > Limnoglobus. The sequence goes on along the minus strand of JBGSJI010000147.1, from coordinate 9,657 downwards.
ATCGTGTAGACGCCAAACTTGCCGTAGGTCGTCTCCGCGACATACAGCGCCGACTGGCCCTGCGTGATGTAGCCCGTGGTCATCATGAAGTGGACATCCTGCCGCGGCTTCACGTCGAACTCCGCCGCGAGATCGACCTCCGCCCAGCCGACGATTTTACCCTGGCTCTTATCGACGACGGTGCCGAGCAGCTTGCCGCTCTTGTAGTCGAGCAGCCAGACGCCGTCGGTCTGGAGCCGTGCGTTGATCGACACGGCTCCGGTGCACATGACGTAGTCCTGAAAGCGGTCGCTGGTGGCAGCGCGGACCGTCGGTGTGGTGTGGAAATTCACCAGACTGACCAGCACGCCGAGGCCGACCCCGGCCAGCCCGACGACGAGCGCGGAAGCGCGTTTCATGACAGTTCTCCTCACGAGTGCCATCGCGATACCCGGCCTGCCACGGATTGTCCAGCCCGACTCTGTAGACTGAGTCCATGACACCTCTCCACCGAATTCTCGCGTCGTCTGTTCTCGCTGTGCTGGCTGCAGCGTGCTCCGGTCAAGCTCCCGTTGATTCTCCGAAGCCGGTCACCGGGGGGATGGGCACCGATCTCACCTTCTGCTTCTGGAATGTCGAAAACCTCTTCGACGATAAAGACGACAAACGCAACGCTGTCGACGAGGAATACGACAATCCGTTCGCCCTGAACAAAGACCTGCGCGATCTGAAGTACGAACACCTCGCCACGGCGTTTCTGAAGATGAACGGCGGCAAAGGGCCTGATGTCATCGCCTGCGTCGAGATCGAGAGTGTGCGGGCCGCCGAGCTGCTTACTGCCGCAATGAATGCGAAAATCACCGACGACAAACTCAAGTACCGCTCGACGGCGATGAAGAATCTCGACGCGGGTCGGCACATCGCGCCCTGCGTCATCAGCCGCTATCCGCTCTCGCGGATCAGCACCCGCATGCACGGGCGGTTTCTCCGCGTCCTGGAGACGCACCTGATCGTGAACAATCACGACCTGACGATCCTGGCCGCTCACTGGACGAGCAAGATCCGCAAGGACGACGGCACAGACGGCGAATCGGGCCGCCGCAACTACGCGAACACCCTCGCCGGCGTCTACAGCGGCATCCTAAAGAAGAAGCCCGACGCCGACATCCTCGTCTGCGGCGATTTCAACGACACGCCCGACTCCGATCCGGTGGTCAAGAGCCTGCGGGCGATCGGCGATCGCGACGCCGTCCGCAAATCCGCGAGCACGGGCAATCCTCTGCTGCTCGACCTCATGGCCGGCAAGGATCCCGCAAAATATGGCACGCTCTGGTACAACGGCAAACCCCTGATCTACGACCACATCTGCGTCAGCAGCGGTCTGCTCGACGAAGTCGGCTGGACCTGTGCCCCAGCGTCGCTGCAGACGATCACGAGCGGCTTGATCCGCCCCGGTGCGGGTCGCCGGCAGCCGTGGCGGTTCGCCGATCCCGACACCCGAATGAAGCCCGAAGAACGCGGCTACAGCGATCACTTTCCCGTGGTGGTGAAGTTGAGTGTCGCCCCCTGACGATTTTCCCTTGCCCACGGCGGGGATTGAAGGATAAGATTACAGCAGGCAACGACGGGCACGAAACCTACCTCGCACTGCTACAGTCCTGCCATTTGTCGCTTGAGAGGATCTACTATGTTTGCCTGGGTGCCTGGTCCGCAGGAAATGCTGGTTCTGCTTCTCCTTGGCGTGCTGCTCTTTGGCCGCAAGTTGCCCGAGATTGGCCGTTCGCTGGGAAAAACCGTGGTTGAGTTCAAGAAGGGCGTGAAGGGCTTGGAGGACGAGGTTTCGACTGATGCCCCGACGCAGCGGGCCGCGGTGGAGCCGGAGCCGTTGCGCCCGCCGCAGCGAATCACGCAGGCCGCTCCCAAGTTCGACGACGCCCCGTCCCCGATCCCGCCGAGCGTCTAGTCGGCAATCTGATTTTGAATTGCAAGCCGGAGGGCGAATCCTCCGGCTTGTTGCTTTTCACCAGCCCGCAGCGCAAGCAAGGCAGTACGGATTTCCCTGCTTGCGCTGCGGACTGGTGAAAACGCTCTGTTACGGAATCTCCGGCAGCCCTGCGTTGGCTTTCGCTTTGAAGCCGCTGTGCATGATCTTCGGGAAGTTCACATTCAGATCGAACTTGGGATCGTTTTCGCCGTCGTGGCAGCGCATGCACATCGAATTGACGCGGTTCCAGGTCATCTGCTCTTTCGGCGTGAGCTGCACGGGCGACGTTTCCCCGAACTTCACTTTCGCCAGGGCTTCGAGCTTCTCCTTCGCGGGCATCTTGTCGTTGGGATTCTCCCGCCAGGAGGTCATCGCGGCGAGGAGCTTTTTGTCTTTCGGGTCCGCGGCGTGACCGCTGCCGGGGCCGTGGCAGTTCTCGCAGCCGTTGTGCTTGAGGTGGGGCGTCTTGGCTTCGCTGACGAAGCCGCTCTTGTAGGCCAGACCGTTCGGGTGCCAGCCCACGGTGTGGCAGGAGACGCAGTCGCCGTCGAACTGCCGATTGCCGGGGTTGACCGCCTTCTTGACCAGTGAATCGTAGGCGTGGGCGTGATGCGAGGCGCCCCAGACCTTGTTTTCGTTGGGGTGGCAAGCCGTGCACTTGTCCGAACCGATGTAGGTCAGATTCGCCTTCGGGTTCTGGATCATCGCCGGATGGTCGAGCGGGTTGACGGTGTACTTGGCCAGCAGATTGCGATCTTTGACCTGCTTAGCGTAGCCTTCGAGCAGTTGCAGGACTTTGTGATTGGGTACGTCTTCGGGCTTGGTGATGTACTGCTCGCCGAGCGGGACGAGTTGGTATTTGAGTTCGTAGCCGTTGGCGGTCTTGTAGACACCGACGACGCCGACGTTTTGCCCCTTATGCCCGACCTGGATGATGAACGTCTTGCCGTCATTGACCTGCGTGGGGAACTGCGGCGGCTCCGATTCCTCGATCTGGCAGACGATGAGATTGAACGCCGGGAACGCCTCGGCTACGCTCTTCGCTTCTTCCAGCGTCCCCGCATAGAGCAGGACATTCATCTTGGGCTGAGCCGGGTTGGCTGCGATTTTCGCCAGGACCGCCGGCAGGATCTTGGCATTGTCGAGCGTCTCAAACTGCGGGTCCGTGGCGATGATCTCCTTGTAAACCGTTGGCCCGAATGCACCGACGATCCCCACCGGCAGGCAAGCGCCATTGTTCGGGTCCTTGGTGATGACCTCGACATCCTCCACGAGCGGGCGTTCATCCTTGCCGCCGGAGAATTTCTCCTCGCGAGGGATCGCCGTGCCGGGCTTGTCGCCTTTCCCGGCCAGGTTCGCCGAGAGGATCACTGGTCGCGGATCCTTCGGATGCTGCACGGTGAACTCACCCAGCAGGCTGAAGAGATCGTGGTTGAAGTCGTATTTCCCGAGGCCGACCGCGACGTAGCCCATCTCCCGCAGTGCGAGCATCGCGGTGCGGTATTTGAGGCGATCCTGCTCGGGAATCTTCTTGGGCGGGCTGACGTCGCCGAGATCGAGCCCGAGCACGGGCCAGCCCTTGGCGCGAAGCTCGGCCATCAAGTTCGCCCGGCGTTCAAGTCCGCCCTTCTGCGGCCGCGAACACCCGCACGGCGAGAGGTAGCCAAAGGTCTGCCCACTGACCACAAACACGACTTCCGGCTTCTGATCCTGCGGCCAATGTGAGAATGGCACGAATCCACCGGGGGTGGGAGCCGGATCCGCCGCTGTGATCTCACGGCTGCCTGTCATATACCAAAGCCCGAATCCGCCGCCCACAAGCGATAGAACGAGTGCGACGCGCAAGGGAAAGTTCAGCGACATTGTGAGGCTCCTTCGTAGCTACCCTCATCATTAACGAATTATCCGCCACCGCACCAGACGAGCCTCGATTTGATCAGCCATGGTCGCGATTCACTTCAGACCGCTGCCTTCCACTGGGAAGCGATAGGTCACCGGGTTCGGCCCTTTGGTCTGAAGCACGACGACACCCTTCCACGGCGGGCTGCGGCCTTCCTGCTCTGCGATGGTGAGCCTCAGTGGCCAGCGTTTCAGGCCGAATTCCACCTTCGGCTCGCCGAGGGAATACTTCACAAACCGCGGCTCGCAACGCTCCGGCAGCAATTCAAGCTCCGTCGCCAGTTGCTCGGTCACGAGCGTTGCCGTGTGCGTGGTCTTCCGTTCCGCGCTGTATTTGCCCAAGTCGATCTTCGTTGCGCCATCAAGCTTGACCGGTCCCGTCACGAGCCCGGTGAGTGTGACCTGCCAGGTGCGTGGCGAAAGCGGCAGCGAGGCGAACTGCACACTCTTCTCGAAGTCGCCGACATCGGGCGACTGTCCCTCCGCCTGCCGTCGCACAGTGACGGGGTAGCGGTAGGCACTGACGACGCGGACCGCTGCTTTCATCTCGCCGGTCAGCCGTGCTCCAAGTTGCGAGCACTCCGAGGCCGTCAACCGCACCGGTTCGCCGATGCTCACGGCTGGGTCGCGCCCCGTCACGATGGAATCCACCGGTTTGGTGAGATTGCGGGTCATCGAAAACACAAAGATCTCAAACGTCTGCGGTGAGAGCCCTTCCGGAAACTCGCCCGCGGCGATCGTCTTCGGCCACACCTCGAACGGCTCGCGGCCTGCGTAGGTCACGTGAAACTGGCAGGGATTGCGAAGCGGTTCCCCCTTGGTATTGAGCACATCGAACGACGCCGTCACCGTCGCGGGTGGCGTCTCGCCGTAGACGGTGAAATCGAGATCGAGAAACACCCAGACGGGATGCTTGCGATCGGGAGCCGCGGGCACGGTGAACCGCCGGCTTGGCATGTCGAAATCGAAAATAAACCAGTCCAGTTCGCGAGACGTCTGCGCCCAAGTGATGCCTGCTAGCGGGTTGGGAACGCCGCCGAGCGAGAGGAACCCATCCATGGCAATCGCGTCGGCGTACTTCGCCATCGCTGTGTGCGGAAGTGTGCCAACGCGGGCCCGGGTACATTTGCCGCAACTCGGCGGCAGGCCCGAGAGCACCACCTCCGATGGCCTCAGATTCCGCAGCACAAAGCCAATCCAATTAGGCGAGCCCTGGCCGCCAGTGCCCACTTCCAGGAAGCCTTCGAAGATGCGATTCTGATAATCCACGCCTTCCGCTTTGGGGTCGTATTTGAGATCCGAGGTGCTGAATGCCAGCGGGGGATCGGTCTCACTCGTGACGACCGAGCTGGTTCCCCCACTGCCGCTCGAGGGCGTCAGTTGCGAGATCACTGTGACGCCGAACACAGCCGCCAGCAGCAGGACAATCGCCAGACCTGTTTTCAATCCGGAACTCATATGCACCTCGTTGCCGGACGTTACTTTTTCTTGCCTTGCGTGTCGATCTTCGGAGCGACGCGATTTCGCATTTCGTCGCGGAGCCTGGCCGCCACTTCATACTGCTCATTGGCGATCGCGGTGTCCAACTGCTCCTGCATCGTCAGCCCGATGTTGTGCCGGCTGCGGATCTCTTCTTCGAGTCGTTTCAACTGGAGCAGCATCGGGTCGTTTTCCTCGTCGAACTCTTCCGCTTCCTCCTCAATGAGGATCTCGCGGATCGCCGCGGCCCCGGAGCGGAGCACATCAATCGCGCCTTCGGCGTCTTCATCTTCCGCATCCGCCGCGGCAGCCGCCTGCGTGCGGTGAAACAGCACAAATGCCCGATACTGCTCATGGGCCTCCGTGAACTCCTCGCTCGGCGAATGATCGCGGACGAAGTCCATGAAGTGGATCGTGTGGTCGGCGTCCTCCACAGCCTTGCGGTATTCGCCCAGCGTGAGCCAGCAGATGCGCCGCTGGTAGAACTGCATGAACTCGCGATCGGCCTCGCGGCAGTGTTCTTCGTTGAGTTGAAAGTCGCGGTTCGCGGCGACGGCGGCTGCGGACTTCGCCTTGAGAAAGTCGAAATAGGTCGCGTGCCCGTGTGGGCGGGTCCCGTCGGGCCGGTCAACCGCCTCCATCTGCACAATGCCCATGTCGAGCCGCATCTGCAGCACCGTGCGGCGGTCGTGTGCCGTCACCTGCCGGGCCTGGATCGTTTCGGCTTTGTAGTCCCAGTTCGCGAGTGCCGCGTCGATATCCTTCTTCATCGTCCGTCACCTTTCTTTCCGCCATCTTTCGTCTTGAGCGGTTGACCGTCTTCGCCGATCGGGCCGACGGCGACCACAATCATTTTAGCGGGATCGAGGTGCTTCTTGGCCATTGCCTGCACATCCGCAGGAGTGACCGCTGCGATCGCGGTGCGATATTTGTCAAAGGCATCGAGCCCGAGCCCATATTTCTCGATCGCGAGCAACTCCGCAGCCGCATCGCCTGTGGTTTCGAGGCGAAACGGCATGCTGCCGAGCAGATACTGCTTCGCCGCGTCCACCTCCGCAGCCGTCGGCGGTTCGTCGCGGAGGCGGTTGATCTCCTTCATAAACCCGTCACGCACCCAAGTGTACTTCTCCGGGAATGTACCAATGTAGCCCGTAAACGCTCCGGGCTGCTCCCCTGCACTGCCGGCGATGCTGGCCCGCACTGTGTAGGCGAGCCCCTGACGGTCCCGCAGCGTGGACGAAAGCCGATCCGTGAAACCGGGGCCGACGCCGAGCACGTTGTCCATGACTTCGAGCTGGTAATAGTCGGGGTCGTTCCGCCGAATGCCCAAATGCCCGATGTAGACGTGCGTCTGGGCCGCGGTCTTGTCGCTGATGATTTTCTCGACGGTCTTCTCGCCGATGGCAGGAGCCACAACCGCCAGCTTGGGCAGGTCGCCCGACTTCCAGTCGGCGGTCATCGCCTCCAGCTTCGCCACCATCGTGGCCGCGTCGAAGTCACCGACCAGCACCAGTGTGGTGTTGTTCGGCACGAACAGGGCTTGATGAAATGTCTTGCAGTCCTCGGCCGTTAGCTTCTCGACCACTGCAGCATTGCCCTGACTCGGGCGGCCATAAGGGTGATCGCCGTAGACCTGCTTCATGAACGCTTCGGAGGCCCGTTTGCGAGGCTCGGATTCATTGGCGGCAATCTCGCCCAGCAATTGCTCCCGCATCGCTTCGAGCCGGTCCGCAGGGAAGCTGGGCTGTGCGAGGCACTCAAACAGCAGGCCCAGACCGAGATCGGTGTCAGGCGTGAGCACCTTCACACTGCCACCGTTGGCGCTGAGCTTGAGTGAACCACCCACGTCTTCGATGATCGCGGCAATCTCCGGGCCCGTGTGCTTGGCGGTGCCTTCTTCGAGTGTCATGCCGACGAGTGCGGCGACGCCGGCTTTCTCGAGCGGTTCCCGCAGCCGGCCATCGGCGACCGACGCCATCGCCACCACGATCGGCAGTCGATGATTCTCGAGCATCAGCACCTTCATGCCGTTCTTGAGCACGACGCGCTGAGTCTTGGCCAGATCGAATCCACCACCGCTGGTGCTGGCGTCGGCTTTGCCGTGCCGCTGCGGGGCGACAGTGCTGCTGCCCCGCTTGCCAGCAGGCTTCGCTTCCGGCGGGATCGACCACACCACCACCGCGGCTTGTTCATCGAGATACTTCTTCGCCACTCGCTGGATGTCCGCGGGCGTCACCGCCAGAGCTTTGTCGAGGTAGGTCGTGAGATAATCGAGATCTTTGTAGGTGGCACTGCGGGCGATCTGGTCGCAGAGACTGTGGCCGCTCTCGCGACCGAAGATGTAGCTGGCGACCATGTTCTGCCGGACGCGTTTGAGTTCCGCGTCGGAGATCGGTTTCCCGGCGAGAGCCTGCAACTCCGCGAAGAGCAGTTGCTCTGCCTTCACTCGATCCTTGCCCGCCAGCATTTCCATGCTGACACCGAACCAGCCCGGATAGCGACCGGCACTGTTGCTGGCATCCACTTCCGCACAGAGTTGCTCCTTCTCGACGAGCGTGCGGTAGAGCCGACTGGTGCGACCGCCGCTCAGCACCTGGCTGAGGACATCGAACACATAGTCATCCGGGTCGCCGACTGCGACGCCATTGAAGCCGATCATTGCCCGCGGCACATCAAACTTCGAGGCGAACTCATGCCGCACCTGCTTTGCGCGCGGATTCGGCTTCGGCGTCGGCACACGCTCCGGCAGTTCCGCCTTGGGGATGCTGCTAAATAGCTCTTTCACCTTGGCCATTGCTGTGACGGGGTCGAAGCCGCCGACAATGACCAGTGTGGCATTGTTCGGGTGATACCACTGATCGTAGTAACGCGTGATGATCTCCGCGGTGGCCGCCCGGACGTGCTGCTCTTCGCCAATGACCGGGTGCGAATACGGATCGGCCTTGCCAAACAGCCGCGGCAGAATCGCCTTGTATTCCAGATCCCACGGGCGATCCTCGCCGCCCTTGAGCTCCGAGATGACCGCACCTTTTTCCTGCTGAAACTCATGCTTGTCGTCGATGCGGCAGTTCCGCATGCGATCGGCTTCGATGTCGAGTGCAATCATCCAGCGATCCGCCGCGAAGTCGAAGTGATAGACCGTCATGTCTTCGTTGGTGTAAGCGTTGTTGTGCCCGCCGTTCTTCTGCGTGGCCCGGTCGATGTCGCCCGGCACCAGCTTGTCAGTGCCTTTGAACAGCAGGTGCTCCAGATAGTGCGAGAGCCCGGTCATCTGCTTCGACTCATCGCCGGCCCCGACCTTGTACGCCACCATGGTGGTGACGGTCTTGGCACCGGGAATCGGCAGCATGACGACTTTGAGGCCGTTGGGCAGTGTCTCGGACGTCAAGTCTTTGAACAGGGTGCGGGCTGTGGCGAGCAGGCGCGGATCGACTGTCGGCTCCGCCGCGGTGGCGAGCGTGGTGACGGCCAGCAGGGACAACAGTGTGCGCATGGATCGCTCCGGTGAATCGTGTTCGACAGTTTACGCCGCAAGTCTGTCGGTGGCGCGGCCTGCATTGCGTTCGTCGCGGATTTCGCCTAACATTCCCTCATGGAATGGAGAAACGGCATGACACCGCGAATTCTTACGCTGGCCATCGCGATTGCGTTCGCCACGACATCGGCACTCGCTGCCCCGGTGCCCAAAAACAAGCAGACCGCCGCCGAAAAGCTCGCGGGACGCTGGCAACTCATGAAGTCCAATGGTAAAGCACCGCTTCAGCCGCACTTCGTCGTTTTCACCAAAGATGGCAAAATGACGCTCGAAGTCGGCGACGGCGACTCACCCACCAAATACACCGGCAAGTTCACGGCCACCAACGACGCCATCGACTACGAACTGAAAATGGGCACGATCAAGACCGAAAAACTCAAGATCCTGGCGTTCACCGCGGACGAATTGAAGACCGCTGACCCCGACGACATTGAAGAAGAATTCAGCCGCGTGAAAGAGAAGAAATAGCCTCGGCGGCCTTTTGACAGTCCGCAGCGCTGGCATCGAGATGGGTGCAGATGCGGACCGTCTGCTGGCCGAGTGCCGAGACCAGCACGCCTTTGTCTTTGAGCTTGGCCACCACATCGCGACCGCTGCCGAAGGCGGGATCGACCTCGAACCAGACCAGATTGGTCTCCACGTTTGGCGGTGTCAATCGGAACGCAGTCACCGTGCGGACCGCGTCCGCCAGGAGTCTGGCGTTGGCGTGATCGTCCGCGAGCCGGTCGATATGCCGCCGCATGGCGTAGCTGCAGGCGGCGGCGATGTAGCCGACCTGCCG